>SUZN01000004.1 GCA_015059905.1 Rikenellaceae bacterium
ACTGACCTTCTGACAGAGCCTTTGCCGCCGTACTAATGCCGAGTATATCACCAGTGCCAATAGTATTAATACCCAGCAAAGGAAAGTAAAACGGATTGTTTACCTCCGATGTGTATATTTTGTTAGGCACTGAGATAGGATATTGCGTAACCTTCCAATTAAAATTTGGTGGAGTAATTTCCATATCCAATGTAGGTAGAGCTGTAAAATTTTTTTCTCTCACCAATTCATAATCAAGTAAGGCAAATGCTCCGTTTAAGAAATCGTGAGGTTGCAAATCTATGGCATAGCACGCTTGACCTATATTATAGATTACCAACTTAAAAGCATTCGGATTAGGATAGAACACATAACACCCCCAAGAGTGCCGAGATTTTCTTGTGGTAGAATTCCCAGTACTATCTGTATATGTAAACTCTAAACTATTGAACAATTGTAAGTCGTTATAATTATATAAGCCAGCATCAGCCTGCACAACGAGAGTGCGGTCATTCTCTTTTATATATACCGCTATCGAATACCTACCATATGAATATGGAACCATATTGATATTTAATGTAGTCCCATTTGCACCCCAATTATACATACCATTACAATATGCGAACATTGATTGTGAGATAAATCCTCTAAATGGTTTTCTACGAAGCCCTGATAAGTTAAGACGACTATTATAAACAAAGGAATGGTTAGCACATAAATTGTCGTGAGAAAGATAATCATCTGTCATCACCTCTCGCGTAACAAGTGATTGTAAATATTCATTATCAACTACAATGTCCTTACGAGTACCATGGTTCTCTATTGCTTCAGATAAATCTATCGAACATAGTTTATAAAATGTAGAAGTGTTTTTAATACTTTCTGCAACTTTATTATCAGAGAATTCGGGAAGATTGAAAGTTGTGGCTGGATATGAGCGGTCTGACGAATAATACATAGCATATATTTGTGCATATGTCCATTCGCAATAATGGTCAAGAAAATCTTTGGAAGAAAAGTTTCCAAGTAATTTATCTTCCGCCAGAGTATTATTAGTTGTAGTTCTATTTTCTGCGTACAACCTACCTATAAACTTAGTTGTATGGTTGTCAGTATCATTAAATGAACTAACTTTCCCATTTTGGTCATAGGTATAAATAGGTTTTGAAATAAAGACATCAATGCCTTTTATTACATCTTTCCATTCTTCTAAAATATAGAAGTCATCATTGCTTTCAAGGTTGTAGTCTAAATTTGCAGCCACCAATAGTATGTTGCAAGTTGCAGTAGAATAAGCACCTTTGCCTTTGGCGCGTGTCCAATATACCCAAGGTGCAGTTTTTGTCGAAGGGTTCATTAGTATCGGTGCCGAATGATGAACGAGTGAACCATCATATAATCGCAGTGCATATCGCACAAGAAATGGGAAGCAAAAACGACCTTTGTTTACAGTTTCCTGCGCAACAAACTTATTGACTTTTGCCATTATTTGGTCAGTGATTTTAGTCTTATTCGCCTCTGATAACTCATTATACAAATTACCCTCACTAATTTCGTTAAACGAGATGGAAAAAGTGCTTTTACTTTCATCTGATAAACTAAATAAGCGAGGACGCCCCACCAAACCAAATGATATATCTATTTCAGGCAAATGGTTTCCTAAACTCTTATATGCACCATCCACCCATAGATAGTAATATATACCATCTTCGGTCAATGCCATTAAAGTATTGCCGATGGCGTTAATCTGCATAATAGAATATGCCATTTGAGCAATTTCAACTTTATTGCTCGAATATAACGATTTGTCGATATAATACAATGTGCTATTCTCACTATTGAAAATTATATAGTGAATAAACGAATATGAGGAGTGAATAAATACCACTCTCTCATTTTCCTCGCACTGCATAATAACTGAGGGCGGCAAAATTGGTTTCATTGCACCATTATCAGGTACAAGTCCAATAGCACCAGCGAGGTCGCCATCTTGACACTCGTAGTCAGAAGGCGATGCAGAATATCCGTTATACTTAATGTCTTGTATCATAATAACGAAAGGTTATAGCGTGTAGTGAATAATAAGTGGCACAGCCATTCCATAGTGTTTGAACTCTATGGCAACACCCATTGCCAGTCGAGCCTTTTCTGTCTTTTGTTGTTCTGCAAGAACCGCATCACACAGCCGCTTGCTGTAAGCACGAAAGTTCCTGCTATTCTTTTTAGATGCGTAGCACCGTGCCTCGTGTGTACCCACTACATCAACATTGCGTAGTTTTACGAACAAAAGCCACTCGCCACAGCATTTCTCTATATCAAGAACATCGCCATCTCCCAAGTTCAGGATTTTGGCGACTCTTGATGTTATATCTATACGCCCACTTTTGTAGAAAGTAACATCAGGGCGGCGTGTATTACCGAGGATTGCTGACATAGGGACGACAAATTTGATAGTATTTCATACCCTCTGCGGTCTTCCGAACCTTAACAGAGAGTTTACAACGAGAGTTAGCAGGCAGACCGTAATCATAGAAGATACGGTTTACCGTAGGGCAAAGACACTCAAACCCGATACACTTGTGCTTACTATTGAATTGCACATCGGCAAGTTGCGTTTCTTGCTCAATCGGTGGATTAAGCATAAAACCATAGCACTTTGTATCGGGGATATAGAACGCATAAATACGGGCAACATCAAGCCCCATCACATTCAGCGACTTGAATAGTCGGCGCGAGAATGTGATGGAGTTATCTGTTGCGTCCGCAATTACATATACGAAAAGACTTCGTAGCCAAGTGATAAATTTCTGTACCATATCACAAAAGTAAAACGGAAGATGGTTTATAGGATTTTATCTGTTAATCCTTTGTGCTGGCGGATAGTTCCTGCGACTGCGGAACGAGATTGTTTCTACATACGCAAAGGTTGTAGTGCTTTCAATATCCCTACGATGTAGGTCAGCTGCACCACGAGTACGGAAGATAAAACAACTCAACTCATACTTCTCCACACCTCGCGTATTGATGATGTTAGCGTAATACTTGTGTCCAAAGATGAAATCTATAATGATGGACAATACGGTTTTTTCTTGCATAATAGTCAGACATTTAGATGATGTTAAGGAAAAATTCTTTCCAATAGTTAAAGAATTGGAAAGAATTAGAATTAGCGTTTGTCGCCATTGCCAATGATGACACCTCGGTTCTTGCGGTCTGCGAGTTTGGCGAGATTGGCTTTGGCAACATCTTCGAGCGACCAGCCCATAACAGAGCATAATCCTGATAGTTGCCATAGAATATCTCCTGCCTCTGCTTTGAGGTCTTTCTCGGACGAGCGAAACCATTCTCCCTTAACGAATATATCGTTCTTGTCAATAGTCGCCTCTGATTTGCGGATACTCTTGGCAATTTTACTGGCAAACTCACCAACCTCTCCAACGAGGTTAAGCATCATATAATTAAAGTTATTGCTGCTTTCTGTGCAGGTTGTCATTGCCTGCGCTTGGTAATCATTAAATTCCATAATAAAAGAATGAAGGCGGAGTCGCACGACTCCGCCTCGTGTTCGATACTACATTCGTTACTCGTCTTTTTGTGCACAGGTACCACAATCGCACTTGGTTTCGGCAGGCTCTTTCTTCTTGGGCTCCACTTTCTTGTCAAGCCAGTTGCGAATGTCCCAATCGCCGACCAAACTTTTAAGTTCCTCTTTCTCGATGGTTGCTGCGCGTTCAGGCGAGAGCAAATAGTTTCCGAATGACACCAAATCTTCGCAAGTAAACCCGACCTTAACAGCAACAGGTTTTACCTGTGGTAGGAAGATGTGTTCAACCTTAACATTTAATTGCTTGCTCTCGCTCTCTGCACTTTTCTTACAGGAGCAAGCATTGATACTAAACGACAACACGGCAAACACAATCTGCGCCGACAAAGCCGCAAGAGCCACAATCACATTACCAGCGGTCAAAGCACCCAGTACCACACCGCAAGCCACCACTATACAAGCGTTGGCTACCTTTTTTACATTTTTCATTGTTTGTTTTGTTTAAGTTAGACATTATTTGTCGAATACGACATTGTTAATTCGATTTGCCCTACATATCAACTCACCGAGTTCAAAGTTTTGTCCCTCGGCAAGCATTCGTTTGACTTTCATTTTCAACTCTTCCTTATTGGTAGAGTCGGGAAGAACAACAACCGTCTTGGTGTTGTTCATAAAATAGATGTGTACTTTCATATTATTTGTTTTTAATGGTTTGTCGATAGTAGTTCGGGGTCGTCGTGAATGTTGCCGACAATCTCATAGCAACCACTCGGATAGTTTAGTGGAAATATATCTCCAAATGTAAATCCTGCTCCAAGCCATTTGATAGGGCGTACCCAATTTTTAGACTCTTTGTCGGCTGTAAAACTTACTATATCTCCCTCATAAATCTCCTTGCCGTTCTTGTCGTGTAGTCCGGTGAACTGACCGATGGTGTTAGGAAGTACAGGGAAAGTCATAAATGCTATTTCCTTATCATTATCAAATATTTTATAAGTAATCGAAGTATCCATCACTCGTTGGCACAAATCTCCGTGTAGCCATACTCCGTCCCCAGTTTTACCTCTGAATTTGATTTCTCGTTTCATTGTTAATTGCTTACTAATAAATATACCCACTCCTCTGTATAGCAACGCAGATGTCCGCCGATACTAATGCAGAACTGCTTATCTACCACTTTGAGATTGTTCTTCTTGCAGTGTTCGGCAACAGCTTTATCTATTACCTCTTTGGGTACGATAGCTGCGACCCTCAATTTGTACATCATACCTCAATCTCCTTAATTGTTTTCCTTTAACGATAGTCGTTCAGCCTCTATGCGATACAACTCTTTATCATTTTTGCAATAGACTGTACACCATAGACATTCTCCAATTAAACCGAAACCTACTATCGTTCCGTTACACCGAAATCCATCAATCCCAAACAAACCTCCATAGCGTACCCATTCTACATCATCTCCTATCTTAAACTCTCTACTCATAACACAATCTCCTTTTCCACGCCTGCCAAGCGGAGTGCGTGTTGCAGTTGGTGCGTGTGGTATAAATTAAATTTCATTTCAAATCTCCCTATAAATAGGTGATACCATTCTTCTGCGCTGTATTTGCGAATGTATATACCACCTTTTACCCAAGTTTGATATTTTATATTTCGCACAATTTTATTCCACCCATTTTTCTCCAAGATTTCGGGGGTGAGGGGGATAGGCTCGATATCCTTTAATCTAAGCGAATGGCTACCAAATATATCATCGTTTTTTCTACCTACGAGCCATTCTTTTTCTCCTCGGAAAATATGTGCTACTTGGAAATAATCATCGTTTTTCTTTCTTTTACGGATATATCGCACCCAATCTCCAATACTCAATTCTTTAATATTCATAATAGTAATAGTTAGAATTTGCCATCGGCAACTTGAAGACATCTATACTTTAATTCGCGCCATTTAGCAACCATACTATCCCTATCTTCGAGGATTAAGTAAATATCATCGGTGGCGAATTTATTAGCCCACATAAACTTTGAGAGCAGTTCGGGCTTAACCTCGGTATCGTGTCGCCAATCCCTATCTTTGCGCATCAGCAGGTCATAGTTCCACCCAATAGCAAGATGTTGTTTAATCCACTCTTTTGTTTTTTCTCGGACACTTTCTCTGCGACCAGTACAAAATACAATGTGGTATCCCCACTCGTAAAAGTCCTCAACCAATCGCACCATATCCTCGATAGGAGCATCTTCATCGCAATGCTCATAGAAAGAGTCCCAGTCGGGTTTATCTTGTTGGAGATACTTCAATCTGTCCCCAACTCTGGCAATAGTGCCGTCAATATCAACTACAATGATGTTTTTGCTCATAGCTTTTTTAATTTCTTGTTGTACCTTTTAAGGTTCCTTGCTTTGATGCGAGGACTAACATAGTCAAGGATATACTTCCTGCGATAGAACGCAAGTCTTTCTATCGCTTCTTTCTCTGTGTAGGCGTGCTCAAAAGAGTGGCAAGCGTAATGTGGCTTAATTCTATTACGCCAACCAATTGCATATACATCTTTATTTAATGGTTGCGACTTGAAGTAGCAAATTCCAATCTTATAGTATGCCACACGCCTTAATATCCGTAATAACATAGTTTTCATTTATTCACTCCTTTCTTCGATTTTAATTGTTCCTATTGTACTGCTCGGCAGACTTGCGCTACTATACACATTGTTGAGGTTATCCCTCACAGCAAAGAAATGGCGTATCTCTCGATAAATGTGATAGGTGTTTCCGACGAATGGTGTGGCGTTATATTTGAGATAACTGCCTCCTTCAAGTGCAGGAATAAGCCTCCTATGCTCACACTCTCTTTCGATGTCGCTCATCACGCCAGTATCCAGTTCGTACTTTGTGCCGACATTTGCAAATGCCACCGTGTTAGTCATACCGAACTAACCACCACCAAAGCGGCTACAATCCTCTACGCAATCGGCAATTAGGCGTAATTGCGCCTCTGTTACAACGAGGTTGTATAATTTCTGTTTCTTCATAATTTTAGTATAAATACTCTTTATTGAAATAGTTATTCTTGATTAGCCAACAGACGCAACAGATAATACGGTCAAACACATCGCCCTTCCAAAAATACCTGATGGGGTTTGATAATTCTCCCGACATCACAACACGACTTTGTGTTTCTTCTGAAATATACTCAACGCACAAGTAGCTGTCTATGGATAATTTATATTTTGTACCCTCAATTATTACCTCTTGGGGTAACATTTTGAGGAGCCGATGCAACGACCAAGCAGGTTGGTAGTTGTGATGCCTGCCGAATCGGGCACAACAATCTCTGTAACGGAGCATATCAAAGCCGATATAATACAATTCACCTCTGATAGTCTGCATTACATTACAATCCGCAGTTTCTTTCTTTACCCCCAAAGCGAGCAATCGCTCCGACTGCTCTCTGGTAGTACAAATTGGACTGTCGAAATTCATAACTTTACTCCTCCTCGGTTAAGATGTCAAGACAAACTTCAATGCCTTTGCCTACACCGCTTTTGAAATATGCAATCTGCTCCGATGTCATTGTTGGGCATTCTATGCTATTCAAGATAATAGGCAATTGAGTCTTAATCTCTTTCTTCAACGACCTAATAAGGTCTCGTTTTTCTCGCTTTGTCATAGTTTCAATTCCTTTTCGATGGTTTCAAATTCGGGCAACTCTTTTAAGCGAGTATAGCCGTGAGCCAAACCCCAACGACAATACGCCCTCAACTCTTTGTCGGTTAAATCACGACCTGCATCTGTTGTAACAAGTCCGTCTGCTCTCCTCCTTGTGGCGAGGAAACCTTGTAAATCCACATCCATAGTATGTTCAGAATAATGTTAGTTGTCTATCCTCCCAATCTAATAGTTCATCAACCTCTTGTACGGTCTTTCCGTACTTAAAGCCATAAGAACACAAATTGGGTGTTTTGCTTAACTTCCGCAGTTCCTCCCATAGTTCAGGGTGAACCTTGCGAAATCGGGAGAGTGTAGGTATCTTGCAGTTGGGACAAAACCAGCAACCGCCACGATGGGATATTTCATAGACAGGCGAGAGCAGTCCATATTCTTTACACTTTTCTCGCGCCATAGCCTCGGTATATCCATACTTTACCAGCAAAGATACCTTATGCTTTCCGTCAAAATCCTCGTAGCGGTCAGGCTCGTCAATAGCAATACCAATATACTGCACGATACGCTTGCGTATCTTTCGGTTACTGCCTGCTATTTCTGCCAAATAGCGGCGTATGGGGGTTACTTTACAATCTCTATTTATGAAACACTTGCCGCCGATTGGGAAACCGTAAATTTTGCCTGCGTATTCCCCCCCCCACGGCGTTTGCGAAAAAATAGAGATAGTCGCGCTCTGCTTTAACCACATCGACCTTAACTCCCATAGCCTCTAACTTTGGTATTGCAGTCGAATATATCCACGCGATATGTTCGGGTATCTCTCCGCTAATCCCCCTCTTGTGGTCGAACATAACCTCCGAGAATACAACCCTGTCCAGTGGCTCGTTGTTTTCGAGAGCCAGCAATATCGTAGCGATACTATCCTTACCAAAGGAGCAGCTGGCGACATAGGTCGGTCTAATCGGATTGTTCGGTTTCATCTTGTCGTAAGTGTTTAATCAACGCATCAGCCATCATTACGGCAACTTGCGCTACCGTGTCTGCTCTTTGAGGCATTCCCAAGCAACTTTCAAAGACTTCGGGTGGGAAACAGACTCGAAGTAGAAATTCTTTTGCTAACTCATATCTGCGTTGCTCCCACTTTATTTCTTTTTCTCGTTGTATGTTAGCATCCTCTGCTATCCAGTCTATACATTTGCAATGAGGGCACGCAGAAGGAATGGTATTATGTATGCTGTACATACTGAACTTGAAGCCACAAGCCGAACAGGTAAAAGTGAATTGTGTCTTACTCATAGTTGAAAATATTTGAAGATTTTTGAAAAACTTTCACATTTATTCGTAAATAAATCGCCAACCACTAATATCCTCTGTGCTGAATATCGTACCATTATCAGAAATCCAATCCTCTCCGTATCGGGCACCGATGTGTCGGGCATCTCCAACTTTGAACAATATTTGCAGATTTTGTTCAGGTAATGTGTCTTTTGCGTTGTACCACTCTGTCAATTCGCGATACATATCAGTTGCACCAGCCTCATAAGCCGTAGAAATAGTAAAATGCATATCAGGCAGGTTAGGTATATTCTTCTCGCAGTATTCTTTGGCTTTTTGCTCTAATGTTTTGAGTTTCATAGTTTCGATTGTAATTCTTGTTGTCGTCTTAAACCAAATTCTTCGGCATATTCTAACTCTGCCCAAGCGTGTTGAAATACTCGCTTATCTCTTTTAGAGAAAGGTCGATAAACGCCACGACCATTATAGTAGCATTTAACTACCTCGAATGAACGCGTGCTTACCTGTACAGCCCAAAAGGGCTTTTTGTTTCGTGCAGTTCTTCTTGCCATTATGCTACTCTTCTGTATTGAGGTTTGCTTAACTCCTTTGCCAAAGCAGTTGTCATCGCTTTTGCCTGATTAGTTTCTACGGCATTGCCGATAAACTTCTTTTGCTCCGCCTGCGTGCCTATTAAAATGTAATCTTCGGGGAAGCCCATAATAAGTTTCAGTTCCTGTATTCTCAACATTCGCATCTTAATATCAACTATCCCATACATCGCCATAAACTGCTTAATCTTGACCATTGCAGGACTATCACCTTTCTCTATGACAACAGCCACATTGCCCTTTTCTGTCGCTATTAGGTAAGGTGGCATTTTATCCATACGAGCAATCAAGGTAAAGCACGGTTTGTTTACAGAGCCGCCAGCAGAACTATATTGAGGGTTCATCAAGAATTGTTCGCAGGTAACAAGTTGGTGCTTGGGATTGGTTGTTACCGTGGGTGCTGGGGTATCAATAGCCGAAGGAGTGCCATTGCCATACTGCATATCAATAAATGCGAGTCTATCTTTTGTGGTAAGAGTCGGTGCTGGCTCATCTATGCTATGATTATGACCGTTGCCATAATACGCTGTGATAAATGCGTGATGGTCGCGTGTGGTAATTGCGCCAGCAGGCTCATCAACCGACACATTCTTTCCATCGGGACTACCGCCATAGTATTTCGACAGAAAACTAACTTGTGCTAACCCCAGTCGATTTTGCGTTGCTACGGTAGGGCAAGGCTCGTCAATCCCCGGACACACATACTTGCCTTGACGACTCATACTATTCCACTTAATCATAAAAGCATCTTTACCACCAGCAACAAATTTAATTAGCCCTGCATATATGCGCTCCAATGTAGCCTCCACCAAAGATTTCTTGCGCCCAAATATACTTTCTCCTTTATCCGAAAAGTCCAAGACCTCGCGTACTGGTTTCCACGGCGCAAGACACCCGAACAAATCAGAAGAACCGCTTTTACTATGTGTAGGTTCGGGGAAAACTATTGGCAAATCGCCTTTCGCGAACACTCCAAAGAACCTACGGCGAGAGGTATAGGCTCCGTAATCTGCTGAATTAAGAATACGATGAGCAAAGTGGTAGCCATAGTTGCATACATTTCTTACCCATAATTGGTAAAGTCGCCCAGCATCTTTACTTATGGGTTTACCTTTATCGTCAAGGTCGCCCCACGACATAAACTCCTCAACATTCTCTATCTGAATGTAGTCGGGCTGCAATGCCTCTATATACCTGAATAGATGTTCCGCTAATGTTCTACTATCAGCATCGCGTGGCATACCACCTTTGGCTTTGCTAAAATTAGTACATTCGAGCGATGCCCATAGAACAACATACGCATTAGGGTATCGTTTGCGCTGACGATTGAGGTGCTTTACCAATGGAGATAGTTCCAATGTGCGAATATCCTCGGTAAAGTGTAGGGCTTTGGGATGGTTTGATGCGTGCGATGCAATAGCATTGGCATCGTGATTTACACACGCAATCACTTCCGCGCATTGCTTGCCGTTAAGTTTGGCAGCATTTACACCTGTTGATGTTCCACCAGCCCCACAAAACAAGTCGATGTACAACAATTTCATACCTGCTACATAACTAATTGAAACTCGTAGGCTATAACCCACTCGTTGTTATTCCATAGATGACCACCTGAAATACGATTTATCAGACTTTGAAAAGACTCTTGCGGAGTTCTTCCATATACAAATCCGTTATGTTCGCAATCCAAGAAATAGTATGATGGGCTAATACCATCGTCTTCCATCATTATGCCCTCTTTGAAACAATCATCTACGGAGATGTCTTGTATGCGTTCAGCCTTTACCCCTGTAATACGAATGCGATACGGCATCAAATCAGATAGTACATACATTTTGTTGCGCCACCCGTCCAACTGGTCTAAACGAGCCTTAATGTTAATGCCATTGGCATTACGAAAAGTAATAGTGTGCTCAGGCGGATAAAGTTCAGAGTATCGCTGTGCTACGGCGACAACCTCGCCAACCTTGTAGTTGCACTTATGGCGACCTACCTCCTTGCCATCGCTGTATGCTACGATGTAGCCATCCTCGTACTCCAAACTATCTGCGTGTTCTGCCACATTCTCAAACGGTGTATCGGGCTCAACTCTTCGCGTTTGAGTCTTGCGCATACCGATAACTGCATTGGTTAATCCGTAGCGGTCATTAAACATTATCTTTTTCATTCTTACCTCCTTAATAAATCGAGTTTGGGATTTTGCTTTTCGTACAAAATCTTCTTAACTCGTTCTATTTCCGCATCAACAGCCTTTTCAAGGCGTTTACTATCCACCAATGCCTTGTTATTTTTGAAACGGAAATACTCTTTTTGCGCCTCGCGCATTTCAGTTACTAATTTGAAAAATTGTTGTGCTGTCATAGCCCTGTAAAAAATAGCGACCTCTCACTATTCAGCAAGAGGTCGCCCACAATCATTTGTTATTTTGCATCGCTCTCACAACAAGGTTGAGAACAGCAGTCCTCGCAATCCTCTCGTGGTTTGAACACGAGGTCAGCCCAAATGTCAATGAACTGCTCTCCTGCATACTTTGCCAACTCCTTTGTTTTGAAGGCAAGGCGAGAACCGTAGTACGAGTACGCATGCGACGAGTCGTAGCCCGCAATCGCATACGCAACACCGCCACCCGCATTCGCGTAGTTGTCCGAACGGAGCACCACACGGGATTTTTCCTTCTCCGACATCTCGTCTATCTCCTTTTGAGTATATAATAGGAACCACGGATACCATCTGTATTCGCTTTTCTCAAATTTCGGGAACTCATCAAGAGTGCCTTCGCTTTGCCCGTTAAGGGCAGCTGCGATGATACGCAACTTCATATAGGCAATAACATCTTTCGGAAGATACTCCAATGCAGGGGCAGGTAGCGTCATACCTGTAATCACCTCGGCATCTTCAAAGGTCTTTACTCGCTCTGTAATAGGCAATGACTTGTCTAATACTCTGCTAACTTTGTCGGTAAGATTACCTACAAGGGTTAATACTCCGTTTACCCACTCGGCACGATAGCCAGCAGGTACTTCAACTGTAACTTTTTGGTTTTTCATAATGTTGTTAATTTGGTTAATGATTGTCAATTCTTCTTACTCGATACCCTAACTTATGATTGGGATAGTATTCACCCAAGAGAGGGTGCATAAGTCGTGTGGCTCTTTCCAAATAGTCCATTAGAGGCTTTTCAAGAATAAGCACTAACTTTTTGTCATAAGCCTGCATCTCAACGCCCAATAAACTATCTATCATCAAGTGCAAACCCGCCTTTGCCTCCTCAATCTTCAACAAGTCATCGTACAAGTCTTTCCAAAAATTTAGGAAGGGATACTGAAAACGATTTTTTTGTGCATCGCCCTGTGGCTCCCAGCACTCGGCAAGGGCTATGCGGTCTTTGATTTTGCCGCCCCCCTTTCGTACCCAGCCAGTAGCCTTGTAGTGGTTGATAAAACGCTCAACTTGTGCCGCTGGATTTTTATAATTCTTAAAAAAGAAAATTCTTAAAAAAATCTCTCTCTCTTCGGGAGTCGGCTCGTCCGACTGCCCCTCGACCTGTTCTCCCGAACTTGTTGAGGGAGATACAGAGAGAGAATGATTTTCTTTATTTTCTTTTACTATACTTTCCTTTACTTTACTTTGTGGACATTCTTCGGGAATAATCGCACATTCTTCCGTAATTTTGGCACATTCTTCGGGAATAATCTTGTATTTTTCGGGAATTTCCACAGCCTTGCGTTTGGCACGAGCGCACATATCGAGGTATCGTCTTTGAATTGATGCAGATGTTATAATCCCACGAGATAGCAGTTCTTTACTAAAAAGACCCACAGAACCGCAGTATTTCACAATCTCCTGCACTAATGTTTCCTTTATACCCCAATACTCGGCAATATCGAAAGCAGTATCCTCATTCCACTCATAGTAGTAGCCACGCACACGATATACCTCGCATAGGATATAATCGTACACTGCAACACCTTGACCACCGAGGTTCTTTTTCAGTCGCTTAATACGCATATCCTGATACCTATCAGTGTCGATGGTAAAGTAGTTAAGCCCTGCTTTTTGATTAGCCATAATTAAATCCTATTTAGTTTGGAGAAATCCCCAGTTAAATACCCCGTTGCGTTTTCTATGAAGTCGTCCAAAGAGCGTACAAGCACACATATATATCCGAACTGGGATATATGTGCCGCCCACTCTTTTTGTTTCTCCGTGAGTTTACCTTTTTCAGTTTTTGTTTCGATGATTAGCCCATTACAATCTTTGATAGGCACTAATAACATCAAATCTAATACACCAGCCAACGCTCCCTCCGCTTTTAACTTTCCGCCAGTAGTTTTGCTACGCTTGCCACCATTGGGTATAGCAAAAAGATTAAGAGCGAATTGAGGAAATTGGTATCGGAACCATTGCACACACTGGCATTGGGTGTGATGTTCCTCTTCCGATGGAGGTTTGCGAGGAGGCTTGCTGTTTTGCTTTTCAGCAAGCCTCAGCATTTCATCAAAGTTGCAGATTAACTTCTTTGGCATACTCCACTTCTCTTTGTACGAGGCAAATTCATTTTTCGTTTAAGAGTATTGCACGGCACAAACTTTACGGTGTTGTGCGCAGGTACAACAATCTCTGTATTGCGAGTAATATCGCGCGCCTTCTTCGCCTCACGGCGAACCACTTGGAAGGTGCCAAAACCTCGCAAATACACAGACTCGCCCTGTGATAATGCACTGGCGACCTCTTCCATAAACGCCTCAATAGAATTGAGAGCATCAGACTTTGATTGCATTTTTGTTCGGCTCGACATTAGCGTAGCCAATTCGTTTTTTGTCATCTTTTTGTTTCCTATTTAGTTTGTTAGACATCTTTTGAAGTAGGCGAATGCGGTCTATCTCTCTCGTACTTTTTGCGTGAGTGCGATAAAAGACCGCCGCATCAGATAGCAAACGAATAATACTATTAACATCAGTCTTGCAGATTTCCATTGTCAAACAAAGAATTAGCTAATTCGTTAAAGTATAATTCATCTGTTGGAATATCATCGTCAGCTGCCATAATTTGATTAGCGATACTCTTCTTCTTATGGATAAGGCGATAGAGTGCGTTATCTATGGTATGCAAACCGATGAGGTAGTAACAAGTAACATTATCTTTCTGCCCTATGCGATGCGCTCTGTCTTCACATTGACAACAATCAGCGTATGTCCACGGGAATTCGATAAACGCAACATTAGACGAGGCTGTAAGCGTTAAGCCCACACCTGCCGCCTTTATTGAGCAGATTATTAGTTGTACTTCGGGGTTCTGTTGAAACTCATCAACAGCAAATTGTTTCATTTGTGGGCTATCACGCCCAGTAACTGATACCGCTTTTGGGAACGCCTTTTTCAGTTCATCAACTATTTCGTGATAGGAGCAGAACAATATCAACTTCTTTCCACTTTCGAGGAATACATTAACAAAGTCTATTGCCTGTTTAACCTTTCCTTTGGCGGCAAGGCTACGCAAGTTCATAAACTGCACCAGTGCCTTCATTCGCATTTTCTTGCGCACCTCCCAGTCTGTACAACCTTTATACTCTTTGAGGTACAGCGCAAGGTCATTGACAGCACATTCGTACTCCTCACGATTGGAAATAGTTACATATAGGTCTATTCGTGTTTTATCGGGCAGCTGCGTTAATACTTTCGCCTTTTCACGCCGTATCATACAACGCTCATATAATTGCTCGGACAAATTACACAAATTCTCTCCTTCTGCAAACTGGGCGAGAAATGCCTGCTTACCACCAAACTCGTTCAAACGCTCCATAATAGAAAGTTGCGTTATCAAATCTTCGGGGCGATTGACGACTGGCGTACCTGACAACAATATGATGTACTCTTTACCGCTGGCTATACCTTTGGTAAAGATTGTTTGTTGTGCAGACACATCTTTTACTCGATGGCTTTCGTCTATGATTATAGACTTAAACATCTTGATTTGAGGGCAGAATACTACATCTTTTAGGCTAAAAGATTTCTTTCCTCCTTGAATGTCCCATACAAAGTATTTGCGTAGGCTCTCATAATTCACAATCGCAGTATGGTACATCTTCATTTGCAGAAGGTATGACCAAGTCGTGCGGTTGCCATTGTCAAGCACTAACGCTTTCTTGTCGGTGAACTTCTCCCATTCGCGTTGCCAGTTAATTTTTAGCGATGAAGGACAGATGACAAGGCAAGGGTAAGCATTTGCGGTATCGACAATGCCGATACTCTGCAATGTCTTACCCAGTCCCGGTTCATCTCCTATGAATAAGCGTTTCCACTCTAACCCTTGCAATATGCCCTCTCGCTGATAGGGATAAGGCTCTACGGTAAGATGATGGTTTAGTTTGTCGCTCATTTGAAATTTACTATTTCCTCTAACAATGCTTGTTTGTCGGTGCCTCGTAGGTACTTGTTGAGGATTACATCTATCGTCCTTTGATAGAAATTCTCAAACTCGCTATTGTCCATAGCGGCAAAAGAGATACTTCCAGTCTTTATAAACTCTTTTCCTCCGTGATACACCGTGGTTGCTAAACCAAGGTCTAATTTAAGACAAGTCAGCAAATCCTCTTCGCTCCATATACTCAACATATAATGCAAGCGTTCAGGTAAATTTTCATAGGTTAGTCGCACGAGTGCGAAGAACTTTTTATGAAACTCATAATTGCGAGGTCTGCTTATCTTACATAAGACGGTATCGCCAATCTTCAAACGCCTCTTTTCTTCCAAGTCGGAGTCATACATTGGCACAAGTCCCTGTTCGGTTACACGACAATAAATATCCATTGTTAGGTAATGTTTAAGCACCAGTATTGGAATGCCAACTCTTCATATTTTTCTCGTCCTCTGCGATATATCGCATCATCGCGCACGATAAACTTTTTGAATACCTTGAAATTCTTTTTACTGATGGCATAGATAAAATCTCTATTTGAACCTCCTATATCCATATACCACGCTCTACTCCTATCCCAATCAAAGAAGTCCATTGCTTCATCAAATTGCTTTTGGGTGGTTGCAAAGGTGGTTTTCAGGTCGCCACCAAAACAGCCGAGCCACCAATCCCATTTGCATCGCGTATCGAGCGTGAAGGGAAACCCTCCATACTCAAATTTCTGCGCTTTATTAACCATAAAGCGTTGCGTTTCTGCCAATTCTAACACCTTGGCAAGGAATTGGTCTGACTGCGCCTCACGCCGCAAGGCGTTGTGCATTTCTCTTGCGTGTAGAAATTCCTCCTCGGTATATTGAACATCATCAACCGTGTGTTGATAATAGTTGACGCGAACAGGCTCTGTGATGATGGCATCTACGAGCGACCCGAAACGGAAAGCCTCCTCCTTATCGCCAAATTGTAGGCGAGGGTGTAGCAGGTTTTTAAGTTCGGTGAGGTCAGAATTGCTGACCTCACTTCGCTTGTAATAGTCATCGGGGTTGTGGCTCATAGGCTATTTTGCTTTTACCTCTTCATCATATCGGATATGCTCCGACTTAATGAAGATAGGCTCAGTTAGGTTCGCTTGTTTCTCGCAGAATGTAATCTGCTTTTTGAACATCTTTGTCAGTTCCTCAACAGATAGGTTTACACCCTCCTGTGTCCACCACATCGAGATAATCGGTAAAAACGCCTCCGAGGATAGTGGAGTCAGTTTCTTCTTCACCGAGGTCTTGGGTTGATATGCTTGAACGCCTGCCGATGCTACATCAAACAAAGAGCCCATATCTTGGGCTTGTTGTTGCATCTGCGTAGCCTGCTTTTCTTCTTCGGCTTTCGCTCGGCGTTGCTCCTCGGCTCGTGCCGCCTCCTGCGCCTCACGAGCAGCGATATTTGCCTTTATGCGCTCCGCCTCATCTGCTGCCGCCGTTGCCAGTTTCTCTAACTCTACCTTCTTTGATGGGAGTGTGTCCAAAATAGTGTCGCGTGTACTCTCCAACTCAAACTTGTACCACTCCTTGTATTTGTTTACAGACTCCGCCACAACCTGCTCCCTGATGCTCTTTAACTCTTCCAACGGTATGTTGGTAGGTAGGAACGAGGAGAATTTCAACGAATTTTCCCAGTTGTCAGGTAGGCAACAGTTGTATGCCTGAATAGTTGCCCAGCGCAAATCGTAGTTGTCAAGCGTAACCGAGGCGTTCAACTGATTAAGGGAGTTTATACCCTCATTGACCGCCTTGTCGAACATCGCCCTAAACTCTGCCTCGCAGTCGCTACGATACTTCGAGCGCGCTGCCTCAATCTGTTGTCGGCGCAACTCCTCTTGTCGTTGGCGTTCCGCTTCCTCTCGTTTCTTTGCAGCAAACTCGTTACGGCGAACTTGCAACTTGTAGGGTATGGTATCCTTCTTGGTCGCATCAATTTCGTTTTCGAGAGTTGTGAACTGCGCGCGTATCTCGTCAAACAACTTGGTGATAGGCGCACGCCTTTCATTCATCATCTTGACGGTGTTTTTCGCTTTGGTAATGAACTGCGCTGCCTGCTGGTCGAGGTCATCAGTCATACCTTGCTCGTCAATCTGAGCGAGAAGTTTTTCGCCAAAGTCTATACATCTGTCGTGCGAGGCTTTGTTCTCTATAAAAGATTGTGGAGCCGATGATGTAATCAACTCCACATTTTCCCTCTTAACAATTTCGTTGCTCATAATAGTAATCGTTAAAAGAATGCTCCGTCATCTTTCTTTCCGTCAGTTGCAGGTGTAATCTTTACGCCCTCCGCCAAATTCTCAGGCTCTGCAAATGACTCTTGCTTTTTAGGCATAGCAGGCTCTTCCTTTACGCCATAGTAATCATCATCGGTAGGCTCTTCTCGTTGAGTTTCGAGTTCGGTACCACGACCAATACGAACCTTTGGATAACTCTTAAATGCGTGCTTAATGACTTTGGCACACAGGAAGCCTGTATCTATACCACCGTCATTGCTGGTGTATAGTTCGTTTGGTGTTTCGACATATCCTCTCGTGCTCTCGTCCCATCGTCTGTTGTTCTTGCCCGAATAGCCTTTGAGGCGCAACCAATCTTCTTCAAGCATCACACTGTAATCAACAGAACCATCGCTACGAGTAATGCGAAGGAACGCTGCGACAATATGGTTATTTGTGTGAGGCAATCGACAAGTGTAATTCACGGATTTGTGTCCATCTTTGTCGCTGAAACTAAACTCGTCTTGCTCATATACCAGCACAGGGTTGTCAGCGTACTTAATCTGTCCACAACGAGCGCGCAAAACTAACTCGCCATAACCTGATACGGTTAGAGTCAGGCGACCTTCATACACATTGCGCTTTTTGCCATCACTGCCGACGGTTTCGCCAACTTTGTAGTTACGACCTTGCAGGTAGCAGAGGGCACGAGTACCGGGCTCTAACGAAAGACCACACACAGCGAGGTCGATGAATGCCGTGAAGATAGAAAAGCGCGTGCTACTGGTAGCCAGTTTCTCGTTGTCCGAAAGAATACGATTGAAATAGGTACTCTCCTTCTCGTAGGCTTTTTCACCTTCGCCTTCACCCCAAAGGGTGTCATAAATTTGGATGAAACGCTGACGCACGGTTTCGTTCTTGACGATGTCAAGAGGTTGCAGAGCGTTGATTTGCTCTACGGTTAATGCAATGTTGCTCATAGTAAATAAAATTTAAGTGTTAATGAATGTGAATGTTGTAGAGGTACAAGGACTCGAACCTCGAATAAAAGAACCAAAATCTTCTGTGTTGCCATTACACCATACCTCCGAAAAAAAACTCTGCCACTTTTCACTTGCGCATACCTGCGGTATAGAGTTCGGGGTGGCAGAGGCTCTTTACTTGCGCACCTCACGGTGGACTTTCAAGAATTAGGCTTATAAAATTAAAATTGGCTTGGGGAAACCCTATGCTCTTGAAGCATTGCGCCCCTGCGTGTTCCGATGTAAACGCTTACATACCACAATGGGTATAGGGGCTATCTTCATATGTAGTACAGCGACTTAACGCTGTATTAAAAGTCATACTTACTACTCGCGTAATAGAGTCGAGTGTTGCCTATACCCCCAGTAATGAACCATCGCGGTGAACCATGTGGGGAGCGTGTGTGGATTTTATCTCACAGTGACTACCAATCCTCATTATGTATCCTGCTTGCGGCTATGCAGTGCCGTTGAGGTCAGTTGCAATCTATTACACTTTTATGGTTGAGGTTCAAAGGAGGCTCGAACTCCCTCTACATCTTACGATGCGTGCGCCATTACACTACTGAACCTAAAAGTAATCTTGCTCTATGCGTTGCAGGGTGCGGAGTTCCGCAGTTAAATACTCAATCTTGCCAGGTCTTTTGCGTGTGGTCAGTTTACCCTTTTTATCCCAGCGTAACACATTGCCCTTGCCGAACATCTTGAACGCTTGGCGTTGCGATACATACTCTGCATCGTCTTTGTCTTGTTTTATCATCAAGAGTAGGCGTGATGCTAAATCATTGAGGAATGTATCATAGGTAACTACCTTGTCTGCAAACTGCATCTGAATGTTGTTCATCGTAATTTCTCTTTTAGTTGCTTGACAATGTCGGGGCACTCATTGCCCTCCTCGTCCCACACTGACAGCACCTCGTAATACTCGTAGTCAATGACGGTAATATGCTCAAAGTCCCAGTTCTCGTAAGAACCGCCTATCTCATCGCGGTACCTTACATCATAGTCAATCTCGGCAGTATAGCCATTGCCTAACTCTACCTCAAATCTACCTGACTCACTCGGACTCTCGTTGTAAATGGTCTGAACCATTGCATCAATGTCCAGCTGCATAATGCTATCGTTTAGGGATTATTAACTTTGGCTTGTTGCGGTTCATCGACCTGCGTATCTTCCAAAGGCGGAAAGGTCGTGTGATGCGCATCTTCGTTCTGTACCACCATCGCCATACATAGCCCCACCAAATTGTGGGCTTATGAGTGATTGGATAAACGGTGAAGATGTCTTCTGTGTGTTGGATGTTTGTGCTTGCCATATTGGTCGTGCGTTTAATTAGTAAAAGTTGTTGTGCCAATTCAATGCTATGACGAATAGCCTCATCTTTGAGTTCGGTGAAAGTTGGTTTCATAGATTAGTTGTCAATTACCTCTTGAAGTTCGTCAATATAGTCGCTTATCTCTGCGCATACTCTTTCAAGCGTATCGGCGTACTCTTCCATCTGATTTCCGCGCTCACTATATTGTATGCCTTCGGGCAGATTGTCATAGGCATCGCGCTCTTCTTCGGCAGTCGCATCGAGGATTTCTCGTGCCTGCTCCATAAGGCTAATAGCCTTTGCGATTTCTTTCCTCCTTTGTGCGTTCATATTATTATGGTATTAGGTATTACTCTGCTCTGCTATCATCATCGCCGTAGTATTTCTTCTCTTGCGTGAACTCTTTGACCACCACAAAGCGTTCAGACTTTAATGGAAAATCGGGCTCACCGTCAAATTCATTGTTGAGTTTAGCGTATAGGCTCATATCCTCGTGTGTGTGGTCAAGTTTGACATCGCAGAGCAAAGAGCCTTGTGCTGTTTGGAATACCTCTCTGTCAAATGAGTCGAAACCAATGCTCTTAATCTCAATCTTCTCCATATCAGAAACCTGCTTTAAGTTTGAGTTGTCTTAATACCTCTTTGAGTTCGCCATCTGTGTAGCGTTCCGCTATCTCACGAGTTACGCAATTGTGGTTCATTGCGATTGTAATTGCGCGCGCTCTTGAAACCCTCGGTGTTGATTTTCTTCTAATCATACTATTTTGTTCGTGTTACGGTTACTACTCGTCTTACTCGGTCAATCTTCGTGGTGAACTTTCTATCCCACTGGAAACTAAAAGTCGAACACATCGCCTTAATGCTATGCAACTTCTCCGCTGGGAAGTCGTGATGTTGCCCCACCTCCAAGTCGCGCAGAATACCCAAATTGGTCTGCTGGGGTTGCTTTTTTTCGTCCATATTCTTGTGTTTTATTAGTTGTTTGTTTAACTTTACGGTACAAAACTATACAAAAATACAGACACTTGCAAATTTTTTAGACTAAATTTTACTATAAGTCTGTATTTTATTTTAGTCGCAAATTGTAAAACGCTGATTATTATGAATTTAGGGCTGATTAGAAATTTGTGCGAAAAAAGGGCTGGTGGTATGAGGCAATTAGCCTCTGACATTGGTATGAGCGAGGCAAACTTGCATCGTTGCGTGAATAACAATAAAATTCAAGCGGCGGATTTAGAGCAGATAGCCTTGACATTAAGGGTGGATATCCGTATATTTTTCGATGACGAAGTGAAAGCACTTGCAAATAATATAGACACACAAGCATCTGCAAAGGTGCCTATCATAGATGGCAATCGAGAACTAATAGAGCTGTGTAAATCTCTTGTTGCAAACTACCAGCAACGAGATGATGTAATGAATAAATTAGTGTCAATGGTTAAAGGATTGTAATGACTATGAAATTGTTTTCGTACAATGAAAAATCATTCTTAAACAATAGCGGAGTCAGAATATTAAATTATATCATTCTTGGTATTGTTCTGATAGGTGGTATATCTAATGCGAGTTCATACTCCCTTTCATTAGGAATGGTTATCTTAATATCTTTTTCTATATCAATATTAAGTTCTGTAATAACATATAAAGTCATCTTGGACACAGAGTTCTACGAATGGGATTATACGGAAAGAAAAAAGAAATTCCGTTTTACTATTACATATATGCTGATTTGCGTATTTATTTGTTCTTTATTCGCATTTAGTTTCGTTGTAGCATATTTGTCTATATTTGAAAATAATATGTCGTTATTGGGTGATGCAATCGTCTTATTTCCAATTGTATTCTTTGCATTCAACTTATGCAACATTATAAGTCTGTATTATCCTGTTTTTAAGAGTGATTTAACATTGGGCTATAAAATTCAAAAGAAGCCTGATAATTGGCAGGATAGAGGAAGAGAGATTAAAAATGAAGATGAAATAAAAGAAATAATGCATCGTGACTTTGAAATTTAGAAATTATGTGATTATACACGCATCTGTATAATGTTGGAGGTACGAGCGATACTATGTGCACAAATAAGTCATAACAAATAACCACTTACACCTTATATATAATATACTGATAATAACCGAGGTATTACAGCGGCTCACGCAGCACTCAACCAGAAGTAATCTTTTTCAGATTATAATTGACTCCTCATCCTCGGGTGGGGAGTTTTTTTGTGCCTATGGTTGAAAAAGTTGAACTGCCGAGAGAGAAAGTTGAGCCGATGTGCTGAAAATTGATAGTTTTTACATAAATTTGTATTGTGAAAAAGAGTGCCGCCGCAAAGGGTGGACAAACTGCTAAATCTGATATTATGAAAAATAAGTTTTGGAATGAGGCTTCGCAAGGCGGAGCTATCATAGGCTTGGTTACGGTGACTTTGTCATTTGTCGGAATGTATGTTCCACAGAGCGTTAATTTTGTTTTGAGCCTTGTGTCGTTTGTCGCAACAATATACCTGTTGTTCTATTTCACGCGCCGTCGTGCCGCGAAGTTTGCCAAGGAGGGTTACTCTTACGCGCAGTGTCTGGGCTTTATCGTGGCGATGGGTGTATTTGCAGGTATTGTGGCGGGTGCATATCAGATTGTGGCGAGCAATTTCCTCTTCCCAGAGAAGTTTGAGGAGGTTTACAACACCGTGATTGCGACATACGCGCAGATGGGTACGTTTGACAACAATATGATGGATACGATGAAGACGTTGATGCGTTCATATATCTTCTCTCCTATCCCTGTGCTGATTTCGCAGGTGTTGGCGTCAATCTTCACATATGGCTTCTATGGTCTGTTTATTGCTATTGGCACTAAACGTGAAGCAGACATCTTTGATAATGCATCGGAGGATGAGGAGTAGCGAAATGGAGCAGAGGTTGAACATATCTGTTGTAATACCTTTATATAATGAGGTGGAGTCGCTCGCGGAGCTTGTCGCGTGGATTGACCGCGTCGTAAAGCGTAGCAACCTCTCTTACGAGGTCATAATGATTGACGATGGCTCGTCAGATGGTTCGTGGGCAGAGGTGGAGCGCCTTAAGACTCAATATCTAGGAGTAAAGGGCATTAAGTTTTCGCGCAACTATGGTAAGTCGGCTGCTCTGTATTGCGGTTTTGCCGAGGCGGAGGGCGAGGTGGTTATCACTATGGATGCCGATTTGCAGGACTCTCCCGATGAGATACCAGAGCTCTACCGTATGGTTATGGAGGATGGCTACGACCTTGTGTCGGGCTGGAAGAAGAAGCGCTATGACCCTGCTGACAAACGTCTGCCAAGCAAGTTCTTCAACTGGACGGCGCGCATCGTGTCGGGTATCAAGTTACACGATTTCAACTGCGGACTGAAGGCATACCGTCGCCGTGTGGTCAAATCTATCGAGGTGTATGGCGAGATGCACCGCTATATCCCAATTTTGGCGAAGCACGCTGGCTTCAAGCGTATTGGCGAGAAGGTAGTAAAGCATCAGGAGCGCAAATATGGCGTGTCGAAGTTCGGTATGGAGCGTATGGTGAAGGGTTATCTGGATCTTATCACCGTGTCGTTTATGTCGCACTTTGGTCGCTCGCCAATGTATTTCTTCGGCAGTCTGGGTACTATTATGTTCCTCTTGGGAGGTGGTACTACGGTGTGGGTCATTGCTGATAAGCTCTACAAGCAGTTCAGCGGTCTGCCGTTGCGTGCTGTGACCGACCAGCCTTTGTTCTTTGTGGCAATTTTGGCGGTGATATTGGGTGTGCAGCTCTTTTTGGCGGGCTTCCTGGGTGAGCTTATCAACCGTAACTCGACCGACAGAAACAATTATTTGATAGATAAGAAAATATAAACACATAAAAGATGATACAACGTATTCAATCACTCTATCTTTTGGCTGTTGCAGCACTGATGGCAACGGCTGTATTTACCCCCTTGGCATACTTTGCAGCGGGCTCAGAGGAGTATCTGCTCTATGCCTTCTCGCTCAAGAGTGCCGAGACATCATACTCTACGCTCTATATGGGTGTTGTGGTGGCATTGGCTGCAATTATACCATTTGTGACAATCTTCCTTTTCAAAAACCGTATGCTGCAAATCCGTTTGTGTGCGGTGGAGCTGGTGCTGTTGGTGGGTAGTGCAATCTTTATGGCAATTTACTACTATCTGGGTGGACGTATGTTCTCTGGTCTGGAGTTCAGCGCGCAGGGTTTCCGTATTGCAATGATTTTCCCTGTGGTGTCGCTTATTTTGGATTATCTGGCTATCAGAGCCATCTTCCACGACGAGATGCTGGTGCGTTCGCTGAAT
Source organism: Rikenellaceae bacterium (assembly GCA_015059905.1). Taxonomy (GTDB): domain Bacteria; phylum Bacteroidota; class Bacteroidia; order Bacteroidales; family Rikenellaceae; genus Alistipes. The sequence continues at coordinate 24,395 of SUZN01000004.1, forward strand.
AGAATTCGATAGGATAACGCACACACATTTATATAATGCTCGGCTTTTGGGTCGGGCATTTTTTCAAAATAGAGGACGGCGATGACTTGGTGGGTGAAATATGTAGTGGCGGGGTCTATGCTCTTTGCCTGGTGTGATGCTGTGGCGCAGAGACCTTGTGTCGCTATGTTCTACAATGTCGAAAACCTGATGGATGCAGCAAACGATGTCGCTACGTATGACGATGCAATGCTGCCAAATGCTGATCGCGAATGGAACGAGGCACGATTTCAGAAGAAGTTATCTTCTGTGGCGCGCGTGGTTAAGGATGTTGCTCTCGAGCACGACTTTCCTGCGCTGCTGGCTCTTGCCGAGGTCGAAAATGCTATGGTGCTGGATAGGCTTGTAGCGGAGGATGCCATAGCGGCAGCCGACTATAAATATGTTCATTACGACTCCCCCGATGAACGTGGAATTGATGTAGCGCTTTTGTATCGCTCTGATATGTTTACGGTGGAGCACAGTCGTGCTGTGAAGGCAGATGTGGAGCAACAGACACGTGATTTTCTTGTAGTGTGGGGTAGGCTGTGCGGAGAGCCTGTGCTGGTTGTAATCGTTCACTTCCCATCACGCATCGGAGGCGAGAAGTTCACCTCCCTAAACCGCGAACGATGTGCTACGCAGGTGCGGCGGTTGATAGACGAAGCGCTTGAGGCGGAGCCGCAACGTGCAGTGATTGTTATGGGTGATATGAACGACAATCCTCGCAATCGAAGTGTAAAACATTGTCTTCGCTCTGTTAGTCACCCGAAGCGTGCAGCAGACGGTGCGTTGTTCAATCCTTTCTATCGCATCAATGGAAGTTATCATTATCGCGAGCGCTGGTATCAATACGACCAAATATTGCTCTCGGCTCATCTTCTCGGCGAGGGTGGATTGTCGCTCGTGAAGAGTCGTGGGGCGTATGGCTATATCTTTAGAGCCGATTATATGGTAGATGGGCGAGGTCGCCCATCCCCAACCTATCGGGCGACGGAATATGTGGGTGGTGTGAGTGACCACTTGCCCGTATATGTGTTGCTGAATAAAAAAATGTAAAAATCGTTTGTGGCAAAGTAAAAAATCGCTAAATTTGTATGAAAATAACCACTTAATATTATGAAAAGAACTTCACTTCCTAATTTGTTTGTAGCGCTGCTCGCTTTGGTAATGTGTGTGGCTTGCTGCTCTGGTCCTTCGGGCGAAAATTATAGCTTTAAGGATGGTATGATTGTTTTTGACGAGCCTTCGCGTGCGGCTGGTCAGGAGTCTATGCTTGGTTTTGCTGCCGACCCTATCCCAACCGTGAGAGTAGGTTTTGTTGGTCTTGGTATGCGCGGTCCAGGTGCTGTTAATCGCTTCACTCATCTTGAGGGTGTAGAGATCAAGGGTTTGTGTGACCTCAAGCAGGAGAATGTGTCTAAGTGTCAGCCTATGCTTGAGCGTGCTGGAATGCCAAAGGCTACGGAGTATGTTGGCGAGGAGGCATATAAGGAGCTTTGCGAGCGCGACGATGTTGATTTGATCTATATCGCTACCGACTGGTTGAACCACACTCCAATCGCCCTCTATGCTATGGAGCACGGCAAGCACGTTGCTATCGAGGTGCCAGCGGCTACATCGCTCGAGGAGTGCTGGCAGCTGGTTGATACATCGGAGCGCACTCGTCGTCACTGTATGATGTTGGAGAACTGCGTATATGACTTCTTTGAGCTTACCTGCCTCAATATGGCACAGCAGGGTGTCTTTGGTGAGATTCTTCACGCCGAGGGAGCATATATCCACAATTTGTCGGAGGTGTGGAACAGCTATCACGGCAACTGGCGTCTTGACTTCAACCAGAAGCATCGTGGCGATGTATATCCTACTCACGGCTTCGGTCCTGTATGTATGGCTTTGAATATGCACCGTGGTAACCGTATGAACTATCTTGTTTGTATGGATACCAAGTCGGTAATTGGTCTTGCAAAGGCGAAGGAGAAGACGGGTGCTACAGAGTTTGCTAATGGCGACCAGACAACAACCCTCATTAAAACAGAGCTGGGTCAGACAATCAAACTTCAGCACAATGTATTTACACCTCGCCCTTACAACCGCCTCTACCAGTTGGTGGGTACAAAGGGTTTTGCCAATAAATACCCTATCGAGGGCTTCACCTTCCTGCCTGGTCAGTTGCCAAGTGAGGTACTGAAGGATGCAACCATCGCTGCGCAGAGTCTTGATTTGAGCAAGATTGATCCTGAGAGTGTGCCAGAGGCTACGCTCAATCCTCACGGCTTTGTTAGCCAGGATGTACGCAGTGCTGTGATGGCGGCATACAAGCACCCTATCCACAAGGAGATTGAGGAGAAGGCAAAGAAGGTGGGTGGTCACGGCGGTATGGACTTCGTGATGGACTACCGTTTGGTTTACTGTTTGCAGAATGGTTTGCCACTCGATCAGGATGTGTATGACGCTGCCGAGTGGTCTTGCATCGGCGAATTGTCGGCTACATCAGCAAAGCATAACAGTATGCCTGTGGCTGTGCCAGACTTCACTCGTGGCGACTGGAACAAGTTGCAGGGTGTGAAATTCTATACAAAGTAGAAAAATATTCGCTTTAGGAGTACAACTTTAGATATTTATGCTTATATTTGCATTAGCTAAAGAGATAACTATGAGACAGAACTTGCATAATATGTTGTGGTGGCGTTGTTCCTTATAAGAACAATGATTACGACTTTATGTTATGCAAACGATGATAAATAGAGTATCGAGCCATTGTTCAATTTGAGCGATGGCTTTTTTATTGATAAAACCGCAACCCAAGTGGCTGTAAAAACATTAGAGATATGAAGACAAAAAAGATTATTCTTCCCGAGAGTGAAATGCCAACAGCGTGGTATAATATTGTTGCAGATATGCCCAACAAGCCTATGCCAGCACTTGATCCACAGACCAAGCAGCCTATTACGCAGGAGGCTATGTGCCGCATCTTCGGCGAGGAGCTGGTAAAGCAGGAGTTCTCTACGGAGCGTTATATCGAAATTCCAGAGCAGGTGCAGGAGCTCTACAAGATTTGGCGTCCTACGCCCGTTGTGCGTGCCTACAACCTTGAGCGTATGTTGGATACTCCAGCGAAGATTTACTTCAAGAATGAGAGTGTATCGCCCGCAGGCTCGCATAAGCCAAACACAGCCATTCCACAGGCTTATTACAACGCCAAGCAGGGTATAAAGTATCTCGCAACGGAGACAGGTGGCGGTCAGTGGGGTAGTGCAATGTCTTTGGCGTGCCAATATTTCAATCTCGACCTACGTGTCTATATGGTTAAGGTCAGCTGCCAGCAGAAGCCCTACCGCAAGCTATTGATGAATGCGTGGGGTGCAAACGTAATCCCTTCACCAAGTACCACAACCAAGTGCGGACGTGATATTTTGGCTGCCGACCCTGAGTGCTCGGGTAATCTGGGTATCGCTATATCGGAGGCCGTGGAGAGTGCTCTGGAGCATGGTGACAGCACACGTTATTGTTTGGGTAGTGTGATGAACCATGTTCTGTTGCACCAGACCATCATTGGCGAGGAGGCGTTGAAGCAGATGGAGATGGCGGGAGATGAGCCCGATGTTGTTATTGGTTGCTTTGGCGGTGGTTCCAACTTTGCAGGTATCGGTTTCCCATTTATTCGACGCAATATCGTGGAGGGTAAAAAGACCCGTGTCGTGGCTGTCGAGCCAGCCTCTTGCCCCAAGCTTACGCGCGGTGAGTTCCAATATGATTATGGCGATACGGCGGGTATGACACCAATGATGCCTATGTACACGCTGGGTCACTCGTTCCAGCCATCGAACATTCACGCAGGCGGTCTGCGTTATCACGGTGCAGGAACCATTGTCAGCCAGCTCTATAAGGATGGCTTGATGGAGGCAACATCAGTGCAGCAGCTTGAGACCTTCAAGGCGGGAATGATGTTCGCCAACAGCGAGGGTATCGTGCCAGCGCCAGAGTCTTGTCACGCTATTGCAGTGGCTGTGCGTGAGGCTTTGCAGGCGAAGGAGGAGGGCAAGTCAAAGACCATTCTGTTCAATCTTTCGGGTCACGGTATGATTGACCTCTACGCCTTTGAGCAGTACTTCGCAGGTAATCTCGTCGATCACGAACTGTCACAGGAGGAGATTCGCAAGTCTGTTGAGATGCTTGATAAGATTATCAAATAAAAGTTTAATTAGAATGAGAAAAACAACTTTATTGACTTTGTTTGCCCTATCTGCTACGGCTTGTGTAACCCATCGTTCAGCTGTAGAGTATGAGGGTGTTTTACCAGCGGCAGATTGCCCAGGGGTTATTTACTCTTTAACCTTAAATGCCGACATAGAGGGTAGTGATACTCTATTTATGTTGAAACAAACTTACCTTGAGGCAGGTGAAAATGGTGGAAATATTTCCTTTGAGTTGCAGGGTGTACAACGTATGCGAGAGGGAAAATATATTCAATTGTACCCTGATAATGGTGAGCAGCAGATGAACTTTTATCAGGTGGATGATAACACTATTCGTTATGTTAATGCCGATTTTCAGCCTATTGCTAACGGCTTGAATTATGACTTAAAGAGAAAATAATTTTAGGTTGGTGCAAACAAAAAAACTCTCGGAATTTTCCGAGAGTTTTTTTGTGCAATCAATCAGTTTGATTACTTCTCATCACGAGAGAATGAGTAAGGACGGTCGTTCTTGCCTGTACCACGCTTGGTGTTTGGCTTTGAGCTCATTGCAGCCTCCATCTTACCTCCGTTGAACAGGTCAGCGTGAGTGATGTAGTTGCGAGTATATGTCTTGCCATTGAGCTTCAAACGGTCGATATAGATATTCTCCTCGTTGTTCTCTGGAGCCTCAATCACGAAGTCCTTGCCATTCTCCAGGTGGATTGTAGCCTTCTTAAACAGAGGCGCACCCATGACATACTGATCCGAGCCAGGGCATACAGGGTAGAAGCCCAGAGCCGAGAATACATACCATGCTGATGTTTGACCGTTATCCTCATCACCGCAGTATCCGTCTGGAGTAGCAGAGTAGAAACGGTTCATAACCTCACGCAACCAATACTGAGCCTTCCAAGGCTGACCAGCGTAGTTATACATATAAATCATATGCTGGATAGGCTGGTTACCGTGTGCATAGTTACCAGTGTTCATCACTGTCATCTCACGAATCTCGTGGATAACACCGCCGTAGTAGCTGTCGTCGAATACAGGTGGTACGATAAATACAGAGTCGAGCATCTCAACGAACTCCTCGTCGCCGCCCATAAGGTCAATCAAACCCTGTGGGTCGTGGAATACCGACCAAGTGTAGTGCCAGCTGTTACCCTCGGTGAAGGCGTCGCCCCACTTGAGTGGTGAGAATGGGCTCTGGAACTCGCCATTCTTCAAACGACCACGCATCAGCTTTGTCTCCTTGTCGAAGATGTTGCGGTAGTTCTGTGAACGCTTTGCGAAGAGCTCAATCTCCTCCTTTGGACGCTTCAACTCCTTCGCCAGCTTGTAGATACACCAGTCATCGTAAGCATACTCCAATGTGCGGGCAGCATTCTCGTTGATACCCACATCATAAGGTACATAACCGAGTGTGTTGTAGTACTCGTGACCCAGACGACCCGAAGAGGCTACGCGTGGGTGTACGTTCTTTGTGCCGTGGAGGATACCCTCATACATAGTCTTCACATCCTCAACCTTCACGCCCTTGAGGTAAGCGTCAGCCAATACTGAAGCCGAGTTGTTACCAACCATACAGCCACGGTGACCTGGGCTTGACCACTCTGGATAGAAACCACTCTCCTTATATACATTTACAAAGCCCTCCTGCATCTTCAAATTCTCTGATGGGTAGAGTACGTTCAAAAGTGGGAACAAACAACGGAATGTATCCCAGAAGCCTGTGCCAGAGTAGAAGTAACCCTTCTCAATCTTGCCATTGTGTGGGCTGTAGTGCAGGATGTCGCCATTAGCTGCAATCTCGTGGTGCATCTGTGGGAAGAGTGTAGAACGGTAGAGGCAAGAGTAGAATGTACGCAACTGATCCAAGTTGCCACCCTCAACCTCGACTCTGCCGAGTACCTCGTTCCACGCCTTGCGACCCTTCTCCTTCAACTCTTCAAATGAGTCGTTGCCGAGCTCCTTGAGGTTCTGTGCCGCCTGCTCGTGGCTGATGAATGAAGATGATACGCGTGCGTGTACCTGCTCACCCTTCTTTGTCTTGAAGCCGATAACTGCACCTACGTGGTTCTCTTTCTGCTCCACAGCGTTCTCCTTCAACTCACCGTTTACGAATGTGTTTACATACTCGAAAGGCTTGTCAAATTCCACGATGAAGTAGTTGCGGTAGTTGCGTGTCACGCCGCCCGAGTTGCGAGTTGTGTAGCCGATGATACGGTTGTGCTCCTTGTCAATCTTGATGTAAGAGCCACGGTCGAAGGCATCAACAACAACGTATGAGTCGTTAGACTCTGGGAATGTGAAACGGAACATAACAGCACGCTCTGTTGGAGTGAACTCTGTCACAACGTCGTGCTCCGCAAGATAAACCTTGTAGTAGTAAGCCTTTGCCTCCTCACCCTTGTGTGAGAACCAGCTTGCGCGCTCATCCTGATCAAATTTAGGAGCGCCAACAACAGGCATCAACGAGAACTGACCGTGGTCGTTAATCCAAGGGCTGGGCTGGTGTGTCTGCTTAAATCCACGAATCTTGTGAGCCGTGTAGGTGTACATCCATCCATCTCCCATCTTGCCTGTTTGTGGTGACCAGAAGTTCATACCCCATGGGCGTGCGATTGCGGGGTAGGTGTTACCTGTTGACAGAGCAAACTCCGACAATGTTCCAACCAATGGGCTGACGTAGTCCACAGGTGAGAACTCTTTCTCCTGCGCAATTGAAAAAGCAACCAACAGTGTTGCTACTGCGCTCATAAATGTTCTTTTAAGCATATTGATTTGGTTTAATGTAGTTTCTTGTGGTCAAAGATAATCAATTAAAAGCGAATTACCTAATAAAATTTCCTTCCCACACGGTTTTATTCCCGCACGAGTCCTTCACGACAACCTTTATGGAGTGTTTTTTGCCGCCTGTAATGCCCTCTGCGCGCAGGTCTATCCACACTCTGCTGCGAGAATAATCCACTGCAACCCACTTATCATCTATCCATACATTGTAGCTCGCTATGCCCGAAAAATTATCCACCAAACGCAGCGCTATGCGGCTCTTTGAGCGACAATCTGCACCCGACTCGAATTGAGGGGTGACAACGGGAGGCGTAGTGTCTGCCACCAGACAGAATGTACCAAACGATGTTGTACGCCCTGCCAAGCGGTTGTGACGATATTTGCCGCCAGCGTGATATACATTGCCGCTACTATCCACTGAAGCCATTGTGGTGTAGGGTTGTAGTTCCTCCGCTACCTTTTGTGTGAAAACAACGCCTATACTCTTGTGTAGTGGTGTGTCACCATTGTGGATGGTGTAGGCGGGCGAGAGTATCTTGACACTCTCTGACTTTGGCTCTATCGAGGCGGGTTGCAAGTTGAGCGCAATGCTCTCATACAAAGCTCCGCGAGGGATGATGACGCTCACTCTATCGTCAATCTTATGGGCGAAGTCGTGGTTATACTCTGCGATGATGGCATCGGGCGAGAGGGTAGGCTTGAAACACTCTGCATCGGGTTTGCCGACTACCTCAAATGACAGTGTAGATGAATTGCCGCAATCGTCTGTTGCAGTGATTTTTATGGTGCGTTGCTCTGCGGCTGCGGTGCGTATCAAACCATTGTTTGTCATCACGGGATAAAAGCTCTCTGGGCAGCCCTGCAAGCGTGCCATACGCATCACCTCGTTACGTGATTTGCGCTGTTGGGGATACCACGAAACGGCGTTGCAGTAGCGCGAGAGGTCGAATGTGAAGCCATCGTTGCGATACTCAAAATATCGTGTGCTATCAACCTCCGCCTTTAGGTTATAGACTCCATAGGTGTTGGCGCAGTCATCCTTCCTATCGGAACACTCTACCACAAAATACCCCTTGCGACCAACCTTTATGGGTGTGGTCTGCTTGGTGCGGTAGGTGTTGTCGGCACTCTTGTAGATGGCGTATGTCGTTGGCTCGCTATGCACAGGCACGCCGCGAACGGAGTCCACCTCGAAGTAGTGTAGCTTCATTATGTAGGGCGAAATCTTGTCTTTGGGCTTTATCACACCCTGCGCTATGATATTGAAAGTCTTGTGAGTGCCTGCGTCGCGAATCTCAAAATGGAGGTGAGGACCCATCGACGAGCCTGTGTTGCCCGACTTAGCAATCTCCTCGCCCTGCTTGACGATAAATTGGTCGGGCTTGCACTCCACATCGATGCGACTACGCTGCTGACGATGGCGCTCTGCAAAGACAAACTCTGCAATATCCTTGCGAAAGCGCGAGAGGTGACCATACACCGATATCGTGCCGTTGGGGTGGGCAACATAGAGCGCCAGACCATACCCCGAAGGGGAGTACAGCACGCGCGAAACATATCCGTCGGCTACGGCTACAACAGACTTACCCTCCACGCCATCGGTCTTGAAGTCGGTGCCCGAGTGGAAGTGGTTGGGGCGCATCTCGCCGAAGTTGGCTGAGTAGTATCCCGCCACATCACGCAGCGGATAGACGTAATAATCTGCATCCAGCTTCTGCGCGAAGGCTGAGGTTGCGATGCAGAGCATAAGGGTTAAAAGAAAATATCCTCGTCGCATTCTTTTTCGGTGTTAATAGTTTTCATTGTGCGCTCCACACTCGCCAAGGCCTCCTCCATCTGGAATCCGAGTGAAAGGGCGTAGCGCAGTAGCTTGGTCTTGAGCTGATAAGGCGTCTCATACTTCACGCTCCGCTCCTTGCGCTCAAGACGTTGTGTGAGGCGCTCGATGTTGTCCGCCGTGCTTAACTGCCCCAATTTCTCGTTGATGATAGAGTCTGCAATGCCCTTGCGTCGCAGGGCGGTGCGAATCTTATACTCGCCCCAGGCGCTTAATGATGTCTTTTCGCGGATGAAAGCCTCGGCATAACGCTCATCGTCAATAAACTTATCCCGCAGCAGCTTTTGCAAAATCTCTTCACGTTTGCTTGGCTCTACTTCCCACGTTGCCATCAGACGCAAAGCATCGCCCGATGAGCGCTCTGCGCGGGCGCAAAGTGCTTGCAGCGAGGCTAATGCCTCTTCAGGTGTCTTGGTGCGTTTTACTCTCTTTTGTGGCAACATATCATTCGTGGTTTGTTAAGGAAGTCGTGGCGTAGCTCCGCCTCAAAGCCCTCGCTCTGGAGCATTTGCAGGGTCTGCTCTGCCAGTAGTTCGTGTATCTCAAAAAGCAAAGCTCCCTCCTTCCGCAGCAGATGTTTTGCCGCGCGTGCAATCTCGCGGTAGAAAATCAGCGGGTCATCATCCTCGACAAAGAGCGCCATCGCTGGCTCATACTCTGTGACGTTGATGTGCATCGCTGCACGCTCCGACTGGGGAATGTATGGTGGGTTGGAAACGATGATGTCAAACTCCTCGCCCTCAATCTTTTTGCAACCATTCAATACATCATCCTGAATAAAGCGAACTTCAGTATTCAGATGCTCGGCATTCTCGCGGGCTATTGCGAGAGCCTCCGTCGAAAGGTCGATGGCTGTTACTTCAGCCGAAGGGATTAACTTCTTGAGTGAAAGGGCTATGCAGCCGCTGCCTGTGCAGAGGTCAAGGATGCGTGGCGTGGCAAAGCGCCTGCTCTCATCTCTTGCCCACATCACCAGCTCTTCGGTCTCTGGACGTGGGATGAGTACACCCTCGCGCACCACAAACTCTTCGCCGCAGAACTCCACCTTGCCAATGACATATTGCAAGGGTCTGCCCGAGGCCAAATCCTTGGTTGCCTGCTCAATATCTATTTCGATTATCTCGTTGGGGTCGATGATGTAACGACTCTCCTGCTCGCCGCTCAACGCCGCCGCCACCTGACGTGCTATGCGCTGTCGTTCGGGCTTTGGGTAGAGTTCTTCGATGCTCGATGCAATATGAGCAACTATTTCTGCGCGTGTGGCTCTCATTGGCTACGCACGAAGTTTAAGGTCTGCCAATGCGATTGCAAGTGCTGACTCCGCCACCACCGCAGCACGCAGCGTGATGCAGACGTCGTGACGCCCCTTGATTACAAGCTCCTCTACCTTGTTATGTTCGAAGTTGAAAGTCTGCTGACCGCGAGAAATAGAGGCTGTTGGCTTTACCGCAATGCGAGCCACAATCTCGTTGCCGTTTGTTATGCCGCCCACAATGCCGCCTGCGTGGTTTGTCGAGGTCTTGCCTTCGGCGTTGATGATAGGGTCGTTATGCTCCGAGCCTTTCATTCGTGCTGCTTCAAAACCTGCGCCGAACTCCACGCCCTTAACGGCAGGCACCGCGAACAACAGATGCGCCGCCAGACTCTCCACCGAGTCAAAGAATGGCTCGCCCAAACCAGCCTCAATGCCCTTTACGCGACATTCGACGATGCCACCCACAGAGTCCTGCGCCTTTTGAGCCTCGTCAATGATTGCTGACCATTGTGCCTTGTCGCGGCAGCCGCCAATTTCGATTATCTCGGTCGAAAATGTAACGTTATCGCCCAAAATCTTCTTCGCCACAACACCTGCGGCAACCATACCCAGTGTGATTCTTCCCGAGAAGTGACCGCCGCCACGTGGGTCGTTGTAACCACCATATTTCTGTTGTGCCACCCAATCAGAGTGTGAGGGTCGTGGATGCACAACAAGGTTGCGATAGTCCCCTGAATGGGTATTCTCGTTCTGGAACTCGATGGTGAGTGGTGAGCCTGTGGTGTAACCGTTGTAAGAGCCCGAGACGATGTGTGGAACATCGCCCTCCTTGCGAGGTGTGGTGCCTGCAGCACCTGCGCGACGACGCTCCAAGTCGGCTGAAAAATCCTCCTCGCATAAGGCGATGCCTGCTGGCACGCCATCTATACTCACGCCCACCTGCTGACCGTGTGACTCGCCCCATATGGTGAGTCTGAATCTATCTCCCCAAGAGTTCATTATCTGACAATTATTGATTCCAAATCTTCAAAAAAAGTAGGGTAGCTCTTTGCTACGCACTCCGCATTTTCAATCACCACCTCGCCCTCACAACGCAATGCCGATACAGCTATCGACATAGCTATGCGGTGGTCATCGTGGCTGAATGTTGTGGCGGGCTGTATTTTGCCGCCGCGTATCTTCATCACATTCTCCTCGCTAATATCCACCTCGATGCCCAGCTTCTCGTACTCTTGACGAATGGTCTCGGCACGGTCGCTCTCCTTATGCTTTAGGCGCGATGTGCCTATAAGCGTGCTCTCTCCCTCGGCTGCTGCTGCCAGTGCTGCGAGTGCAGGGAAGAGGTCGGGTGAGTTTGTTGCATCGAAAGTGAAGGCTTTCAGGTCTCGTTTCGATACCGTGATAGAGTCCTGTTCGATGACAATGCCTGCGCCAGCACGCTCCAGTGCGCGGCAGATGGCTGTGTCGGCCTGCTTCGAGAGTGTAGAGAGGTTTTTTATAGTTACCTCGCCCGCAATAGCACCCGCTACAAGCATTGTCGAAGCACCACTCCAATCGCCTTCAATAGCAAGGTCGGTGGGCTGATACTGCTGACCGCCCTCGATGAAGAACTCCGAGTAGTCACCCTCGTTGTGAAGGATGTTTACACCAAAAGCACGTGCCGTGTCAATGGTCATATCAATATATGGAGTGGAGACGGCAGACTTTACCTTAAGCGTGGTATCCTCCTCCGCCATTGGCAGTGAAAGGAGCAAGCCTGTGATAAACTGTGACGAAAAACTGCCATCTACCTCAATCTCTCCGCCGTGAATAGGTCCTTCGACCTGAATGGGCAGGAAGCCGCCCCCGTCAAGCACCTTTACGCCCAACTGTCGCAAAGGCTCAATCATCAGCATCATAGGACGGTGCAGAAGTGTGCCTTCGCCCTCGATAGTGATTGGCGCATTATGCAGCGATGCAAGTGGTGTGAAAAGGCGTGTCGCCAAGCCCGACTCTCCGACGTGCAACGTATCTGTGATTGGGTTTAGTCCACCCTCGATTGAGAGTGTCGTGTCGTCTAATTGAGTCACTTTAGCTCCCAGCGCCTCGATGCACTTCAGTGCCGAGCGTGTATCCTTGCAAAACTCAATATTACGCAACACAGTGCGCCCCTTTGCCAGCAGCGAAAGGGCAATGGCACGTTGTGCGTAGCTTTTCGATGAAGGAGGGGCTATTGTGCCTTTTACTCTCCCCCAGGAGACTGTTTTATCCATATTTGGTTAGTTGTAGTTACTATTTCTGCTCATCGGCTGCCGCCATAGCCTTCAGCGCTGCATCGCGTGCTGCCGCCTGTTCTGCCTCTATGCGCTCCATTGTGGCACTCTTGCGGTTGCGGAGCTGGAAGTTCTGACCCAGATAGACTTTCTTTACCATCTCGTCATTTGCCAAATCCTCGGCAGTACCAGTCTTGAGGATTTTACCCTCATAAAGAAGATATGTGCGGTCGGTAATCTCCAGCGTCTCATCCACATTGTGGTCGGTGATGATTACACCAATGTTCTTGTTCTTCAGCGTGGCCACGATGCTCTGAATATCCTCCACAGCGATAGGGTCAACACCCGCAAAAGGCTCATCCAGCAGGATAAAGGCGGGGTTGATGGCTACGGCGCGTGCAATCTCTGTGCGGCGACGCTCGCCACCCGATAGCTGAATACCCAAGCTCTTGCGTACCTTCTGCAAGCGGAACTCCTCGATGAGAGCCTCTACACGCTCACGCTGGTACTCCTTGCTGTAAGATGTCATCTCCAGCACAGCCTTGATGTTATCCTCCACACTCAAGCGGCGGAAAACCGAAGCCTCCTGTGCCAGATATCCCACACCCATCTGTGCACGGCGATATACGGGCATATCGGTAAGCTCACTCACCTGACCCTCGTCGTTCTCGAGAAAAATCTGACCCTCGTTGGGCTTGATAAGACCCACAATCATATAGAAGGTAGTAGTCTTGCCTGCTCCGTTAGGACCCAACAGACCCACAATCTCTCCCTGCTTCACGTCGATGGTGACGTGGTTTACCACAGTGCGTGACTTATATTTTTTTACCAGTTCACTTGTGAATAGACGCATAACGTTGAAAAATTTTTTACAAAGTTATTATTTTTTCCAAAAAAAGTTTTATCTTTACATAACAAAATTTGTTTTTGCGACTTTTGCTACAGAGATCGCGTTTATATTTTTGATTCAATGGAGCAGGATAACACTATTTTACACGAAAAACTGAAAGAGTATTTTGGTTTTACCGCATTTAAGGGAAATCAAGAGGCCGTGATTCGCAATCTTTTGTCGGGTCGCGATACTTTTGTGTTGATGCCCACAGGCGGTGGTAAGTCGTTGTGTTATCAGTTGCCCGCGCTTTTGATGGATGGAGTGGCGATTATCATCTCTCCACTCATCGCTCTGATGAAGAATCAGGTCGATGCGATGCGTACCTTCTCAACAGAGTCGGGTATCGCCCATTTCCTTAACTCATCGCTCAATAAGACCGCCATCAACCAGGTGCGTCAGGATGTACTTGCTGGTAAGACCAAACTCTTGTATTTCGCACCAGAGTCACTCACCAAGGAGGACAACGTGTCGTTCCTGCGTAAGATTAAGATTTCGTTCTACGCCATCGACGAGGCGCACTGTATCTCGGAGTGGGGTCACGACTTCCGCCCAGAGTACCGCCGTATTCGTCCTATCATCAACGATATTGGTCAGGCGCCTCTTATCGCCCTGACTGCCACAGCTACGCCCAAGGTGCAGATGGATATTCAGAAAAACCTGGGTATGACCGATGCTGTGGTCTTCCGTTCATCGTTCAACCGTTCAAATCTCTTCTACGAGATTCGACCCAAGCATAACACCGAGCACGATATCATTCGCTTTATCAAGCAACGTGCGGGCAAGAGTGGTATCATCTACTGCTTGAGCCGCAAGAAGGTGGAGGAGTTGGCAGAGTTGCTGGTGGCTAATGGCATCAAGGCGCTTGCGTATCACGCGGGTATGGATGCACAGACCAGAGCCAACAACCAGGACGACTTCCTGATGGAGCGTGTGGATGTCATCGTTGCCACGATAGCCTTCGGTATGGGTATCGACAAACCCGATGTGCGTTATGTCATCCACTACGATATCCCCAAGTCGTTGGAGGGGTATTATCAGGAGACAGGTCGCGCAGGTCGTGATGGAGGCGAGGGTCACTGCCTTACCTTTTATAGTTATAAGGATATCCAGAAGTTGGAGAAGTTTATGCAGGGCAAGCCTGTTGCCGAGCAGGAGATTGGTAAACTGCTTTTGCTCGAGACGGTGTCGTATGCCGAGAGCTCGATGTGTCGTCGCAAGACATTGCTACACTACTTCGGTGAGGAGTATGACCAGCCAAACTGCGGTTGCTGCGATAACTGCGTAAATCCTAAACCAAAGGTGGATGCCAAGGCGGAGATGAAGTTGATGTTGCAGACGCTGATGGCTATTGGCGATAGATTCAAGGTGGACCATCTCTGTGCTGTATTGACAGGTAAGGTTACAGCGCAGGTCAAGAGCTACGGTCACAATAAACTCAAACTCTTTGGTGAGGGCGAGGAGCACGACGCCAAATTCTGGGGTGCTGTGGTGCGTCAGGCGTTGATTATGGGCTTGATTGACAAGAGTATCGAGAACTACGGCTTGATTTCGATAAACAAGAAGGGCGAGGATTACATCAAGATGCCGAAGAGCGTGACAATTACCCTCGACCATAACTACGACGAGGAGCAGAGCGAGGAGCAGAATATGGCGGCACAGATGAGCAAGGGTGGTGCTGCCGACGAGGAGCTCTATGCTATGCTGAAGGATTTGCGCAAGAAGGTGGCGAAGAAGCACGATTTGCCTCCATTTGTCATCTTCCAGGACCCATCGCTTGAGGATATGGCTATCCACTATCCAATCACGCTGGAGGAGATGCAGAACATTTCGGGTGTGGGAGCTGGTAAGGCGAAGAAGTTTGGCGAGGAGTTTATCAAGCTCATCAAGGCATACGTCGAGGAGAAGGATATCATCCGTCCACAGGATATGGTCGTTAAGTCGGTTGCTAACAAGGCTGGAAATAAGATTTTCATCATCCAGTCAATTGACCGCAAGATGGATTTCGAGGATATCGCTCGCGCCAAGAACCTCGATTTTGAGGAGGTGCTGACCGAGGTGGAGGGTATTGTGAACTCAGGCACACGACTCGACATATCTTATTATATAAATAAGGTGATGGACGAGGATAAGGCTGAAGATATTTACCTCTACTTCAAGGAGGATGCCGAGAGCGATTCGCTTGATGCTGCCATCGAGGAGCTCGGCTCTGATTACACTGAGGAGGAGATACGTTTGGTACGTATCAAGTTCTTGTGCGAGGTGGGTAACTAATAGAACAAATTATCTCAATTATAAACTATTAACAATTTATCTTTATGGCATTGATTTATTGTAAGGAGTGCGGCAAGCAGATTTCTGACCAGGCACCTACTTGTCCACATTGTGGATGTATCATTAACGGTTACAACCCTGCGTCGCAGGTTGCACCACACGACCCCAACCGCAGCAAGTACGATTGGCTGACGGTGTTGTTGCTCAATTTCTTTTTGGGCTGCTTCGGTATCCATAGCTTCTATGTCGGCAAGACGGGCGTTGGTGTTGCGCAGTTGCTCACAGCAGGCGGCTGTGGTATATGGGCGTTGATTGATTTTATTATGATTATCGTCGGCTCGTACCGTGATGGAGAGGGTAAGATAATCAGCAATAAATAGTGAAAAACGTGTTGAAATATTGGAGAGCCATAGCGGTAGTGTTGTTGCCGTTGGCTCTCTATTTTATTCCACGCGAGAGTCTTTTTGAGCATACCCACACGCTCTGCCTGGTGCATTGGTTTACGGGCGAGGAGTGCTGGGGATGTGGTATGACAAGGGCGCTGGTGTCGCTTTTGTATCTCGATTTCGATGCAGCGTGGGCATATCATCGTGGCGTGGTGGTTGTCGCTCCGCTGCTTGTGTGGATATGGGCAAAATGGATTTATAATGAGGTGCGACGAGCAGCTGGGCGTTGCGCTAATTGAAAAGTAAAATAGATGAATCAAGTAAGAGCTAAAAAGGCGTTGGGTCAGCATTTTTTGACCGACCTAAATATAGCGCGTAAAATATGTTTCTCGCTCTCGGGTGGCAGCGCTGACAATCCTGCCAAGGTGTTGGAGGTGGGTTGCGGTATGGGTGTGCTGACGCAGTTTTTGTTGCAGCGCACGGATGTTGTGACTTTCGGCGCAGAGATTGACACCGAGAGCGTAGAGTATCTCCACGAGCACTATCCCGATTTCGCTCCACGTCTGATTGAGGGCGACTTCCTGAAGATGGATTTGAGGGAGCGATTCGGCGAGGAGGTGCGAGTGATTGGAAACTTCCCATACAACATCTCATCGCAGATATTCTTTAAGATTATAGAGAATCGTGACATCGTGCCCGAGTGTGTGGGTATGATTCAGAAGGAGGTTGCGGTGCGTATTGCCGAGCCACCAGGATCACGCGAGTATGGAATTTTGAGCGTGCTGTTGCAGGCGTGGTACGATATTGAGTATCTCTTCACCGTTGGCGAGAAGGTCTTTAACCCACCCCCAAAGGTCAAGAGTGCCGTTATCCGCCTGAAGCGAAACTCTACGCAGCAGTTGGGCTGTGACGAGACCCTGTTCGTGAAGGTGGTGAAGGCGTCGTTTGGTCAGCGCAGAAAGATGTTGCGAAACTCGCTGCGTTCGGTTTTTGGTGACTTTGGCGGTGCCGAGCATCGTTTCTTCACCGAGCGAGCCGAAAAATTGTCAGTTAGTGACTTCGTAGAACTGACTAATTGGGTTGCTGAAAACAAAAAATCGTAGAGCAAAACTCTACGATTTTTTGTTTAGCGAGTACGTCATTGCGAGGAGCCTTAGCGACGTGGCAATCTTAAAGGAAAAGCCTGAAATTTATCACTCATTGAAATCTCCTGCAACAACCGTCACAATATCCTCCGTGCGGAGGTAGCGTTGCGCCAGCGTGAGCAGCTCCTCGGGGGTGGTTTGGCGTATGCGCTCAAGGTTTTGCTGGATGTGGCTATTGTCAAAGCCGCAGAGAATGTTCTCTGTTGTTACGTCTGCAATGCCGAAAGGACCATCCAGAATTCGCATCATCTCGCCTGCCATGATATTCTTCACAAGCTCTAGCTCTTCGTGTGGGATAAGCTGCGTGCGTAGCAACTCAATCTCTGCTGCAATCTCCTCCAATGCCCTCTCTGTCACCTCTTTACCCACTTGTGTGGCGATAGCCAGATAACCCGCTTGCTGGAAGTTTACCATTGCCGAAAAGACCCCATAGGTGAAGCCGTTGCGCTCGCGCAGGTTCTGCATCAGGCGTGAGCCGAAGTAACCGCCCAGCACCGTCGAAAGCACCTGCATAGGGATAAAGTCGGGGTGTGTGCGGGGAAACAGCAAGCGACCCATACGGATTGACGACTGCACAGCGCCATCGTGCTGAATAGCGCGCTCTGATGTCGTGTCAAAGGTGGGAAAATCCTCCACGCCGCACTCCGTGCCGTGAGCAATCTCCGATGTGATGCCGTTGATAATCTTCAACACCTCGTCGGTGATGTTTCCGCTGCATACAACGATGCAGTTTTGGGCAGTGTAGCGACGTGCGTAGTGTTCCTTTATCTGTTCACTTGTAAGCGTGTCGTATCGCTCCTCGGTGTAGGATATGCCGTAGGGGTGCTTCTCGCCGAACATCGCCTTTGCGAAGTTCTCACGCGCTATGGTCTCCACCTTGCGGCGCTCGATTGCGAGTTGCTGCTTGCGCTTGGTGCGATATATCTCCACTTCCTGCGAGGGGAAGGTGGGGTGGAGTATCACTTGATTGATAACCTCTGCCGTCTGCGGAAAGAATTTCGAAAGCGAGCAGAAGGTGATGTATGAGTAGTCGCGGTCGATGTTGATATCGAAGTATGAGCCGTAGTAATCCAGTCGCTCGGCTATCTGCTGCGCCGAATATTTTTCAGTTCCCTCGGCCAACATATTGGCTGTTGCCGAGGCTACGAATGGGGCGCGCTGCGTAACAGAGCCAGCGTGAAAGACAAACGAGAGGCGTACCACCTCATACTCGGGGCAGTTAATTACATATATAGGTGTTCCGTTCTGCGCTATGTGTTTTGTTGCCTGTTGCACGTCTATCGTGGCAGGCACTGTGAGTGGTGGCTGTGTCATCGTTTTGCTCTGTAAATTAGTGTTGATGAGTTCTCTTGGGTGAAGGTGTTGCGCGAGAAATCGGCAATCTGCTCCTTCGTGAGCGAGCGGTAAATCGCTATCTCGCGGTTAATCAGTGGCAGGTCGCCAATCATCGAATAGTAGCCCATATTCATTGCCTTGTTCATCACGTTCAGTTCGCCAAAGAGGGTGTTTGCTTCAAATTTGTTCTTCACCTTCTCCAACTCGTAGTCGCTTATCTCTCCACTTTGCAACTGTCGTATCTCCTCCCACAAGGCAGCCTCTGCGTCCTGTTCTGTTGTTGTTGGCAGCAACTGACCCGTAAAGACAAACATACCCTCATCCACATCGCCCGAAATGTAGGCATTTACGCTCGCAAAAAGGCTCTTGCCCTTTATCAGATGTTCATATAGACGTGCCGAGTCGCCTCCCGCCAGCAGGTCGGATGTGATGTCGCCAAGATAAAAATCCTTCGATAGTCGGTTACCCATATGGAACGCAATGACAATGGTTGTAGCAGGCACATCGCGCTCAACCTCCAGCCTTCGTGCTGTGGTCTGCTTCGGCTCTGTGGGGAGCGCAGCAGGGCGGAAGTCGAAGTTGGGCTTTATTCCTCCAAACCACTTCTCCGCCATCTCAAAGACTCTCTCTGCGGCGATGTCGCCCGAGATGGAGAGTATTGCGTTTGAGGGGTGGTAGTGGCGGTGGTAGAAGTCGTGTATCTCCTCTATCGAAGCCTCGGCTATATGGTCGGGCGAGATGCCAATCGTTGCCCAGCGATAGGGGTGGGTTGTGTAAACCATCTCTCGCAGGAGCATATTCAAATCTCCATAAGGTTGGTTGAGGTATCGCTGACGAAACTCCTCAATCACCACGCGCTTCTCAATCTCGCACGCCTCTGCCGATAGATTAAGCCCCGTCATACGGTCACTCTCAAGCCACAGCGCAGTCTCAATGTTGTCGCAGGGCAGGGTGATGTAAAAATCGGTATAATCATTGTTCGTGAAGGCATTATTCTCGCCACACGCCATCTGTACGGGGGTGTCGAAGTCGGGGATGAGGTGCGTGCCGCGAAACATCAGATGCTCGAACAGGTGTGCAAGACCCGTGCGGTTGGGGTTTTCGTCTCTTGCACCCACTTTGTAGAGTATGTTTACCGCCGCCATTCGCGATGCTGTGTCGCGGTTGGCTATGACGGTCAGCCCGTTTGAGAGCTGTGTTTGCTCATATTTTATCATTGTTGTATAGAGTGTACTAAATGGATTGCAAAATTATTGAATTTTTACCAAATATCGAATACCGCAGCACGATATTATGCCGAAAAGTGTCGGCAGGGGGATGATGATGGTTTGGTGTCGCGATAATGACTAATACGTGTTAAAATATTAACACAAAAAAATCTATGATTTTTGGTTGAGATTTTATAACTTTGCCGTGATTTGAGTTCGTGTAACTCATTGTGTCGCGAAATTATTACATAAAAAATCATAAAAGAACAAAAATCGTCTTATTATGGCAGAAAAGAAATTTATCACATGTGATGGTAACTACGCAGCAGCGCATATCGCCTACAAATTTTCGGAGGTGGCTGCTATCTATCCCATCACTCCATCATCAACTATGGCAGAGTATGTTGATGAGTGGGCAGCGCAGGGCATGAAGAATATGTTCGGCGAGACTGTCAAGGTTGTTGAGATGCAGTCAGAGGCTGGTGCAGCGGGTGCTGTTCACGGCTCATTGCAGAGCGGTGCTTTGACATCTACTTTCACAGCATCGCAGGGATTGCTTCTGATGATTCCTAATATGTATAAGATTGCAGGCGAGTTGTTGCCAGGTGTATTCCACGTTTCGGCTCGTGCTTTGGCTGCGCAGTCACTCTCAATCTTTGGTGACCACCAGGATGTGATGGCTACGCGCCAGACAGGCTTTGCTATGCTTGCTACATCTTCAGTGCAGGAGGTTATGGACTTGGCTGGCGTTGCTCACGTTGTAGCGTTGAAGGCTCGTATTCCTTTCCTTCACTTCTTCGATGGTTTCCGTACATCACACGAGATTCAGAAGATTGAGGTTATCGACGACGCATCGCTCACAGCTATGCTCGACCGTGACGCATTGAAGGCGTTCCGTGCAGCAGCTTTGAACCCTAACCACCCAGTAACTCGTGGTACAGCGCAGAACCCAGATATCTACTTCCAGACTCGTGAGGCTTCTAACAAGTTCTACAACGCAGTGCCTGATATGGTTGCCAAGGCTATGGCAAAGATTTCAGAGATTACTGGTCGTACCTACAAGCCATTCACATACTATGGTGCAGAGGATGCAGAGCACGTTATCGTAGCTATGGGCTCAATCAACGAGACTATCAAGGAGTGCATCGACTACCTCGCAACACAGGGCAAGAAGGTTGGTCTTATCACTGTTCACCTCTACCGTCCATTCTCAGAGAAGTATTTCTTCGATGTAATGCCAGCATCGGTAAAGCGTGTATGCGTTCTTGACCGTACAAAGGAGCCAGGTGCTAACGGCGAGCCATTGTACCTCGACGTGAAGGATATGTTCTACGGTAAGGAGAACCAGCCTATGGTTATCGGCGGTCGCTACGGTCTTTCATCAAAGGATACAACTCCAGCACAGATTTTGGCAGTTGTTGAGAACCTCTTTGCAGCAGAGCCAAAGAATCACTTCACAGTGGGTATCAACGACGACGTTACCTGCCTTTCATTGCCAGTAGGCGAGGAGGTATCGTTGGCACAGGCAGGTACTTTCGAGGCTTTGTTCTTCGGTTTGGGTGCTGATGGTACTGTGGGTGCAAACAAGAACTCAATCAAGATTATCGGTGGTACAACCGACAAGTATTGCCAGGCATACTTCTCTTACGACTCAAAGAAGTCGGGTGGTTACACCTCTTCACACTTGCGTTTTGGTGACAACCCAATTCGCTCTCCATACCTGGTGACTACTCCTGACTTCGTGGCTTGCCACGTTCCATCATATGTTGATAAGTATGATGTATTGAAGGGCTTGAAGAATGGTGGTTCATTCCTTTTGAACTCTGTTCACGATGCAGCTACTACTTGCGCTACATTGCCTGACCATATGAAGGCATACTTGGCGAAGAACAATATCAACTTCTATATCATCAACGCAACAAAGATTGCTGCCGAGCTTGGTCTGGGCAACCGTACCAACACCATTATGCAGTCTGCATTCTTTAAGATTGCCGAGGTTATCCCATTCGAGAAGGCTGTTGAGGAGATGAAGAAGGCTATCCTGAAGTCTTACGGCAAGAAGGGTGAGGATATCGTTAATATGAACTACGCTGCTGTGGATGCAGGTGGCTCGGCTGTTGAGAAGATTGAGGTGCCGGCAGAGTGGGCTTCTATCGAGGTTAAGGCTGCGGCAGAGGTTGTGGATGAGACACGTCCAGCATTCGTTCGCAACATCGTTGATAAGATTAACGCATTGAAGGGCGATGACCTCCCAGTATCTGCATTCAACGGTCGTGAGGATGGTACTTGGGACAACGGTACAGCCGCTTACGAGAAGCGCGGTATCGCTGTGAACGTACCAGAGTGGTTGGTTGATAACTGTATCCAGTGTAACCAGTGTTCTTATGTCTGCCCTCACGCTGCCATCCGTCCATTCCTCGCAACAGAGGAGGAGGCTGCTGCAAGTGGTCTTGAGTGGAAGCAGGGCTTGGGTGAGACCAAGACTTACAAGTTCCGCATCCAGGTATCTCCACTCGATTGTACAGGTTGCGGCAACTGCGTGGATGTATGTCCTGCGAAGAACAAGGCTTTGGTTATGAAGCCACTTGAGTCACAGATGCCACAGGCAGAGAATTGGAACGCTGTCGTGAAGAATGTAGGTTACAAGCAGGTTGTTGATAAGACAAAGTCAGTGAAGAACTCACAGTTCGCACAGCCACTCTTCGAGTTCTCGGGTGCTTGTGCTGGTTGCGGTGAGACACCATATATCAAGACTATCACACAGCTCTTCGGCGATAAGATGATGGTTGCCAACGCCACAGGTTGTACTTCAATCTACTCTGGCTCGGCTCCATCTACACCTTACTGCACAAACGAAAAGGGTCAGGGTCCAGCTTGGGCTAACTCACTCTTTGAGGATAATGCCGAGTTCGGTTTGGGTATGCACACAGGTGTTGAGAAGTTGCGTGACCGTGTACAGGCTTATATGGAGAAGGCTATCGCCGAGTGTGAGCAGTGCTCTCCAGAGCTTAAGGCTACAATGCAGGAGTGGATCGACAATCGCTCATCATCTGCAAAGTCTGCCGAGGTTTCAGAGCGTCTTATCCCAATGATGGAGGCTTGCGGTTGCGATACTTGCAAGAAGATTCTTGAGATGAAGGATTGGCTTGTGAAGAAGTCACAGTGGATCATCGGTGGTGACGGCTGGGGCTACGATATCGGCTTCGGTGGTGTGGACCACGTATTGGCATCGGGTGCTGATGTGAATATCCTGGTTGTTGATACCGAGGTTTACTCTAACACAGGTGGTCAGTCATCGAAGGCTACTCCTGTGGGTGCTGTCGCGAAGTTCGCTTCAAGCGGTAAGCGTATCCGCAAGAAGGATTTGGGTGCTATCGCAATGACCTATGGTTATGTATATGTAGCGCAGGTATCTATCGGTGCATCACAGACACAGCTTCTCAGCGTATTGAAGGAGGCAGAGGCTTATCCTGGTCCATCACTCGTTATCGCCTACGCACCTTGTATCAATCACGGTATCAAGGGCGGTATGACACGTACACAGACCGTAGGTAAGCAGGCTGTTGAGTGTGGTTACTGGCACTTGTGGCACTACAACCCAATGCTTGAGGAGCAGGGGAAGAACCCATTTGTGATGGATTCAAAGGAGCCAGATTGGTCGAAGTTCCGCGACTTCCTGATGAAGGAGGTGCGTTACACTTCACTCCAGAAGGCATTCCCAGCCGAGGCAGAGGAGCTCTTCGCTGCAGCCGAGGAGAATGCAAAGTGGCGTTATAACTCTTACCAGCGCTTGGCAAAGTTGGAGTACTAATCTTTGGATAGTATATAAACGAAAATTCCGCCCGACGAAGGTCAGGCGGAATTTTTTTACTATATGTATTGAGGATTTCTCCTTTACTCCTTGATAGGCTTGTAGATGAACTCGTGGAACTTTGCCTCGCCCTCACCGATAGAGCAGAGTGCTGGACGAAGTGAGATAAAGTCGCCGAGCTTGTTGTGGTGCATATTTGCGATGTCAAGGTTCTCGTAGATTACCACCCACTCCTTGCCATCCTTGCTTGCGCTCATAGTGAGTGTCTTACCCTTGTTCTCAAGACGCAGATGCAATGACTCGCCAAACTTGTTGAGAATCTCATCCTTGCTTGATGCGCTCTTGTGGATAGTGATTACATCCTTGCTGACGGTTACGCCCACAAATGCGTTCTGACGATAGAAGAGCATAAGACCAGCCTCATTGTCCTTGCCGAGTGTGAGTGAGGTCTCTACTGTATATTTATAGTCTGGAGCCGCCGCAATCATCATACGTCCATCCTTGGGTGAAGTACCCTTTGCTGGTACTATTGCAGCACCCTTGTTTGTAGTGACGTAGTTGGTGATAGGCTCTTTCCAGCCCTGCCACTGCCAGCCGATAGTGGCTGACCCGAAGTTGTCA
This sequence comes from Rikenellaceae bacterium, assembly GCA_015059905.1. Taxonomy (GTDB): domain Bacteria; phylum Bacteroidota; class Bacteroidia; order Bacteroidales; family Rikenellaceae; genus Alistipes. The sequence goes on from SUZN01000004.1 coordinate 48,400, forward strand.
GAGATGTCGAGTACCATAGGCTTCATATTCGATACGTCCAAATCCTTGATGGTGCGATACCAGCCACCCTTTGTCCACTCGATTGGCTCCATCACTGTGTGACGACCAATGGCGTGAGCATCCTTCTTGTAGGCGTGGTACATAATCCACCACTGACCTCCAGGACCTTCAATCAATGTTCCGTGACCTCGTGACCACCACTCCTCTGCTGCAGAGTATGTATGAACGATAGGGTTGTATGGCGAATTCTCCCAAGGTCCATAGATATCCTTGGCGCGTGCGCACACTGCCATATGGCTTGTAGCAGGACCTGCGGTGCCACCCATAGCTGATGTCATATAGTAGTAGCCATTGTGGTATGTGAGTTTTGGTGACTCCAGACAACCACACTCTGTCTCCCACTCGTCTGGGTAGTCCCAACCACCATAGACGTGCTTGGTCTCACCTGCGCGAGCCAATCCGTCATCGGTCAGGGGAGTGACGTGACCTACATTTGTGAAGAGATAGCGCTTGCCCTCGGGTGTTACAATCAGACCTGGGTCAATACCGCCAATCTTCAAGTCGATAGGCTTGCTCCAAGGACCTGCAACATCCTTACTCCAGATAACCCAGTTGCTACCAGCATCGGGATAGTAGATATAATATGTATCACCCACCTTCTGAAAATCGGGTGCCCAAGCCGACTCTTTCCAATCGGTCAAGGCGTAGCCGATAGGCTCCCAAGAGACCAAATCCTTTGAGTGCCAAATCAGAAATCCTGGTTTGTAGTAGTTTGGCGTGTGTGTAAGGTAGTAATCATCGCCATCCTTGATGATAGAAGGGTCGGGATAATCACCTGGCATTACCAACACGCTCTGAGCCGATGCCGACAGAATGAATGAGGCACAAGCAATGAGTGTGAAAAGTAGTTTCTTCATACTATTGAAAGTTTTAGCGTACCATAAATGGCGCTGGTTACAAATTATTAAGGTTATCTATTGTCGTGACCTTATCGTGGCAATGCCTCGACCTCAAGCTTCGAGTAAGCCTTCTCCGCCTTTGCCAATGCCTCCTCTACGTTCTCGCCGCGAGCAAGGATAACGCCCATACGGCGATGACCCTTAACCTCTGGCTTGCCGAAGATACGCACCTGAACGTCGGGCTCTGCCAATACCTCCTCCAAGTTGCCAAATACCACCTTGTCGCTGTCGCCCTCGACGACAACAGCCTTCGAAGCACTCGGACCGAAGAAGTTAATCTTTGGGATAGGCAGACCCAGCACCGCGCGTGCGTGCAGAGCAAACTCCGACAAATCCTGCGAAATCATTGTTACCATACCTGTGTCGTGTGGACGTGGTGACACCTCGCTGAAGAGTACCTTGTCGCCGCAAACGAACAACTCAACGCCGAAGATACCATAACCGCCCAGGGCGTCAGTCACCTTCTTTGCATACTCCTGCGCCTGCTTCAGAGCCACCTCGCTCATAGGCTGTGGCTGCCAAGACTCGCGGTAGTCGCCATCCACCTGATGGTGCCCGATAGGGTTGAGGAACAATGTGCCGCCTGCGTGACGAACTGTGAGCAGAGTAATCTCGTAGTCGAACTTCACAAAACCCTCGACGATAACCTCGCCACCACCTGCGCGACCACCCTCCTGGGCAATCTTCCAAGAGTTGTCGGCATCCTCTGGTGAGCGCATAACGCTCTGACCGTGACCCGATGAACTCATAATAGGCTTCACCACACAAGGCGTACCGACCTTCTTAACGGCTGCGTCAAACTCCTCGCGTGTTGCTGCAAAGCAGTAGGGTGAGGTAGGTATGCCAAGTGTCTCGGCTGCCAGCTGACGTATGCCTTTGCGGTTCATAGTAAGCAGCGTAGCGTTGGCTGTTGGGATTACATTGTAGCCCTCCTTCTCAAGCTCCACCAATGTAGGCGTAGCGATAGCCTCCACCTCGGGGATGATATAATCAGGTTTCTCCTGCTCGATAATCTCACGGAGTCGCTCACCGTCAAGCATCGAAAGCACATACGAGCGATGTGCCACCTGCATAGCAGGCGCGTTAGGGTACTTGTCGAGTGCAATCACCTCCACACCAAAACGCTGCAACTCAAGAGCAACCTCCTTACCCAACTCGCCCGAGCCGCACAGAATAGCCTTCTTGCCTACGGGTGTCATTGGTGTTCCAATCTTTACCATATTTTTCTATTGCTTTAATCTTTCGTCATTGCGAGGAGCTGAAAGCGACGTGGCAATCTCTTTGGAGTTTACCACGCTCACTTTAGCTCGCTCTTAATGACGTGTTATATTACTATTTTACTTTTGCCTCGCAGTATGCACAGCGGTAACCGTCGGCTGTTGAGTGGAAGAGCTTATCCACATCCTCCATATTTGAGATGCACTGTCGGTTGCTGCAACGCCAATCATTGCGTACCAACTCATCTCCCAAGCGTGGTGTGAGCTTTGATGCAGGACGCTCCTTTGACCACTCCAGCAGGTTGTAGATGAGTGCCATACGTACAAACTTACCATTCTCCACCTGACGGAAGTATGCGGCGCGAGGATCATTATCGACCGAGCGTGTAATCTCGTTCACGCGTGGCAGTGGGTGCAGGATAATCATATCCTTCTTCGCTGTCTTCAGGCGCTCGGGGTTGAGGATGAAGCTATCCTTCAGACGCTCAAACTCCTCCTCGTCCAGAAAACGCTCCTTCTGTACGCGGGTCATATAGAGAATATCCAACTCTGGCATAACCTCCTCCATAGTCGATACCTCGCGTGTAGGCACGTTGTTCTTGTCACACACCTCACGACGGATGTATGATGGCAGGCGCAACTCCTCGGGCGCAATCAGCACCACGTTGATACCCTCATAGCGTGACAAAGCCTTGATGAGAGAGTGTACCGTGCGACCAAACTTCAAGTCACCGCAGAAACCAATCGTCAGATTGTTCAGACGACCCTTCTCGCGGCGGATGGTCAAGAGGTCGGTGAGTGTCTGTGTAGGGTGGGCGTGGCTACCGTCGCCAGCATTGATGATAGGCACCTCCGAGTAGTGCGATGCCACAAGTGGGGCACCCTCCTTCGAGTGGCGCATAGCGATAATGTCGGCAAAGCAACCGATAACGCGCACAGTGTCGGCTACGGTCTCGCCCTTCGATACCGATGATGATGCAGCGTCAGAGAAGCCCAGCACGTTACCGCCCAGCTCCATCATTGCCGATGTGAAGCTCAAGCGGGTACGGGTACTTGGCTCATAGAAGAGCGTTGCGAGTTTCTTGCCCTTGCACGCCTCGCTGTACTTCTGACGGTTCTCGATGATATCGAGCGCAGTTTCCAAAATCTTATCTACCTCCTGAACCGAAATATCGGTTGTGTCTATTAGGTGTCTCATAATCTATTAGTTGTATATCAAAATCCAAGTATTCAGTTTTTATCTTATAATGCCATCGTTTGTTAAAGCAAGTCGGCAGTGGCGTTGAATAGAGATTGCCACGTCGGGCGTTGCCCTCCTCGCAATGACGTATTTTATAATTTTACAATTTTGAATTTTGAATTACTTGTTAATCCAACTCTCGTCTGATGGGTTGTTTCTAAAGGCGATGATGCGAGCGCAATCCTCTTGCTTGATGTAACCCTCCTCGGCTGCTACTTCAACCAATGCGTCAAGGTCGCAGAGCGAGTGGTTGATTACGTTAGCCTCCTCCATACGCTGAAGGCCCTTCTTCATACCGTAGGTGAAGATGCTCACCACGCCCAGCACGTCAGCACCTGCCTCGCGCAATACATTCACCACCTCGATGCAAGAGCCGCCTGTTGAGATAAGGTCCTCGACAACAACTACCTTCTGACCCTTCTCCAGCTTACCCTCAATCTGGTTTGTGCGACCGTGATCCTTCGCGCCGCTACGCACATAACCCATTGGCTTATCCAGAATTGTAGCCACGATAGCTGCGTGAGCGATACCCGCTGTGCTGGTACCCATCAACACCTCGCACTCGGGGAAGTGTGCCTTCACAAGCTCCGACAGACCCTTCTCTACGTTGTCACGCACACTAGGAGCTGTGAGTGTTAGGCGGTTGTCGCAATATATTGGGCTCTTGATACCACTTGCCCAGGTGAATGGCTGCTCGGGACGCAAGAATACTGCGCCGATTGAGAGCAAATCTTTAGCAATTGTCTTTTTCATAGTATTTATGCTTTTATTTGTTTATTCTTTAGTGTTTAATACGTCATTTGGGAAAGAGCGAAGCGATTGTGGAAAACTCAATCTTCCAAATTAGATTGCCACGTCGGAGTAAACTCCTCCTCGCAATGACGTATTTATAATTCTCAATTTTGAATTCTACTCTGCAAACTCTGCCATACAACGCTTGTAAGCCGCCACAGGGTCTGCTGCCTGTGTGATAGGACGACCTACAACGATAAAGTCGGTGCCAATCTCCTTCGCGCGAGCTGGGGTAGTGACACGCACCTGGTCGCCAATCTCGCCATCGGCGAAGCGAACACCTGGAGTAACGGTCACAAAGCCTGCGCCGCAAGCCTCCTTAACCATACCAGCCTCCAGCGGAGAGCATACTACGCCATCCAGGCCTGCCACCTGGGCATTCTTCGCGTAGTGAACGATGGTGTCGTTGATAGAAGCACCAATAAGCAAATCCTTCTGCATACGCTCCTCGCTTGTCGAGGTGAGCTGTGTCACGGCAAGAAGAATTGGGCGAGTGCCATCCTCGCGTGTCAAGCCCTCAAGGGCAGCCTTCATCATCTCGATAGTGCCTGCTGCGTGGAGGTTACACATATCCACATCCATCTTCGACAGCACCGCCATAGCCTTCTTCACTGTGTTTGGAATGTCGTGCAGCTTGAGGTCAAGGAAAATCTTGTGACCACGCTCTTTGATAGCCTTCACGATGGCAGGGCCTGCCGCATAGTAAAGCTCCATACCAATCTTCACGAAGGGCTTGCAGTCGGTAAATTTGTCAAGGAATTCGAGCGTCGCCTCGGCTGATGCGAAGTCGCACGCAATGATTACATCTCTTTGGCTCATAGTCTTATATTGTTTTTTGATTTATATATTCTCTTTCAATTTGTAAATATAGTAAAGATAATTCAAAATTCAAAATTAGCAATTCAAATTTGTTGCTGACCCGCAAAAATTATTGTCACGTCGCTAAAGAGGAAAGATAAAAGATAAAAGATGAAAGAGGAAAGAGATTGCCACGCTCACTATGTTCGCTCGCAATGACGTAGAGTAAAAAAAAAGAGCAAAGATATATAATCACGTCATTACCCGACACGAGCAGGGCGAGTGGCGAAGGTAATCCTCCAGTAAAAATCAAACGCAATAGCGATAAAATAAATGGAAGATCCCCATCGCCTTGCTACGCAAGTCGGGGGATGACGTAATAGATTGCCACGCTCACTATGTTCGCTCGCAATGACGTAGAGTAAAAAAAAGAGCAAAGAAAAACTCTTTGCCCTTTGCTCTTTTCTCTTTGCTCTTGTTTAGCAGTTCATCGCACCGCAGCAGTGGATTACCTGACCGCTGACATACGATGAAAGGTCGCTGGCGAGGAACAATGCTACGCCTGCAACATCCTCGGGTGTGCCGCCACGACGCAGAGGTATCTGCTGGTTCCATGCATCACGCACCTCCTGTGGCAGCTGGTTTGTCATCTCAGTGATGATGAAGCCTGGGGCGATGGCGTTGGCACGAATGCCACGAGGACCCATCTCCTTTGCGATAGACTTCGCCAAGCCAATCATACCTGCCTTTGAAGCCGAGTAGTTACACTGACCCGCATTGCCCGATACACCCACAACAGACGCCATATTGATGATTGAGCCACCGCGCTGCTTCGCCATAATAGGTGTCACGGCGTGGATGAAGTTGAACGCCGACTTGAGGTTTACGCCGATAACAGCATCCCACTGCGCCTCCGACATACGCATCATCAAGCCATCTTTGGTGATACCAGCGTTGTTTACCAACACGTCGATGCGACCGAAGTCCTCCATAATCTGCTTCACAACCTCGTGTGACTCGTCAAACGAAGCGGCATTTGAAGCGTAAGCCTTTGCCTTCACGCCATAAGCCTGAAGCTCCTTCAAGGTCTGCTCGGCAGCCTCGTTGATTACAAGGTCGGTGAATGCTACGTCAGCGCCCTGCTCTGCAAAACGCATTGCGATAGCCTTACCAATACCGCGTGCAGCACCTGTTACAAGGGCTACTTTTCCTTCCAAAAGTTTCATATTCCTTTATATTTATTTGTTTTTCTTTGCTCTTTACGTCATTGCGAGGAGGGCTTTAGCCCGACGTGGCAATCTCTTTCCTCTTTCCTCTTTCCTCTTTCCTCTTTCCTCTTTTATCTTATTCACTCCACTTACGCAATGCCACGCAGCTGTTGTGACCGCCGAAGCCCAATGAGTTTGAGATTGCAACGGTTACGTCTGCCTTGCGTGCAAAGTTTGGAGTGTAGTCCAGGTCGCACTCTGGGTCGGGGTCGTTCAGTCCGATTGTAGGTGTCACGATACCATTCTTCAGCGTGAGAGCCGAAGCGATAAGCTCCACAGCTCCCGTAGCACCCAGCATATGACCAGTCATCGACTTTGTTGAGCTAATCATAGCCTTGCGTGCAGCCTCCTCGCCCATAGCAAGCTTGATGGCGCGTGTCTCCGACTTATCGTTCAGTGGGGTAGATGTACCGTGTGCGTTGATGTAGAGCAAATCCTTCTCTGCATCGAAGCCTGCCTCTGTGAGCGACTGCTTGATAGCGCGTGAGGCTGGGATGCCGTCAGGTGATGGGGCGGTGACGTGGTGAGCGTCGCAGCTGTTGCCATAGCCCACAACCTCGGCGTAAATCTTCGCGCCACGCTTCTGCGCGTTCTCCAGCGACTCCAATACCAATACACCAGCACCCTCGCCCATAACGAAACCATTACGGTTGATGTTGAATGGGATAGAGGCGTTGAGTGGGTCGGTCGAGCGAGTGAGAGCCTTGCTGTTGGCGAAGCCTCCGATAGCGAGTGGCTGCACCGATGCCTCGGCACCACCTGTGATGATAGCATCAGCGTAGCCGTGCTTGATAGCGCGGTAAGCCTCACCTGCGGCGTGAGTACCCGTAGCACAAGCAGTCACAACAGGCAGACATACACCCTGCGCGTTGTACTTGATAGCCACGTTGCCTGCGGCGATATTGCTAATCATCATTGGTACGAACAGAGGTGAGATACGGCGGATACCCTCCTCTATGAGCTTCTTACTCTCCGAGAAGAATGTCTGCATACCACCAATACCCGAGCCGATATATACGCCCAGACGCTCAGGGTCGATGTTCTCGCCGCTAACCAAGCCGCTGTCAGCCATAGCCTGATTGGCAGCTGCCATAGCGTAGTGGCAGAATTGGTCGTTACGACGCACATCGTTACGGTCCAAACCGTGCTCCTCGGGGTTGAAGTCCTTGACCTGACCAGCCACGCTGATAGGCAACTCCTGGTCCTCAAAGCCCTTGATAATGTCAATACCGCACTTACCCTCTACGAGGCTGTTCCAAAAGTCTGCGATATTGTTTCCTACTGGCGAGATAACACCCATACCAGTAATTACAACTCTTCTTTCCATTTTATTTCTGTTTTTTGATTACTTTGTCCACTCAATAATACAAGCACCTGTGGTGAAGCCAGCACCGAAGGCACTCAACAAAATCTTATCGCCCTTCTGGAGCTTACCCTCGCGAGAGAGCTCGTCAAGCAGCAGTGCCGTACTTGCCGATGAGGTGTTACCGCAACGCTCCACGTTGGTTGGGAAGTGCGACATATCGAGCTTAAGCCAGTTGGCGATAGCCTCGATGATACGCATATTAGCCTGATGCAGAACATAATACTTGATGTCCGATGGCTGCAAGCCCGCCTCCGAAAGCAAGGTCTTGATGTCGCGCGATGACGACAGCACAGCAGTCTTGAATACCTCTTTGCCGTTCATATACATAGGCGCCGAGTGCTCCTCCTTGGTGATGTATGGCGTAGGCTCCAGACGACGCACATAGTGCAGACAGTCTGTCTTGCTTACTGTTGTGAGGCGTGAGCAAATCAAACCCTCGCCCTCGGTCACTACCACAGCACCTGCGCCATCACCAAACAATACGCAGAGGCTACGGTCTTTCCAATCGACCATTCGTGTAGGCTCCTCGGCAGCTACCACCAGGATATTCTTCGCCTTGCCGCTCTTGATGCGGTCGTCAGCCATATCCAACGCATAGATAAAGCCTGAGCAGGCAGCGTTTACATCCACGCACGCGCACTTTGCGCCGATTGCGCCCTGGATGATGCAGCTTAAACCAGGCGTGATATATTCGTTCACCACGTTTGAGCAGATGATGTAGTCGATGTCGGCAGCAGTCAGTCCAGCATCCTCGATAGCCTTTGCGGCAGCCTCCGATGCAAGATCCTCCAGCTTCTCTGATGAAATCACACGACGCTCGCTCATACCTGTGCGAGTCTTAATCCACTCATCACTTGTGTCAAGGAATTGCTCAAGCATAGCGTTGGTCACAACCTGTGATGGATGAGCTCTTCCAGTTCCAATAATTTTCATATTCAAATATAAATATAATAAAACAAAATTTTACTCTTCGTTGGTAGTTTTCTGCCTGCTGTTTTCTTCGCTTTAGCCCCTCTGGCGAGAGGCATTTTCTTATGCCTATACGCCCTCGCGATTAAAAGCGATGCAAAAGTAGTAAAACCCCCACTAAAAGGGTGTTATGTGGGGTCGAAAACAACTTTTTGTGACGAAAACCACAATATCTGTGGTAAAATTTATGTTTTTTCAACTAAAATCACGATATTTGCACCGAACTATAATTGGTAATTCAATGACAAATATATACAAAAACCAGGAAATTCCCAAGTTTCTGCTTGATAAACGCTACCTCTTTGGTTCGGTAGTGTTCATTATGACCTTCTCGTTTTTGTTTATGGCTATCTATGCGCCATTTTCGAATACGGCGTGGTTCGACCTTTCCAACGAGCTGGACTTTGGTATGACGGTAGCCTTCTACATCGTGGCTGTGGCAATTATGTTCATTAGTAAGATGGTGATGAACTTTATGCAGAACAAAATCACCTTTACCTATACTAAATATATAGCGTGGATTGTAGCCGAGGTTATCATCGTGTCGCTGTTCTATACCCACTTCACACTCTCGTTCCTGCCCGATGCGGGTTATAGCGTATGGACTATCCTGGGCAAGGCGATGGGATGTATCCTGCTGATTGTGGCAATCCCTTATACCATCCTTACGCTCTATGCTGCCTATCGTGCCAAGACCGAGGAGCTGGAGATGTTGCAGTATGAGCTGGCGTTACAGAACGAGCCCCAGGTGGCATATCCGTCGCTTGTGAATCTCTACGACTACAACGGTGCGTTGAAGCTCACAATCAACTCTGACTCACTCTATTATATGGAGTCGCAGGATAACTATGTGAAGATTCACTACGAAAATCAAGGCAAGCTGATGTCCTATATGTTGCGTTGCCGCACGAAGGCTGTCGAGGAGGCATTGGCGGATACAAGTATGGTGCGTTGTCATCGTTCATATATGGTCAATGTAATGAAAATCAACCATATCCGCAAGGGCGGTAAGGCTCGTTATATTGTTCTGTCGAGTGATACCATCAAGCCAATCCCCGTGTCGAAGAGCTACTTCAAAAACCTTATCGAGAAGATTGATAAGTACAACAGCTCGGCACTCTCAAAGGCAGCCACAATCCCCACCGAGCCTATCGAAATCGCCGATGCGGAATAGGAGGGGAGAGGAAAGAGGAAAGAGGAAAGAGGAAAGATAAAAGAGGAAAGAGAAAAAAGATTGCCACGTCGCTTGCTCTCCTCGCAATGACGGGGAGTAAAAAAAAGAGCAAAGAAAAACTCATTCCTCTTTGCTCTTTCATCTTTTCTCTTTCATCTTTAACGACGTGGTAGTAAATTTTGCGGGTCAGTAAAATTAAATTAAAAACAACACCCTGCCTAACAGTGAGTTAAGCAGGGTGTATTCGTGTAATACTTTAGCTCATTATTGCGCTATCTCTTGCACTTGATGCTGGGCGCTTTGCCCTGCTTTGCTGGGTAGCCGTTGCCGATTGTTGGCCAGCCATCCTTGCCCCAGTTCACCTCGTCGAGATACATCTTGCGACCCGCACGCTCCTCATTCACATCGAAGCCGTGATAGAAAATCCAATCCTGACCCTTGTCGTCGGTCAAAATCTGTGAGTCGTGACCCGAGCCCTTCACCTTGTCATCGCCAGAGAGCAATACTTCGTGATGGTTGTCGAGCATCTTGCGACCCTGCTTATCAACATAAGGACCAAACAACGACTTGCTACGTCCTACAACGGTCTGATAGGTACTCTTAACGCCCTCGCAGCAAGTACCCACCGAAGCAAAGAGGTAGTAGTAACCCTTGCGCTTGTGGATATATGTGCCCTCGTATGCCGTGCCAGCAATCTTGAGTAGGTTTCTCTGGTCGATAAGTTCCAGACCATCCTCCGTAAGCTCTGTGAGGAAGATACCTCGGAAACTGCCCCAAATAAGATATTTACGACCATCCTCCTGATAGATGACAGGGTCGATAGAGTTCTGTACGCCAATCTGCTTTGAGTTAAACAGAAGCTTCGCATTGGTGAAAGGACCTTCGGGGCTATCAGCCACCGCGCGACCAATACCTGCCTCCCACTCGCCACCCCAGGTGGACATTGAGAAGTAGAGGACATATTTGCCGTCAATGTAGTTGATATCGGGCGCCCATATCGCTGCACGAGGCACGAACTTTGGCACCTCGCCACGGCGGAAAGCACCACCCAGGTACTCCCAATTTACCATATCGGTTGATTTATAGACAGGTACATTACCCTGACGCATAGTGGAGTAGGCGTAGAAGGTACCATCCTTTGCGCGAATAACCGTTGGGTCGGGTGCGTTGTTGTCGATTACGGGGTTGGTATATGTCGCGGCCTTATCATCACTCTTCACACCCGAACACGAAGCCAGGAGTGCTACCACTGCCAACGAAAACAGATACTTCTTCATTCTATTTTTATTTTAAGGGTTATTTCGCCTTTGGCTTGAAATATGGGGCAACCATTCTCTTTGTCGAAGGTGTACCGTCGTTGATTATAGGCCAACCATCCTCGCCCCAGTTCACCTTGTCGATGTAGGTCTTGCGACCAGCATTTGGCTCTTTCACATCATAACCGTGATAGAGTATCCAGTCGTCGCCATTGTCGTCTGTGATAATCTGCGATGTGTGACCAGGACCCTTCACGTCGTTGTTACCAACCAGAATAGTCTCGTGGCGGTTATCCAACATTCTGCCGCCCGACTTTGTCAGGTAAGGACCGTGCAGCGACTTGCTTCGAGCCACTACAACGTGATATGTACTGCTCAAACCGTTACAGCACGAGCCGCACGATGCGAACATATAGTAGTAACCTCCACGCTTGTGGATGTAGGTGCCCTCGTAGGCTGTGCCCGCGATGCGCTCTATCTGCTTCTTGTCAACAAGCTCCAAGCCATCCTCTGTAAGCTCGGTGATGTAGATACCACGAAAACTGCCCCAAATCAGATACTTTCGACCGCCCTCCTGATAGACAACAGGGTCGATAGAGTTCTGCACGCCAATCTCCTCGGAGTTGAACAGCAGCTTTGAGTTTGAGTAGTAACCCTCTGGGCGTGTCGATGTCGAGCGACCGATACCTGCAGCCCACTCGCCGCCCCAGGTGGACATTGAGAAGTAGAGGACATATTTGCCATCAATGTAGTTGATGTCAGGTGCCCAGATAGCAGCTCCTGGAACGAACTTTGGAACGTTGGCATTGGTGTATGCACCACTGTAATATGTCCAATTAACCAAATCCTCAGAGCGATAGACAGGTACATTGCCGTCCTGCATTGTTGTGAATGCGTAGAACTTGCCATCGTTGCCCTTGATGAATGTAGGGTCGGGAGCATCGTTGTTGATGACGGGGTTGCGGTAATACTTTACTACAACCTCCTCCTCTTCCTCTTCTACAACCTCCTCCTCGTCAGAAGATGAGCAGGCGCACAGCATTGTCGAAGCAAGCAGCGCCATAGCCAATATGGCATAAAGGTACTTTTTCATATTATTTTAGTTTTAAGTTTTGGTTATCGTTGGGTTGTCTGTTACATTCGCTGTGGTACGTCGATACCCAAGAGCTTCATAGCGCGGCTGATTACGCGAGCAACCTCGGCAGCCAGTTTTACACGCATCTGACGCTTCTTCTCGTCCTCCTCCTTGAGGATTGAGTGGTCGTGGTAGTAGCCGTTGAATGTCTTTGCAAGGTCGTAGGCGTATGCTGCGATAAGCGATGGCGCGAAGTTCTCACCTGCCGAAGCAACCACTGTTGGGAACTCGCCCAGCGACTTGATAAGCTCAATCTCCTCGGGCAACAACTCACACTCTACTGCCGCCTTGAAGTCGATACCAGCCTCCTCTGCCTTACGCAATACAGAGCAGATGCGGGCGTGAGTATATTGGATGAATGGACCTGTGTTACCGTTGAAATCGATAGACTCGCGTGGGTCGAAGAGCATAGTCTTCTTTGGATCAACCTTCAGGATAAAGTACTTCAAAGCACCCAAGCCTACCATTGAGCAGACTGCGTCAGCCTCCTCCTTGGTGCAGCCGTCGAGCTTACCCAGCTCCTCTGACATCTCACGTGCGGTATCAACCATATCTGCAATCAAATCGTCAGCATCCACAACTGTACCCTCGCGTGACTTCATCTTACCCTCTGGCAACTCAACCATACCGTAAGAGAGGTGGTAGATGTTGTCGCTCCACTCGTAGCCGAGCTTCTTCAGCACGAGCTTCAACACCTGGAAGTGGTAGTTCTGCTCGTTACCCACCACGTAGATCATATCGTCGAGCTTGTTCTCCTCGAAGCGGCTCAGGGCAGTACCCAAGTCCTGTGTCATATATACCGATGTGCCGTCGCCACGAAGCAGGAGCTTCTGATCCAAGCCGTCAGCCTCCAGATCAATCCATACCGAGTTGTCCTCCTTGCGGAAGAATACGCCCTTGTCCAAGCCATCCTGCACCAGGCTCTTACCCAGAAGGTAGGTCTGTGACTCGTAATATACCTTGTCGAAATCTACGCCCAGAGCCTTGTATGTCACATCGAAGCCCTCATATACCCAGCCGTTCATGGTCTGCCAGAGCTTATATACCTCCTCATCTTTAGCCTCCCACTTACGCAACATCTCCTGCGCTGCGAGCATAATAGGAGCCTTCTTCTTTGCCTCCTCTTCGCTCATGCCGCCCTCAACAAGCTCCTTGACCTCTGCCTTGTAGTGCTTGTCGAACTCAACGTAGTATTTACCCACCAGGTGGTCGCCCTTCATACCTGATGATGCAGGTGTCTCGCCACCACCGTAGAGCTGCCAAGCCAGCATCGACTTGCAGATGTGAATACCTCGGTCGTTCACCAGGTTTACCTTAATCACGTTGTGACCATTAGCCTTCAGAATCTGTGCCACAGAGTAACCCAGGAGGTTGTTGCGGATGTGACCCAGGTGGAGTGGCTTGTTGGTGTTAGGTGACGAGTACTCAATCATTATCGTGCGACCGCTTGACTCTGCCTGACCGTAGTTCTCGTTGGCTGTCTCCTCGGCAAAACGCTCTGCCCAATAAGAGGGGGCGATTGAGAGGTTCAAGAAGCCCTTGATTACGTTGTAAGAACTGATTGTTGGGTTGTTTGCTACGATGTGCTCGCCAATCTCGTTGGCTGTTGCCTCGGGAGCCTTACGGCTTAACTTCAACAATGGGAAGGTGACCAGCGTGTAGTCGCCCTCAAACTCCTTGCGTGTCTTCTGAATCTGAATCTGTGATGCCTCCACTACGCCATACAAAGCCTCGATGGATGCAGCGGCAATTTGTGCAATAAATGTCTCGGTGTTCATATATCTTTTGTTTTTATATTCTCTATTTGTGCAAAGATAGTAATTTTTTTCATTTTCACTCCGTTATTGCCCCCTTTCGTTGGGAATAAAGTGCCGAGGATGCTTAACTTTTCTCACTTTTTTGTAATTTTGTCGGCGAAAGAGAAGTTTTTATGAAGATAGGCGATATAGAATTGGGCGAAAAGCCGCTGTTTCTGGCTCCGATGGAGGATGTTACCGACCCATCGTTCCGATATATGTGTAAGCGTTTTGGTGCTGATGTGGTGACCACTGAGTTTATCTCCTCGGATGGTCTTATTCGTGATGCGTGGAAGTCGCGCGCGAAGCTCAATATCGACGAGGCGGAGCGCCCTGTGGGCATACAGATTTACGGTCATCTTATTGAGCCGATGGTGGAGGCTGCCCGTATTGCCGAGACCGCACGACCCGACTTTATAGATATCAACTTCGGTTGCCCTGTGAAGAAGATTGCAGGTCGTGGCGCAGGCTCTGGTATGATGCGCGATGTGCCGCTGATGGTGGAGATGACGCGCCAGATTGTGGAGGCAGTAGAGACCCCCGTAACGGTTAAGACCCGCCTTGGATGGGATGAGGAGTCGAAGAATATTATGGAGATTGCTCTGCGTCTGCAAGATGTTGGTATCAAGGCTCTTACTATTCACGGTCGTACCCGCTCGCAGATGTATCGCGGTGAGGCTGACTGGACACTCATAGGTGAGGTGAAGAACCACCCCTCAATCGAAATTCCTATCATCGGCAATGGTGATGTTGATTCGGGCGAGAAGGCAAAACGTATGTTCGATGACTACGGCGTGGATGGCGTGATGATTGGTCGTGCCACTTATGGTCGTCCCTGGATATTCCGCGAGGTGAAGCACTATCTTCAGACGGGCGAGGTTATGCCGCAACCCTCTGTTGTGGAGCGTGTAGCCATTGCCAAGGAGCACCTGCAGAAGTCGCTGGAGATTAAGGGCGATAGGGTAGGAATACTTGAGATGCGCCGCCATATGTCCAACTACTTCAAGGGCCTGCCCGATTTCAAATCTACACGTCTGAAGCTCGTTACCCTCTACGATGTCGATGAGATAAACGCCACCCTCGACTACATAGCCGAGCGTTGGGGGGATTACGATATGAGTGGGGCGGTGCCGCCATCACTCTCGCACGATATATAAATCCGTATAGCATCGTTTTATGTTGGAGGTGTGTGACTGTAGCAGCCTTGTTTAACACCCAGGTCACAATTTATGTCTGTTTATTCCCGATGTTTATAGGTCTATTCGTTTCTTAAGCTCACTTTTTAGTGTGTTTATATTGCGTACATCATCACGTAGCTTATACTCTCCCGATTTCTCGACCAGCACATACGATGGAATAGCCTTTATGCCAAATTGTCGCTTCACAATCTTCGCCTGCTCGCTGCTAAAACGATAATGCTTGCCCTTTATGTGTTGAATTTTCTCTTTATACGTAGCCTCGGGCGAGGAGTCATCTGCAATGTATATCCAAACAATATCATCACTTTTTAACTCGCTACTCTTCAGCGGCTCAATCTCTTTATGTGCTGCCAGACAAGGGTTACACCATGTATTCCAGAAATCAACCACTACAACTTTCCCTTTGTATGGAGCAATGATTGCATCAAATAACTTCTCTGCATCTGTTTTTGGGGTTTCCTCTTTGGTGGTGCTATATTTTGCTGATAAGCGCCTCTTAATTTCATCATCTTTTGTTTTGCACACCTCTTGAAAGAATGGATGCATTTGCTTTAACTGTGCGGCATCTTCTGCAGAGAGTCCATTGTCGCGATCTATACGAAATTTGATGTGTGTAGCCTCACGTATGTTTTTATAAAAATTATCTTCCGTAAGTTGCAACCTATTAGGAAGGTTGTTTGTTACACCCATAAAGTTCGCAACCTCTTGAGTAAACAAACAATAGCTCCTATCATTCCAATTAAATGGCTTAACCATCTCTTGCAATTGCTCGTCAGAGCAGTCTTTATAACTTTTTGGGTGTCGGAATGCACCTGTAAGACGACTCTCACTCATTGATTTAATAAATGGATATCCTGCGGCAACATATACTAAATCTAAATCTGTATATATTCGGCTGATACGCTTCTCGAACGGTGCCATCGTTGGGTGATGGTCGATGCTGTCAAGTAATTTTTTATATGCCTTTTGGGTATAGTCGGTGTATTGCTCACATGTCAAACGATAATCTCCATAATATCCGTTAGTTTGAGGATTTAATCTTATGGGTTGTTGCTTTATTGAGTTGAATAGGTAGTTTAACTGTGAGTATGTTCCTGTCGTGTATGTTGTTGGAATTTGTGAACGCCAAAACTCATATAATTTGCGATAATTATATGCTTTTCCTCTCTGACTCATTATTTTACTGCCCGAAGCCCGAAGGTCAATGTATATGTCTGTATCCTCTTTGGGGGCAAGCCATTGATAAGCCCATAAATCATTTAGGCACAAAGCTGTGAATGTACTACCCTCAAGATATATATCCATAGTTGCCGTGTGGCTCTCTGCGTCAATCTTGGCATGAAATGACCTGCCACTTGCCGAACTCTCCATCAAATCGTATATCTTCAACTCTATCTCATTGCCCATCTGCTCTCGGTAGCCGAGCAGATGTATTGTGATTTTGGATTTTCCCACCTCAAATATAGGCTCGGGAATTTCGCAATCATCACACTTTAGGCGTAGTTCCTCGGGTAGAAGCTCGGGATACTCTGCAAAACTCTCTTTTTTCGTTAGCCCAATGCCCCAAATATATTGCTTTTTCTCCTCGTTGATATAATCTATACTCTTTGCTTTTTTAGGAATAGGCTCAAAATGAAGTCGAGCTTTGGCATAGCCCTGCTTGTCGAATCTTATCCAATCGCCAATCTTTAGGTTTTCGACAGAAAGTAGATTATAACTCTCTCCATCGGTTTCAAGATGTATCTTTGGGGTTATCTGCACAGCATATTGGGGATGTCCGAAAAACTCTAAATCAATAATCGTAGCCGTGTCTGTTCGTTCAATGCGAGCGATGTCTATCATCTGCGTTGTCGCCATTGTGATAAATGGGTCTTCTATTACCCGTGGCGTACACGAAATGAGTGCATATAAAAATATGCATGAATAAAATAGATGTTTCATTGTGGAGCTAAATTTATAATTTACACAAATTTAAAACAAAAATCTAAATTATCCAAACAAAATTAGGTTGCCCCAGCGAGAGCAACCTAATCTTTTATACTATGTACGCAGAGACTATTTCTTCTCCAGAGCCTGTGAGATATTGATGATAAAGTCACCCATACGCTCAATCTCCGAGATTACGTCCATATAATATACGCTACCCAGATAGTTCGTGCCACCCTTCTCGATGCTACTAATCTCCTCCTCTCGCAAGAGGTTACGCAGGTCGTTAATCTGTATCTCGCAATCAATAGCCTTCTTAAGTCCGAGCATACTAACCTTCTCGTTCTTCAGGTTCTCAATCATAATCTCGTAAGCCTTATCCACAAGGTTTATTAACGAGTCGATGTTGCGGATGTTTTCTGCGCTAAATGTTGTGTTATGCATATTGCGTCGTGTGAGTATTCGGCTGATAGCCTCGCCTGAGTCGCCCAAGCTCTCCAATTCGTTCACAATCTTATACATAGCATTGATGTTCTCACGAGTCTCCTCGCTCACGCTCTCCTGTGGCAAATCCTTCAAGAATGAGGCAATCTCAAACTCAATGCGGTCAGCAATCTCCTCATACTTAACCAACTTCTGGCGGTACTCCTCAAACTCACTACCCTTTGTTGCGTGAATAGCTGAACGGATGTAACCCAAGCCGTTGCGTGAGATTTGTGCAAAGTGCTCAATCTCCTTCTGTGCCTGGCTGATTGAGAGCTCGGCAGTAGAGGTGTGACCTCCCGAGATAAACTTCAGGCGGAATGCATCCTCCTCCTTGTTTTGCTTGCCTTTGATGACCGATGTCACGATAGCAGCCAGCTGTGGGATAAACCAAATGAGAATGCAGGTATTGAATGTGTTAAACAGCGTGTGGAACATCGACAAACCGTAGAGCATTGAGGTTGATTCTGGCGAGGTTGCCTCAATAGTACCAGTGTAGTCTAACTCGGCAGGATTAGGATAACCCATAGCTGCGATGATTGTTCCGATAAGTGCTGTGAAAGGCTTGAAGAGTATCAACGCCCAGATAACACCGAACACATTAAAGAGTGTATGTGCAAGAGCTGCTCGCTTGGCGTTGGGGTTAGCCACCGCAGCGGCGATGTTGGCAGTGATGGTTGTACCGATATTCTCACCGAGTACCATAGCAGCTCCCATATGGAAAGGTATCCAGCCCATACTCATCATAATCAAGGTCAGCGCCATTGTAGCACTCGATGACTGAAGCACCAGCGTCAGAACAGTACCAAACAGCATAAAGATGATAACCGAGCCAAAGCCGTGCTCTGTCCAACCCTGAATGAATGACAACACCTCTGGTGTCTCCTTCAAATCGGGCACCGACTCCTTCATCAATGACAAACCGATAAAGAGCAACGAGAAACCAATCACGCACTCGCTGATGTTCTTATATCGCTCGTTCTTCGAGATGCTCATCACAAAACCCAACGCCATCAGCGGAACGGCAAGGATTGAGATGTCAGCCTTGAAGCCCAGCAGCGAAATGAGCCACGCCGTAACGGTAGTACCGATGTTGGCACCCATAATCACGCCAATAGCCTGATTAAGAGCCAGCAAGCCAGCGTTTACGAAGCCCACGACCATCACCGTCGTAGCACTCGATGATTGGATGATAGAGGTGATAGTAAGACCTGTAGCCACACTCTTAAAGCGGTTTGAGGTCATTGCCTCTAAAAAACGACGCAAACGGTCACCTGCTGCTTTTTGCAGTCCTTCACTCATGAGGTTCATTCCATAAAGGAACATACCCAAAGCTCCCAAAAGGGTGAAAATCTGTAAAATCATAATCTTTTATTGTTTGATGTTTCTTTCATTATTTAATAATTCTTTGTAGGGGCAAAAGTAGATGGCGAATGTTAAGTGAATATAAATTCTCAATTAAAGAGTTGTTAATAAAATGTTTCAAATATGTTACAACACCTCATTGCGAACGCTTGTTATTCCGCCCATAGCAATGAGTATTATATATTCTGTGATGAGATAAGGTATGCCGTGTAAGCCACATAACCAATCACCATCAGTGCGCCCGAGAAGCGTGAAATCTTGCCCCGAGCACCAAGCACCAAAGGCAGGATAGCAGCTCCAATCATCACCGCATAATCCACCAGCGTGATGCCACCGCCTGTGAGTGGCGAAATCTGTGAGCTGATGCCGAGGATAAATGATATATTGAAGATATTTGAGCCGATGATGTTACCCAGCGCCAACTGCGTATTCTTCTTCACAGCAGCCGCAACTGATGCTGCCAGCTCTGGGAGCGAAGTGCCGCAGGCTACAAGTGTAAGACCGATGAAAGCCTCGTTCACGCCGAGCTTTGTGGCGATGATGACAGCCTCCTCGACGAAGAAGTGACAACCTGTAACCAGCACGCCCAAGCCGATGATGACCTTGAGGATTGAAACCACC
This sequence comes from Rikenellaceae bacterium, assembly GCA_015059905.1. Classification (GTDB taxonomy): domain Bacteria; phylum Bacteroidota; class Bacteroidia; order Bacteroidales; family Rikenellaceae; genus Alistipes. The sequence goes on from SUZN01000004.1 coordinate 67,964, forward strand.
ATCTTCTCCTTAACCTCCGCTACGACCTCCTCTGCCTTTGCAGGGTTCTTCTTGTCGCGCAGGAATGATACATATATATATGCTGCGAAGAAGAGCAGGAAGATTGCGCCATCAATGCGACCAATCGAGATTGCCTCGCCATTGAAGAAGTTAAAGGCGAGAAAGAGCGCAACTACAGAGATGAAGATGCAGACAGGTAAATCGAAGCGCTTGTTCTCCTTGCTAACCTTGACAGGGTAGAGCAGAGCCGTAAGACCCAGAATACTCAACACGTTGAAGATGTTTGAGCCTACGACATTGCCGATAGCGACATCCACATTCCCCATCAATGCACCATAGGCACTAACGACCATCTCTGGGCACGATGTTCCGATGCCGACGATTATAGCTCCAATAACAAAGTCCGAGATTTTATAACGACGTGCAATAGCCACCGCGCCATTTACCAGGTTGTCAGCTCCCCAGACGATAGCCAACAACGAAACAATTAAAATTACATATTCCATTTTCTTGTTTTTTATGATTATGCTATATGAGTGATGCACAGCCTTGATAGGTATGCATACAGTGTTCCAACCCGAAGTGAAGTAGGGGTTGTAAAGGGTGTGAAAATGATATGATTGGCTAAATCAGAAATTCGTGTAGCCTGACAATGAGCATCTCTCCGCTCTTTGCGGCTAATGGGAATAATTTGGTTTTACGGTATGCCGAAACCGTGCGACAGTCGAGGCTTTTGCCGCTTTTTAAGTCTGTCGAGTTGGATGTTTTGCTGATTGAGCTGCGGCGCGATGCTTGACGCTGCGCTGCTGTGCGTTGTGCCGTGATTGAACTGCGGCTGGAGAGTAGAAAATAGCTATTGCTGTTGTTGTTCGACTCCAGCTGGAATGCATCAACGTAGTTTTCTACGGTAAAAGATGAGCTCGGAGCATCTGCCTGTAGCGTGTGGCGAGGGTTGCTGCTGATAAGTCCCATTGCCAAAGCTACCGCCGAGATAAGGCTCAAGAGTGTTATGTGTATGTAATTTCTCATCTTCCTTTGGCAAAGGTATGAATATTGATGCCCAAAACGATAATTTTATTATTACCTTTTTGTTAAGAAATCACACCACAAAAAAAGAGCCGCCAAACTTTTCAGTCTGACAGCTCTGATATAAATAGTACAAATATCTATCGCTTTGGAATATCGATAGGCTTGGTGTCGCTCTCGTCAATAAGGTGCTCGGTGAAGTAATCCACTAGACGCCAGTAGAAATACTCGTTCATATCGCCGAAGCCGTGACGCTGCGTAGGCAGATAGAGCATATCGAAACGCTTGCCAGCACGGATGAGCGCATCCACCACGCGAGAGGTGTTGCCTGGGTGTACGTTGTTGTCAATCTCGCCGTGTACGAGCATCAGGTGTCCCTTCAGGTTGCGTGCAATCTCTGGGTTGCTCTTGATGCTGTAGAGGAATGTAGTGTCGCCCTTGTCGCTCACCTGCTCCTTCACGCCGTGGTGAGTCTCGCTCCACCAGCGGTTGTAAATCTTATTGTCGTGGTTACCTGCGCACGATACCGCCGCCTTAAAGAAGTCTGGGTACTGCAACATAGCCGCAGTTGACATAAAGCCACCTCCTGAGTGACCGTGGATACCCACGCGGTTGATGTCGATGTAGTCGTAGCGTGCAGCCAACTGCTCGATAGCAGCCTTCTGATCCGCCAGACCGTAGTCACGCAGGTTGCCGTAGCCGTAGTTGTGATACCACTTCGAACGGTCGGGGTGACCGCCACGATTACCTACGGTGATAACTATAAAGCCCGCCTGTGCCAAGCGGTCGGTGCGTACGCTCATACGTGTGTAAGGGTATGTCGTAGCCTCAACCTGTGGGCCTGGATATACATAATCCACGATAGGGTAATGCTTCGTTGAGTCGAAGTCGAAAGGCTTATACATAACGCCATAGAGGTCTGTTATACCATCAGCTGCCTTCACTGTAAATGTCTCTGGGAACTTATATCCGTTGGCAAGCAACTGCGAGAAGTCGCTCTCCTCGAGTGTCATCAGACGGTTGCCCATACAATCGTAAAGAGCAGTTACGGGGATAGTATCTACGCGAGAGTAGTTATCCACAAAGTAACGGCAAGCATCATCCACCACTGGCGAGTGGAAAGAGTTGCCCTCGTTGAGCAGTTTAATCTCGCCGCCGTCAAGGCTTACAGAGTAGAGGTGCTGGTAGTATGGGTTCTCTCCCTGCTCACGACCCATAGCTGTGAAATATACCTTGCGCGCCTTCTCGTCCACCTTCAGGATGTTGTGAACGTGCCAAGCGCCATCGGTGAGCTTACGCTTCAGATTACCCTCGTCATCATATAAATATAAGTGTGCCCAGCCGTCACGCTCGCTCCACTGAATAAGCTCCTTACCCTTGCCCAGAGCCGACAGAGGGCGTACCTCGATATAGGTGTTCAGGCGCTCCTCGATGATTGGGCGCAGTGTGTCCTGACCGATGGTGTAAGAGCAGATATCTATGCGGTGCAGGTCGCGGCTTGAACGTGTCACGAAGAAACGATTCTCGTCGCCGAGCCATACGCGTGGCTGGTCGTACATATGACGCTGCTTGTGCTCGCGTGGTGCCGATGCGATTGAGAGTGTCTGGTCCTTGAAACGACCTGTCGAAATCTCCTTGCGAGAGTTGTCCTGCATATCGAACAGATAGAGATGATACTGTGGAGCCTCCTTCTCGCCTGGCATCTGATACTTATATGTCTCAAGTGTTGGGCGTGGGTTTGCCAAAGAGTTGATTACCCACAGCTCCTTCACCTCGCGCTCATCAGTTAAAATCGTTGCGAAGTAGCGCGAATCGGGTGACCATACGCCATACACACTCTTGCGCTTACCGTCAATGAGTTTGTCGGTATTCAGGAGGCTGTAACCCTGACCATAGCCGAAGTCTGCCACTCCGTCTGTTGTGATTTGAGTCTCGACGATGGTTGTGTCTTTCTCATCCTTCTTCAGCTTCTCATAATCCTCGCGTGACATACGCCACAGGTTCAAATCCTTGGCATATACCACAGTCTTGCCATCAGGCGAGAGTGACGCCCAATGCAGTTGCTTTGTCTCCTTCTCCTTGTCTTTGAGGTGAGTGAGCTCCTGTGTCTGCGAGTCGTAAGAGAAGTAGAAAATCTCCTTGCCGCTAACCTTCTTTGGCTTCTTGCCTGCCAGCGAGTCCTCCTTTGAGAGAGGCTTTGGCTTCGCATCCTGCGATGATGTCACCTGGAATGTGAATGTGCGACCATCCTCCTCAACCTCAAGGTTGCTGATAGGGAGCTGCGCCCCGATGAATGGGTCTTTCATAATCTCGGTAAGCTGTGCAGCCAGCTTGTCGTTGTCGAAAAGTGGCGTGCGCTTGCGTGAAGCAGGGTCCACCACATACCACGACGTACCCTTGCTTGTCTTGTAGCTGTACCAGAACTTCTCTCCCGAAAGGAACCAGTGAGGATCCACCGATGTCGAGAAGAGCATATTGCCGAGCTTGCTCGCTGTGAAACGCTCTGCCAGCTCGTAGCGGTTGCGAGTGCGGATCTGCTCGCGCTCCGAGGGCTTGTTTTCTGCCATAGCCGATGAGATTGCAGCTACGCAGAGTATTGATAGAATAATTTTCTTCATTTATCTAAAGTTTTTCTGAATTATCTACTTTAGGCTTGAAAAACTCCGTCATTCCGAGCATTTGTTTTGAGATTGCCACGTCGGCTTCGCCTTCTCGCAATGACGCATCAAAACAAATGCGTGGGAATCTCTACCTTGTAATACTACAAGCCTAAAGTAGATATTTCTAAAGTTTTTTATTTCTTATGTGCCTTGAAATAGTTGCTGAAGTAGAGTAGCTGATACTGGATAGAGTTGCGCCAATAGTCCCAGTTGTGTACGCCCTCACGAACGTAGAAATCGTGCTTGATGCCCGCTTTCAACAACTTCTCGTGTAGCGCACAGTTCACGCCGAAGAAGAAGTCGTCGTAACCGCAGTCGATGATAAGGCTCAACTCTCCTGACTTGATGCGCTCAACGAGGTTGATTACTGTATGCTCCTCCCAATTCTCTGGATGCTCCTCGATTGTGCCCAAACGCTTCGAGATACCCCAATTCTTTGGGAATGGACGAATATCCACACCACCAGATGTGCTACCCGCTGCGCCGAAGATGTCGGCGTTGCGGAATGCCAGATAGAGTGCGCCGTGACCTCCCATCGACAGACCAGAGATGGCACGTGCCTCACGACGAGCGTCGGTCTTGTAGTGTGAGTCGATGTACTCGATAAGCTCCTTGGTTACAAATGTCTCATACTTGTATGTTGGGTCAACAGGACTGTCGAAGTACCAGCTATCGTAACCACCGTCAGGCAACACAAGCATAATGCCGTAGCGGTCCACCCAATCCGATGCCTTTCCCCAGGCATCCCACTCCTCATATTTGCCGCTGTGACCGTGCAGCAGATATACTACCGAGAGGTCTTTCATCTCGTGATAGGCGTCGGGCAGAACAACCCTGACCATCACATTTTTGTTCATCGCTTTACTGTGGATGGCGATTGTCTCGCGCTGGAACGACCACGCCGAAGCGCACACCAGGGTCGCCGCAAGAAGTAAAAATAGTTTTTTCATAATTATTTGAGTTTTTGTTTCGAGTTTCGCTATAATGCGCAAATATACTCAAAAAGAGTGGAAAATATGTGGTTTATCCCAAATAAATTCCTAATTTTGCAGATAGTGAATTATTAACAAAAACTAAATAGAATGAAATCAAGATTTTTTATGGTGGCAGCAGCTGCCGCTATGTTGCTCTCTTCGTGCTGTGGTGAGTGCAAGAAGACAGAGCTTTTCAATGGTCAGGATCTTTCGGGTTGGGTAGGTTTTGTTGATCCCGAGAGTGGCGTTTCAGCCGAGCAGGTCTATTCTGTTAAGGATGGAAACATCTACGTTGCGGGTCAGCCTTTCGGCTATCTGCGTACCGAGAAGAAGTATGGCGACTACACTCTGCACGTTGAGTGGCGCTGGATTGGCGAGGGTACAAACAGCGGTCTGTTCCAGCGCGTTCAGGATGGCGACAAGTTGTGGTGTACGGCTATCGAGTGCCAGCTTTGCAGCGGTAAGGCGGGCGATTATGTGATGCTTGGCGGCGCAAAGATTAGCGATATTGAGTGCGTGGGCGAGTTCCCCGTAAAGGATCGCATTGGCGACTACGAGAACCCTGTTGGCGAGTGGAACACAGCCGACATCACCTGCAAGGGCAAGATCATCAAGGTTAAAATCAACGGCAAGGAGCAGAACGAGTGTACTTGCGAGTTTACTGATGGTTACATTGCACTCCAGAGTGAGGGTGGACCTATCGAATTCCGCAACATCTACATTACAGAGTAAATTCGTCTAACGCGGCTCTTTTGGCATCTGCCTTGATTTCGGGTTGCTCATTTACGCCGAGTAAACTCCGCACCCTCAATCTGCGAGCAGCTTCAAAATAGCTCGCGTTATACAAATTTATGGTAAGTTTTGGTGGGTTTCGACAATAGTCCCGCTATTGCCTTCGGAGCTTAACGCAAAATTTTCTCACAAATCGAACTTGTTTAAGCGAGAATATACAAAAAAATGTCAGCCGTTTGAGCTGACATTTTCTTTATTATCCTATCTTCGGTAGCAGGGGTGGTAGCGCAAGGCGCTATGCCACCGAAGATACAGCCTTCGGCTGTCTTTAGTCAAATCAAAGATTACTCCACATACAGCACCAAACCCTTCAGATACTCGCCCTCGGGGTGGTAGATATTGATAGGGTGGTCGGCAGGCTGTGTGAGCTGGTGCAGGATACGCACCTTTCTGCCTGCTATGGCGGCTGCCGAAAATACCGTTGTGCGGAACAACTCCTTCGATACGGCTTGTGAGCAAGAGAATGTGAATAGGATACCGCCACTCTTTATCTGTGACAATGCACGAGCATTTATTCGCTTATATCCCTGCATAGCATTTCCCAACACCTTATGGTGCTTTGCAAAGGCTGGTGGGTCGAGGATGATAAGGTCATACTTGTTGCCAATCTGCTTGATATACTCCACAGCATCGGCAGCTACGGCACTATGCTTTACTGTGTCGCCAAAGTTTAACTTCATATTCTCTTCGGCAAGATGTACGGCGCGCTCTGATGCATCCACCGAGCATACCTCCACAGCGCCTCCCGATGCGGCATATACCGAGAACCCGCCCGTATAACAGAACGTATTGAGTACGGTACGCCCTTTCGAGTAGTGTTTTACAAGCTCGCGGTTCTGTCGCTGGTCGAGGAAGAAGCCTGTCTTCTGACCCTCCTCCCAATTTACGAGGAACTTCTCGCCATTCTCCTTCACAACGTGCGCCTTATGGTCGCTCTTGCCCCAGATGTAACCATCCACAGCATTAAGCCCCGCCTTGAAAGGCACGGTCTGCGAACTCTTGTCATAGATTGCTGTGAGTTTCTCGCCAAAGCTGTTTCGCAGAGCCTCGGCGATAGCCATACGCGAGAGATACATACCCACCGAGTGGCACTGCACCACAGCCACCTTGTCATATATATCGACCACAAGACCTGGCAGCGAGTCACCCTCGCCGTGTACCAGACGGTAGCAGTTTGTGGCTTCGTTCTCGGTCAGTTGTAATGTGCGACGCACATCGTAGGCGATGGCTATGCGGTTGTTCCACCACGCCTGGTCAATCTGTTCATCCTCCTCAAAGGTAAGCACACGCACAGCGATGGAGCCAATCTGGTAGTGTCCGCGAGCGATGAACTCGCCCGACTTGGTGAATACATCTACCACCTCGCCCTCCTTAACCTCGCCCTCGCTCTTTACGCGCTCAATGGCTCCCGAAAATATCCAAGGGTGACGGCGCAGGAGCGACTCCTCCTTACCTCGCCGAAGAAAGATTTGTGTTCTCATATTTCTGTTGTTGAATATCTTTTTTCACTTTGTTGTGACGATATGGACGACGATGAGGCTTTTTCGCTGCCTTCTCTGTCTTCGCTACCTTTGGCTCCTGCCCCTCGACACTTATCTCAAACGAGGGTAGCTCCTTCAGGGGTGTGGTAGCCATCAATCGTTCGTATATCTTGATGCAGACCCACGCATCTGTTGCAGCGTACATCTGCTGCTGTGGAGTTAGAGTGCTTGCCTCCCAATTACTCAATCGTTGCGCCTTTGACACTCTCTCGCCCAGCACCAATGCTGACATCTTACGCAGACTCTTCTCCTCTATACCCCAATACGCGGCCATATGTTGCAGGTCGATAAATCCGCGTTCCTTGAAGTGTCGCAGGGCGTGCAGTGAGCGTATATCACCCGCCACGTCAGCGCCAATCTTCTTGATGTTGGGGTTGCTTAATATCTTTAGTATCGAAGGATGTAACTTCGTGCGGCATAGGCGAATAAGGTAGCAATGTGAAGGCGTTGAGAGCTGCAACAGTGACACCTTGTACGTTACACCCGCCTTGAACGATGGGCGTGTCTCGGTATCAAACCCGATGATAGAGTGGGATGATAAGTCACGACAAACAGCCTCGATTTGCGCCTCGTTGTTTACTACGACAATGCGCCCATCGAAGTGTGCCGAGGGTAGCTCGGCAGTCTGCTCATTCGATATCGTGGGTTGAAATACCATCCTTTAAGTCGTTTGGGTGGCAAAGTTACTCATTTATTATGAGTTTTCCACCTATCGACGCTGAAATTTTACCATCTTGTTGTAACTGCTCTACCACAGAGGCAATTAACTTCGGCTCGGCTTTGATTTCGTGGCACAGCTCACGTGCCGACATAGGCTCGTTGGCGAGCAGATGAAGAATGGTGGTCTGTATGTTGCTGGAGTCGCTCTTTTGACGGCGGCGATTCTCAAGACATACATCGCACACGCCACACGGTGTAGCCTCCTTGTCGCCAAAATATCGCTGTATCACCACGCTGCGACATTCGGTCTGTTGCATCGAGTAGGTGAGCATATTCTCGAAACGCTCCTCCATCAGTCGTTTGCGGTGGTGGTAGGTCTCGGGAGCTATGTAGAGGTCGTTGGTTGGCAGACGCTCCTCGTTGAAGAAGAGTATAGGCGAAGTGTTGGATGGGATGTAACGTATTATTCGCATCTGCCACATACGTTTCAGAAGCTCCTTCACACGCTCAACAGTATAGCCGCTGATGGCTGCAATTTGCTGCTCGTCGATGGCGCGGAACTCGGTGAAGATGCCGTTGTAAAGGCGTAGTATAGTGCGAATTATATGGTCTAAATCATTTCTATCAACGCGTATCTTGTAGAGGTCGTCGCGACTCACACAGAACATTACTCGGGCGGGGTTCTCCATCTCATCCGTCAAGGTCATATAGTTATTCTGCTCCAGTAGCTCCATGACCGCCTTCACAGTGCCTATATATAGCTTCTCGCGGCGACAAAATTCGTGAATATTGAAGATGACCGAGGCGTAAAGACCATCGCCGACAGCCATCTGCACAAAGTTGCACACCTTTTCGTAAACGCTCTTTATCGTATCCAGCGATGGAAACTCCTGCTCGAAGCGTTTTGTGATTTTACTCTTGTCGTCGGATGCCACCAGCAAGACGGCATAACTACGCTTGCCGTCACGTCCTGCTCGTCCTGCCTCCTGATAGTAGCTCTCCAGCGAGTCGCTCATCGTGTAGTGTACCACAACCCTCACATCCGCCTTGTCGATACCCATACCGAAGGCGTTGGTAGCCACCATAATACGTGTTCTGCCCGATGTCCACTCCTCCTGACGCATATTGCGCTCGGCGTGGGGTAGTCCTGCGTGGTAGTAAGAGGCTGAAACACCCTGCTCGCGTAACATCTCGGCGAGTTGCTCGCACCCCTCGCGTGAACGAAGATAGACAATTCCCGACCCCTGCACGTTGTTAATCACACGCATCAACTGCTCGTTTTTGTCGTCGGTGTGACGTACTGCATACGAGAGGTTGGGACGTGCAAAACTGCTGCGGATAATATTCTTCTCGCTGAACTCCAGATGCTTCATAATATCCTCGGCAACCAGCTCCGTAGCCGAGGCTGTAAGAGCCAATACAGGCACATCGGGGATGAGTTTGCGTATCTCCGCAATACGCAGGTATGATGGGCGGAAATCGTAACCCCATTGCGATATGCAGTGTGCCTCATCCACCGCCAGAAGCGTAACCTTCATTCGCTGCACACGCAGACGGAACGCCTCTGTCGCCAGACGCTCTGGCGCAACATACAAAAATCGCACATCGCCATAGACGCAGTTGTCGAGAGCGATGTCAATCTGCGTGAACGACATTCCCGAGTGTACTGCCGCAGCCGATATGCCGAGTTTTTTCAGCCTATCAACCTGGTCTTTCATCAGGGCTATGAGTGGGGTGATGATGATGCACAAACCATCCTGCGCCAGCGTTGGTACCTGATAGGTCAGCGACTTACCGCCACCCGTCGGCATCAGCGCAAGCGTATCGCGTCCACTCATTATTGAGTGGATTATCTGCTCCTGCCCCGGTCGGAACTCCTTGTAGCCCCAAAACTCCTCCAGTGTGGAGCGTAATTTGTCGCTTGAAATCTGATTTTGCTTCGTCATCGCTGCAAAAATACGAAAAAACCACCTTAAATGTTGCATTTGATATTGAATTTTTCTAACTTTGCAACGAGTATGGTAAATTAGGTTCGCAAGTGAGAATTAACCCAGAATACAAAGTGCGCGAAATAGCAGGCGAGAATGTTGTTATCCTGCAGGGAGAGTATGGTGCCGATATGACTCGTATCATCACCCTCAACGAGAGCGCATTGCTGCTATGGAATGAACTTTTGGGGCGGGAGTTTACGGCGAAGGATGCTGCCGATGTGCTGATTAAGTCATACGCTGTGGAGGCAGCGACCGCGCTTCGTGATGCTCAATTGTGGATTGATAAGTTAAGTGAGTGCAAATTGCTCGATTGATGGTTAAGTGGAAGTATAGAAAGCTCTTTAAGGTAGCGTCAGCTCTGATGTTGCTTGTGCTCTACATCTCGACGATGTTGGCAAGCGATGTGGTGGCTCTCACCTGCGGGTGTTGTCATCACGAGGCTGATGTGCATACAGCTTTCCCTCACGTTCACAAATGCTCATCTGCGACCTGCTCACACCATGACCACTCTCACTCTCACGAGTGTACGGCTCCCACGCTGAAGGAGCATCACGCTTGTAATCACGACCACTCTACCGAGGTTGAACTCTACACGCAGCCTCGAGTGGATGATAACTCGCTGCGAGAGACTATTCTGCTGGCGGCGATGATGGATGCGGCGATAGAGATTGTCGCACCCGATGATGTGGAAAATTTCCTATATCGAGAATTCTCTTTACCTGCACTCTCGGCAGGATATGGTGGAGGGCAATCGCTGCGAGCTCCGCCTGCGATGGTATAATTATCTCTAATTGTGTGCTGCAACGGGTTGTGGCACAATGGATTTATAATTATATTATCGAAAAATAACTATATGAAAATCAAGAATATTTTACTTTGCGGACTGTTGTCGCTCGTGAGCTTCAGCATCTCTGCGCAGAATGTAAGTGGTGTTGTCCGCGATGCATCGAACAACGAGCCATTGATTGGTGCTTCGGTCTATTGGCTGGGTACAAATGTGGGTATCGGTACCGAGTTGGACGGAACGTATGAGCTGCACCGCGTGAAGGGTTACGATACGCTCGTTGCAGCCTATGTAGGTTACCAGAGCGACACTATTAAGGTCGAGGCTGGTGTGACGAATATTGATTTTGCCTTGAAGAGCGCAACCGAGATTGATGAGGTTGTTGTCGAGGGCACACTCGGTAACTATATCAAGCACGACGGTATCCTGAAGGGCGAAACAATCTCGTTTGCTGGTCTTTGTAAGATGGCTTGCTGCTCGCTTGCTGAGAGTTTTGAGAACTCGGCTTCGGTGACGGTGGGTTATAGCGATGCAATCTCTGGCGCACGTCAGATTAAGATGTTGGGTCTTACGGGTACATATACCCAAATCCTGGATGAGAACCGTCCTATTATGCGCGGTTTGAGCGCACCTTACGGCTTGAACTACACACCAGGTATGTGGCTTAACTCTATCCAGGTATCGAAGGGTGTATCTTCCGTAACGGCGGGTCACGAGGCTATCACGGGTCAGATAAATATGGAGCACCGCAAGCCTACCGATGAGGAGCGCCTGTTTGTAAACCTCTACTTCGATAGCGAGCTCCGCCCCGAGATTAACCTCTCGTCAGCTATTCCTTTGACTCACGACAAGCGACTCTCTACCGTTATCCTTGCTCATGGCTCAATGGATACGCAGTCGCACGATATGAACAAGGATGGCTTCCGCGATTTGCCCGAGACACGCCAGATTAACATCGCCAACAAGTGGCTCTATCAGGGCAAGGGTGGCGAGCAGTTGCGTTGGGGCTGGAAATATGTTGATGAGAACCGCTTGAGTGGAGAGAAGGCATACAAGAAGTCTATGCGCGAGGAGATGGAGCAGTCACTCTCTGTCTATGGCTCACATATGGATAACACAGGTGTAAATGCCTACGTTAAGTTCGGTATGCCTGTGGGTGCATCGGTCTATGATGAGGCGGCAGATGAGGAGCTTCGCTCAAATATCGCATTTGTGGCGGATTACAGCTACTTCAACGAGGATGCCTACTTCGGTTTGAACGACTACGATGGTCACGACCACGCGTGGTGGCTCAACTTTATGTACGCTCACTACTTCTCTGCTCGCTCGTCAATGATTTTCGGTGCCTCGGCATCTATCACTAACAGCAACGAGAATATTCTAAATAAGGTGCCTACGTTGGGTGCGGGAGAGTCTGCTGTGCCTTCGTTTATGAGCTACGAGACCTACAACAAGATGCGTTACATCGAGCCAGGCTTGTATGCAGAATATACTTACAACGTGCCCGAAAAGTTCTCACTGGTGCTGGGTCTGCGTGGCGACTGGATGGGTGCAAAGAACAATTCTGACAAGCTGGATGGTGCAGCATCGTATGCGCCACACGAGTATTTCGCCCTCACACCACGCTCGCATATGCGCTGGAACATCACCCCTTCAACCGTATTGCGTCTCTCGGCAGGTTTGGGTTATCGCCGTGCAAGCATCTTTACCGATAATATCTGGATGTTGGCTACGGGTCGTACGATTAACGTCACAGACCTCAACGACGACATCGAGCAGGCTCTCACAGCAGGTGGTAGCATTACGCAGTACCTGAAACTCGGTGGCTATGCCGATGCAACCATCAGCTTTGACTATTTCCGCACACAGCTCTACAACACCGTTTTGGCTGACCAGGAGTTTGGCGGTGATTTGTTTGATAAGATTCAGGTATATAACACCGATGGAAAGTCGTTCTCTGATACCTATCAGGTTGATTTCCAGTGGACGCCTGTCAAGGGTCTGGATTTGTTCGCAACATACCGTTACACCAACGCAAAGGTTAGTGTTCTGCGCGATGGCGTGAGCCACCTTATCGAGCGACCACTCACAAGTCGTTATAAGACACTCTTGAATGTGCAGTATGCTACGCCTTACCGCCGTTGGGTATTTGATGTAACAGCGCAGTACAACGGTCCTATGCGCCGCCCATCGCTCGATGGCGACATTACACGCACCGACCTTTCGCCTGCTTACCCAATGTTCTACGCGCAGGTGAGTCATAAGATTCGCGATGTGGAGGTTTATGTGGGTTGCGAGAATATCCTGGACTATATGCAGGATGACCCAATCCTGAATCCTAACGACCCATTCTCGCCAGCGTTTAACTCGTCAAGCGTGTGGGGTCCGTTGATGGGACGTAAGTTCTATATTGGTTTGCGATACAACTTGTATTAAACGTATATAAAGAGGCGATTTTTGCGTTAAGTTCCTTTTGGTTGCTTCGCCATAGCAAAAAGTGTAAACACTCTTTGCTTATGGCTTAATCGCAACCTTACGCTTGCTTTCGAAATCCTCATTTACGCTTTAGTAAACTGCGGTTTCTCAAGCTTCTCAAGCCTTAAAATCTCACTCTTTATAGACGTTTAGGAATATGAATTAAGAGTCATTGCAAGAAGTTTTAGCTTCGTGGCAATCTCAAAAAAGAAATTATAAACACTTAAAACTTATACAATTATGAAAAAACTTATTATGCTCTGCCTGGTGGCAGTATTGGGTTTCGGTGTAGCTGATGCCGTAGCACAGAAGAAGGGTGGTAATGTAAAGACCACAGTATTTGTAACCGACATCGACTGCGAGGGTTGCGCCAAGAAGGTTACAAACTCAATCCCATTCGTAAAGGGTGTTAAGGACGTTAAGGTTGATGTGCCTACAAAGACCGTTACTGTTACTTACGACGCTACGAAGAGCAACGATGCTGCGCTTATCAAGGCCTTCACCAAGATTAAGATTAAGGCACAGGTAGCACCCGCAAAGAAGTAATCCCATCCTAAATCCCTCAATAACCTTTTTTCTATAAAAGGTAAGGCTGCCCAACAGTTCTTGTTGCGGCAGCCTCGTTTTTTTTGTCTTTTCGCGTAAACCCTATTTTGCGGGCTCCCACTTGCAGCGTACAGGCGAAACGATAGCACCCTCCTCCTTGAGCTGCTTCATAGCCTTATCAACCTCCTTGCGGTCGATACCACTCAACTCTGCAATCTTACCTGCGTTCAGAGGCTCACCAGCACTCTTCATTGTCTCCAATACCTTCTCTTTTGTCTCCATAGTCTTGAAATTTAAATTGTTATCTATTTTGAAATCTCTTTATTTACTCCATCGGAAAAACTCTCACATCGGTCACGCCCTCAAGCTCACGCTTTAGTTGCTCAAGGTCGGTTTTCTGCTCCACCTCGCCGTAGTGGTAGGGGTAGAAAATCTTTGGACGTATAGCCTTCACAGCCTCCACAGCCTGCTCTACGGTCATTGTGTAAGGCTGGTTTACAGGCAGGAACGCGATGTCAATATCCTTCAGTGCCATCATCTCTGGAGTAGGCTCCGTATCGCCCGCGATATAGATGCGTGTGCCGCTGTTGAGCGTAATCACGTAGCCACAATCCTCGCGCTCCTTTGGGTGGAAATCGGTGTGTCCTTCAGTGGTGTTGTATGCCGCTACCGCCTCAATCAAAATGCCACCTTCAGCCTGTGCCTTCATACCTGGTGTCATCACCACAACTTCGCCATCAAAGGCTGCGGCTGTGGTCTTGTCGCAGATGATTGCGCTGTGGCGTGAGGTGATGTCATCCACCGCCGCACGGTCAAAATGGTCGTAGTGCGAGTGTGAGATTAAAACCACATCCGCTTTGGGTAGATGGGCATACTCGGCATACTCTCCGACAGGGTCGGTGTAGATGTGTTGCTCACCTACGGTGATGGATAAGCTGGCGTGCTTGAAGAATGTGAATGTTAAATCGTTACCTTCTCTATCTTGAACGGTGTCGGTCGGGTATTTTGGCGTTTTCTTGCCTCCCAAAATTGAAAATATTGACATAGTAAAATGTTTTAATTTTTTTCATCTTTTTGCCTGCTCTCGGCAGGGCGCCTATCAAGACAAAGATAGTGATTAGAATCGAGAATATCAAATGCTTTGCCATATTTTGTTGTTTTTACCATCGGCGAGGTCGAATTGTTGAAAAATAAGTGGAAAAAATGCTCCGAAAATTTTGTGTGGCAGATTAAAAATGAGTAAATTTGCAAGATGAATACCCATTAACAAAATTTTATTATGTTATCAATTTTATACTATCTGTTTACCCTGTTGCAGGTGACCGTTTTGTTTATCTTGTCGATAATTGTTTTGGTGGTAACTTACCCATTCGATAAGAGTCGTCGCTGGGTGCACGAGTGTTCGCGTTGGATATGCTGTATCCTCTATGGTGTGCCTCCATTTATCCGTCGCACGATAGATGGGGTGGAGAATATCGAAAAGGACAAGCCTTATGTGATGGTGATGAACCACAACTCGGGTTGCGATATTTTTGCCGCTTACAAGATTCCGCTTAACTTCCGCTGGGTATCCAAGCGTGAGGTTTTCCGCGTGCCATTTATGGGTTGGCTGTTGCCTATTCACGGCGATATTCCAATCGAGCGCGGTAATGCTGCCAAGGCTATGGAGAAGGTGTTGCGTGAGGGTAAGCTGTGGCTTGGTCGTGGTGTGAGTGTGGCTATCTTCCCCGAGGGAACACGCTCAAAGACTGGCGAGATGGGTCGTTTCAAGGCGGGAGCTTTCAACCTTGCTGCCGAGGCGGGTGTGGATATCCTGCCAATCGTGATGACAGGTACAAACGAGCTGTTTAACGGCTGGAAGGTTAATTGGCGCAACCGAGTTGCAATCCGTGTGCTGCCTGCGGTTAAGGCGGAGAGTGTGGCTGCAACCGATACCAAGGAGTTGATGCAGCAGGTACACGATACGATGGTGGATGCTTTGGCGCAGTTGCGCGAGGAGGTAAAGGCAGAGAAAAAATAACCACTGTGTCAAAAAGTGACATTCTGAATATTTTACTTTGCAGCGTTGAATAGCTGAAGTTGAAGTGCTAAAGAAGATGTGCTAAAGAAATATGGCAAACGAAAAAAATATAAATCAAACTGCGGCGTACGATGATGACGCCATCAAAACCCTCTCTCCGCGTGAGCACTTGCGTTTGCGCCCAGGAATGTATATTGGTAAGCTGGGCGATGGTACGCAGGCCGATGATGGTATCTATGTGCTCATCAAGGAGACCGTAGATAACTCCATCGACGAGTTTATTATGGGCGCGGGTGATAAGATTGAAATCACCATCGAGGATAATGTTGTCATGGTGCGTGACTATGGTCGAGGTATTCCCCTCAAGTCGTTGTCGGCTGCCGTGAGTCAGATGAACACAGGTGGTAAGTATGAGGGCGACGCCTTCAAAAAGACCGTTGGTCTGAATGGTGTGGGTGTGAAGGCTGTGAATATGCTCTCCAGCGAGTTTACTGCTCGCTCGGTGCGTGATGGCGAGGCTCATACCGTAACCTTTGCGAAGGGTTTGGAGCTTACCGATAAGTGGGAGAGTGGCGTCGAGGAGCGCAACGGTACGATGATTCGTTTCCGTGTGGACGAGGAGATATTTGGTCAGTATAGTTACAATATGGACTATGTTGAGCAGATGGTTCGTAACTACACATACCTCAACCTCGGTCTGAAGATACGTCTCAACGGTCAGGAGTTCGTCTCAAAGAATGGACTTTTGGATTTGGTGAACGACAACCTCTCGGAGGAGCCTCTCTATCCGCCTATTTATCTCTCGGGTGAAGATATTGATGTGGTTATCACTCACGGCACGGGCTATGGCGAGAGCTACTATTCGTTTGTCAATGGTCAGTACACTCCGCAGGGCGGTACGCATCAGGCGGCATTCCGTGCCTCGGTGGCGAAGGTCGTGAAGGAGTTTTTGAAGAAGGACTACGACCCAGCCGATGTGCGTACTTCGATGATTGCGGCGGTGTCGGTGCGTATGAACGACCCTGTGTTTGAGTCACAGACAAAGATTAAGCTCGGCTCGAAGGAGATTGCTCCAGGTGTGTCGATGCAGCAGTTTGTGGGCGACTTTTTGGCTACAAACCTCGATAACTACCTCCACAAGCATCCCGATACAGCACAGGTGATGCAGAAGAAGATTGCCGAGAATGAGAAGGCCCGCAAGGCTATCTCGGGCATCCAGAAGAAGGCTCGTGAGGTGGCGAAGAAGGTGGCGGTGAACAACCGTAAACTGCGCGATTGTAAGGTGCACCTCACCGACAGCAAAAACCCTCTGGCAGAGAAGACGATGATTTTCATCACCGAGGGTTTGTCGGCGATGGGTCCTATCACGATGAGTCGTGATGCGATGACACAGGCGGTGTTCTGTTTGCGTGGTAAGCCACTTAACTGCTATGGTCTTACAAAGAAGGTTGTCTATGAGAATGAGGAGTTCAACCTCCTGCAGGCGGCGCTCAATATCGAAGATGGTCTGGAGAATTTGCGCTTTAATAAGGTGATTATTGCAACCGATGCCGATGTCGATGGTATGCACATCCGTCTGCTGATGACCTCGTTCTTTGTGCAGTTCTTCCCCGAGTTGATACGTTCAGGTCATTTGTATATCTTGCAGACTCCGTTGTTCCGTGTGAGAAACAAGAAGGAGAACTTTTATTGTTACTCGGAGGAGGAGCGTCAGAAGGCTTTGAAGAAGTGTGGCGCATCAGCCGAGATTACACGATTCAAGGGTCTTGGTGAGATTTCGCCCGATGAGTTCAAGGACCTCATTGGCGAGAATATGCGACTGGATAAGGTGCGCTTGACGAAAGATGACCCAATCAGCGATATGCTTGAGTTCTATATGGGTAAGAACACCTTTGAACGACAAGGATTTATCATCAACAACCTCCGCATCGAAGAGGATTTGGTCGATGAGGCTATATAAGCAAGTAACTAACCGAAAGAAAATCTACCTAAATGGCAGAAGATAAAGATATAATGAATGAGATTGAGGCTGAAGAGGTAATCGAGCAGCCTATGGATTGTGAGCCTATGGAGGTGGCGCAGGGCAAGTATTCGCGCCTGTTCAGCGACTCGGGTAATCTGCGTAAGCTGACGGGAATGTACCAGAATTGGTTTCTCGACTACGCTTCGTATGTTATTCTGGAGCGTGCTGTGCCCCACGTTGAGGATGGATTGAAGCCTGTGCAGCGTCGTATTCTTCACGCGATGAAGTGCTGTGACGATGGTCGCTACAATAAGGTCGCTAATATCGTGGGTCAGGCGATGCAGTATCACCCTCACGGTGATGCCTCTATCAAGGATGCGTTGGTGCAGCTGGGTCAGAAGGACCTTCTGATTGATTGTCAGGGTAACTGGGGTAATATCCTCACGGGTGACGAGGCTGCCGCAGCCCGATACATCGAGGCTCGTCTGTCGAAGTTCGCGCTGGATGTGGTGTTCAATAAGAAGACTACCGAATGGATGCGCTCTTACGATGGTCGTAACGAAGAGCCTGTGACCTTGCCAATCAAGTTCCCATTGCTGTTGGCGCAGGGAACGGAGGGTATTGCCGTAGGTCTGGCTTCGAAGATTTTGCCTCACAACTTCAACGAGCTTATCTCGGCTTGTATCGCTCATCTCAAGGGTGAGGATTTTATGCTCCTGCCAGACTTCCCTACGGGAGGTTTGATGGATGCGAGCCGATATAACGACGGTCTGCGTGGTGGCGCTGTGAAGGTGCGCGCCCGCATCTCGAAGGTCGATAAGCGCACGCTGGTCATCACCGAGATACCATACTCAACCACTTCGGAGTCTATCAAGGAGTCTATCCTGAAGGCTATTGAGAAGAGTAAGATTAAGGTCAAGAAGGTGGATGACCTTACTGCCGACAAGGTAGAGATTGTTGTTCACGTGGCAAATGATGAGTCATCCGATAAGACCATCGATGCGCTCTATGCCTTCACTTCGTGTGAGGTCTCTATCTCGCCAAATGCCTGCGTGATTATGGACGAGAAGCCCTGCTTTATGGGTGTGAAGGATATCCTTCGCCGTTCGGCAGACCATACACGTTCGTTGCTCGGCCTGGAGCTTCAGATTAAGCTCGGCGAGCTCAATGAGGCTTGGCACGCAGCATCATTGGAGCGTATCTTTATCGAGAACAAGCTCTATCAGTTGATTGAGGGCTGTCGCACGCGTGAGGCTGCTTATGAGGCTGTGGATAAGGGCTTGGAGCCATTCAAGAAGAAGCTGCGTCGCGAGGTTACGTTGGAGGATGTTCAGCGCCTGACAGAATTGAAGTTCATCCGTATCTCGCGCTATGATACCGACAAGGCTGATAACGAGATAAAGAAGATAGAGGAGGATATCAAGGCTACACAGTACGAGCTTGACCACCTTACAGATTACACCATTGCCTACTATGAGCGCATACGCGAGAAGTATGGCAAGGGTCGTGAGCGAAAGACCGAGATTCGTGAGTTTGATGTGATTGAGGCTACGAAGGTGGCTGTGACAAATGCCAAGCTCTATGTTGATAGGGCGGAGGGCTTCTTTGGTATTGGCAAGAGTATGAAGGATGCCGAGTTTGTTTGCGATTGTAGCGATATTGACGACGTGATTGTAATTTTGAAGGATGGTCGCTACGTCATCAAGAAGGTGGCGGATAAGGATTTCTTCGATAAGAATATCTATTACATTGGCGTCTTTAAGCGTAATGACGAGCGCACGATTTACAACATCCTCTACCGTGATGGACGCGGTGGCGCGATTATGATGAAGCGTTGCGCCATCAAGAGCATTACACGCGACAAGGTTTACGACCTGACAAAGGGTACACCAAAGAGCGAGCTGCTATATATGTCGGTTAATCCAAATGGTGAGGCCGAGGTGCTGAAGATTTATTTCCGCCCACGTCCACGCTTGAAGAAGGTTATCACCGACCTTGACTTCTCGACCATCGCTATCAAGGGTCGAAGTGCTGCGGGTAACCTCTTCTCACGTTACAGCATCCACAAGATTGTCCTCAAGGAGAAGGGTACATCTACTCTGGGTGGTCAGGATATCTGGTTTGACGAGGATGTACGCCGCCTAAATACCGACGGTCGAGGCGTGCTGCTTGGCGAGTTCAAGGGCGATGATAAGCTGGTAGTGTGGACATCGAAGCACCAATACTACATCACGGGCTTTGGTGTGGAGCAACACTTCCCCGATGAGACCATTAAGGTGGAGCGTTATGTTGCGGGCAAGGTATATAGCTTGTGCTATTTCGACCGTGAGCAGAACTACTACTATATCAAACGCTTCCAGCTGGAGCCAACCGAGAAGATGCTTTCGTTCCTGGAGGATGAGGGCACTGCTGATTTCGTTTGCATCACAGGCGTGGCGGGCGCTACGCTGGAGATAACGTTCAAGGGCGCACACGCAACACGTCCCGCCGAGCAGATTGATGTCGATAGCTTCATTGGCGTAAAGAGCCACCGTGCAAAGGGTAAGCGAATAACCACTTACGACGTTGATACGCTGCGTTTTATCGAGCCAGAGTTGCCCGAGGAGCCCGAGGTAGATGATGCTGCGGACGAGGCGACAGAGGTAGATATGGAGGCTCTTGACAATATGTCGGTAGAGGCTGATGAGATTACGACAGTGGAGTCAGATGTTGTCTCAATGGGTGCAACCGAGGATGATGTTGTGGTGATAAATCCCGAGCAGTTAAACCTCTTTTAATTAGGCGATGAAACTCTTTCTGGTTGGATATATGGGTTGCGGCAAAAGCTCACTCGGACGCAAGATTGCCAGGCGTGCCGAGATGCGTTTTGTCGATATGGACTCTGTGATTGAGGAGCGTGAGGGCGCATCGGTGAGCGATATTTTCCGCTACGAGGGCGAGGAGTATTTTCGTGGCAAGGAGCGCGAATTGATTGAGGAGGTGGCTTTGTCGGTGGATGATGTTGTTGTCTCTACGGGTGGCGGCGTGCCTACGTGGCAGGATAATATGTCGCGTATGAATGAGATTGGCGTGGTGGTGTATCTGCGTCGCACAGCGGAGCGAATAGCCTCTCGCTTGAGTCCTCACGGCAGACAGAAACGTCCCAAGTTGCGTGGTCTGAATGATGAGGAACTGGTTCGGTTTATGCGCGAAAATATGGCGGAGCGAGAGCCTTTTTACTCGCAGGCGCGATACTGCATAGATTGTGATAATCTCAGCGATGAGGAGCTGATAGAGAAGATTGTATCAATATTGAAATAAGATGGATAATCGTCCCATAGGTGTGTATGATTCGGGTTTTGGCGGTTTGTCGGTGTGGCGTGAGCTATACAGAGCACTGCCCGAGGAGTCGTTGATATATCTGGGTGACGGTAAAAATTGCCCCTATGGCTCACTCTCCGAGGAGCGTATCCGTGAGCTTGCCGAGAAGGCGGTGGGGGAGCTCATTGAGCGTGGTTGCAAGATGGTTGTTGTGGCGTGCAACACGGCTACGGCGGCGGCTATCAACCACCTGCGCGAGAAGTTCAGCTTTTTGCCTATTGTGGGTCTTGAGCCTGCGGTGAAGCCCGCCTGTCAACTATCTCGCAGTGGGCGTGTGGCGGTGCTGGCGACAGAGCGTAGCTTGCAGAGTGAGAAGTTGCGGATGGCGGTGGAGCGTTATGCTACTGATGTAGAGGTTATAAAGGCTGTCGGGCGAGGTTTTGTCGAGGCTGTTGAGCAATGCGAGGAGCAGAGTGAGGCAACCGAGAAGATGGTCAGCGAGGTCGTTGAGCCGCTTATCGAGCAGGGCGCCGATGTGATTGTTTTGGGGTGTACGCATTACCCCTTTCTGAAGGGCGTCTTAAGGCGTGTCGTTGGCTCGCGCGATGTGCGGATTATAGACTCTGGTGAGGCTGTTGAGAAGCGTGTTGAGAGTCTGCTGGATAGATACTCCTTGCGAGCTGACGAGGAGAATGAAGCAAAGTATGAATTTTTAACCTATGCCGACGAGGAGTACCGCGAGAGGTTGCGTCGCAAGGCATTTGATAAGTAACAGGAATATTTAGATATGGCACAGAACGTAAAGAAAAAGACCAAGAAGGGGGCGCAGCAGCCCGTAGCGGCATCCAGTGATAATTTGCTCTGGATGTCGGGTTTCGTGTTGCTGGCAATAGGTGTGTTTGCTACCGTGTCGGTGGTGTCGCACCTGCTGAATTGGTCGTCAGATATATCAGCACTGAATAACGATGCTTCGCTTACGGGCGAGGTTATTCCGTTTGAGAATATATGTAGTGGTGCGGGTGCTCGCGTTGGTTATTGGATTGTCGATTGCGCTTTTGGCGTGTTCGGTGTGATTATTCCTATCGTGCTGACACTTATTGGCTGGCGCATCTTCCGCAAGCAACGTCTCAACCTCAACCACTTTGCATTGAGTGCGGCGCTGGTGCTCATTATGGGCTCGCTCACTATGGGATTGGTTGATTGCAAGACCGATTTTGCTCACGACCTGGGTGGTGCTTTGGGTGTAGCGTGTGCGACAGATTTGTCCGATGCGATAGGCGCTGGAGTTATACTTGTGTTGCTGGTGGGTTGGATATTGACAGGTGTCTTTATCAATCACAACTTTATTCGCACGGTCAATAATGCAAGTGATAAGATGGTAAATAAGAGCGAGCAGATATTCGCTGGTGTGAAGGATTTTGTCACTGCGCGCAAGCCAGAGGAAGAGACAGATGAAGTGGAGGAACAAACGCCTGTTGTTGAGCAGCTTCCACCTTCACCTGCATTGGTTGCAGAGCCTGAGCCAGTTGCAAATACAGGTGAGGGGTATGTTATCCCACGACCTGCGCCAGAGCCTGTGGTGGAGCCTCAATATGAGATGGAGGTTATCTCTCGCGAGCCAAAACCAGAGTCACAGCAGGAGCAGGGCAGACCGATGACAATGAATGAGTATCTGGCGGCAAAGCGTGCTGCCGAGTTGGGTGAGCCCTCTTTGCAGAGCGACTTTGGTCAGGATGACGGTTTTGTGGTTATTCCCAAGAATGCAGAGCCCGAAGCAGAGTCTGTTGCAGAGCAGACTGTTGCGGAGCAAGATGATGACGGCTTTACTGTGATACCTAACCCTGGAGTTAAGCAGAATAAGATAAATGTAGGTCTGTTGTTGCAGGATGAGCAGAAGCAGGAGTCGGTTACGGTTGATGATGAGGATGACGATTTCACAGTTGTAAGACGTGATGAGCAGCCCGTAGCGCCACAGCCGCAGCAGCCAGCCGTTGAGCAGGAGGATGAGGATGGTTTTATCGTAACGCGCAAGCCCGACCCAGCACCAGCCCCTGCCGCGAAATCTATCGTAGGCGAGGATGAGCGTGTTGTTGTGACCGTTCACGAGAATAAGGTTAAGACACTCGACGAGGATGAGATTGTGAACGAGCTATACGACCCATTGCGTGATTTGGAGTTCTACAAGAAGCCCTATGTCTCACTGCTCGAGGATTATAAGTCGCCCAACAAGGTGAGCAGTGCCGAGATTTACGATAACAAGTGCCGTATTCAGGAGACTCTGAAATATTTTGGTATTCCTATCGTTGATATTGATGCAACGGTGGGTCCTACCGTTACGCTATATGAGATTAAGCAGGCACAGGGTGTGAAGATTTCGAAGATTCAGAGCCTTGAGAAGGATATCGCCCAGAGTCTGCGCGCACAGGGTATTCGTATCATTGCCCCAATCCCTGGCAAGGGTACTATCGGTATTGAGGTGCCTAACCGCGATAAGCAGATTGTGTCGATGTACTCTTCTATCTGCTCCGAGGAGTTCCAACACGCCAAGATGGAGCTGCCTGTTGTGATTGGTCGCACCATTCAGAATGAAAATCTCACGTTCGATTTGGCGAAGTTGCCACACTTGTTGGTGGCGGGTGCTACGGGTCAGGGTAAGTCGGTCGGTCTGAATGCAATTATCACCTCGCTGCTCTACACCAAGCACCCTGCACAGCTTAAGTTCGTGATGATTGACCCCAAGATGGTGGAGTTCTCGGTTTATAACAAGCTTGAGCGTCACTTCCTTGCCAAGATGGAGTCTGACGAGGAGTCAATCATTACCGAGCCCAAGAAGGCGGTATGCGTATTGAATTCACTTGTCGAGGAGATGGGTCGTCGTCTGGCGTTGTTGAAGATGGCTACGGCGCGAAACATTGTGGAGTATAACGAGAAGTTTACTGCACGCCGCCTGAACCCTCAAAAGGGACATCGCTTCCTGCCATATATCGTCGTCATTATCGACGAGTTTGCCGACCTTATTATGACCGCCAAGGAGGTTGAGGTGCCTGTGATGCGTCTGGCACAGAAGGCACGTGCTGTGGGTATTCACCTTATCGTGGCTACGCAGCGACCCGATGTGAAGGTCATTACGGGAGGTATCAAAGCAAACTTCCCCGCCCGTATTGCGTTCCGTGTGATGCAGATGATTGACTCGCGCACCATCATCGACCAGCCTGGCGCAAATCAGCTTATCGGTCGAGGCGATATGCTCTTTTCGAAAGATGGCGAGCTGACGCGAGTGCAGTGCGCTTTGGTCGAGACCAAGGAGGTGGAGCGATTGGTTGATTTTATTGCGAAGCAGCAAGGTTACACCGAGGCATACCCGCTGCCCGATTTCGATATGGATGCTGGTACGGAGGGTAGTACCGACAGCGACGGCGAGAGTGGTGCGCCAGTGAAATACGATGTGTTGTTTGGCGAGGTGGCGCGAGCTGCCGTGACCAACGGAATTATATCTGTATCCTCAATTCAGCGTAACTATGAGGTGGGCTTCAACCGTGCGGGACGCATTATGATACAGCTCGAAAAGGCGGGCATTGTAGGTCCTCAAATGGGTGCAAAGCCTCGCGAGATTAAGTTCTACGACCTGCCATCGCTGGAGGCGAAGTTGCAGTCGCTGGGTGTCTTTTAACCCTTTGGCATACTAATTTGCCGCAGTAGAGCGTTTTATTACTAAACAGAAGATTATGCGTAAGTTTGTAACATTGATAATGGCATTGGCGTTTGTGCTTTCGGTGCGAGCCGAGGGCGAGCAGCAGCTCCTGCGCCACGTGGCGAAGTATGTCGCTGCGATGGGTAGCTATGATGCCGAGGTGGATGTTACCTCGGGCGATTATAAGGCTTCTGCGCGTTACTCTGTGGCGGGTGACATTTACCATATTAAAATAGGCGATGCAGAGGTCTTTTCGGATGGAAAGAGCCGCTATGAGATTGACCATAAGCGCAAGGAGATAAGCGCGGATGTGGTTGATTTGCAGAGTCGTAATATTTTGGACAACCCAACCCGATGCTTTGATTTTGTGGGCGAGGAATACGTTGCCACGAAGGTGACGGAAAAGGACGATGAGGTGACACTTCGACTGGTCGCTCAAGATGAGGAGCAGGAGGGCGAAATACTGCTCACATTGCAAGTCTCAACGGGCAAGCCTCTCAATATTGCCTATCTGTTGTATGATGACCGTATTGATGTGGCGATTCGTACCATCAGCCCACGCAAATCCAAAATCCCAACTTTCTCAAAGGGGGATTTCAAGGGCTATGATATGGTTGATTTTAGATAGAGAAATCGCCTGCTAAGGGGTTCCTGCGCTACATTCGTACTCGAAATTATCAGTTACGTCGAGCGTACTCTGCCTTTTTAGGCTTCGCAGTCTTGAAAAACACTCTTTGTACGATTTCTTTGTAATTTCGACCAAATGCTTTTCTTGCAAAACACTCCCTGATTTGCTTTTCAACTCCGACACCCTGTCGGGGAAAATATTTTTTGCGCTTAAATCGCCCGAAAATGGGCAAAAATGGGATATAATAGAGAATTATTCTTAATATAAGGTGTAAAAGAGCCCCTAAAAATTGCTTATTTTAGAAAATATTACTACTTTTGCTTATTAAAAGAAGTGCGCGAAAGCGCTAATTTTAGGAAAAGAAGAAATATGTTGAACGAAGAAGAAAAGAAAGACGAGTTGGTGGGTAAAATCATCCCCATTAATATCGAGGAGGAGATGAAAACCGCTTATATCAACTACTCGATGTCGGTTATCGTATCGCGTGCGTTGCCTGATGTGCGTGACGGTTTGAAGCCCGTGCATCGACGTATCTTGTTTGATATGAGCCACGAGCTTAATCTCTATTCGGATAAGCCTACGAGAAAGTCAGCCCGTATTGTCGGTGACGTACTCGGTAAATTCCACCCACACGGCGATAGCTCTGTATATGAGGCTATGGTACGTATGGCGCAGGAGTGGGCAATGCGTTATCCTTTGGTAGAGGGTCAGGGTAACTTCGGTTCGATGGATGGCGATAAGGCTGCGGCGATGCGTTATACCGAGGCACGTATGCAGAAGATTACCGACGAGGTGATGGCCGATATCGACAAGGATACCATCGACTGGACAAAGAACTTTGATGATACCATTGACGAGCCAACGGTATTGCCAACCAAGATTCCATTGCTTTTGGTTAATGGCGCAAGTGGTATCGCTGTGGGTATGGCTACAAATATGGCTCCACACAACCTGGGCGAGGTGGTGGATGCGTGCTGCGCATATATCGACAATCCAGAGTGCGAGTGCGAGGAGCTGCTGAAGTATGTCAAGGGTCCCGACTTCCCTACGGGAGCATTGATTTACGGTTATGAGGGCGCCAAGCAGGCACTCCTTACAGGTCGTGGCCGCGTGATTATGCGTGCCCGCACCGAGATTGAAACAACTCCATCGGGTCGTGAGTGCATCGTCGTTACCGAGATTCCTTATATGGTCAATAAGGCGGAGATGATCAAAAAGATTGGTCAGATGGTAAACGAGAAGAAGCTGGATGGTATATCATACATCAACGATGAGAGTGACCGTAAGGGTTTGCGTGTCGTTATCTTCGTGAAGAAGGATGCTTCGGCTAACGTGGTGCTCAACACACTGTTCAAGAATACCGAATTGCAGACATCGTTTGCTGTGAACAATATTGCGCTGGTGAATGGTCGCCCAATGTTGCTTAACCTGAAGGATATGATTAAGCACTTTGTTGAGCATCGCCACGATGTCGTTGTTCGCCGTACACGCTTCGACTTGAAGAAGGCGCAGGACCGTATGCACATTGTGCAGGGCTTGCTCATCGCGCAGGACAACATCGACGAGGTGGTACACATCATCCGTTCTTCAAAGAGCGTTGATATCGCCAAGCAGACCTTGCAGGAGCGCTTCGGCTTGAGTGAGATTCAGTCAGCAGCGATTGTTGAGATGCGTCTGCGTCAGCTCACAGGCTTGGAGCGTGAGAAGCTCGAGGCAGAGCGCGCGGAGCTTGAGCGTCAGATCAACTACTATCAGGATGTGTTGGCAAGCGTTGATATGCAGATGCAGATTATTAAGGACGAGTTGCAGGAGATTAAGCAGAAGTATGGCGACGAGCGTCGTTCGGAGATTGTTTACTCTTCGGAGGAGTTCAATCCAGAGGACTTCTACGCCGATGATGATATGGTTATCACCATCTCTCATATGGGTTACATCAAGCGTACTCCACTTGCCGAGTACCGCACACAGAACCGAGGCGGTGTAGGTGTAAAGGGTAGTGCTACACGCGACGAGGATTTCATTGAGCACATCTATGTGGCTTCGATGCACAATACGATGATATTCTTCACCGAGAAGGGTCGTTGTTACTGGCTCAAGGTATATGACATCCCAGAGGGCGCACGCTCATCGAAGGGACGTGCTATCCAGAACATCATCCAGATTGAGCCTGACGATACTGTTCGCGCTTACATCAATACCAAGAACCTGGGCGATGAGGAGTATATCAACAACAACTACATCGTTATGTGTACCCGCGAGGGTGTTGTTAAGAAGACTCGCTTGAAGGAGTACTCTCGTCCACGTCAGAATGGTGTGAATGCCATCGTTATCCGCGAGGGTGACCAGCTTCTGGAGGCGAAGATTACCAGCGGTAGTGCCGAGATTATGATTGCGGCACGTGGTGGTAAGGCTATCCGCTTCAACGAGGAGAAGGTTCGTCCTATCGGTCGTACAGGTCAGGGTGTTCGTGGTATCGAGCTTGACGAGGGCGATGAGGTAATCGGAATGATTTGCATCGAGCCAGACGCAAAGAAGGATGTGCTGGTACTCTCTGAGAATGGCTACGGTAAGCGTACCGACCTTGACGAGTATCGCGTAACAAACCGAGGCGGTAAGGGTGTCAAGACTATCAACATCACCGAGAAGACAGGTGATTTGGTCTCTATCCAGGCTGTGACTGACGATAACGACTTGATGATTATCAACCGTTCGGGCGTTACAATCCGTACCAAGGTTGACCAGATTCGCTTGGCGGGTCGTGCAACGCAGGGTGTGAAGATTATCAACTTGCGTGAGGGCGATGTTATTGCTTCGGTGATGGCAGTGCCTGTGAGCGAGGATGAGGAGAGCGCAGCGGATGTAATTGCTGTAGAGGGCGCAGAGGGCGTTGAGAACGCACCTGAGGCTGAAGTAGCTGCGGAGGCTCCTATTGAGACAAACGAATAGACAATAAATAATAATTAAACGGTTTCATTAAAGATTAATTCTATGAAAAGATTAATTTTTGCGGTGCTGGCTGTAATAGTTATGGCTACACCAACGGTAAATGCACAGAAGGTTAATAAGCAGATGCTTCTTGACAAGATTGCAAACGCAGAGGCTGGTACAAAGCACCCAAAGAAGGGTTTGAAGGCTGCTGCTTGGATTAACTTGGGTAATGCGTACTATGACGCAGCTATCATCCCAACAAAGGATCTCTTTACTGGCGTTGATTACCCTGTTGTAGAGGTTGCTATGGGTTTGCCAGAGTCAAAGACTGACGGTGTTGTGCTTAACGGCGTAACTTATACCGAGATGGTTTATCCTTGGGTGAAGATCTATGTTGCCAACAACAAGGTTATCACTTGGGTACAGACACAGCAGGTTGCCGAGGGTGACATGGTTCTCAAGGCATTGGAGGCTTACAAGAAGGCATATGAGGTTGAGCCAAAGCAGGCTCCAAAGATTGAGACTTGCCTCAAGCGATTGATTAACTTCTTGGCACAGTCAGGTAACGCTGACCAGGACGCAACACGTTGGGGTAGCGCTGCTGATAACTACAACAAGGCTTATATGGTACAGGAGCACCCAGCTTTCACCGATGGTAAGAACGCAAGCTACTTGTATTTCGCTGGTTACTTGTGGGTATTGGATGGTAACACAACAGGCAACCAGGCATCTTACAAGTTGGCTGTCGAGGCTTTGAACAAGGCTTTGGCTGCTGGTTACACCGACGAGAAGGGTGATATCTACCACTTCCTCTACCACGCTTACAACGGTCAGACCGATTCAGCTGTTCGTGAGGCTAATATGCAGCGTGCAAAGCAGCTCTTGATGGAGGGTCTTTCAAAGTTCCCATCAAACGACAACATCATTGCTGCACTCATTGACATCTACACAGGCGATGCAAACGTAGGCGATCCTACTGACCTCGTTAAGATGATTGACTCTGCATTGGAGCGTGATCCAAAGAACCGTGATATGTGGTTCGGTCGTGGTAAGGTATTCTACAGCTTGAAGAACTACGACGAGAGTATCGTATCATTCAAGAAGGTTATCGAGTTGGAGCCAACCAACGCACAGGCTACATTCTTCATCGGTTATTTCTATATCGCCAAGGGTGATGCTATGAGCGAGGAGATCAACCAGCGCGACTACAAGAGCAGCGCAGAGTGGAAGGCTGACTCACAGAAGGTAACAGAGGTTTACTTGCAGGCTCTTCCTTACCTTGAGAAGGCTTACGAGCTCAATCCAAAGGATTTCTCTACTGTTGAGACTTTGAAGATTTTGACATTCCGTCTCCGCGACGAGGAGGGTATTGGTCCAAAGTCAGAGAAGTACACAAAGATCTACAACGAGATGAAGGCTGCGCAGTAATCATCTGTTGAGATAAGTTTAGAGCGACTACCCCTCGGGGTGGTCGCTTTTTCTTTGTTGTAATGTGGAATTTGTGGTCTAATCGGATGGGAAAATGATAAAATTGAATTAAGATATAAAAATATTGTCATTATGTTTGCATAATATTAAAAAAATGTTTAATTTTGTTAAACAAAGATGATGTTTAATTAAAACAAAGCAATGAAGCGTTTACCAAAAATTTGTCCATCGTGTGCAGCGACACTACATGTAAAGACAATGTTCTGCCCGTCGTGCGACACGAAGATTGATGGCGACTATCCGTTGCCAGCGTTGATGCAACTCTCGGAGGAGGATCAAGCTTTTGTTTGTGATTTTGTTAAGAGCAGTGGTTCACTGAAGGAGATGGCTTCAAAGATGGGGTTGAGTTATCCTACGGTGCGAAACCGTCTGGATGATATAATTGAGCGATTGACTCAAAGCGAAGAAGGCGTAAACAATTAAAACAATATGAGTATGATGAAGAAGTTATTAAATCCGTTTGAGTATCTGCCTTTGCGTCAGGCTATCTGCTGGGGCGTTGTGGCAATGATTTTGACATCTATATTTATGTGGCAAGTGGGGCTGCGTGCAACTTCGCTTACGCAGATTGATTTTGGCGGTGGCGCTCTGTGGCGTGTTACGGTGGCGCAGCTTATCTTATGGCTTACGTTTAGCGTTGTGCTGTGTCTCGGTGGAATGATTTTCTCGAAGTCGAAGGTGCGCTTTACCGATGTTGCGGCATATAATCTCTTTGCCCGCATTCCGTTCGACCTCTCGTTGCTTATTTTTGCTATCCCTAGCGTCAAGAGCATTATGGGTTATGCTACCGATGGCAATTTCAATGCTATGTTGCAGCACGCCAATGCGTTGTTAATCATCAGTATGGTTTCGATGGTTTTTGCTATTGCCTATTTCTTCTGGTCGTATAAGGCGTTTGCGGTGGCTACCAATGTCAAGAATGGTAAGGGTGTGGCGGTGTTCTTTGCCAGCTATGTGTTGAGCTATACTGCATCAATCTACCTTTTGAGATTGGTTGCATAGCGAGTTGAACTATTTTTTAATTTCGATTTGCAAAACTCGATTAGATTTTATATATTTGCGTAAATAAATGTAAATTAAAGTAAAAATCTACGATTATGGCAAATTTGAGAATTCTGAAGAAGGAGATTGACTACCGTTTGGAGGAGTTTGTCTTCGATTGCGAGATGGCAATATATTTCCAGCCCTCGAAGGAGGAGGCGGTAGTAGGCTTGATGGAGAAGGCTGTTGAGTTGCGTAATATGCTCTATTACAAGGCTAACAACCCAACCGAGCCAAAGAATGCATCGCTTGTTAAGAAGTATTACGCTGCATTCCGCCGTGATATGGTTTCTTCATTTGGAAGCCTGTTCAAGGAGTTGAGCGAGCTTAATGCAGCAAGCTAATCGACTTGGCTTCAAGCAAGTTAATCCCATCCGTAAGGGTGGGATTTTTTTGTTCATATCTTAATTTTGGTAGTCATATATCGCTTTTGGTCTTTCTCGCACCACAGATGGTCACAAAACCCTGCCAACACAATAAATGGCACACCATTTGCGATTTACTATTACAGCAACGGCAACAATAACCGTTGTGAGGTTTCTTCATTTATTTAAGTTTGGGTTAGTAGTTTATGGAGCTTCTGTGGCTCCGAGCACAGGCGGCAATCGTGAGATTCCCGCCTTTGTTTTTGAAATGATAAAGTGGAAAATAATTATCCCCTCAACCTATGCCAAAATCGCAGAAAAATCGTAACTTTGTCTTTAGAGTAAAAACTACTAACACTATACCATTATGAAGAATTATTTTGGAAAGAAGCAACTAAGCAAGGGCTTGAAGGTTGTAATTGCATTTGTAGCTATTCTCGCAGTGTTGAGATGTTTGTCTTTGTGGGATACCTCGGAGCCCGTACCAACAGAGTTTAAGCGTTGGAGCGAGGATAAAGCCAACGAGTGGTACGCCCAGCAGCCCTGGATGTCGGGATGTAACTTTATCCCCAGCAACGCCATCAACCAGCTTGAGATGTGGCAGGAGGAGACCTTCAGCCCCGAACTCATCGACAAGGAGCTCGGCTGGGCAGAGGAGCTTGGCTTCAATGTGATGCGCGTATTCCTGCACAGCAAGGCGTGGGAGGCCGATAAGGAGGGCTTCAAAAAGCGCCTTGACGAGTACCTCACAATCTCAATGAGCCACGGCATCCGCACTATGTTCGTTATCTTTGACGATTGTTGGAACGCCGAGGGTGCTATCGGCAAGCAGCCCGAGCCAAAGGTCGGAACTCATAACTCTGGCTGGCTGAAAGACCCATTTATCTCACGCCGTGCCAATAAGGAGCAACTTTTTGCCGAGCTGAAGCCTTATGTGATTGATATTATGACCACATTCAAGGACGATGAGCGTGTAGTGATGTGGGACGTCTATAACGAGCCAAACAACGACGACTCTATTCCATTGCTGGAGAAGGTATTTGAGTGGGGTCGTGAGGTAAACCCATCGCAGCCAATGACCTCAAGCGTCTGGACATTCGGCATTGACAAGATTAGCAGCGTGCAGCTTAAAAATTCCGACGTGTTGAGCTACCATAGCTATTCGGGTCGCGAGATACACTCCGAGTGGATAAAGTATTTCAAGATGCACAACCGTCCTGTTGTTTGCACCGAGTATATGGCGCGCACGATTGACAACTGCACATTCCAGAATGTGATGCCACTTATGAAGGAGCAGAATGTGGTTGCTATAAATTGGGGCTTTGTGTCGGGCAAGACCAATACCATCTACGCTTGGAACACCCCAATTGAGTCGGGCGAGGAGCCAGAGGTATGGTTTCACGACATTCTGCGTCAGGACAAGACCCCATTCAGTGAGGATGAGATTCGTGTAATCAAAGAGTGCAACGCAAGATAAAAGCAGTCTAAAACGGTAATTTCTTCGTTGCGTTTGTGCTCAAAATGCTCATTTACGCCTTGTAAACTCCGCTTTTTCGCACTTCACGCGCCTAAAAATTCCTCGTTTTATACAGCTTTCGGAAGTTGTGTTGAAAAATAGTGATAATAAACGGTGGCTGTTCCTATTTTGGAACAGCCACCGTTTATTACCCTCTCAACGAGGCGATTTTTGCTTCGAAGCCTGCTTTGAGTTCGTCGATTAACTCGCTTACTTTCAAAATCTTGTCGCAGCGCCAGGCGTTTGAACCTGCGAAGGCATAGCCATTCTCCATCCTGCCCTTGAAGGCGTTGTAGAGCGCCAGCATAATGCAGTATGGCGAGTGTGTCACGTCGCACGTCTTGATGCAGTTGAATGGACACGCCTTCGGCTTTTTCAGACCCTCCTTCACCGCCTCAAGGAAGCCGTTGTGGATGGCTCTGCCAGGCATTCCGACAGGACTCTGGATAATCTCCACATCCTTCTCGGTGGCATTGATATACGAGAGCTTGAATTTCTCCGAAGCATCGCACTCCTCGGTGGCAACGAAGCGCGTACCCATCTGCACCGCGTCGGCACCCAATGCCGTAATATTGTAAATATCCTCACCCGTGTATATGCCGCCACCAGCAATCACAGGAATATGCTTTCCGTGCTGCTGCTCCAACTCGCGCACCGCAGCCACAACCTCTGGAACGATACTTTCCAACGAGTGTGCCTCGTCGTTAATCTGCTCGTGAGAGTAGCCGAGATGACCGCCCGCCTTGGGACCCTCGACAACAACTGCGTCGGGCACATAGCCGTACTCACCCACCCAGCGACGACAGATTACCTTCAACGCGCGCGCCGATGATACGATAGGGGCGAGCTTTGTGGTTGAGTCGCTCTTCAGGAACGAAGGCAGGTTGAGTGGCAGACCCGCGCCCGCAAAGATGATATCGGCCTTCTCGGCGATAGCGGTCTTTACCATATCGGCGAAGTTTGTCAGCGCAACCATAATATTCACGCCCACGATGCCGCGAGTCTTTTCGCGCGCCTTGCGAAGCTCCTCCTTTAGTCCGAAGATTGAAGCCTCGTTGAAATTCTTTGAAAATTCATTATAAATAACGCCCAATCCAGCCGATGAGATTACTCCCACGCCGCCCGCATTGGCTACTGCCGAGGCAAGTCCCGAGAGGGAGATGCCTACGCCCATACCTCCCTGCACGATGGGTACTTTCGCAAGGAGATTTCCGATTTTTAACTCTTTCATTTTTGAAATATATTTTTGTGTTTGGCGGGCAATTTTTACCCGCATCTTTACCATCTTTTGTTTGAACACGCAAATATATACAAAATATTCAATATCGGAAGAAATATGTTGTAAAAATCAACAATAAAAAATTTGCAAATGAAGCGAAATGCGGATTTTTTAGCTCAAGTAACGCTTTATATAAAACATAAAGCACCGCTTGATGTAAGCGGTGCTAATAAATTTATGTTTAGTATGTTATAAGATATCCTCCAATCGTGCAACGGGTGCTATGTCGTAGCTCGATAGCATACCTTGCTGATAGCGGTAGTATCCCGAGATGGCAATCATTGCTGCGTTGTCGGTTGTGAACTTCAGCTCGGGGATGAAGGTGCGCCAGCCACGTCGTCTGCCCGCCTCGGCAATAGCCTCGCGCAAGCCTGAATTTGCCGATACGCCACCCGCAATTGCTACATCCTTGATGCCTGTCTTTTTTGTCGCTTTGATGAGCTTGTCGAGCAGGATATCGATGATGGTCTTTTGCAACGAGGCGCATAGGTCGGCCTTGTTCTTCTCGACAAAATCGGCATCCTCCTTCACGCAGTCACGCAGTGTGTATAGGAACGATGTTTTAAGACCAGAGAATGAGTAGTCGAACTCACCCTTGACGTGTGGTTTTGCAAATGAGAACGCCTCGGCGTTGCCCTCTTTTGCCAAGCGGTCGATGACAGGTCCGCCAGGGTAGGGTAGTCCCATCACTTTGGCACACTTGTCGAATGCCTCGCCCGCAGCGTCGTCGATAGTGGTGCCGATAATCTCCATCTCAAGCGGCGAAGATACCTTCACAATCTGCGTGTGTCCGCCGCTAACGAGCAGGCATAGGAACGGAAAAGCAGGATGTGGCATCTCGCGGTCGGGCAGGTCGATAAAGTGTGAAAGGATGTGTCCCTGCAAGTGATTGACCTCCACCATTGGAATGTTGTTTGCAATGGAGAGTCCCTTGGCGAAAGATGTTCCTACCAGAAGCGAGCCGAGCAGACCTGGACCTCGCGTGAAGGCTATTGCATCGAGCTTGTCGGCTGTTATGCCAGCCTCCTTGAGTGCTGTATCCACTACGGGGATTATGTTTTGCTGGTGGGCGCGTGAGGCGAGTTCGGGTATCACACCGCCATATTTGACATGTACGGCTTGTGATGCTATCACGTTGGATAGCAGCGTTGTATTGCGTATTACGGCAGCCGATGTATCATCGCACGACGACTCGATGCCAAGAATTGTGATGCTCATATATCTCTTTTTTCGATGTTTTTTTCTATTTTAATAGAAAAATGGTTACATTTGTAAGTTTTATGACCGAAGTCAGATGCACAAAGTTACGAAAATATTATTAAAGTTGCTATCAGTTGCGTTATTGTTTCTGATATTTTGCCCCATTGTGCTTACATTGGTGGTCTCGCTGCCTTCGGTTCAAAACTATGTTGTTGACCGTGCGACGGAGTATGTTTCCGAGCAGTTGCAGACCCGTGTCGAGATTGACCGCATCCGTTTGGGAGCGCTCGGCAGCCTGCGTATTGATGGACTCTACATCGAGGACTACGAGCAGGATACACTGCTCTATGCTGGCAAGGTAAAGGTCTTTTTGTCGGGTATGCCCGATAAGTCGGGTGTCACGCTCCGCAACGGTATTCTTTCTAATGTGAAGCTCAACCTGCGTGAAACAGCATCGGGCGAGATGAATATCAAGCAGGTGGTAAATCACATTCCACGCAAGCAGGACACCGTGTGTAAGCCTTTCGTGTTGCGTGTTGAGGATGTGCGTTTGGATAATATCAACGTGCTTATCGAGCGCGCAGAGCATCGCAACCCCACATATGGTGTCGATTATGGCAATATGCACATCAAGCACATATCTGCTTTTGTTGATAATTTCTACCTCGATGGTGGCGAGATTGGCGGTTACATACGCAATTTCGCGGCTGTGGAGCGTAGTGGTTTTATGGTGCAGAACTTTACGGGTCGCTTTGCAGTGGATAAGGGTGTGATTGATTTGAGAGACTTCGAGGTTATGGCACGTAACTCTGATGTGCGTTTACGCTCACTTAAGCTTACAGGCGATGGATGGGAGGCTTATAAGGATTTCATCCATGACGTAACTATCGAGGGAGAACTGTATCGCACCGCTGTCTCGACCAACGATATAGCATACTTTGCGCCACGTCTGCTGCCCTGGAATCTGGCGGTGAGGGAGTCAAATGTATATGTGAAGGGTACGGTTGCCGATTTGATGGTTGATGTGGAGAATATCACCTTCGGCGAAAGTAGTAAGCTCGATGCGGAGGTTAATCTGCGCGGTCTGCCCAATGTCAAGAGTGCTGGTATGGCGCTTAAGTTGCACAACCTTTCTACCAGCGAGCATGATTTGAATATGTTGCTTGCAGGTATTACGGGTAAGCCTCTGCCAGCGAAGGTGCGTGAGATAGCCACCTCGGCAGGCGAGTTGATATTGGCGGGCGAGTTCAGTGGTGGTCTGCGTGCATTCTCTACCGATATGAACCTTGTGACGCAGGCGGGTAGTGCGCAGCTTACGGCTCAATTCGAGAACAACGAACAAAAACGTATAATCGACGATAAGGGTGTTGAGAAACTCTCGCCAGCAAGTTCTATTTTTGAGGCAGATGCCGAGTTGCGACACATTGATTTGGGTCAGCTGCTCAATAAGAAGGTCTTGGGCAACATTACGGGTGACGTGCATTTCGGCGGTGTGAAGTCAAGTGCGGGTTTACGTGGTCAGTTGCGTGGTGAGATTGGCTCGCTGGGCTTTAATGATAGCGACTATACCGATTTGTGGGTGTCAGGTACGGTAGATAACAAGAGTTTCTCGGGCGAGGTGTCGAGCGATGGCGAGCCTTTGAAGTTTAACCTTACGGGACGTGCCGACCTTAATGGTGAGCGCCCTGTGTATGATTTGCGACTGAAGGTGGATGATGCTGACCTCTGCGCGATGAATATCAACAAGCGCGACTCTGTGTCACATCTTTCGTTGAACGCCGAGCTATATGCTATGGGTCGTAATATCGACGAGATGAGCGGCTCGCTCAATGTGCATAGTGCCGAGTACCGCTACGCAGAGGATACCCTGCGCTCAAGCGGCTTACGCCTGATATCGCACAGCACCGAGACACGCCGCGAGCTTAACTTCACGTCGGAGTATGCCGATGCTACATTCACGGGACCTACAACCTATGCTGATTTGCTCGGTTATCTGAAGTCGGCTATGCACAAATATATGCCTTCGCTCGGTATTGGACACGATGTCTATTCCGAGGCGGGCGATGAGGAGGGTGGCTACTCGGCTCTTTCGATTAAGGTCAAGCAGATTGACCCGTTGCTCAGTGCTGTTGCCGAGGGTGTGCATCTGGCAAATGGTACGACACTAAATTTCACGCTTAACCCAATGTCAAACCATATCCTGCTGCGAGGCGAGTCGGAGTATATCGAGCGTGGTAATATGCTCATCACCAATCTCGATATGAACGTAAGCAATCAGGGCGACTCGCTTGCTATGTATTTGCAGTCGGAGGATTTATACGCTGGAGCGTTCCACTTGCCACGTCTGTCGGTGATGGGCGGTGCGAAGAATAACCGCGTGATGATGTCGGTGGGCTTCAATAATGATGACCGTTCGTTGGCGGGCGGACTCTCTATGCTGGCGCATCTGGAGCGCATAGCCCCAACCAATATGCCTCGCGTAAATCTGCGTATCTTCCCATCGACAATCACTCAGGACAGAAAGCAGTGGCGCATCACATCGGATAGCATCAGCATCGACACTTCGCGCATCGAGGTAAACAACTTCAGTATTCGCAGTGCCAATCAGCTTTTGCAGTTGGATGGTGTGGCATCACGCCAGCGTGAGGACTCGTTGCGAGTAAATATGCAGGATTTCGAGATTGCTCCATTTATGGGCTTTGCCTCAAGGATGGGTTACAACGTGACAGGTCTTGCCAATGGCGGCGCCTCAATGCAGGCGGTGCTCAACCGAGGCGAGCTGGATGCCGATATTAGTATCAACCAGATGAAGGTCAATGATACGGATGTCGCTCCGCTTGAGATACTCTCAAAATGGGATTTCGTAC
The DNA here is from genome assembly GCA_015059905.1 of Rikenellaceae bacterium. Taxonomy (GTDB): domain Bacteria; phylum Bacteroidota; class Bacteroidia; order Bacteroidales; family Rikenellaceae; genus Alistipes. The sequence goes on from SUZN01000004.1 coordinate 105,699, forward strand.
AGCAGAGAGTGAGGGTGAATGTGCGTAATGGTTCAACGGGCAAGAATATTGTGACGGGTTATTATGCCCCCGAGACGAAGCGTTACTATGCCGAGGGCGAGTTCGATAACATCCCGCTGCTGATGCTTGACCCTGTGTTGTCGGGCGTGGTTACCGCGACCGAGGGAATGGCGTATGCCAAGGTGGATATTATGGGTCAGGGACGTCAGGCGAAGCTCAACGGTACGATTGATGTAGAGGATTTGGCGACAACAATTGACTTTACGCGTGCGCGCTATAACGTGCCTCGCGCGAAGGTCAATATCGTCGATAACCACTTTATCGCCACCTCGGCGCGTGTCTATGATGAGGAGCGCAACACCGCCCAGCTCAATATGGACTTGAGCCTTGAGCATCTGTCGAACATTGCATACAATATGCGTGTCACGCCACGCAATATGATTGTGCTTAATACAACGGCGCAGGATAACGACCTATTCTATGGTAAGGTGTATGCTTCGGGTGTGGCGACTATCAATGGTAGCAAGCAGGGTACAACGCTTGATATTGTGGGTACTACGGGAGATAATTCCAAGTTCTATATGCCTCTGTCAAGTAAGAGCGATGCCTCGCAGGCCGACTTCGTTACATTCGAGCAGCCTGGTATGCATATCGATACCACCAACTACCTCTCGCGTAAGAAGATGATGTACGAACGTCGTAATCGTCGTGCGGCATCGTCGGCAAGCAATATGAATATCAATATCTCGCTCACGGCAACCGATGACGCCGAGGTGCAGCTTGTTATCGACCCAACCGTAGGTGATATCATCAAGGCACGAGGAAATGGTACTCTCTCGATGCGTATCGTACCAAGTGCTAATATCTTCGATATGTACGGCGACTACACCATTACCGATGGTAGTTACCTCTTTACGTTGCAGAATATCATCAACAAACTCTTCCTTATCGAGAGCGGCTCAACCATCACCTGGACGGGAGACCCTGTGGATGCACGATTGAATATTGACGCCATCTACAAGCTCAAGACCTCGCTCCAGCCGTTGCTCTCATCCACGACGCTTGACAATGTGACGCGCGCCGTACCTGTGGAGTGTATAATCAACCTTACGGAGCGATTGTCCAACCCTACGGTAACGTTTGACGTCAGGGTGCCAAATGCCGATTCCGAGATACAGAATGCCGTTGCCAACCTGCTCAACAACCAGCAGTCTATCGCTACGCAGTTTATGTATCTGCTGGTGAGTGGCTCGTTCTACTCTGATTCCTCTACCTCTGCCAATATCGGTGCTTCGGCATCTGCCACTACGGGATTTGAGTTGTTGTCAAACCAGGTTAGTAACTGGCTCTCGAGCGACGATTACAATATCATCCTCCGCTACCGACCCAAGTCAGAGCTTACGAGCGATGAGATTGATGTGGGCTTCTCGAAGAGTCTGGTGAACGACCGCCTGCTGGTGGAGGTTGAGGGTAACTATCTTGTCGATAACAAGATGGCGCAGAGTAGCAATATGTCCAACTTTATGGGTGAGGCATACATCACTTGGCTCATTGACAAGGCGGGTTACCTCAAGCTCAAGGGCTTCACGCAGACCATCGACCGCTTCGATGAGAACCAGGGTTTGCAGGAGACAGGTGTTGGTATCTACTACAAGGAGGACTTCGACAACTGGACCGACTTGAAGCGCCGCGTGCGTGACAGGTTTATGAGCAAGCGCCGCCGTGAGCGCGAGGCGGCAGAGCGTGAGGCAAAGGCTGCGCAGCAACAAACCGACTCGCTTAACCGTTCTAATGGTGTGCAGGGTGAGGTCGTAGCGGATGGAAATGCCGAAGAAGAAAAATAAATGTGGAAGCAAAGAATATAAACTTAAATAAATAATAACTAAACAATTTTCGTATTATGATCGAATTTATTCAGGCTGCCGATGCGGCAGCAACCGCAGCGACTGCGGTAGCAGATGAGGCAACTCGTATGGGCTTGTGGGAGTTGTTCCTTAAAGGTGGATGGTTGATGTGGGTTTTGCTTGTGTTGGGCGGTGTAGCTGTCTTTATCTTCGTTGAGCGTTTTATGATGATCCGCAAAGCATCTTATCTGGATATGAACTTTATGAATCGTATCCGTGACTATATCTCTGATGGTAAGATTCGCGCAGCGGTTGATCTCTGCCGCAAGACCAACACACCTATCGCCCGTATGATTGAGAAGGGTATCGGTCGCATCGGTCGTCCTATGAGCGATATCCAGTCAGCGATTGAGAACGTGGCAAACCTTGAGGTTTCAAAGCTCGAGGATGGTCTGCCAATCCTGGCAACTATCGCAGGTGGTGCTCCGATGATTGGTTTCTTGGGTACTGTAATCGGTATGGTGCAGACCTTTATGGATATGTCGGCTGCGGGTGGTACTATCGACCTTACGCTGCTGGCTGGTGGTATGTATGTGGCGATGGTTACAACCGTAGGTGGTCTGGTTGTAGGTATTCCAGCATACTTCGGCTACAACTATCTGGTTGCGCGCGTTGAGAAGCTGGTGTTCCAGATGGAGGCTAACTCAATCGCATTTATGGATATCTTGAATCAGCCTGTTCGATAATAGTATTAAATTCAAAACAGTTTCTTACTATGGCAATTAAAAGAGGATCGAAGGTCGATAACTCATTCTCGGCATCGTCAATGACCGACTTGATGTTCTTGTTGTTGATCTTTATGATTATCGCGACCACGCTTATCAGCCCCAACGCTGTTAAGCTGATGCTTCCAAAGAGCGCCAACCAACTCAAGGATAAGGCTATCACCACCGTCTCAATCAAGGCAGAGGGTGCAGGTCGATACACTTACTATGTAGAGCTTGAGAACGTAGGCTCTCGCGAGGGTGTTGAGCGCGCTTTGAAGAGTCGTTTGGAGGGTCAGGAGGAGCCAACCGTCTCTCTCCACGCCGACAAGACTGTCGAGTGGGACGAGATCGTGCAGGTGATGAATATAGCCAAGGATAATGGATATAAGCTCATAGCTGCCACCCAACCTTAAAAAGTGCCAAACGGGGTGATTTCTGCGTTACGCTTGCACTCGAAATGCTCATTTACGCTTTAGTAAACTCCGCTTTCTCGTGCTGCGCAAGCCTTGAAATCCCTCCCGTTAATCACTTTTAAAAATACTCTCACACGGCTCTTTTGGCATCTGGCTGGGAAATTCAAAATTATGAATTCAAAATTCAAAATTGAATTTCCAGTTTGATGGAATGTTTTATACTTGCGTCATTGCGAGGAGGGCAACGCCCGACGTGGCAATCTTAAGAAGTCTATGCCGAAGAGCTTGTGATTAAGAGTTAAAGTAAAATACCAATTTTGAATTTTGAATTTTGAATTCTAAATTCTTTTGTATGAATTATTACGACGAAAAAGACGATAGACCCAAACTCTATGGTGGATTAGCGGCGGCTTTGTATGGAGTTGCGCTGGCAGCATTGTTGCTGCTTGTATATCTGCCCATTGAGCAGAAGGAGAGCCCTACGGCGATGGTTATTGAGTTTGTCGAGGAGCCAAAGCCTGCGCCCAAGCCTAAGGTTACCACGCAGGCTCCACGTCACGAGAACCTCTCAACCAACCAGAACACCCAGCAGGTGACGGGCAAGGATGAGGTTACGCAGACGGTCAATCCGCGTGCTATCTTCCGTAGCAACAAAGGTGGTGTGGATGAGCCAGAGGATGTGGGTAACCCATACGCACAGAAGGCGGACGAAAACCGCGCGAGTGGCGATGGAGGTGGTCTGAACCCTATGGGTAACGACCAGCTTGACGAGGGCTTGCGTGGTAGAGGTCTTGTGGGTAACCTGCCTGTGCCATCATACCCAGGCAATGTGAGTGGTAAAATCGTTATTCGTGTAACGGTGAATCAGCACGGTAAGGTCACAAATGCTACCTACGAGCCCAAGGGTTCAACCTCGTCGGATGCAGCACTTATTCAGGCGGCGATAGCTGCAGCCAAGCGTGCGCAGTTCACCGAGAGCCGCAGTTATGTGCAGGGTGGAACGATAACCTATAATTTTAAGCTAAATTAGTGAAGTGATGAAGCGAATATTATTCAGCTTATTTCTGGTACTCTTTTCTTTAGGCGTAGAGGATGCGCTGGCGCGAAGGTCGGATGGCGGTCCGAAGATGGTCTTCGAGCGCACGGCACATGATTTTGGTGATGTTGAGCGCAAGGGCGGCGACCTGATAGCAATGTTCCGTTTTGTGAACGAGGGTGATGTGCCACTTGTGATAAAGAAGATAAATAAATCGTGCTCTTGTATGACTGCGAGTTACTCTCGTCGTCCTGTCCTGCCAGGCGAGACGGGGGAGATTAAGATTAAGTATGAGCCTCATAAGGTTGAGCCAGGCAAGTTTCACAAGGTGATTCAAATCTACACCAACGAATCAAACAAGGTGAAGCTTGTAACCATCCAGGGCAACTCGCAAGATAAAAAGAAGAAGTAACAACACTAAAAACCCTCCAAGCCGCTGCTGGAGGGTTTTTTGGTTTATTTCCCTTTTACCTCAATCACAGCCATATCGCTGTGGGTGCCGATGCGGAAGGGTGGACCCCACAGTGAGAGTCCACTTGAGACATAGATGTGGGCGTGTGACCAGTGGCGGTAGCCGTGACTCTGCTCAAACATATAATCGGTAAGCAGGTTTAGTGGGAACACCTGTCCTCGGTGGGTGTGTCCCGAGAATTGGAAATCAACGCCCAGCGAGTCTGCCTTTTCAAGCTGGTATGGCTGGTGGTCTATAACAATTATTGGCTTGCTTTTGTCGCACGCCCCAATGAGTTGCTTTAGCGGCTTACGGCGGCGGTTGGCGCGGTCGTCACGACCTATGATTTGCACTCCATTCTCAAGCATCGCAACGCTATCGCGCAACAGCGTGATGGGCGTCTTTGCAAGGAATGCGGCACACTCCTCTGCTCCGCTTATATATTCGTGGTTTCCCATTGCCATATAAATCCCCATAGGAGCGTTCAGCTCTCGCAACTCCTCCTCCATCTGTTGCTCTCGCACAGGTTTTATACTGTTGTCGATTAAGTCGCCACCAATCAGTATCACGTCGGGTTGCTGCTCGTTTATCATCTTCACATATCGTTGCAGACTCTTTTTGTCGGTGCCGTAGCCCAAGTGAATATCACTCACCGCCACCACTCGCAGAGGCTTCTCCAATGGCTTCTCCAGTTCAATGTTAAGCTCCACAACCTCGGGGTGTCGATAGTTCCAATAACCATATGCGAGCAGACACAAAGTAAAGCCCAGCGCATAGTAAAAGCCGTTGAAGTGGGGTAGTGCCAACCGCAGCAAATCAACCACTACAAGCGACAATACCATATATAATAGAAATACCATCCACGCCGACCCCACTCTAAACATCGTGCGTGCTACCACCTCTGGCATATCCACGTTGCGTGCGCCGATGGCGATAAAGAGTGCCAATGCCACAACCCAAAAGAGTGTACCGAATACTATTTTGCTCCACATAGGAAGCCCTGACATCAGCTGCAGGGAGCGAATAAAGAGGTAGATGTTTCCGCCCGTATAGGCTATCATTGTGGCGAGAAGAATTGCTTTCATATCGTAGTTTTTTTACTTGGCACAAATATAAATAAAAATCGGCAACACCCGAAGATGTTGCCGACTTAAAATATAGTCTTCGTCCGCTTATTTTGTAGCAGCCTCCAAACGCTTCATCATAACGAACATAAAGAGTGCTGAAAGCAGGCACAATGCGATAAATACTGACCATACGATCCACAATGGAATGTTACCCCAAAGCAAACCACCCACAGCCACGAGCATATTACCGATAGCAGTTGCTACAAACCAGCAACCCATCATCATACCCTTGTACTTTGGAGGAGCTACCTTCGATACGAATGAGATACCCATTGGTGAGAGCAACAACTCTGCGAATGTCAAAACGAGGTAAGTTGAGATCAACCAGTTAGCTGATACGAATGTGCCAGCCTCACCAGCTGCAGCCTGCTCGTTTGGAGTCAAAAGACCGAATGAGCCGAATGCCATCACTGCAAAACCGATAGCTGCAACCAACATACCGTAAGCAATCTTACGAGGTGCTGAAGGCTCCTTGCCCTTTGCTGCCAATGAACCGAAGATAGCCATTGAAACTGGAGTCAAAGCCACAACATAGAATGGGTTAAACTGCTGGAAGATAGGTGCGCTAACTGCGATAGAGCCAGTGATGTTGAGGTACTTGTAAACCAAAATACCAATCACGCCCAAAACGATAGCTGCAGAAACAATCTTTGTCTTTGCCTCCTCGCTCTGGAAGAATGAGAAACCAGCATATACAGCGATGATAATCAAAGCCAGGTTCCATACGTTGAATGCCATACTCTGCAAGCCCTCTGAAGTCTTCTCGGTGAACTCATCAGCGAAGTAAGTAAGAGCCAGACCGTTCTGGTGGAATGCCATCCAGAAGAAGATTACAACGGCAAACACAAGGAACAAAGCGACCATGCGAGCCTTTGTCTGCTCTGGAGTGAGTGTATCCACAATCTGTGCCTCCTCGCCCTTCTTCTTTGCACCACCCTCTACGTGGCGGAATGTAGGACGGAAGATGTAGTAGATAGCAATTGAAGCGATCAGCGCTACACAAGCCACAGCGAATGAGAAGTGGTAAGCGTCGTTGCCGCTGAAGCCGAGTGAAGTCTCAGCCCACTCCTTAATCTTCACAGCAGCAGTTGGAGCAAACAAAGCACCAATGTTGATAGCCATATAGAAGATTGAGAATGCAGAGTCACGCTTGTCAGCATACTTTGGATCGTCGTAGAGGTTACCTACCATCACCTGCAAGTTACCCTTGAAAAGACCAGTACCCACGCTGATAAAAAGAAGTGCACCCAGCATAGCAATCATAGCCAATGTGTCACCACCGAGTGGGAATGAGAGCAACAGATAACCGATAAACATAATGAAGATACCGCTTGTTACCATCTTACCGAAGCCGAACTTGTCAGCCAAGATACCACCGATGAGAGGCATAAAATATACCAAACCGAGGAATGTTGAATAGATAGTACCCGCTACACCAGCGTCCAGTCCGAAGTTGGCACGAAGGAAGAGTGCGAATACCGCAAGCATTGTGTAATAACCGAAACGCTCACCTGTGTTGGCGAGTGCCAGGGCATACAAACCTTTTGGTTGTCCTTTGAACATAGTTTTTTTAGTAATTTATTAGTTAATATTATATTGTTTCTAACAATTTCCGACAAAGATAACGAAATTTTTTATATATTTGTGTATAAATAGTCTAAAATCCGCAATTATGGAGAGTGTAAAAAAGATGTTACCAATGGTTGAGCGTGACGAATGGCTGCATCCTGTGGCTGAAAAGGTTCAGGAGCGTCACGATCGTTATCTCGCCCGTATGGGTGCCATAGAGCAGCAGGTAGGCTCGATTGTCGATTACGCCAATGGTTACCGTTACTACGGCTGGCAGTGGGATGCTACGCTGGATGGTTGGTGGTTCAGGGAGTGGTTGCCAGAGGCTTACGATGTCTTTATCTTCGGCGATTTCAACTCTTGGCAGCGTACGCAGTTGCGTCTTGACAAGAATCGTGATGGCGTGTGGAGTATCTTTCTGCCAAATGCAATGTATGGTCATCTCTTGACCCACGGCTCACTCTATAAGCTCCACATTCACGGCAAGAATGGCTGGCACGACCGTATCCCTGCCTATGCTACGCGAGTGGTGCAGGACGAGCAGTCGAAGAACTATACGGCTCAATTCTGGAATCCCGAAAAACCATATAAGTGGAAGAATAAGAAGTTTGACATCTCGCAGGTGGGCGACCTTTTGATTTACGAGGCTCACGTCGGTATGTCGCAGGAGGAGCCAAAGGTGGGAACGTATAAGGAGTTCACCAAAAAGGTGTTGCCTCGCATCAAGCAGGCGGGCTATAATGCTGTGCAGCTGATGGCTATCGCCGAGCACCCTTATTACGGCTCATTTGGCTATCACGTTGCCAACTTCTTTGCCCCATCGTCACGTTGCGGTACGCCCGAGGAGCTGAAGGCGCTGGTTGATACGGCTCACAAGATGGGTATTGCCGTTATTATGGACTTGGTGCACGCCCACTATGTGAAGAATATGAACGAGGGTATCCTCGATCTCGATGGCTCGGGTTATCACTACTCGAAACGTGGCGAGGCGGGTTATCAGCAATATTGGGACTCTATGGTCTTTGACTACGGCAAGGGCGGCGTGGAGCATTTTCTATTGTCTAACGTGAAATATTGGCTTGACGAGTTTCATTTCGACGGCTTCCGTTTTGATGGTGTGACCTCTATGCTTTACTACCATCGTGGCTATACCGACTTTGATTGCCGCGAGAAGTTCTTTGATGCGGGCGTTGATTTGGACGCAGTGACCTATCTCACACTCGCCAATCGTCTTATCCACGACTTCCGACCTACGGCTGTAACCATTGCCGAGGATGTGAGCGGTATGCCAGGCATATGCTGCAAGATTGACGATGGCGGTGTCGGCTTCGACTATCGTCTGGGTATGGCAATACCTGATTTCTGGATTAAGTTGCTGAAGGATATTCCCGATGAGGATTGGAATATATGGGAGATGTGGAGCATTATGACCAACCGCCTGCCAGGTGTTAAGACCGTAGCCTACGCCGAGTCGCACGACCAGGCGTTGGTGGGCGATAAGACCATTGCTTTCCGTCTGTTGGATAAGCTGATGTACGACTCGATGGATAGGGCAGTGGAGAATGTTGTGATTGACAGAGGTATGGCACTGCATAAGATGATACGTCTGTTCACTATCTCTACGGGTGGTGAGGCATACCTTAATTTTATGGGCAACGAGTTTGGTCATCCCGAGTGGATTGACTTCCCACGTGAGGGTAACGGCTGGTCGTATAGCTATGCGCGCCGTCAGTGGTCATTGCGCGACAATGGTTTCTTGCGTTACGCCTTTCTGGCGGACTTCGACGAGGCTATGGTGGAGCTTATCAAGCAGAATAAGGTCTTGTCGGACGGCTATCCATATAATCTGCTGATGGACGAGGAGAACAAGACAATGGTATATTCTCACCGCGACCTTATCTTTGTATTTAACTGGCACCCAACAGCTGCAATACCCGATTATGAGTTGCCTGTGCGCGAGGCGGGTAAGTATGAGGTTGTGCTCTCTTCTGACGAGAAGCGTTTTGGTGGCTTGGCACGCCAAACATTGGGCGAGGAGCACTTCACCTTCAATGTCGAGGGCGAGGATGGCGCACTCTATCCACGCCTTAAGATTTATAATACATCCCGCACGGCGGTAGTTCTGAAAAAAGTGGACTAAAGAAAAAAGTTCTCTAACAAGGCTAATTTGTCGTTACGCTCAGTTTTGAAATCCTCACATACGCTTTAGTATGCTGCGGTTTCAATCCCTTCGCAAGCCTTAAATTAGCTCTTGTTATAAAACTTTTAAGGTTGAAATATATGAAAATTCCGAGATTTAGGTCTCGGAATTTTTTTTGTAAATTCTACGTCATTGCGAGGAGCGCAAGCGACGCGGCAATCTCTTATTTTGCAAAGAATTGCTACTTAAAAGGTGAATCTGGCTCTTTTGACATCACCCAATAGAAGAGTTTATCAACCAATCCTGGCGCAAACTTCTTCACAAAGTGTGTCGCGCGACCCTCCGCCTCCATCAGGCACAATCGCTTGCGGCGTGCTATGCCACGTGCCACAATCTTTGCAACCTCTTCGGGTGTCATCATCTTACCCTCTTCGCGAGGTGTTGAGCCCTGTTGTGAGCCATCAGCTGTGAGTGCCGAGAAACGCACGTTCGATGCGGTAAAGCCTGGACAAGCCACCATCACGTGCAGACTCTTCTTCAAATTTTCGATGCGGACAGTCTCCAAGAAGCCTGTCATCGCAAACTTCGAAGCCGAGTAACCCGTTCTGCCTGGCAAGCCGTGAATACCTGCGACGGATGATATACCCACCAACGAGCCCTTTGACTTCTGCAAGTAGGGGAGTGCGAACTTGGTACAATAGACTGTGCCCCAGAAGTTAACATCCATCAGGCGGTGCAGAACGCTCAAGTCCAAATCATCAAACAACGCACGCATAGAGATACCTGCGTTACATATCAGCACATCGATGCCTCCAAAGCTGTCAACTGCAGTCTTTATTAGCTTTTCGCAATCCTCCACCTTCGTAACATCGGTCGCACACCACGCAGCCTCGCCGCCCTGTGCCTTAATCTCGGCTGTGAGAGCCTCCAGTTTATCAGCCTGTCGTGCGCCCAGCACAACCTTGGCGCCCATAGCAGCATATACGCGTGCCATAGCTTCACCGATGCCCGATGAAGCACCTGTGATGATAACAATCTTTCCGTTTAGTTTGTTGCTCATATTATTTTTATTATTCGACTTCAAATGTAAGCATATCGTAGCCCAGGCTCACTCCCTCGGGTAGGGTTGGGTCTGTCACAGCGTGCAGACCTATACCGTGCGACATATGTGTGAGGTATGCCTGACGTGGCTGCACCTGCTCAATAAGAGAGAGTGCCTCCGCTACACTAAAGTGTGAGTGGTGTGGCTCAAAACGCAGAGCATTTACAACCATAGCCTCCACGCCTCGCAATTTCTCAACCTCCGCAGGTTCAATCTGCTTGAAATCCGTGAGGTAGGCAAATCTGCCGATGCGATATCCCAGCACCGAGAAACGCTCCGAGTGCTTGCCCTGAATGGGTATAATCTCCACACCCTTAACCTTGAATGGTTTGTCTGGCTCTATCTCGTGCAGTCGCATCTCTGGCGCGCCTATGTATTTATTATCCACGAAGGCGTAGTCGAAATCTTTCCTCACGCAGGCCGCTGTCACTGCATTGGCGTAGATGTCCACAGGACGGATTGTCGGGAAATCGACAAAGTTGAATGCGCGTACATCATCCAACCCTCCAACGTGGTCCTTATGCTGATGGGTGAGCAGTATCGCGTCAATTGTTCTCGCTCCCGTGCGTAACATCTGCTGACGGAAGTCTGGTCCCGCATCAATCACTATGCGAACACCGTCACACTCCACCATAGCTGCGGTGCGTAGGCGCTTGTCGCGCTCATCAGCCGACTGACACACCTCGCAACGACACCCTATGACGGGTACGCCCTGCGATGTTCCTGTTCCGAGCAGTGTTACTTTCATCTTTGTTACAAGTTTAGTTCTGTTCGCACCTTGCGTGGTAGTTTCTTCACAACCTCGGCGTAGGAGTGGTCAATCAAGTGGCGCAACAAATCATCATCCAGCACCGAGATGATATGCTGATTCCAATACTTTTTGTTGAAGTGCCACGCTGGCTCTATTGCCGAGTGTCTATCGCGCAACTCTACGGCATAGTCGGCATCACACTTTAGTACCAACATATCGGGTTTTTCGAGTGGCAGGCAGGCAAACATCTTGCCCGCAACCTTAAACACCAGCGTCACGTCATCAAAGGGAAACTCTTCGGTGGCAAATGGCTTCTGCAAACAGTATTGACGCAAACTCTCTATATCCATATTATTCGGCTTGATAACCAGTGTCTTCCAATAGCGCTCCACCTCCTGCGGCCGCCACCGCCAACTCGTCGCAACGGTTGTTTTCCACCGTTGAGGCGTGACCCTTCACCCACACAAACCTCACTCTGTGACGGCGATATATACGCAGAAAACGCATCCAAAGGTCGGGGTTTTTCTTCCCCACAAATCCCTTTTTCTCCCAGCCGAAGACCCAGCGTTGGTTTACCGCTTCCACAACATATTTCGAGTCGGAGTAGATTGTAACATCATTGCCATCCTTTTTCAGAGCCTCCAGCGCAACGCACACCGCCATCAGTTCCATACGGTTGTTGGTCGTCAGGCGATAACCCGCCGACAGCTCCTTACGGTATGGACCCGACAAAAGAACTATGCCGTAGCCTCCGCGCCCTGGGTTGCCCAGAGCCGAGCCGTCGGTGTATATGGTTATTTGTGCCATTCGTTATCTCTCAAAAATCTCAAATCTCAATTTTGAATTTTGAATTTTGAATTTTGAATTTTGAATTCTCTTTACTTCAACGCCTCCATACGCTCCTTGATAGCTGCGATTTTCGCCTCGGCATCCGACTGCTTGGCGCGCTCGTTAGCTACCACCTTCTCTGGTGCAGAGTTTACAAAGCGCTCGTTTGAGAGCTTCTTCATAACCGACGCAAGGAAACCCTCAAGATAAGTAAGCTCGTCGGCGAGCTTCTTCAACTCGGCATCCTTGTCAATCTGGTCACCCATAGGCACGAAGTACTGAGTTGTCTTGACGATGAATGCCTCGGCTGTTGGGTCCTTCTGCTCAATAGCAGTGATAGATGAGAGATTACACATCTTCACAATCACAGCCGCCATCTCGGCAGGGTAGTTCTCGTCAGCGATGAAGTTAAGCTCCAGAGCCTGTTTCTGTGGGATATTCTTCTGCTTGCGGATGTTACGCACGCCCGATACGGCCTCCATCACCAGCGCAAAACGCGCGAGCATATGCTCGTCCACATTCTCGGCGGTTGGCATTGGTGCGTACATGATAGACTCGCCTTTGGTGCGAGGTGCCAAATCCTGCCAAATCTCCTCCGTTACGAATGGCATAAATGGATGAATCAGGCGCATCAGCATATCGAAGAAGTAACGTGTAGCCTCGATTGTAGCCTTGTCAATAGGGTGCTGGTATGCAGGCTTGACAATCTCCAGATACCAACCACTGAAGTCGTCCCAGAAGAGTTTGTAGATACGCATAAACGCCTCCGAGATACGATATGTAGAGAACATATCGTTTACCTCGCTGATAGCCTTCCACATAGTGTGCTTGAACCACTCGATAGCCACCTTGTTGTTCTCGCTCTGCTCCAGATTCTCGCTTACGCTCCAGCTGCTCAACAGACGGTAAGCGTTCCAAATCTTGTTGCCGAAGTTACGACCCTGCTCGCACAAAGCCTCGTCGAACATCACATCGTTACCTGCCGATGATGAGAGCATCATCGCCACGCGCATACCATCTGCGCCATACTTCGCAATCAGGTCGAGTGGGTCGGGTGAGTTACCGAGCTGCTTCGACATCTTGCGACCCAGCTTATCGCGCACGATACCTGTGAAATATACATTCTTGAATGGCATCTCGCCACGATACTCATAGCCTGCCATAATCATACGCGCTACCCAGAAGAAGATGATGTCTGGACCTGTAATCAAGTCGCTGGTAGGGTAGTAGTACTTAATATCCTCGTTCTCGGGGTTGCGAATTCCGTCAAATACCGAGATTGGCCAGAGCCAAGATGAGAACCAGGTGTCGAGTACATCCTCGTCCTGACGTAAGTCGCTCAACTCAAGCGCTGGATTGCCGCTCTTTGCGCGTGCCAGCTCCACAGCCTTCTCTGCTGTCTCGGCGATGACGTAACCACCCTCTGGCAGGTAGTATGCTGGGATACGCTGACCCCACCACAACTGACGTGAGATACACCAATCCTTGATGTTCTCCATCCAGTGGCGATATGTGTTCTTATACTTTGCAGGGATGAACTTAATCACATCCTCCATAACAGCCTTTGTAGCTGGCTCGGCAAGCTCCTTCATCGAGAGGAACCACTGCATCGAGAGCTTTGGCTCGATGGCTACGCCTGTGCGCTCCGAGTAACCCACATTGTTGGTGTAGGCCTCTACCTTCTCCATCAGACCAGCCTCCTGCAACTCAACCTCAATCTGCTTGCGGCACTCAAAGCGGTCAACGCCTACATACATTCCAACCTTGTCGTTGATTGTGCCGTCATCGTTGAAGATGTCGATTGATGGCAAGTTGTACTTCTCGCCCAGCATATAGTCGTTCACATCGTGTGCTGGAGTCACCTTCAACGCACCTGTACCGAACTCAATATCCACATACTCATCGCGGATGATAGGAATAGAACGACCTACCAGCGGAACTATTACGCGCGCACCCTCTGGGATATCCTTGTAACGCTCGTCGTTAGGGTTGAGGCAGACAGCCGTATCGCCCAGAATAGTCTCTGGACGTGTTGTAGCTACAACCAGATAACGGTCAGAGCCCTCCAGCATATAGCGCAGATAGTAGAGCTTACCCTGCGACTGCTTGTAGATAACCTCCTCGTCCGAGAGGGCTGTCTTTGCCGATGGGTCCCAGTTTACCATTCTCACACCTCGGTAAATCTTACCCTTCTCATAAAGGTCACAGAATACCTTGATGACGCCCTCGGTGCGAGGCTCGTCCATCGTGAAGCAGGTGCGGTCCCAGTCGCACGAAGCACCCAACTTACGCAACTGCTGAAGGATGATACCACCGTGCTTCTCCTTCCACTCCCAGGCGTGCTTCAAGAACTCCTCACGTGTGAGGTCGGCCTTGTTGATACCCTCGGCTGCGAGTTTTGCCACAACCTTTGCCTCGGTGGCGATGGAAGCGTGGTCGGTACCTGGCACCCAGCAGGCGTTTTTGCCCTCCTGACGTGCGCGGCGCATCAGCACATCCTGCAATGTATTGTTAAGCATATGACCCATATGCAACATACCTGTCACGTTGGGTGGTGGAATAACGATAGTGTATGGCTCGCGAGCATCAGGCTCCGAGTGGAAAAGTTTGTTTTCAATCCAATACTCATACCACTTCGACTCTATATCTTGTGGTGTGTACTTGTCTGCTACCATAGTATTTCTTATTTATTGTTGTTTCTTTGTTGTGGGCTTGTAGCCTCGCGTACGAGCGCACACGTCGTATGCGCGCATACATTTTGCAAAGATACAATATAATAATTCAAAATTCAAAATTACGACAAATAAATTGTCGTTTCCTCCTTGCGGCTCGGCAAAGCTCAAGCGAGCTTGGCTCTGCGCTCGCTCCGCTGCGTCGGTTCAAAATTAGAAATTCAAAATTGCGGTTTGAAAGTGAAAATAATGACGAGGGGTGAAGATGAGAGTTGAGAATAACAATCTTTAGATGTCGTATAAGTGCAAAAAAAAGTGAGAGTTTGAAAACTCCCACTTCTTAAATCTGTCTTTTTGTTACAAAAATATTAGCTGAACAATGATGTAAATTGGCAGCAAAACCACCAGCGAAAACTTAATCATATAACCGAAGAAATCGGGCATCTTCACCCCTTCCTGCTCGGCTATTGCCTTGACCATAAAGTTGGGTCCATTGCCTATGTAAGTCATCGCGCCAAAGAACACTGCGCCCATAGCTATCGCCTTGAGAAGTAGCTCGTTTACGCCAGCCACAGTGGTCGCGCCTTCGGCTGTTGGCAAGGCCTGTGCAACGGTGTGAAATGCAACGGCTGTGGGTGAGTTGTCGAGGAATGCCGACAACGCTCCCGAGCAGTAGTAGAACTGCCAAGGCTCGCTTATTCCCAGCTTTGCAGCGTTGTGTGAAAGGAATATCAGCGCGGGGGTCATTGTTGCGAAAATACCGATGAAAATATATGCCACCTCGATGATTGGAGCCCACTCAAAATGGTTCTCCTTGCGTACCTTTTTGCTGGTCGTAAGAAGTGATGTGGCAGCAATGGCAAGAAGCACAATTTCACGCAGATATTTTACATATATTGGCGCATCCTCGCTTGCCATTGCGGGAATGTGAGCAGGTGTTATAAATAGTACTGAAAGTATAATCCCCACCAACAGAATGATGTTGAACTTACCCTTGAATTCAATGCGTATCTGCTCTCTGACCTCCGCCATAATCGCTACGGTAGGCTCTTTTTTATAAAATATATATCTGTCGAGAAAGAAATAAATTGTCAGAAGTATCGCTCCAATCATTGCCCACTCTGGCAACATATTCAAGAACCATGTGAACTCCGC
This sequence comes from Rikenellaceae bacterium, assembly GCA_015059905.1. Classification (GTDB taxonomy): domain Bacteria; phylum Bacteroidota; class Bacteroidia; order Bacteroidales; family Rikenellaceae; genus Alistipes. Next base: position 121,554 of record SUZN01000004.1, read on the forward strand.
ACCACGCAGGTAGAGCAGGAATAATGGCGGGTCACCAAGAGGTGAAAGGATACCGCCGCAGTTAGCCACCAGGGCGATGAAAAAGAGAACTGTGTGTTGTTTGTATTCACGGTTTTTGTTTACTCGTAATATGAAGTGAATGAGTAACATAGCAGCGCCCGTAGTACCGATGAGCGATGCCAGCAGATAACCTATCGCAAGTATTATGACATTGTTGCGTGGACGGGCAACTATATTACCCAAAATCTCGATACCTCCCGTCACCACAAACAGCGCACCCAAAAGGATGATGAAAGGTAGGTAATCCAATAGCATCTGGTGAGCGAGCTTGTCACCCATCCCGTTGCAAATGAGATATATAGAAGAGGGAATAGCGAGTGTGATAGCGACCCATAATTTATGGTTGTTATTCTCCCACCATTTCTCTGCCAGAAGTGGCATAACGGCTATGCTTAAAAGCATAAGCACAAAAGGTGCTAATGCCCAAATTTCTATATGATGCATAACGACTTTTTCTCTAACTAACGCGGCAAAGGTAGTAATTTTTTTTGTTTTTCAACAACTTTCTTGCCATAAAAGCCGTTGTAATAATGGAGCGTTGTGGTGATGGATTTTTGTGCTCAATTTGCTCTATATTTAATGCTGTTTGAAATTGTGAAATAGTGTTAAGCAGATGCCGAGAGAGAAAAAATCTTCTCAAAAATGACGAGTTATTAACAATCTTTATAAAATATATGGTATTCTGATTTAATTTTACTATTTTTGCAAATGAGAAATTGTGCCACTATGTGAACTGCGGGGCGCGCTATTTGGAGAGAACGGGTAGTGAGTCGATGGCGGCTGAAAATATGGTGGCTAAAATGAAAAGACTATGAGTAAGAAGAAAAATATTGATTTGACAGATTTGGAAGCCTTGCCAGATGTTTTGGATGGCAAGCACCACGTCGTACCGATTATTACGGGCGGTGACGATGTGGTTGAGGAGGTTGCAATTCCAGAGTCGTTACCCATTCTCTCGTTGCGTAGCTCGGTCCTGTTCCCAGGAGCTATCACACCTATCACGGTAGGTCGCGAGAAGAGTATTAAGCTGGTGCGTGATGTGAACGCCAACAAGGGCTTGCTCGGAGCTGTGCTTCAGCGCGAGAGCGAGGTTGAGGTTCCTTCGCCTAACGATATGTACAAGGTGGGTACTGCGGCTCGTATTATTAAGATTTTGGAGATGCCTAATGGCAATCTTACAGTTATATTGAGCGGTCTTGAGAAGATTGAGGTGGGCGAGTACCTTCAGTCAGAGCCATACCTAAAGGCTACTGTGCGTACCATCCGCGACTCACAACCCGATGAGAATAATGTTGAGTTCCAGGCGCTGGTTGATTCTGTGCGCGAGGTGTCGCTCAATATCATCAATATCTCGGCTTCGATGCCAAAGGAGGCGGTCTTTGCCCTGAAGAATATCGATTCGCCACGCGGCTTGATTAACTTCGTATGTTCGAATATGGACTTCTCTGACGATGACCGTCAGGCGTTGTTGGAGGCTCCAGGTTTGTTGGCGCGTGCCCGCAAACTGTTGGAGATTCTGGTGCGTGAGCAGCAGATGGCGGAGCTCAAGAACGAGATTCAGGAGAAGGTGAAGCGCGAGATTGATAAGCAGCAGCGCGATTACTATCTTCAGCAGCAGATGCGTACCATCCAGGACGAGCTGGGCGATACTGCCGATGCCGAGATTGACCAGATGCGTGAGGCGGCAAAGAAGAAGAACTGGCCAAAGCAGGTGGGCGAGCTCTTTGAGAAGGAGCTCAATAAGGTTGAGCGTCTGAACCCAGCTGTTGCAGAGTATTCGGTTCAGATGACCTATCTGCAGCTTATGTTGGAACTCCCTTGGAATGATGTTACAACCGATAACCTCGATTTGGAGTGTGCCCGCAAGCAGCTCGATGATGACCACTTCGGTCTGGAGGAGGTCAAGGAGCGTATCCTGGAGCATCTGGCAGTGATTAAGCTCAAGGGTGATTTGAAGTCGCCAATCTTGTGCCTGTATGGCCCTCCTGGAGTTGGTAAGACCTCACTTGGTCGCTCGGTCGCTACGGCTTTGGGTCGTAAGTTCGGTCGTATCTCGCTGGGAGGATTGCACGATGAGAGTGAGATTCGTGGTCACCGCCGCACATATATCGGAGCTATGCCTGGTCGAATTATCCAGACCATCAAGCGTTGTGGCTCCTCTAACCCTGTGATTATTTTGGACGAGGTGGACAAGATTACTGTGAGCAATCACGGCGACCCATCGTCAGCTCTGCTGGAGGTGCTTGACCCTGAGCAGAACACCACCTTCCACGATAACTATCTCGATACGGAGTACGACCTCTCGAAGGTGTTGTTCATCGCCACCGCAAACGATATCGGTGCAATCAACCCTGCGTTGCGTGACCGTATGGAGATGATTAACATCCCTGGTTATATCCTCGAGGACAAGGTGCAGATTGCCGAGCGCCACCTCATTCACAAGCAGTGTGAGGCACACGGCGTGGAGGACGAGCAGTTCAAGCTCGAGCGCGATGTTATCGAACAGATTATATCTGATTATACACGCGAGTCGGGTGTGCGTTCTCTGGATAAGCAGATTGCCAAGCTTGCCCGTACACGTGCAAAGAATATCGCCTTTGGCGAGGAGTATAACGCTTCACTTACGAAGGAGGATATTGAGAAGATTTTGGGTAAGCCCAAATTCCGCAACGATGAGTACGAGATTGCTGGTATGATAGGTGTTGTTACGGGTCTTGCGTGGACAGCCGTTGGTGGTGATATCCTCTACATCGAGTCAGTCCTCACCCCAGGCAAGGGCGCTTTGAACTTGACGGGTAATTTGGGCGATGTGATGAAGGAGTCGGCTACGATTGCCTACGAGTGGGTGCAGGCGCACCACGAGGAGTTGGGTATCGCTGCCGAGATGTTCGAGAAGAAGAACCTGAATATCCACGTTCCCGAGGGCGCAATTCCAAAGGATGGTCCTTCGGCGGGTATCACGATGGTGACATCAATCGTCTCTACATTCACCTCGCGCGAAGTGAAGGAGCGCATCGCAATGACTGGCGAGATGACTCTGCGTGGCAGGGTGATGCCTGTGGGCGGCATTAAGGAGAAGATACTCGCGGCAAAGCGTGCTGGTATCAACGAACTTATCCTGTGCGAAGATAACCGCAAGGATATCGAGGAGATTAAGGCAGAGTATGTTGCGGGTCTGAAGTTCCACTACGTGAAGCAGATTGACCAGGTGTTGAAGTTGGCGTTAAAGTAAAACAATAGATAACGATGGCTAAAGAGTTAAGTTTCATTGCAATTATCCCTGCGCGTTATGCCTCTACGCGCTTCCCAGGTAAACCTTTGGCGTTGCTCGGAGGTAAGCCTGTTGTTCAGCGTGTGTATGAGCGTGTTACGCAGGTTATATCAAATGCTGTTGTAGCTACCGATGACGAGCGCATCTTCGCCGCAGTGGAGTCTTTTGGCGGCAAGGTTGTGATGACATCGGAAAATCACAAGAGCGGCACAGACCGCTGCTGGGAGGCTTATCAGAAGCAGGGCGAGGAGTACGATGTTGTGATCAATGTGCAGGGCGATGAGCCTTTCATTGCCGAGAGTCAGTTGCGTGCAATTATGGCTTGTTTCGAGAATGAGACAACCGATATAGCAACTCTTGTGAAGCCATTTTCTGTGGAGGATGGATTGGCGGCTCTTGAAAACCCCAACTCTCCAAAGGTGGTGCTCGATGCCGAGTCGCGTGCTATCTATTTCTCTCGTTCGGTGATTCCTTACCTGCGTGGCGTGGAGCGCGAGGAGTGGCTCGCAAAGCACACTTTCTACAAGCATATTGGAATGTATGCCTTTCGCGCCGATGTGTTGCGTGAGGTTACCTCGTTACCACAATCTACGCTCGAGAAGGCGGAGTCGCTGGAGCAGCTGCGCTGGCTGGAGAATGGCTACAAGATTGGCGTGGGCATCAGTGATGTGGAGACTGTGGGTATTGATACACCCGAGGATTTGGCGCGTGCCGAAGAGTTTTTGAACAAGCAATAAAACCTTAAAACTATGAATAAATTTGTTGCAGGTCCCTGCGTGATTGAGTCGGCAGAGTTGCTCGACTGCGTAGCGGCAAAATTGGTAGAGATAAATGCTCGTCTGGGCGTTGATATTATCTTCAAGGCATCGTTTGACAAGGCTAACCGCACATCACTCTCGTCATATCGCGGCGTGGGTCTTGATAAGGGCTTGCAGATGCTTTCCGATGTCAAGTCGAAGTGGGGCTTGAAGCTCTGCACCGACATTCACGAGGCGTGGCAGGCTGCTCCTGCGGGCGAGGTGATTGACGTGGTGCAGATTCCAGCTTTCCTCTGTCGTCAGACCGATTTGCTGGTTGCGGCGGCAAAGACAGGCAAGATAGTTAATATCAAGAAGGCACAGTTCCTTTCGGGCGAGGATATGATTTACCCTTACGAGAAGGCTGTGAAGTCGGGTGCGCAGGAGGTGTGGCTCACCGAGCGCGGTAATATGTTCGGTTATAATAACCTGATTGTTGATTTCCGAAATATCGCCGATATGAAGAAGATTGCGCCAACGGTCGTGATGGACTGCACTCACAGTGTTCAGCGTCCAGGCGCTGCGGGCGGCAAGACGGGTGGCAACCGTGAGTTTGTTCCCTCAATGGCACAGGCGGCGAAGGCGTTTGGTGCTAACGGCTTCTTCTTTGAGGTGCATCCCGACCCCGACAAGGGTATGAGCGATGCAGCCAATATGCTTGAGCTGGAGAAGCTGGAGGCAGTTGTTAAGAGCTTAATCTAAAACAAAATAAAACAATAAAAATGAATTATACTTCGCAACAGATAATTGAGCTGGCGCAACGTACACTTCAGGTTGAGGCCGAAGCGTTGAACGTGATGGCAGCGAGCCTCGGCGAAGAGTTTATGGCGGCGGTGGATAGCATCCTCGGCTGCTCTGGAAAACTTATCGTGACGGGTATGGGTAAGTCGGGTCTGGTAGGTCGCAAGATTGCAGCTACGCTGGCAAGCACAGGTACCCCAAGTTTTTATCTCCATCCAGGCGAGGCGTTTCACGGCGACCTGGGTATGATATCGAAGGAGGATGTAATCCTCGCTCTTTCATATTCGGGCGAGACCGACGAGGTGCTGAAGATTGTACCGTTTATCCACTCTAACGGCAATGTGCTTATCTCGATGACAGGCAACAAGGAATCTACCCTTGCCAAGAATTCAAATATTCATCTCGACGTATGTGTGAAGGAGGAGGCGTGCATCCTGCGTCTTGCCCCCACAACCTCTACCACAGCGCAGATTGCTATGGGCGATGCGTTGGCGGTTGCGTTGATGAAGGCGAGGGAGTTTACCGCTATGGACTTTGCCCGCTTCCATCCAGGCGGCAGCCTGGGACGCAGACTGCTGATGAGGGTTGGCAATGTGATGCGTAAGAACGACTTGCCTGTGGTGGCGGCTGATTGCTCGGCTACGGAGATGATACACAAGATGAGTCGTGGCGGTCTGGGTCTTATCATCATCAAGGATGGCGATAAGATTGAGGGTATCGTTACCGATGGCGACGTGCGCCGTGCTATGGAGAGCCGTCAGGCGGAGTTCTTCAACATTCGTGCTATTGACATCGCTACACGTTCGCCAAAGGTGGTGAATGTGAATGCCAAGTTGGTTGAGGCAGAGAAATTGATGACATCCTATAAGGTCAATTCGCTGCTTGCGGTGGATGATGCTGGAGCGTTGCAGGGTGTAATTCAGATTTACGATATAAAGTTGTAATCATCTAACGGTGCTCTTTTGGCATCTGGCTTGATTTCGGGTTGCTCACATACGCCAAGTATGCTCCGCACCCTCAATCTGCGACCAGCTTCAAAATAGCTGTCGTTATATGATTACAGTGTACTTAAATAATTTTAAGGAATAAAAGAAAACTACTAATATGAAGAAACTTATCTTGTTGGCGGCGTTTGCTGTATGTGTGATGTGTGCGCCAAGAGCGCAGGAGAGAGAGGGTTGGACAGCGTTATTCAACGGTCGAAGCCTCAATGGTTGGACAAAGTTGGGTGGCAAGGCTCAATATAAAGTGAAGGATGGTGCTATCGTGGGTGTGAGCACCCTCGGACAACCAAATACCTTCCTCGCTACAAAGGCGGAGTATGACGATTTTATTCTGGAGTTTGAGTTTAAGGCTGACGAGGGCGTGAACTCTGGTGTGCAGTTGCGTAGCCACTCTGACAAGAGCTATCGCAATGGGGTTGTGTATGGCTATCAGTGTGAGATTGATTCGCCTACAACCACAGCCTCAATCTATGACGAGCAGCGCAGTGGCTGGCTCTACAATGAGCCACAGATTGAGCGCGGCTATCGTGTGGGCGAGTGGAACAAGGTGCGTGTTGAGGCTGTGGGCAATCATATCAGGGTGTGGCTTAACGGCAAACCTACGGTAGATATGATTGATGATAAAGATGCAAGCGGTTTCATCGCGTTGCAGGTACACGAGGTGGGTCAGAATAAGGCTTTGGCAGGTCGCACAGTTAGCTGGCGTAATATCTTTATCAAGACAGAGGATTTGGAGAAGGAGCTCTCGCCAGAGATTACCTCAATTCCGCAGGTAAACCGTGTAGCCAACTATGTCTCAAAGCGCGAGGCAAACGAGGGTTGGACTCTGCTCTGGAATGGTAAGGATATGAAGGGCTGGAAGAGTCTTGACCCTAAAGGCGATATGTCGAAGGGTTGGACCCCAACCGATGGCGTGCTTGTAATCAAGCCAAAGTCGGGCGCGGGCGATATCATTACCGAGAAGAAATATCACGACTTTGAGCTCTCGATTGATTTCCAGATTACCAAGGGGGCAAATAGCGGCATCAAATATTTTATTTCAGAGAATGGCAGCATCGGTTGCGAGTTCCAGCTTCTGGATGATGATAATCACCCCGATGCAAAGATGGGCTTCAAGGGTAATCGCCGTTTGGGCTCGCTCTATGACATCATCCCAGCGCAGGGCTGGAAGCACGCCGACCACTACGGCTGGAACACAGCCCGCATTGTGGTTAAGGGAAACAAGGTTGAGCATTGGCTAAATGGCGTGAAGATACTCTCTTATGAGAAGGGTGGTCATATGTGGAAGGCATTGGTGTCGCATAGTAAGTTTGCCGATGTGAAGAACTTTGCGGGTGGCGACGGTGGTCATATCTTGTTGCAGGACCACTTCGACGAGGTGCATTTCCGCAACCTGAAGATTCGTGAGTTATAAAACGTATAACGATGAAGGATACAATCATTACGGCAGCAGTCAAGCGACGTGAGTTGTGGATTCTGCTAATCTGTTTTGTGGTGGCAAACATCGCCAATTGGGTGGCAATAATCAAGTTCTCTGCCCCCTGGTATGAGGTCTTTACACAGATTGGCTACGTGGTCGTTACAACGCTTGTTATTTATGCGTTGGTTACGATGGTGCGATTGGCTTTTTGGTTAATAAAGTATATTTCGCGTAATTAGTTTTGGCTGCGAAGTTCCGTTATAGCGAGAAAAACCCGTTGCATCCAATCTCTTTTATCGAGATGGATGCGATGCACACTCATATGGAGTTATTATTAACGGGACTTGAGCGTGAGCAGGGCGAGCGTCTGGCAGCAAGCGTGGAACAGCGCGTGAAAGCGATGGAGCGCCGTTTCAACCGCTTTGATATGAAGAGCCCGCTGGCGGTGCTCAATAGTAGGGCAGCAGCGGAGAGTGTTGCGGTGGATGACGAGCTTTTTATGGCGCTGGAGTTGTGCGAGGTGTTTCGCGTGGCGACCAGAGGTTATTTTTCGGTGTCAACCTCTACCTCGAAGGCGGATGTAGTGCCATACAGGCTTGATGCGAAGAGCCACAGCGTGGAGTTTAGTGGCGAGGGCATACAGCTCGATATGGGCGGTTTTGCCAAGGGCTTTGCTCTGGAGCAGGTGGCGAGGATGGCACGTGAGGCGGGGGCGAAGCTGGGTTTGTTGAATTTTGGAAATAGCTCGGTTGCGGGCATTGGGCACCACCCCTATGGCGAGTGGTGGTCGGTGGGTGTTGTGAATCCCGAAAATGTAGGTGTGGCGGCTTGTGAGGTGCATCTGTGTGACTCGGCGATGTCGGTGTCGGGACGTAGTACGGCAGGTGAGTACCACATCATAAACCCTCACACAGGTGTTAAGGTGGCGCAGGATGAACTGATTTTGGTTGAGGGACGCTCGGCATTGGTGGCGGAGGTGTTATCAACGGCCTTGTATGCCGCGCCACACGATGAGCGCCGCGCCATTATGCGAGAGTTCGAGGGATATACGGCAACGGAGTTGTTCTGCTCAAAGCAGGGCGGCACAGAGTGTAGGAAAATAGAGTAAGAAGATATAAAATGAACAGAAAAGAGTTTTTATCCGATTGCGGTAAGATGGGAATGGCGGGCGTAGCGTTGTCGCTCTTTCCATGGTTGGAGTCGTGCAGCGAAAAGGCGAAGCAGGAGCTTAAGGGCGAGAAGGCACAGATAGGTATTATCGGTACTGGCTCGCGTGGTTTGTTCCACATAAAGCACTTGGTGCAGATGCCTAATGTGGAGGTTGTGGCGTTGTGCGATAACTACCGTCCACATCTGGAGGATGCAGCACAGTATTACCCCAAGGCAAAACTTTATGATGACTACCGCCGATTGCTTGAGAATAAGGATGTTAAGGGCGTGATTATTGCCACTCCGCTATATCTGCACGCACCAATGACCATAGCTGCTTTGGAGGCTGGTAAACGAGTTTTTTGCGAGAAGTCGATGGCTTACACGCTGGACGAGGCTCTGGAGGTCTATAACCGTCGCAAGGAGCTCGGGGGTGTGCTTTTCATTGGTCAGCAGCGTCTGTTTGACCCCAAGTATGTGAAGGCTATGCAGATGATTCACGAGGGTGTGATTGGCGATGTTGTAGGTGTGAGAAACTATTGGTACAGAAACAATAATTGGCGCCGTGAGGTGCCTTCGCCCGAGCTGGAGCGTCATATCAATTGGCGACTTTATAGCGAGTATTCACGTGGCTTGATGACCGAGCTTGCGTGTCATCAGCTTCAGAACGGCTCGTGGGCGATGGGTATGTTGCCCGAGAGGGTTATGGGCGCAGGTAGCCTGATACATTGGAATAAGGAGGATAAGCGTGATGTCTATGATACAGTAAGTGCCATCTTCACCTATCCCAATGGCGTGAATATGACCTTTGAGTCAATCATCTCAAACAAGCACTTCGGTATGGGCGAGCAGATACTCGGTACGAAGGGTACGATTGACCTCGTAACTGCTATGCACTACACCGACGAGCCAGCACCAAAGGGTAGCGGTATGCATCAGCTTATTGAGCAGATTGAGAGTGGTGTGATGTCCAATTCTGTTTTCGCTGGTACATCGTGGGCGGCAGAGTCGTCGGCGTTGGCTCCAGGTATGCCTATTATGCAGAATGTGAAGGTGGTGTCGGGTGAGAGTTCGGTGGGTGCCGAGGCTGATGGCTCGCGCGAGTTGCTGGAGGCGTTCATGCATGCAGTGGTTACGGGCAAACAACCCGAAAAAGTGCTGGAGGAGTCATACTACGCTACGCAGTTTGCCCTGCTTGCAGACAAAGCAATGCACGAGGGTGCAATCCTTACATTGGATGAGAAATATAAAGTGCCATATACACCACTTGGATAATGTATAAAAGCCTTAAAGATTTTATCGCTCGTCTGGAGCGTGAAGGAGAGTTGATACGAGTTTCTGCGCCCGTATCAACTCGTTTTGAAATAGCCGAGCTGACCGACCGTCAGGCAAAGAGCGTGGGCGGCGGCAAGGCTCTTTTGTTTGAAAACACCGATGCGGAGTTTCCTGTTATCACAAATATGATGGGCTCGTCAAAGCGTATGGCGATGGCGCTTGGTGTGGAACGATTGGAGGATATAGGCTCTCGCATAGAGGCTCTGCTGGGCGATGCCTTGAGTCCAAAGGCTTCGCTGTGGGATAAGATGCGTATGCTGCCATTGCTTGCTGATGTGGCGAAGTGGTTTCCCAAAAATATCTCTGGCAGGGGTGCTTGTCAGGAGGTTGTGTGGCAGGGCGATGAGGTTGATATGGAGCGTCTGCCGCTGTTACATTCGTGGGAGTCGGATGGTGGCTCATTTGTGACCTTGCCGATGGTAAATACCATTGACCCCGAGACAGGCTTGCGAAATGTGGGTATGTATCGTATGCAGCGCTTCGATAAGCGTTCTACGGGTATGCATTGGCATATTCACAAGACTGGTGCACGCCATTATGACGCATACAAGCGTCTGGGGCAGCGTATGCCTGTTGTGGTGGCGTTGGGCGGCGACCCAGCATATACCTATGCCGCTACGGCTCCTATGCCCGATAATATGGATGAGTATCTGCTGGCGGGTTTTCTGCGCCAGAAGCCTGTGCGGCTGGTAAAGGCTCTGACCTGCGATATTCGCATCCCCGAGGATTGTGATTTTGTGATTGAGGGATATGTTGACCCTATGGAAGAGAAGGTTGTAGAGGGCGATTTTGGTGACCACACAGGCTTCTATTCGTTGAAAGATTTATATCCTCGTTTCCACGTTACCTGCATCACTCATCGCCGCGATGCCATCTATCCCGCTACGGTGGTGGGAGTGCCACCGCAGGAGGATGCCTACATTGCCGAGGCTACGGAGCGCATATTCCTTGCTCCGATACGTCTGGCTGTGCAGCCCGAGGTGAGCGATTTGTGGATGCCTGTGGAGGGCACGGCGCATAATCTGGCTGTCGTGGCTATTGACAAGCGTTATGGCGGTCAGTCGAACAAGGTGGCGCAGTCACTGTGGGGCGCAGGGCAGATGATGTTTAATAAATATATGGTAGTGGCATCATCGGCGGTCAATGTACGCTCATTTGCCGAGCTCGCACGTCTGTTGCGCCGAGCAGATTTGAGTCGCTCGGTAATTCGCTCCGAGGGTGTGCTGGATGTGCTTGACCACGCAACGGCAACGTGTGGCTATGGCGGAAAGCTGGCGCTTGATTTGACCGATGTGGATATAAATGCTACGGTTACGCCTGTTGAGGTGCCTCGCACAGCAAGTCCTGTGGGCGGAATAAAACTCTTTGATATACGCTTTGTGGAGAGTTGTGCTCTGTTGCTGCTCTTTGCTGATGAGAGCCGCCCCATTGAGGTGGATGTTGAGGCGTATCTGCGTGAGAATAATATTGAGGGTATGAAATATGTTGCTGTGTTCGATTATCAGGCTATGTCGATGTCTGCGAGCGACCTACTGTGGCTTGCAATGGCAAATAGTGACCCTCGTCGTGATGTAAAGCTGCTTGCTGGTGGCGAACTTCTGCTCGATGCGCGCAGCAAGCACCCAGGCGTAAAGGATAACCCAAAGCGTTTCCCAAATGTCGTGATGTCGTCGGTGGAGACCATCGAGAAGGTGGATGCCCGCTGGCAGGAGTATGGTGTAGGTGAGTTTATCGCCTCGCCATCACGCAAATATCGCAAATTGTGGCTCTCGCCACGTGCCGAGTGGTAGAATAATCGTTGCAATATGAAACTCTTTACCGAACAACAATATCGTGGTCTGCTGATACTTGTGCCTGTGGCGGTGGTGTTGGTGGCGATATCTGTTGCTCTGGAGTTGTTACGCCCTGCCGAGCAGACCGAAGTGAAGGAGGAGTGGCTGAAGCCAGCCAAGGGCTCGCAGATAGTAGAAGAGAATGATGCGGAGATTGAATTAAAACCCTTTGACCCCAATACATACTCCTATGAGCAACTGCGCGCGGCGGGACTTCGGAAGGAGATTGCGGTGAGCATTGTACGTTGGCGCAGCTATGGTAAGGTGTATCGTCTGCGTGAAGATTTGGCTTTGGTCTCGGGTGTGAGCGACAGCCTCTATGCAGTGTTGAAACCTTATATTATAATAGCCGACTCCGTAGCTGCAAAACCCAAGCCCCAGAGGTGGCAAAGGGAGAGCTACACCCCTGCCGAGAACAAGGTTGTGACGAGCGCAAAAACCATCTCCGAAACACAGACCGAAAAGCAGGAGATTTCACTCGGAAACAAGCCCGCTGACAGCACTTGGAGGAGTAGGAAAATAGGCGCGCGTGAGCCGCTTGTGGATATCAATTCTGCCGATACTGCGGCACTTATAGCACTGCGCGGCATAGGCTCAAAAAGTGCTGCCGAGATTGTAAAATATCGTGAATTGCTCGGCGGATACCACTCCGTAGAGCAAATTTCGGAGATAAAAACGGTTACAGAGCAAAATTATGAGAAAATTTTGCAACAAATTTATTGCGATAGTTGTGAAATTCAAAAAATTGATATTAACTTTGCGGCTCCGAAGGAGATTGCGCGACATCCTTATGTGTCGGCAGCGGCTTTAAGAAAAATAATTAAACAACGACAATTGAAAGGAGGTTGGAGTAGAATCGAAGAGATGGTCGAAGATGAAATATTATCCGAGGATGAGGCTAAACGGTTAGCCCCATATCTTTGGTTCAGGCTTGATGCCACCGAGTAGAGTGTTCGTGAAATTATCAGGCAAGGTCAGTTCAAGGAGCTCGACAGCCACCGTAAAACAAGAAACAAAACAAGAATTTTATAACAACAAAAATAAAGATTTACAATTATGATTATTATGCCAGTTAAGGAGGGCGAGAACATCGAGAAGGCCCTTAAGAAGTTTAAGCGTAAGTATGAGCGTACAGGTGTGTTGAAGGAGTTGCGTCGTCGTCAGTACTTCACAAAGCCATCAATCGCAAAGCGCGAGGCTATGCAGCACGCTATCTACGTTGAGCATACTTATCGTCAGGAGGAGTAATACTCCCTTGCTGGATAAGCATACCAAGGAGCTTCGCAGTTGCGAGGCTCTTTTTTTGTGAATTTGTGGTCTTAGAATGCCTTTGATTTTTTTTCTTTAGAAAAAAAGTTAGTATCTTTGTCAAAATGTTTATGTAAGGATATGATTGTTGAGATTATATATAACTATCTTCAGGCCAACAAGCGTCTGGTAGTGCCTAATTTGGGCGCCTTTATCGTCAAGCAGAGTGCCGAGGGCGAGCGTAAGGTGTTGTTCTCAAACCTTGTCAAGAGCGACGATGGCGTTTTGCGCGCGTTGCTTATCGAGAAGGGTGTAAACGAGCTTGAGGCGGCAGGCGTTATTGACCGCTTTGTCTTTGAGATTAACCACCGCCTTGATAATGGCGGAGTTTGCGCTTTGGAGGGCTTCGGTGCTTTGAAGCGTGGCGCTAATGGCTCGATGTCGTTTGTTGAGAACGAGGGGGCACATGGCGATGTGTTGGATGGCGGTTTTGCCGAGCGTTTGGCGGAGCGTAATGCTGCACGTCAGCAGCAAGCGCAGCAGGCAGCACCAAAGGTTGAGGCGAAGCCCGAGCCTGTGGTTGAGGATGATGATGACGAGGAGATGTCAATCGAAGTAATCCCACAGACCCCTGCACAGCAACCTTCGTCGCAGTCAGCGAAGGCACAGCAGCGCAGTATCGACGACCTCTATACAAACGACAACCTCACTGCCTCGACCCAGAAGCGTCCAGCATCCTATGTCAAGGGGCTGCGTTACGGCAAGGGCGGTAAGATTATCACAGGCAGAGAGTATGTTATAAATCATAAGACCTCGGTGGGTGATATCTTCATTAAGGTTGCTATCGTAGCAGCTGTAGTTGCTATGTTGGCGCTGGGATATGGTATGTGGAACGATTGGCGAAAGGGTAAGTTTGAGAGCGAGGAGACTACAACTGTCGAGAACCTCGATACAGAGGCAGAGTCAAAGGCTGAGGAGGGTATCACAAACCCAGATTTGGAGTATATTCAAAAATAACAGATATGTCGGAGATTGATTTGCAGACGGTAAAGCAACGCTTTGGAATTATCGGTAATTCCGAGGCGATGAATCGCGCCCTGGCGGTAGCGATTAGGGTTGCGCCGACAAATCTCTCGGTATTGGTGACGGGCGAGAGTGGCGTGGGAAAGGAGTTCTTCCCGCAGATTATTCACGCCTATTCGGCTCGTAAGCACGAGAAGTATATCGCAGTGAACTGCGGAGCAATACCCGATGGCACAATCGACTCGGAGTTGTTTGGTCACGAGAAGGGCGCCTTTACGGGTGCAACCGAGTCGCGCAAGGGTTTCTTTGAGGAGGCTGACGGCGGCACAATCTTCCTCGATGAGGTGGGAGAGTTGCCATTGGCAACACAGGTGCGTCTGTTGCGTGTGTTGCAGTCGGGCGAGTATATGCGTGTCGGCTCGGCGCAGGTGCGTAAGACCAATGTGCGTGTTGTTGCGGCTACGAATAATGATTTGCTGAAGTCTATTGAAAATGGTCGTTTCCGCGAGGATTTATACTATCGACTCAATACCGTGCCTATCGTCGTGCCACCACTGCGTGAGCGTAAGGAGGATATTCCACTTTTGTTCAGAAAGTTTGCTGCCGATGTGTCGGTGCAATATGGAATGCCAGCGGTTAGGTTGACCGATGAGGCGCGCGAGATGTTGATGAACTACTATTGGCGAGGAAATATCCGTCAGTTGAAGAATATTACGGAGCGCATCTCTGCCCTGGAGCAGGAGCGCGAGCTTACGGCGCAGACGCTGTCGCGTTACCTTATCCCAGTGGCTACATCTACGCCTGCTATGCAGCAGCATACGGCGATGGGTGGTGATGATTACTCAACGGAGCGTGAGTTGTTGTATAAGATACTCTTCGATATGCGTAACGATATAAACGATTTGAAGCGTATGTTGTCGGATTTGATGCACGGTCATCAGCCACACCCTCACTCGCAGCCACAGCCCTCGCAGCACGAGGTCATCGGCTTGCTGCCATCCTCTTCGGTGGATGATTATGCCGAGAGCGAGGTGGTGGAGGAGGTGCCTCATCGTGAGCTTACGAAGGCAGACGTGCAGCGTGAGCAGATACTGAAGGCGTTGCGTAACAACAACGGTCGCCGTCGTGATGCGGCGCGTGAGCTATTTATGTCGGAGCGCACGTTGTATCGTAGAATAAAGGATTTGGGCATTAACGAGGAGGATATTTAACCTACGAGGTTTGTAATAAGAGAAAAAGTGAAGAGTTTGAAGATATATAAAGTTCTGTTTGCTGTTGCGTTGGTCGTTTGTTCAACGCTCTTGTCGGGGTGCATATTTATGAAGGGAGGTTACTCCTTTACGGGTGCGAGTATTCCCGATGCGGCAAAGACCTTCAGCGTGGCATATTTCCCCAATAACGCCCCTATGGTGTCGCCTACGTTGAGTTCGGCTTTTGTTGAGGCGTTGAAGGATAGGTTCTCGCGCCAGACCAAGTTGCAGCTTGTGGAGTCGGATGGTGACTTTGCATTCGAGGGCGAGATTGTGGGGTATAGCTCTACTACGGCTTCAGTTTCGAGCGACAACTACGCTTTGCTGAACCGTTTGACCATTACTGTTAAGGTGCGCTTTACAAACAAGATTGTCCCCGAACAGTCGTTCAACCAGAGCTTCTCGGCATTTACCGAGTATGACTCGTCGCAGCTTCTGACCGACATCCAGTCGTCGCTCGATGAAGAGATTATTAAGCAACTTGTGACCGATATCTTCCAGGCGGCGGCATCAAATTGGTAAAAAATGAAAAAAAATAAAAAAAATATTTCAGCCACAGACGACCGTATCTTTATCGAAGAGAGCGACTTGGCGGCAATCCTCAAGGACGAAAGATGGATGCCCGAGGCGGGTGATGCGGCGGCGGACGGTAGCGTGGCAGCTAAAGTAATAGGTGAGCTGATTAGAAAACCCTCTGTTGAGCAAAAAGAGATTGATATTGAGTTGCTTACATTGGTCACCTCAAGCGATATTATAGATAAATTCCTGCGTGCTGAGACCCACCGCATAGTAGCCGAAGAGGGTGAGCCAGATAGCGAAATCACTACCGAGGCGGAGTTCTCTGACGAGGATGATATGGTGAGCGAGGAGCTTGCTGAGGTCTATCTGCAGCAGGGCTTGAAGGATATGGCAATTGAAACTTATCGCAAATTAAGTTTGCTAAATCCCGAAAAAAGTATTTACTTTGCAGAACTTATTTCAAAAATTGAAAATTAATATTAAAAAGTTATAGAAATTATGTTGTATTCAATTTGTATCGGATTGATTCTCGTAGCGAGCGTTATTCTTATCCTCGCAATCTTGGTTCAGAACCCAAAGAGCGGTATGGCTGCTAACTTTGGCGCAGCAAACTCTGTTATGGGTGTTCGTGAGTCAGCAAATATTTTGGAGAAGACCACTTGGACATTGGCTACTTTGGTAGTGGTGTTGAGCCTTATCGCAACTATCTCAATGAAGGATGGTGTGACAGTTGAGAGCTCATTGCAGAAGGATGCTGCTGCACTTATGGAGAAGGCTGCGGCTAACACACCTGCTGACGCTATGCCACAGACTGAGGTTCCAACAGAGGAGACTCCAGCTCCAGCCGAGAACTAATCTGCGGATTTAGTTAAGAGTTTAAGAGACCTTTCGAGGTCTCTTTTTTTTGTGTCTGTATGTTTCTGGGTGGGAAAGTTTTGAGAGTGTCATTGCGAGGAGGGCAACGCCCGACGTGGCAATCTCTTTAAGAGTTTTTTATATAGGTATAAATTGCATTTTCGTGAGTAACTAAATATTTTAGTTGAAAAACTATAAAAAATAGTTGGATGTGAAAAATTTTTAGTTATATTTGCAGTGTGAAACCTTAAAACCACAATCACTATGCAGAAATTGACAAACAAAGAGGAGGAGTTGATGCAACATTTCTGGCAGCACGGAGCAATGTTCGTTCGTGATGTCGTGATGCTCTACGATGAGCCAAAGCCTCATTTCAACACCATTTCGACAATGGTGCGCACGCTTGAAGGGAAGGGCTTTCTTGACCACGAGGCGTTTGGAAATACCTATCGTTATCGACCTGTGGTGTCGCAGGAGGAGTTCTCGAAGGGTGTGCTGGGCAATGTGGTGACACGTTATTTTGAAAACTCCTACAAACGGGCTGTGTCGGCTCTTATCGAGGAGGAGAAAATCTCGGTGGACGAGCTTGAGGAGCTTATCCGCAAGGTGCAAAATCAATAATTTGTTATAAAATAAGAGAGATTCCCACGCATTTGTTTTATCGGTAGAATGTGTTGCCAACGTCATTGCGAGGAGGAGTTTAGTCCGACGTGGCAATCTCTGTTTGTTAGCAACAAATGCTCGGAATGACGCTCAGAAAAAAGTGATAATTTATGTGGAACTTTATCGTGTATCTTGGTGAGTCGGCAATATGCCTGGCGGCACTCTTTATATTATATAAGGCGACGATGAGCTACGAGACCCTGCATCGTCTGAATAGGGTGGTGCTGCTCGGTATGGTTGTTTTGGCGGCTGTGTTGCCTCTGTGTGAGATTAAGATTGTCGAGGAGGTGGAACTGCTACCATTGGCGGATGTCGAGGGCGATGTGGCGATGATGAGCGTTGTAGAGGATACGGCGTTTGACTATGTGGCTTGGCTGAAGTCGTTGGCGGTGGCTCTGTTCTGCCTGGGTGCGGCGTTTATGGTCGTGAGGCTTGTTGTTAGTCAGCTCTCGGTGTGGCGTATGACACGCAGTGGCTCACGACGCGAGTTGGGCGAGGGTGTGGTGCTTACCGTTGTGGAAAAGTTGGCTACGCCGTTCAGCTGGTTTAGAAATGTTGTTGTGGCGAAAGGCGATGCCGAGCAAAATCTCGACCTTATCCTTGAGCACGAACTCGCACACGTACGTCTGCGCCATTCGTGGGATGTGCTGGCGGTGGATATCGCTTTGTGCGTGTGGTGGTTTAACCCCGCTTTGTGGCTCTTGCGCAGGGAGCTTCAGAGTCTGCACGAGTATCAGGCTGATGATGCTGTGCTACGCAGGGGCGTTGATGCAAAGACCTATCAAATGTTGTTAATAAAAAGAGCAGTTGGCTCCAGGCTCCACTCCGTTGCCAACTGCTTGAATCACAGTAACCTTAAAAACAGAATCACTATGATGTGTAAAAAAACTTCTTCAAGGTGGTCGGCAGCAAAGTTGTTGCTCATACTGCCATTGGTGGCTGCGTCGCTTGCTGCGACTGCCACAACCGTTTATGTTCCAAAGGAACAGAACAAAGGTAATGAAAATTTTGTTGAAACGCAAATTGTAGCGGCTGATGAGGAGCAGCCATACATTAAAGTACAGCAAATGCCAACATTCCAGGGTGGCGATTTGAACGCTTTTAGAAATTGGATGCAGTCGCAGTTGCAGTATCCAAAGGAGGCTAAGGAGAAGGGCGTTCAGGGGCGTGTAATCTTCTCGTTTGTAGTTGAGAAGGATGGTTCGGTATCATCGTTCCAGGGTTTGCAGTCGCCTGATAAGTTGCTTATGGATGAGGCAGAACGAGTATTCAAACTCTCGCCAAAATGGGAGCCAGGAAAGCAGAATGGTAAGGAAGTAAGAGTAAAATTTACTGTACCGATCGTGTTTACAGGAGATGATGTCAAAACTTTCTCTCAAGCAACACCATCGAGCGAACTATCAAAAGATGCAGAGAGTGCGGTTGGTGAGGTGTCTGGTCGTGTAATTGATGCAAAGACCAAAAAACCAATTCCAGATGTAATCTTGTTGATCAATGGCGCTGGTGTGGGTACACATTCCGATGCTTCTGGATGTTACTCTTTGAAGAAATTGCCTGAAGGTAAATATACATTTGTAGCCTCTTGCGTTGGGTATAAAAGTGTAAAAAAGGAGTTTGAGGTTTCGTCAAAGAAGAACGCAGAGGTTAATTTTGAGTTGGAAGAGCAGGCTGTTGAAGTTGATGAAATTGTTGTTGATAAGAATAAAACAACAGCTGAAAACGAGTCAAATGTAAATAATACGAAATTCGAGAAGGGTGATATTGTTGAGATGAAGTCCACAACGGGCGAGTCTATGCGTGTGAAATATGTTGGCGATTTTGCATCTGCGCTTGTGTTGATTGATGGTAAGGAGGGCAAGATTGAAAATATTGGTGTGGATGATATAGAGTCATTTACAGTTTTGAAGGATGAGCAGGCAACCAAGATTTATGGTGAGAAGGGCAAGAATGGCGTGGTGTTGATTACAACAAAGAAGGCAGCACAAGCAAACAAACAGCAGCCAGCGCAGGAGGCGTTTATCAAGGTAGAGTCAATGCCAACTTTCCAGGGTGGCGATTTGAATGGCTATCGTAATTGGGTACAGTCGCAGTTGCAGTATCCAAAGGAGGCGAAGGATAAGGGTGTTCAGGGTCGTGTGATCTTCTCGTTTGTGGTTGAGAAGGATGGCTCGGTAAGCAATTTTGATGCTTTGCAAGCCCCTGATAAAATTCTCGTTGAAGAGGTTGAGCGCGTTTTCAAACTCACTCCAAAGTGGGAGCCAGGAAAGCAGAATGGTAAGGCGGTGAGAGTGAAATTTACCGTTCCGATTGTATTTACTCTTCAATAAGTAGTTGTCAATGATAGGTTAGGCGAAAATCTCTGTGGAGGTTTTCGTCTTTTTTTATTCCGCCTGGCGGTAGATGCTTTTCAGGCGGTTAGACATAAAGTATTGGAATATGCCTCGCAGAGCCATAAACGATGTGAAGGCGAGCCAGAGGGCGTTATTGCCAATCACAGGGCGGAGTGAATAGAACAGCGAGAAATAGGCGATGGTGGCGAGAAGCATTGAGTTTCGCATAATGCGCGACTGCGTAGCACCCACCATCACGCCATCCATCATAAACGGCAGCGATGCCGCAAGCGGGATGGTGATTATCCAGCCGATATATCGTCCTGCATAGTCCAGAAGTTGTGCGCTGTTCTCTGCGCCATCCTCGATAAACAACCCCAGTAATTCACGCCAGAAGCCTGTGTAGAGTGCCGAATAACCCACTCCCACAACAATGCTCCAGAGCATACAACGCTTCACGCACTGACGCAGCGAAACCCCATCCCTCGCCCCGATAAAACGCCCTGTGAGAGCCTCGGCGGCGTAGGCAAAGCCGTCGGTCATATATGAGAATAGTGTGAAAAGTTCCAGCAGAATGGTGTTCACCGCCAGGATTACATCGTCGCCCATACGCGCCGAGGCGGCGGTGAAGAAGGTGTAGGTGGCAACGATGCAGAGCGTGCGGACAATGATGTCGCTGTTGATTGCAAAAAACTCCTTTAAGGCGGCAATGTCAAAGACCTCGGCAAACGAAATCTTCGCCATGCGGCGGCGGTAGTGCAGCCAGCAGATAAGAGCTGTGATAGCCACGCCTGTCCATTGTGCCACCACCGAGGCGTAGGCTATGCCCGTGATGCCAAAGCCCAGCGGAAAGGCAAACCAGAGGCTGCAGGCGATGTGGATAACATTCACCACGATGGCGACAATCATCGGGATAATGGCGTTCTGCATGCCTGTAAGCCAGCCGTTTAGAGCAAAGAGCAGCACGCCCGCAGGTACAGCCCATATTCGGGCGAAGAAATACTGTGCCACCTGCTCGCCGCCATTCATTATCTTGAGCGCAGCCAGCCCCAAAGGTCGTTGCAGAAATAGCATCAGCGCACCCACTGCCAGCGCAACCATAACCGAGCGAGCCAGCATAAGGGTGGTGGTGTGGTTGTCGCCTGCGCCGAAGGCTTGTGCCGTGATGCCGCTTGTACCCATGCGAATGAAGGCGCAGTTCCAATAGATGAAGTTGAAGATGGTCACACCGATAGCCAGCGAGCCGATGCTTTCGACCGCCTCGCCCATATGCCCCGCAATCATTGTCCCCACAATGCCCATAATCGGCACCGTGATGTTGGATATGATGTTGGGGATGGCTATACGTAATATCTCTTTGTTCATACCCATTTCCACAGGCAAAGATAAGAATAATCTGCCATATTGGGGTGCAAAGGGAGGTTGTTTGCGATTATATATGTGTTATTTGTAGTTTTTATGCATAATTTTAGGCTTAAGTATGTGATTAAATACGTGTAAAAGTTGTATCTATTGTTGATAATTATTATATTTGCGTGTATGTGAATAGATATTTGCAAGAAATTATAAACTAAAACCAACCATAAATGAAAAAATTATTTATTTCAATGGCAGCTATGCTTGCTATCGTATCGTGTAGCAAGATGCAGGAAGCGACGATTTCTGTGGGTTCTGCCGATGATTTGACATTCAAGGCCATATTTGAGGGCAATGATTCGCGCGTCTCTATCTCGGAGGATGGTGACGGGTTTAAGATGGCGTGGTCGGACGACGACGAGATTGCTGTCTATACCCGAATAAACAAAACAAAGTATGCCTACAATCCAGACACGCAGGTCTTCACCAAGGCGGGACAAAACACAGGCGCAGCGCTTGAGGATTACTATTATGCTGTGTATCCATATGTGGCTGCATCGCAGAATATAAACGCAGGCAAGATTACTTTGGATATGCCATCTGCACAGAAGTATGCCGAGAAGTCATTCGGTTTGGGCGCAAACACTATGGTTGCAATCTGCCCAAAGCCAACCGAGGCATCGAGTGAGCCTATGGTGCTTGAGTTTAGAAACGTGGCGGGTTACCTGCGTCTCAATCTCTATGGTGACAACGTAACAGTGAAGAGCATCGAGCTTAAGGGTAACAATAACGAGTCTTTGGCTGGTCAGGCTAATACAACAGTTACGGCTGACGCTGCTCCTGAATTGACTTGGGTAACAGGTCGTACGAGCATCCTGCTGAATTGTGGCGATGGCGTGAAGATTGGCTCTACTGCGGAGGATGCTACCGAGTTCTGGTTTGTTGTGCCTCCAACAGTGTTTGAGGAGGGCTTCAATATTCGTGTTACCGATGCCAACGGTATGGTTATGAAGCAGTCGTTGGATAAGAAGTTCGAGATTTCGCGCAACACCGTTGAGACTATGGAACCTTTGAAGGTTGAGTTCGCTAATGCCGATTCTGATTTGATTTTGGATGTTCAGTTCAACGAGGACGGCACAGCAGTCGATAACGGTAAGTATATGATGGATATTGTAGCACATCCAGGCGCAGGTATGACAACTATCAAGGATGAGGATTATCCTTATGGCAATGTTGTTAAGTTTACCAACTGCGACGGTCAGAAGAATGCTCAATTGACAGACAGCTTCTACTCTATTGATTACACCAATGCGACAGGCTTCAAGGCTGATTTGAGCGATGAGGATGGCTTTACATTGGAGATGGTTGTTAAGCATGGTATCCAGTCTCGTTCGGATCAACACCCTTGGCAGAACGCTGTAACATCAAATACATTTGGTCTGTTTATGAAGGGTACTGATAACTCTTCTAATTCAGGCTGGATGGCGGCAAGACATTCTGATGAAAATGCAACTTCTCCATTTACTGATGTGAGCAACTTGAGATACTCTCCATATTTGCACCAGTATTTCCACTACACTTATGTCTATGATAAGGCAAATAGCAAGGTTGTGGTTTACTGCAATGGTGTCTATATGAGTGAAGTTGCAGGCATTACAACAATCGAGGCTGGAAATAGATTTGCTATCGGTGGTTATCCATCATCGACAAATATGGTTGAGCACTCGTTTACGGGTAATGTGGCATTGGTGCGTATGCACGATGCGGCAATGACAGCCGATGCGGCAAAGGCTTGCTTCGAGGAGTTGAATATTCCTTCTCCAGTGGGTGCTGTTGGCGAGCCAATCTTTGATGCGGAGTTCAAGGCTGACGGTACAGCTGCAAATGTCGGAACTTCAAGTCTGGAGATTGAAACAAAGGCTAACGAGTCATTCCTGAAAACCGTTGAGAGGGGTGGTCAGTATGTGGCAAACTTTACACGCGTAACCAAGCATAATCAGGCTGTGATAGATGGATTCTATCTGCTCGATTATAGCGCCGACGAGGAGTTCTTGAGCAAGTTGAAAGATGGTTATACTATGGAGGTCGTTTGTAGAGTCAATGAGTATGAGGGCGACTTCTGGTCAAAGGTAATAAGTACCACCACAACAGGTATCCATCATCAAGGTGCTTACTCTGACGAGACTGAGGCTTGGACTTGGGGCTTGTTTGGAAATGGTGCGCCTGATAACTGGAATTCGGGTAATGGCTGGAATAATTTCAGAAAGAATTTCCTTTGGGGTCCAAAGGTCTCATTCACTTCATTTGAGCACGTTGTTTTGGCGTGGAATGCCGAGAGTAATGTATTTACAATGTATGTGAATGGTAAGCACGCAATCTCATTTACTTCGCACGTTGAGGCGAATGTAGGTACGTTGTTGGCAATTGGCGGTATTCCATATACAGATAAGACGGTTTATCATCCATTTGTGGGTGAGGTTGCTATCGCTCGTGTATATGATGAGACGATGTCAATCAACCAGGTAGCGGAGCGTTACGAGGAGTTGAAATCAACTCTTGAGGCTCTGAAGTAGTTGCTGGATATCAAATCAAAAGGGGCGAAAATTTCGAAAGAGGTTTTCGCTCCTCTTGTTAAAATAATAAATGTCAATGATGAAAAAAGGATATATAACACCCGAGATTGAGATAATCGAAGTGGAGGTTGAGAAGGGCTTTGCAGGAAGTCAACTGGAGGTGCCAGGCGTGGGTGGTAATCACGGTTGGGGTACTGCGTTTGGCGAAAATGAGTAAATCTTCGTTTGCGGAATAGGGCGAAAGCAATATTTGGGCTAAAGATTGATTGATAACGATTTTTTAACCTTAATGGAGCGCGAATTAACGCAAAGTTTGAGAAAAATGGATTACCTTTGCACCCGCAAAAAGAAGATAATAAAGAAGTATGAAAAAATTTAATCAGGACTCTACATCGGCTTTGTCGCGTTTCTCGCGTGATAAGCGTCAGCGCACCGCATCTGCCGAGCGTGTAGAGCGTGGTCCCCGCCCTATGCGTGATGCCAATAGCGAGGGACGTGCGGCGAGAGCGCCTCGTCGTGAGGATGCAAAACGTGCATCGTACAATCCTAATTTCTCAGCCGACAATCGTCTGCGTGATGAGTATCGTGGCGAGAACAACCGTTTTGATAAGCCACAGCGTGCGGAGGCTCGCTTTGAGAAGCCTGCGCGTGGTGGTTATGGTAAGAAATTTGGCGCAGAGGGCAGCAATCGCACAGAGCGTAGCTTTGGCGATAAGGGCAAGCGTGCGTTTGGTGGTCGTAACGATTTCTCACGCTCTGGCGAGTCTTCGCAGCAGGGCGAGCGTGGCTATCAACGTCGTGACGAGCGTCCACGCTCATATCCAAAGTATGCAGCCAAGCAGGTTGGTGAGATGCGTTTGAACCGTTTTCTTGCGCAGTCGGGTCTCTGCTCACGTCGTGAGGCGGATGATTTCATCACAGCAGGTCTGGTCACTGTCAATGGTCAGATTGTGACTGAGCTGGGTACAAAGGTACGCCCAACCGACGAGGTTAAGTTTAACGACGAGCGTGTGCAGGGCGAGAAGAAGGTATATCTGGTGCTGAACAAGCCAAAGGGATATGTAACCTCATTGGAGGACCCTCACGCCGACAAGACCGTGATGGAACTTGTGAAGAATGCCTGCACGGAGCGCATCTATCCTGTGGGTCGTTTGGATAAGAACTCGCTGGGTCTGCTTATCTTTACCAACGATGGCGATGTGACACGTCAGCTCACACACCCATCACTTGAGAAGAAGAAGATTTACCAGGTAACACTCGATAAGCCTCTTACGCGTGCCGATATGGAGCAGCTCACAGAGGGTATTACGCTCGAAGATGGCGAGATTTACGCCGACGAGGTGGCGTATGCTGGCGAGAGCAAGAAGGAGGTAGGCATCGAGATTCACTCGGGTCGTAACCGTATCGTGCGCCGTATGTTCGAGGCGTTGGGATATGCTGTGCAGAAGCTCGACAGAGTATATTACGCAGGTATCACCAAGAAAAACCTTAAGCGTGGTCAGTGGCGTTTCCTCACTCGTGAAGAGGTAGATAGACTTAAGAGCGGCCGCTACGAATAAAAAGCGTTTTTAAGCGGTAAATTTCACGTTATACTCAACCGAGAGTTCCTCATTTACGTCAAGTAAACTGTGGACTCTCGGTTTTCGTATGCCTAAAATTTCCTCGCTTAAAAGCCACTTTTTCTGATATTGAGTGTGCTTCGCAAGCCTAAAAATTGCCTCGCCATCTGAAAATTTCAGAAATTAAATTTAACCGAGAGTTTCGCTTAATGTGGGCTCTCGTTTTTTTTTTTGATGTATATTATATAGTAAAGGCTCTCGCATAGGAGCCTTTATTGTGACAAATTCTTAATTCTTAATTTTGAATTCTTTTAATGAGTTGCCTTATACCATGAGGTCTGTTTGTAGTCATTGACATAGACCGTTGCGGGGGCGGAGGTGTTGAGTCCCGAGTATGAGGTGATTTCATACTTGCCGCTTACGCCATAGGCAGAGTAGTATTTGTCGAGCGTGTATTTCTTCACTACCGTGCGGTCAAGCTGCTGCTGGAACGAGGTTTTGAGTTGAGCGTTGTCGCACACAGCATCTACATAGTCGCCCAGGTCGAAGAATATGTGTCGTAACTGACCCTCATAAAACTGCAAGTCATCAATGTTATATTCTCGTTGCGCACCCATATTTACACGCTTCATCTCGGCTGCCAGCGTCTCAAGCTGTGAGCAGTCGATAAGCGAAATAGAACCAGAGTAGCCGTAGTTGTCATCATAGAATGTATTGAACGCTCGGCACACACCATCAAGGTCGTAGCCTGTGCCTCGATTGGTCAGCATACAAGGCAGTACGGTGGTGTAGGGAAATCCCGAACCCATAATCTCGCATACCGAGCCGACAATATATTTGGTGTTGTTGCGCAATTCGTAAGCCGACTCTACATTTGCCATAAAGCAGGCATCAAAGAGGATATACTCCATCTTTACGCCCGTCTTTGTGATTGCTTGCGAGAGGGTGGGTATGTCGAAGGCATTTTGTGGGTTGGTGTCCTCGCCCAGGTAACGGGTCATCTCCTCGCCTGTGCGCTGCCAATATGTGGCGGGTGCGGTGTGAGCGTCAAGAGTGGCACTCTGCACTGCGCCATCCATCTGTCCGTCGATAGGTACCCATCCTGTGCCGTGCGAGCCGATGATGAGCGAGTAGCTGTCGGCAGGCGCAAGGCGCATAATATCCTTCAAAATATGGCTCAAGCCGTCGGCGTCCATACGCTCGGGTAGCTGGTGTGTCGCCAATTTCTTCTCCTCGCAGAGCCCGTTTTCGTATGTCAGCTCGATAATCTCGCCGCTATTCTTCTCGCTCTGCTGGAAAAAGAGCATAACACGACTGTCGCCCTTTATATCGCCTCGCAGGGCATCCTTCAGAGCCGAAATGTTCTTGTAATAGTAGAACGTGAGGCTTGTGCCTGCGAAGTAGAATATAAGGGTCTGTGTGTGTGGCTTCTCGTCCTCTCCCTTGTGGTTGTTGCACGATGAATTAAGGAGCAACGATGCTACACAAACTATCAGGGTTAGATGTTTGAAAACTCTCTTCATAACTATTTATACTCTCTTACGCCCAGGTTGTTAAACTGCCAAGTGCGCTTCTTTTTGAATGTCACATCCTCGGGCTTGTTGCGATAGATGCGGCTGTAATCGAAATAGAAACCCTTGATTTTGCCGTCGGGTACCTTGCGAGGCTCGGTCAGGGGAATGTACTCTACCTTGCGGCTGATAATCTCCGCTTTGCGGTGCTCTACGCCCAGCGAGGCAACCAGGTCGGTAGCGTGCGAGAACATAATGATGTGCATAGGATACTTCTCGCCACGTCCGTCACCCGATGACTTGATGGTCTCCAAAATACCGTTCATATGGCGATAGTATGCCTGCTCTTTCTCTCTGTCGCCGCAGTTGCCGTAGGCGAAAATCATCATATTCAGTACCGTAGGATTGAATGGGTCGAACATCAGCGCATCCTGACAAACGGAGATAATCTCCGCAATCTCCTCCTTGTCGGGGCGCTCGGTGTCGATGGTTGCCATCAGCAGGATGAGGTCATCGAGCGCCTTGCAGCCAGCGAGTGGCTTGTAGTTCTCGTTGTAGGCGTAGCCGTAGTAGAGGTAGTGATATTCATCCTCGTTAAGCTGCTCCAGATTGCGGTAGCGCTCCAGCAGCGTGGGGTAGTAGTAGGGTGACGCGCGGTCGATAATCTTACGCAGAATGTCATCCTCGTCGGGAATCTTCGCCAGCGAGATTAGGGGCAGCAAGAGTGCCACCGTAAGTATTTGAAAAAATCGTTTCATCTAAAGTTTTTCTTCACTAACGGATGATTTAGCACAATTCGTATTCACGAATCAACCTTTCCAGTTTCTTCATCAAAAGGTCTGTAGCTGGTACGAGTGGCAGACGCAGGTTGTTCTCAATCTGGTTGAGGATTGTCAGCGCAGCCTTTACACCCACAGGGTTGCCCTGCTCGAAGAGGGCGCACACAGCCTCGTGGAGTGGCGCATAAGCCTCCTCGGCACGGTCGAAAAGACCCTGCTTTGAGAGGTAAACGACGTGTGAGAAACGCTTTGGGAAGGCATTTACCGCAACCGAGATAACGCCATCGCCGCCTCGGCGCATCACATCTACCGTCATTCCGTCATCGCCCGAGAGCACAAGGAAATCCTTTGGGCAGTTCTTGATAATCTGCTCAATCTGGTCGATCTTGCCCGAAGCCTCCTTTACGGCGATGATATTGTCAAAGTCGCTTGCCAGACGGCAGGTGGTGTCGGCTGACATATTCACGCCCGTACGACCTGGTACATTATATAATATAACAGGTACGGGAGATGCTTTTGCTACCGCCTCGAAATGACGGTAGAGTCCCTCCTGCGAAGGCTTGTTGTAGTAGGGTGTAACACTCAATATAGCCTCCACGCCATCGAGTTCCATCTCCTGCAACTCGCGTGTGAGGGCGAGGGTGTTGTTGCCGCCTGCACCCACCACGATAGGCACTCTGCCAGCTACGCGCTCCTTTACAAAGCGGATTACGTCACGCTTCTCCTCTTTCGTAAGGGTTGGTGTCTCGGCTGTGGTACCGAGTGCAACGATGTAGTCGGTGCCGCCGTCAATCACATAGTCGAGCATCGAGCCAAGACGCTCCCAATCAATCTCCATATCTGCCTTGAAAGGCGTAATCATCGCAGCTCCGCAGCCGCTTAATTTATGTTTCTTCATAATATCTATTTCATTAACCTAATTTCAGTATTAAAAAAGTGTACCCTGTGTAGGGGTTGTAATTTTGTTCTCCATCTTCTCCTCAATATCGGGTACGGCAGACTCGATTGGCGCGCTGTCGCCAATCATAGCCAAAAACTCCTGCTCGGAGATAATCTGTATGCCAAGTTTTTGCGCCTTCTGCAACTTCGCAGGACCAATCTTCGCACCTGCCAACAGATAGGTGGTGTTTGCCGATACGGCTGCCAGATTCTTACCGCCGTGAGCCTCAATCATCGCCTTCAGCTCATCCCGCGAATGTTGCTCGAAGCTGCCCGAGATAACGATGCTGATTCCCTCCAGCGCCTGTGATGATAACTTCACGGCGTCTGCCTCGAACTTTAGCCCTGCGGTGCGCAGACGCTCGATGATTGCGCGATTCTGTTCGTCGGCAAAGTAATCAATAATCGAGTCGGCAATCTTCTCGCCTACCTCCTCCGCCTCCAGCAGCTCCTCGCGTGAGGAGTTCATCACAGCATCCATACTGCCAAAGTGCGAAGCCAGATATTTTGCCGTTGTCTCGCCCACGAAACGTATGCCGAGGGCAAACAATACGCGATGAAAAGGCACCTCGCACGACGATGCAATACTCTGAATTATGTTTCGTGCCGACTTCTCCCCCAGACGTGGCAGCGGCGCAAGCTGCTCGGCACGCAGGTCGTATAGGTCGGCGATATTATCTATCAATGAGTGTTCAATCAACAGTTCCACAGTCTCCTCGCCGAGCGATTCGATATTCATCGCCTTGCGGCGTATGAAGTGGATGATGCGCCCCGCCTGTTGTGGTCGGCAGTGGCTCTGGTTGGGACAGTAGTGCTTCGCCTCGCCCTCGTAGCGCACAAGCGCTGTACCGCACTCGGGGCAGTGGGTGATATATTGCAGGGGCTGGCTGTCGCTGTTGCGCTCTGAAAGTTCCACACCCGTAATTTTCGGAATAATCTCGCCGCCCTTCTCGACATATACCATATCGCCCTCGCGCAAGTCCAAAGCCGCAATCTGGTCGGCATTGTGCAGTGTGGCGCGCTTGACTGTTGTGCCCGCCAAGAGTACAGGCTCGAGGTTGGCTACTGGAGTGATTGCGCCCGTGCGTCCCACCTGATATGTTACCTTGAGAAGACGTGTGAGCGCTTGCTCCGCCTTGAACTTATACGCCACAGCCCACTTTGGAGCCTTCGCTGTTGAGCCCAACTTGCGGCGGTCGGCGAAGCTGTTTACCTTAATTACTATACCATCGGTAGGGAAGGGGAGTGAGTGTCGCTCGGTGTCCCACTTATTTATAAATGCCAGAACCTCCTCTGTCGTGTGGCATAGGGCGGTGTGGCTTGATACCT
Source organism: Rikenellaceae bacterium (assembly GCA_015059905.1). GTDB lineage: Bacteria > Bacteroidota > Bacteroidia > Bacteroidales > Rikenellaceae > Alistipes. The sequence goes on from SUZN01000004.1 coordinate 151,097, forward strand.
TGAAACCCCAGCGGCGTGCCGCATCAAGGCTCTCGCTGTGCGAATCAAATGGGAGTTTCTCACCCGCAACCTGGTAGAGTGTGCAGTCAAGACCTCGGCGTGCCACCACCTGCGATTGCTGTTGCTTGAGAGTGCCTGCGGCAGCGTTGCGTGGGTTGGCAAAGAGCGTTTCGCCCTGCTGCTCGCGCTCGCTGTTGAGGCGGTCAAACGAAGAGTAAGGCATAAATATCTCACCACGAATCTCGAAGAATGGGGGATAGTCATCACCCTGCAATACCAATGGCACGCTACGTATGGTTCGTACGTTTTCAGTTACCTCGTCACCGCGAGAACCGTCACCGCGAGTCACAGCACGCAAAAGACGACCATTTTCGTATGTGAGCGAGATTGCTGTGCCGTCGAATTTAAGCTCGCAGACAAACTCCGCATTCGCTACCTCCTGCTTTACCTTGTCAAGCCACTCGCCCAGCTCCTCCGAGGAGTAGGTGTTTGAGAGCGAAAGCATCGGAAAGCGGTGTTCGATGGTGCGAAATGAGTTCGTAAGATCGCTACCCACACGCATCGAAGGCGAGTTTTCGTCCTTCAGGTGAGGGTAAAGCTCTTCAAGCTCAATGAGTTCACGCAACATCTTATCGAACTCGAAGTCCGATATCGTGGGTGCGTTCTCAACGTAGTATTTATAGTTGTGTGAGTTCAGCTCGCGGCGTAACTCATTGATCTTCTGCTCTGGGGTAATCATTGGGGTCAAATTTAGTTGTAAAGATATACATTTTGTTTGTAACAACGGCAAAAAACAAAAAAAATGCAAAAAAAATATTATTATTTGTTGCTGAAACAAATTTTGCTTATACTTGCAGAAAATTTCGGATATATGACTGAAAAAATTACGAAAAAACGACTGGTAACTTCATTCCACAACCTCACTGCCGAGCAGCAGGAGGAGGTGAAGACACTCTATCCTCGTGGCTATGCCGAGGTGATGACACGTATTGACAAGCCTAATGGTGATTTCTTTTATGTGGTGCCTTACGAGACTGAAGAGGTTTCGTATCTTGTAAAAATCGATGTCAAGGTAGATGACGGTGCAGACGACGACGGTGCAGACGACTTCTACAGCGACGACGAGATCAAGGGCGCAGATGAAATCGCCGATGATGATATGAGTGACGAGGATATGTAATTCCTTTATCAATTTCTTAAGTCCGCTTAACTATAAATGTTAGGCGGACTCTTTTATTTTAATAAAGTGTTGATAATTTCCGCTGGTAAAAAGTTTGCGGTTGGAAAAAAATGCGTATCTTTGAGAGTTAATTGTAAAATGCAACAATAGCAAACCCAGATTATAATGAAAAAAGTTGATGTAGTTCTCGGATTACAGTGGGGTGATGAAGGCAAGGGCAAGGTAGTTGACGTGCTTACCCCAAATTATACTGTTGTGGCTCGTTTCCAGGGCGGTCCAAATGCAGGTCACTCTCTGCACTTTGGTGATAAGAGTTTTGTGCTTCGCACAGTGCCATCAGGCATCTTCCGCGATGGCTCAATCAATGTGATTGGTAATGGCGTGGTGGTGGATCCTGTATCTTTGACAGAGGAGTTGAAGAATATCGCCGCACAGGGTATTCCTGTCCAGGAGAAGCTCCTTATCTCTAAAAAGGCGCATATCATCCTGCCTACTCACCGTATGCTGGATGCTGCGAGCGAGGCTGCCAAGGGTAAGTCGAAGATTGGCTCTACACTGAAGGGTATCGGTCCTACTTATATGGACAAGACAGGTCGAAATGGCTTGCGTTTCGGCGATGTGATTTCAGAGGACTTTATCGAGCGTTACAATAAGCTCAAGTCAAAGCACGTTGAGATGCTTTCACAGTACAAGGGCTTCGAGTATGACGTTACGGAGTACGAGAAGACCTGGATGGAGGGTATCGAGTACTTGCGTGGCTTCAAGTTTATCGACTCGGAGCAGGTGGTGAACGATTTTATTAATGACGATGTAGCAATCCTGGCAGAGGGCGCACAGGGCTCACTCCTGGATGTTGATTTCGGTACATATCCATTCGTAACATCATCTAATACAGTCTGCGCGGGTGTCTGCACAGGTTTGGGCATTGCTCCTACGAAGATTGGTGATGTGTATGGTATCTTCAAGGCATACTGCACACGTGTGGGTAGCGGTCCGTTCCCAACCGAGCTCTTCGATGAGACAGGTAAGGAGTTGGGTCGTATCGGTCACGAGTTTGGTGCTGTTACAGGTCGTCCACGCCGTTGCGGTTGGTTGGATTTGGTGGCGCTGAAGTATGCAGTGATGGTTGATGGTGTTACACAGCTCATTATGATGAAGTCTGATGTGATGAACGACTTCGACACTATCAAGGTGGCTACATCCTACAAGATTAACGGCGAGGAGGTCAAGCACTTCCCATACGAGCTTACAGACGACCTTGAGCCAGTATATACCGAGTTCAAGGGCTGGAAGTGTGACATCTGCAAGGTACGTCGCTATGAGGATTTCCCAGCGGAGTTCAAGCAGTATGTTGAGTTCATCGAGCGTGAGACAGGCGTACCAGTGAAGATTATTTCGGTAGGTCCTGACCGTGACGAGACTATTATTCGATAAACATAAATCTTAATAGAGACCATTGACACTCTGCTTTGAGTTGGTATGTCGCGAACCGATCCAAAGGAGAGTGTTGTGGTTTTTATGAATTACCAATTCAGGGTATTAAGTCGCAAATACCCCTAACCAAAAAGACTATGAACAAATCATTGAAAATTGTTGTATTGGCAAAGCAGGTGCCCGATACCCGCAATGTGGGTAAGGACGCTATGACGGCAGAGGGTACGGTCAATCGTGCTGCACTGCCTGCCATTTTCAATCCCGAGGATAAGAATGCGCTCGAGCTGGCGTTGCGTCTTAAGGACGAGGTTGCAGGCTCAACGGTGCATATCTTGACTATGGGTCCACAGCGTGCCGCTGATATTATTCGCGACGCTATGTATCGTGGAGCCGATGGCGGTTATTTGTTGAGTGACAGAAAGTTCGCAGGCTCGGATACATTGGCAACATCGTATGCTCTCTCTTGCGCCTTGCGTACTATTGGCGCCGATTTGATTATCGCTGGTCGTCAGGCTATTGATGGCGATACAGCCCAGGTGGGATCACAGGTAGCCGAGAAGCTGGGCTTGCCCCAGGTGACTTATGCCGAGCAGGTGGTCGAGGTTAAGCCTTCATCGCTTGTTGTACGCCGCCGTCTGGAGCGAGGCGTGGAGACTGTTGAGACCCCGCTGCCAGCTGTTATCACTGTTAATGCTTCAGCCCCAGAGGTGCGCCCACAGAACGCCCGTTTGGTGATGAAGTATAAGTATGCGATGATTCCATCGGAGATTAACGCTACACCAGATAGCTTGGCTGCAAAGATGACCGCAGAGCGTGATTACCTGAAGATTGTTGAGCTTACAGCAGCCGACATTCCTGCCGATGAGCAGCAGCTCGGTTTGAGTGGCTCGCCAACGAAGGTTAAGAAGATTGAAAATGTGGTCTTCCAGGCAAAGGAGGCGAAGCGCCTTGATGCTGCGGATGAGTCGATAAATGAACTTATGGTTGAACTTATTGCGAGCCACACGCTCGGTTAATGGTTGAAGGTATGAATAATATATTTGTATATATAGAGCTCGACGAGGGTGCAATTGCCGACGTGAGCTTGGAGCTTTTGACCAAGGGTCGAGAGTTGGCAGCGAAGTTGGGCGTTAAGCTCGAGGCTGTTTTGATAGGTCATAATGTAGCGGGCAAGGAGCAGGAGTTGGCAGCTTATGGTGCAGATACTGTATGGGTTGCTGACGATGAGGTGTTTGCACCTTTCCGCACCCTGCCTCACACATCTGTTTTGTGTGGCTTGATTGAAAAGGAGAAGCCACAGATTGTTTTGTTTGGTGCTACGGCTGTGGGTCGTGATTTCGCACCACGCGTATCATCGGCTCTGCACAGCGGACTTACAGCCGACTGTACACAGCTTGAGATTGGTCCTCACAAGGATGCCAAGACGGGCAAGGAGTATGAGAACTTGCTTTACCAGATTCGCCCAGCCTTTGGTGGTAACATCATTGCTACCATTGTAAATCCTGACTGCCGTCCACAGATGGCGACAGTGCGCGAGGGCGTTATGCGTAAGGAGCTGGCTGCGGCACCTGCTGCGGGCGAACTGAAGCCTATCGAGTGGAAGGAGTATCTGAAACCAGAGGATTTGGCTGTTACAATCATTGACCGTCATATCGAGGAGCGCAAGATTAACATCAAGGGCGCAAGCGTGGTTGTTGCTGGTGGCTACGGTATGGGCTCAAAGGAGGGCTTCAAGCTCTGCTATGAGCTTGCCGAGGTGCTGGGTGCCGAGGTAGGTGCATCGCGTGCGGCTGTTGATGCGGGCTTTACCGAGCATGAGCGTCAGATTGGTCAGACAGGCGTTACGGTGCGTCCAAAGCTCTATATTGCTTGTGGTATCTCTGGTCAGATTCAGCACACAGCGGGTATGGATGAGTCGTCGATGATTATCTCAATCAACACCGACCCCAATGCCCCAATCAACAAGATTGCTGACTATGCCATTACAGGCAAGGTTGAGGAGGTTATTCCAAAGATGATTAAGTATTACAAGCAAAACTCAAAGTAAAATGGCTAATTTCTTTTTAGATAATAAGGATTTGCAGTACCACCTGGAGCATCCGTTGATGCAGAAGATTGTGGAACTGAAGGAGCGCGGTTTCCGTGAGAAGGATCTTTACGATACAGCCCCACAGAACTATGAGGATGCTATGGATAGCTATCGTCGTGTGATGGAGCTGACGGGCGAGGTGTGCGCCGATGTTATCGCACCAAATGCCGAGGGCGTAGATAAGGAGGGTCCTCGCGTAGTGAACGGCCGTGTTGAGTACGCATCAGGTACGGTTGAAAATATGAAGGCAGTGAACTCTGCTGGTTTGAGTGGTTTGACTTTGCCACGCCGTTTCGGCGGCTCAAACTTTCCGCTCATCTGCTTTGTGATGGCTAACGAGATGGTTGCTCGTGCTGATGCCAGCTTCGAGAATATCTGGGGCTTGCAGGATTGCGCCGAGACACTCAACGAGTTCGCATCAGAGGAGCAGAAGATGAAGTACTTGTCGTGGGTATGCCAAGGTGCTACCTGCGCAATGGATTTGACCGAGCCAGATGCAGGCTCTGACCTGGGTGCAGTGATGTTGAAGGCAACGTGGTCGGAGGAGAAGCAGACTTGGTTGCTCAACGGTGTTAAGCGTTTTATCACCAACGGTGATGGCGAGGTGTCGCTCGTTCTTGCCCGCACCGAGGAGGGTACAACTGATGCGCGCGGTCTTTCGATGCTCGTTTACGACAAGCGCAACGGCGGTATGAAGGTGCGCCGCATCGAGAATAAGCTCGGTATCAAGGGCTCGCCAACCTGTGAGTTGGTATTTACCGATGCCCCTGCCGAGTTGGTTGGTGACCGCAAGATGGGTCTTATCAAGTATGTTATGTCGTTGATGAATGCAGCACGTCTGGGTATTGGTGCCCAGTCGGTTGGTCTGTGTGAGGCGGCATATCGTGAGGCGTTGAAGTATGCCCACGAGCGTCAGCAGTTTGGTAAGGATATTATCAAGTTCCCAGCCCTATCGGAGATGTTGACAAATATGCGTGCGCGTCTGCACGGTGCGCGTGCATTGCTCTATGAGACAAGCCGTTTTGTGGAGATTTACAAGCAATATACCCACATCTCTCACGAGCGTTCGCTGGAGGGTGAGGAGCGTCAGGAGATGAAGTTCTACAACCGTCTGGCTGATGGCTTCACTCCACTTGTCAAGCTCTTTGCTTCGGAGTATGCCAATTCGTTGGCGTATGACGCTATCCAGATTCACGGTGGCTCTGGTTTTATGAAGGATTATCCTTGCGAGCGTCTGTATCGTGATGCGCGTATTATGAATATCTACGAGGGTACATCGCAGTTGCAGGTTGTAGCAGCTATCAACGCCGTTACGAAGGGTACTTATATGGAGCAGATTGTTCGCTATGAGGCTCTGGAGTATGTGGAGGCTATGCAGCCTATCGTCGAGAAGATGAAGGCTTTGCGTATGCGCGTTGAGGCTATGATTAACTATGTGGAGAGCGTAAACAAGGAGTTCCCACAGTTCAAGGATCTCCACGCTCGCCGCTTGGTTGAGTCTGTTGGTCACATCATTATCACTCTGTTGCTTGCCCAGCAGGCGAAGGCAGATGAGCAGTACGCTGCCGATGCGAAGGTCTTTGCAAAACTCACCGAGGCTTATGTTGCATCTGCCGAGACTTATGTGATGAATTCGACAGGCGAGGATGTGGCTTTGATGTCAGAGGTTCAGGAACAGTACTAAAGTTGTCAAGGCAAGCCTAAAATTAGCTCTTGCTATACAACTTTAAGGCAAAAAATAAATAAATGAGGGCTGTCCAACCGCGAAAGTTGTGACAGCCCTTTTTCGTTACACCCGTGTGATGATGTCGAGTAACTTGAAGGCTATTGAGCGTAGAGTTTGGTAGCCGTTGCGGGCGGCGGATGCTACATCATAGACAGTATCCAACCGCTTGTCTATGTATTCAATCGTAGCTCGCGCCCACACAACATAAATCAACCACGCCATAAGCAGCAGTAGTGCTGCTACGATGAGTGCCGCCAGCCAGGCGTGTGACAGCAACTCTGCAAGGGCAATTACTGCCGTTGCTACCATAACTATCATTGCCATCAACAGTGTAATGCCGAAGCTGATAAGAGGCAGCAGGACTCTTGGTTTTGAGTGGTTCTCTTCGCCCATACTCCTTGTGGTTAGGTGTTACTTCTCATCCTTGCAGTGACAACGAATCTTCTCCGCTTCATCCTCCACATAATCGCGGATTTTTGAGCGCAACTCTGCGCCTGACTGTGGAGTTGTGAGCATAGCTGCTACCGAGCCAACCAATAAGCCTCCCAAGAATGATACGAGGCTGCAAATACCTGTCTGTTTCATAATATTATTAGTATAAATTCACTTCGTAGAGTTGCAAATTACGCGCCACAATGTTATATTTGGGTTGTGAATGTTGAGAAAAACATAACTGTCGCCTTTACGGGTCATCGTAACTACAATCGCAGTGCCGATGCGGAGCTGCGCGAGCTGTTGGAGGCTCTTTATGCCGATGGCTACCGCCGTTTCCTGTGCGGAATGGCGTGGGGCTTTGATTTGGCTGCGGCGGAGGCTGTTGTGGAGTTGCGTGCCGAGCATAGCGATGTGCAACTTATTGCCGTAGAGCCTTTTGCTGATTTTCGTAAGCTCTTTCGTGGCGAGGATGCCGAGCGATATGAGCGCGTGAAGGCTGCAGCCGATAAGGTTGTGGTGGTGGGGGAGCGAGGCGACAGGATGGACTATATCCTTCGCAACGATTATCTTGTCGCGAATGCCTCTGCGATTGTCGCGTGGTGGAATGGCACCAAGCACGGCGGCACAGCCTATACCGTCAAACAGGCCCGCAAAGCCAAAATTCTCTGCTATAATCTCTGCGACAGAGAGTTGCCGCTATTTTGATAGTGGTTTATTATTTATATGCAGAGTGCTCCTCGTTAAACAAAAAAAAGAAGCTGCAAACCTATTGGTTGGCAGCCTCTTGCTAACAAATACCCTTTATCCCTCAATAAAAGTTTGTTTATTTCTTGAAGTAACGGTTGTAAAGACCCTGGAAACCAGCACCGTGACGAGCCTCGTCCTTCGCCATCTCGTGGATTGAGTCGTGGATAGCGTCGTGGTTCTCCTTCTTTGCCATCACTGCCAGGCGGAACTTATCCTCGCAAGCACCCTCCTCGGCGTTCATACGCTTGTAAAGATTGGTCTTTGTATCCCATACAACCTCGCCGATAAGCTCTGCGAGCTTCGATGCGTGCTCTGCCTCCTCCCAAGCATAGCGCTTGAAAGCCTCGGCAACCTCTGGGTAACCCTCGCGGTCAGCCTGACGGCTCATAGCCAGGTACATACCAACCTCTGTGCACTCGCCCATAAAATGCTCTTGCAGACCAGCCCAAAGCTCCTCGCTTGCGCCCTTGCCATCGCCGAGCTTATGCTCTGTTGCGAACTCAAGACCCTCTGACTTCTCCTCTACCTCTACAAACTTCTCTGCTGGAACCTTGCAAAGTGGACACTTCTCTGGAGCTGAATCACCCTCGTGAATATAACCGCATACTGTACAACGAAATTTCTTTGCCATAATCGTAAAATTTTTAAGTTTGTTTTATGTTTTAATTATTTGTTTTCTGTTTTTTTTCTACTGCAAAGATAGGTGTTAATTTTACTTTTGCAATAGTTTTTTCATCACTCTTTTTTATGGGCGAATAAGTTTTGCTTATCGTGTTGCTACTCCGCTAATAATTTTTCGATATGCGCCACATCGGTGCAGTCCTTTGCCATCACTCGCTTCTGCTTATCCAATAAGTAAAGTGCGGGGATAGCCTTCAGGTCGTAAAGACGCTCCTTCTCGATGCGCTGGTCGGCGTCGTAGCCGTTTATCCACGAAGCAGGGTAGTCCTGTAGATGCTCACGCCACGCCTCAAGGTCGGTGTCGGGGTAGATTACCAATACCTTCAGCTCCTTGCGCTCGATAAGCTCCTGCATCATTGGTGAAGAGGTTATTTGCTCCTTGATGTCGCGGCACATCGGACAGCCAGGGTTACTTATAAATATAAGTGTATAGTCCGCCTTAATCTGGTGCAGTTTGCCCGTGCGTCCCGATGCGAGTGTGAAGGTAAAGTCATTTGCTGTGCGCCCGATGCGGTTTTGGCGTGCTATCTGCAAATCATATTCGTAAGGCATACGCTCATACTCATCCAGCCACTTGCTCTGTACGGCACTCTCCAGCACGGGGATATACTTCTCGTCGTTGCGTAGTGGCGAGTTGGGGTCGTGCAGTACGCCCTCGGCGAGCATCAGGAAGTAGGTGTACATACGCTTCGATGTGGATGCTCTCTGCATCAGGCGAGGCATATACTTGTAAGCCAGCGAGTCGGGGATGTATCCGGTCGCATAGACCGCAAAGGCTGTGAGCATCTTGGTTGAGTCTATCTGGTTTACAAAAGTAGTATCAGCGAAGTCGAACTTATCCCAATAGTGCTCACGCAGATACTCCGCCTTCTGTTCGGCAGGGAGCATCGCGGGGGCTAATGCAGGGATGAACGCCAAAGGCTCATTGCCCTTGTTGCTGGTCTGTTCGGTGTGGTTGTTATCATCAGCGTCACCGATAATGCCAATCACATTATCGCTTTTTCGACCTTTGCAGCCAAAGAGCGAGAACAGAAGAAGTGCTATAATAAAAAATTGTTTCATCGCTAAAATCTATTTTTGGAATTGCATAGTGTAGTCGCGTAGCCAGCGCATCAGTGGACCTCTGACTAATTGACACAGGGGAATAAAGAGCCTGAACCACCAGTCGGGTACCTTGCACCTTACGCCACGAAACATTCCGTTAAGCGAACGGCGCGCGCAACTGCGCGGGGTCATCAGTATGCCTGTCCTGACGCCGAAGCGTTGCAGCTTGGGCGATAAGCCGTAGAGGTCGGTGGCGATGCCTGCTGGACAGATGGCGGTGACCGTCACGCCCTTGTCCCTGACCTCTTTGGAAAAGGCTACCGAGAAACTCTTAAGATAAGCCTTGCTTGCGCTGTAAAGCGACAACCCAGGGTAGGGCATCCAAATCGAGAATGACGACATATTGAGTATTCGACCACCACCGCGCGAAATCATATCGGCTGCATACAAACGGCACATAATTGTTGCCGTGATGTCGTGCAGATGTATTATGCGCTCGATGCGCTCCAGGGGCGTTGAGAGAATGTCGCAAAATGAGAAGATGCCTGCATTGTTAATCAGTACATCAACCTTTATTCCCTCGCTCTCTGTCCACGCAAAAAGCTCCTCGGCGGCATTTGGTAGTGCCATATCCTTTGCCAGATAACGCACCCATACGTCGGGGTTTGTGGTGGCAACCTCCTGTGCTGTCTGCTTAAGCTCCTCCTCGCCCGATGCAATCATCAGGATGTTGTAACCCTTGCGCGCAAGCTGCAATGCAAACTCGCGCCCTATGCCTTTTGATGCACCCGTTACCAATGCGCTCTTTGAGCCTGCTATAACCTCTCCTCGTTTCATAACTATAAATTTAGCTCGCGGCGCACAACCTTGGGTAGGTCTTTGCAGTTGTGGCAACACTTCATATCAACTGAATACATACGCGCGATGCAGTAGTCTTTGTGGTCGCAGCCTGAACGGGTTGTAATGTCGCCCTCGCGCAACTTATTCACAAATGCAGGGTCATTGACCAATGCGCGTGCCATCTGCACCATCTCAAAGCCTTCGTCAAGCACTCGCTCGATACCCTCGCGCGATACCAATCCGCCCACATATACCAGCGGACCCTTCAGTGCAGCACGGAACTTTTTGGCATTTTCAAGGAAGAAACACTCCTCGAAATCGTACTGCTTAATCATCCATTGACCGAATAACGAAACGACAATCTTCTGCAACCATTCGTTCCAGCCCATATAATAACCCATTGTGCGTGTGGGTATTCTGCCGCGCATTACCGCCATAGGCGCGCGTGACACGAAGCCCGAAGAGAGCACGATGCCGTGAACGCCAAAGCTCTCAATCTGCTTGGCAATCTCGATTGATTCGGGGATTTGTATTCCGCTACGGAAGCCATCCTCCATATTATGCTTTACAAGCACCGCCATATTGTGGCGCGCAGCCTGCTCCATAACCTCCTCAAGGCACATATTCATAAACCTCATACGGTTCTCAAGCGAGCCTCCGAACTCATCCCTGCGGCGGTTTGTCCAGGGCGAGAGAAACTGCGAGATGAGATAGCCGTGACCTGCGTGTACCTCCACGCTGTCGAAACCTGCCTCGTGAGCCGTCACCACCGCCTGCCCGAAATCTTTGGCAAATGTTATCAGCTCCGATGGCTTAAGTTTGCGGTGGAAGGTGGGGGAGTAGAGGTTAAATCCGTTGGATGCCGATACGGGGAAGCAACCGGCTGTTGACCAGTGGGTCATATTGCCACAGTGACCAATCTGCACACCCACAGCCGCGCCTTCGTGATGCACCGCATCGGTGATGTCGCGTAGTTGCGGCACTATCTCGTCGCGCAACCAAAGTTGCGAGTTGAATGAAATTCCGCTTCGGTTTATCGAGGCATATGCGAGCGTAGTCATACCAATGCCACCCCGAGCCACACTGACGTGGTAATCCTTGAGGGCTTGAGTTGGAGAAAAATCTTTGCCCATAGACTCAAATGCCGCCGAACGAATGGTGCGGTTACGCAGAGTTACGGGACCCATCTTGTAAGGGGTAAAGAGTTTAGATTGTTTTATGTCTTTCATCTTACGGAACTTTCTAATAGATAAACGGAATAATACGTTTGCGTCCAAGGCGTGTGAACTCCTCGCCAAACTCCTTCTCATAACGCTTGTAGAGCGATGCTGAGCGAGGTGCGAGGTTGGCAAATGTCCATAGAGCAAAGACCGCACCTGCCCACGACCACGAGGCTATGGCGAAGCCTACCCACTCGGTGAACTCGCCAAAGTAGTTTGCCGACGAAACGTAGCGGAACATACCTCCTCTGGGGATGTAGTGACGCTTGTCGCCTGGCTTACGCAGGTTGCGGATGATATGGTCGGAGTGCAGATTGATAGCCATTCCTGCTATGAAAATCGCCGTTCCAACCCAAATCTGTGGTTTTGAGAACCAGTCGGCATAATATCCTTCGGGTGCGAGATAGAATATCCAGCCGCCCTGCATCAGGGCGTTGAGCGTGTTGAAGGTCATACCCATCAGCACAATGCCCAGCGGCATTTTCGACTCGCCGCGCATAAGTAGCGGAAAGATAAACGAGCGCTGGAAATAGTGCGCCTGAAACAGAAGGAAAAGTACCAGCGGCACACTCTCCCATTGGCGTGGAGAGAGTCCCCACAGCGCGCACATCGCAATAAAGACGGGCGACTCCATCAATACCCATCCCACCTTGTTGGGTATGGGTTTGCCATAACGGCTGTCGAACAGATAACCATATCCCGCCTCGAAGAATTGCAGCGCTATAAAGACCACCACAGCAATGGCAGCCATCACGATAAGGAATGTGTTGTATGATGCTAATGCTCCCTCCATATCACATTAAATTGGTTTTATATACAAAGTTAATAAATTTTTGACTTGTTATACCTTATTATTTACATTTTGTTCCGATTTGCGCCACTTTTGACCTAAAAAAAAGAAGTTGCATAGCAAGGTGATTTCTGCGTTACGCTCCTCCTCGAAATCCTCATTTACATTCAGTAAACTGCGGTTTCTCGGGCTTCGCAAGCCTTGAAATCCCTCTTGCTATACCACTTCAGGACAAAATGAGGGTGCCCATAAAACATATTGGACACCCTCTGTCGATTTATGTAAGAGTAATCTTACCAGTTCAAAATCTTCTTGAAGTCGTAAGCCTCTGGGTTAGCAACGTAAGCCTTTGCAGCCTCGTAATCCTCTGGAGTTACATAGTGCAGGAGGTTGTTGATAACCTGCTGAATCTTGTCAGACTCGATGTTTACCAAACGTGGTGGAATCTTGCCTGTTGTTGGATCCTGCAAATCCTTCAAGTACAATGGTGATACGAAGCCATCCTGTGAGATGTAAACCATACAACCTGTCTTACCCTCTGAGAAGAGCTTGTAAACGCCCATACCGAGCTCTGAGCAGTAAACCAAATCGTAAGCGATAGGAGTCTGGCAACGTACCTCGTAACCAATCTCAACTGGACGAGACTTAACCTTCAAGCCAAGCTCCTTGAGCTTATTCTCCAACAACTCGTTGAAGATGTTAGCCTTTGATACCTTACCGAGCTCTGGGTGACCGTGATCGTCATAAGTGAAGTGGATACCAGAGTTGCGAATCTCCTCATCAGAGAGTGAGTGGAATACGCCCTCTGAAATCATAGCAACACCATACTCGATACCCATAATCTTACGCTTGATGATAGAAGATACAACCAAGTTTACAATCTTCTCAACAGTAATCTCTGTCTTGTTGAACATCTCTGGGATAACGATCATTGGGTAGTGGCAAGCTGAACCGATACCAAATGCCAAGTGACCAGCCGAACGACCCATAGCTGCTACAACGAACCAGTTAGCTGATGTACGAGCGTCGTTGTAAACGGCACGACCGATAACTGTACCACCCTCCTTTGCTGACTGATAACCGAATGTAGGTGAACCAGCTGGCAATGGGAGGTCGTTGTCGATAGTCTTTGGAACGTGGATGTTTGCGATAGGGTAGTTCTTCGCCTCGAGGAACTTCGCAATACGGTTAGCTGTTGAAGCTGTGTCGTCACCACCAACTGTTACGAGCAACTTAACGTTGTTCTCCTGGAAGAACTTAAGGTTGAAATTCTCCTCAAAATCCTTGTCAGTTGGCTTAAAACGGCTCATAGTAAGGTAAGAGCCACCCTGGTTGAAGATGAAGTCAGCCTTAACGAAGTCCAAATCCTCGTGACGAGGGTTTGGGTTGAAAAGACCTGAATAACCATAGTGCAAGCCGATTACACGGTAACCCTTTGCAAGGAATGTCTTGGCAACTGAACCAACAACAGTGTTCATACCTGGTGCTGGACCGCCACCAGTGAGAATAGCAATAGCCTCTTTCATAAGTGTTTATAGTTTAATTGTGTTAATTGATGTTCAAAATCTTCGCAAATTTAATAAAAATAAATCTATGAACGATAATAAACGTCGCTTTTTTATGCGCTATTGTGACAATTAAACGCAGAAAATAGTTATATTTGCATTGACTTTAACCTAAACATAATCAAAAATGAGAATAGTATTTGCTTTGGTCGCGGCTTTTGTTATGATGTCGAGCTGCGCAACAAAGAAAGAGGTTGGAATCCAAATCTACTCTGTGCGACAGAGTTTTAACAATATCGAAGCTGCACTCGACAGCCTCTCTGCAATAGGCTATACAACAATCGAGACGCTGAATGGCGGTGGCGACCCCAAATGCTTTGGTTACTCGGCAGATGAGTTCAAGGCGTTGTGTGATAGTCGCTCGCTTTCAATCAGTTCAACTCACGGCGCAGTGAATTTTGACCGCACAAACGAGGTCGCGACAATCGAGAAGTGGCGTGCATTATTCTCATCTCTAAAGACTATGGGGGCAAAGTATTGCGTGATTCCTGGTTATCATTTCGGCTCAACGCTCGAGGAGGTGAAGGCTACTTGTGACCACCTTAACCGCGTGGGCGAGATAGCGTGGGAGTATGACCTGAAACTCGGCTACCACAACCACAAGGGCGATTTCGACAAGGTTGAGGGCGAGACAATTCTTGACTACGTTATTGCAAACACTGACGCGGACAAGCTCTTCATCGAGTTGGATGTCTGCGAGCATAATATGGGAGAGGCGAATCCGATGGATTATCTTGTTGCATATCCCGAGCGTATTCAGGTGCTTCACTTGAAGGATGATGGCGTGTTGGGCGCAAGTGGCAAGGTTGATTTCGACGCTCTGCTTCAGCGCTTTGCTGCTAATGGTTGGTGTGACACATATGTTGAGTATGAGTTGCCATTTAATCTGGGCGATGATGCGGCTCAAAATGAGAAAAATATGCAGCAGTTGTGGCAGGGGGTAAGAGAGTGCTGGCAGTGGATGCAGAATAACGAGTGGATAAAGTAAAGGATAAAATAATAAATATCAACTAATTAAAAATTAAAACATTATGAAAAAGGTTTTATCACGTATCGTTGTGCTGCTTGCTGCAGTTGCAATGGTTGGCGCAGTAGGTTGCGCTGGTAACAAAAAGGTAGGTCTTCAGCTCTACTCTGTACATCAGGATATGGGCAACGTGGCTGCATCATTGCAGAAGGTTGCTGACGCTGGTTACAATGTGGTTGAGACTTTGGGTAGCCCAACTTGTTTTGGTATGAGCGCCGAGGATTTCAGAGCGTTGTGTGACGAGAAGGGTCTTCAGATTATCTCTACGCACACCTCTATCGGTATGAATGATCCTGATGCAATGAAGAAGTGGCACGATGTATTCGCTGGTTTGAAGACTATGGGCGCGAAGTATTGCGTTATTCCAGGCTTTAACCTCGGTAAGAACCTTCAGGAGTTGAAGGCAGTGTGTGACTACTTCAATGAGGTTGGTAAGATTGGTAAGGAGTACGGCATTAAGCTCGGTTACCACAACCACTCTCACGAGTACAACGTGATGGAGGGTCAGGTGATGTGGGAGTATATGATTGAGAATACTGACCCAGATTTGGTATTCTTCCAGATGGATGTTTATTGGACAACACGCGGTGGCAAGGACCCTGTTGAGTACTTGAAGAAGTATCCAAAGCGTATCCAGATGCTCCACATCAAGGATGACTTGGTAATTGGCGACAGCGGTAAGATTGATTTCGAGGCAATCTTCAAGCAGTTCTACAAGAATGGTTTTAAGGACTATGTTGTTGAGCAGGAGATGCCACACTCAAAGAGTGCATCACGCGAGGAGAATCTTGCTCGTATGTGGGATGGTGTTGCAAAGTCAGCAAAGTATCTTAACGAGGCAAAGTTTACAAAGTAATCACTCTGCATAGAGTTTTCGAGAGGGTATCGCATTTGTGCGGTATCCTCTTTTTTTGTGCCGCAAGAAGAGAAAAATAAAATCTGTCAAAGTGTAAGATGTTTCGCTGTAAAAATAAAATAATGTAAGCACCGTAAAGGTTTTTATTTATTAAAAGCGGCGATAGAAAGTATAAAAACGCCTTTGTGAGTGGCTGAGGAGCGATAAAATTTGTTGGTAATAATTTGTAAATTAAAAAATAATTGCTACCTTTGATATAGAGCTACTAACAAATTAGTGTTTTATTAAAGTATTTTTAGCTATGGTCGGTAAAGTAAAATGGTTTGATAGCAAGAAGGGATATGGCTTTATCCTCACCGACGAGGGTCGTGAGGTATTTGTTCATTATACAGGTATTATTGCCGAGGGATTCAAGGCTCTCACCGAGGGTCAGAACGTGGAGTTTGAAATCGGCAGTAATGACAAGGGCGTGCAGGCGGTAAACGTGACTGTCGTCCCACGCAAGGAGTAATCTCTCATAACCAATCTATTTTTTTAGAAGCGTCACTCTCCCAAATTGTGGCGCTTCGATTTTTTTTTGAATTGTCGCAGAGTTTTTTTTGTGCGGCTAAAGATTCAATAAAAACCTGCCCAACTCGCAAGTTGGGCAGGTCGAAAGCATAACCATTAAAATGTTATTATCTCATCAGCGCATCCAGCTCAAACGTGAAACCGAAGTTGTAGTCTGATGTTTGATTTACAAATACTCCAAGCTCCTCGCCCTCGGGTGATAGGATGACTTTAGTGGGGTAGTTGTTGCCTGCGTGCTTTGCAAACAGAGCCTCCCACTTAAGCCCTTTGGCGCGAAGCTCTTTCTGCCATAATGCTGGGTCGTGGCTCTTGCAATTTATAATCACAGCCTCAAACTTATCCCCGTATTTACCTTTGGCCTCAAGCAGTTTAGGCATACCGCGCATCCATCCGCCTTGCTTTGTTCCCCAGAAGTAGAGTACGGTGTGCTTGCCTGCAATCTGCTCTTTGGTAACCTCCTCGCCATCGAGCATCTTCATTGTCATACCATCCTCTTCTAACGCAAACACCGTCTTCGCCTTCTCTACCATCACGGCATTTTCCATCTGACTCTTTACTGGTGCAAACTCGCCTTCGAAGATGCTGTCATCTACCGTATTGGCATACTCTGCCATATCTTTGAGATATACCATAAAGAATGCAGAAGCTTTGCTTGCGGGATGTCCTTCGATGAAGTTTGAGTGTGTGGTGCTCAACAACTCCTTCAACTCGCTCTTCTTTGCATCAATCTGTTGTGGCGTGAGCTTCTCCTCGTGTGTGCCCCACATTAGGTCCTCATAGTCGTGCTGGTATTTGCGGAACTCGCTCTTTACTGCCGAGATGTCCTTGTTTACCTGATTACCCTCCTTTACGGTTGTTGTGATGTAACCGTCAGCCGAAACAGCATTTATCTCTAGACGCTGACCTGGGTAGAGAATGTTGAGAATCTCACCCGATGGGCGCAACCAACGTTGCGAACCATTGCTGTGGCGGTAATCCATCGAGTAGATGCAGAAGAATATAGGCTCATCCTCTACGTCGATGTCAATCTTCAGCTTGCCGTTCTTCAGTATCAGGGTATCAATCTCCTCCATACCTCGACGGGTGAGGAATTCGTGTAAATCGCAGGTGGATAAGAATACAGTATCGTTTGTCAGACCCTTATAACTTACCTCAAGGTTGTGTTTAGGTGTGCAGGCAGCCATCGCTGTGACCACCGCAACAAGTGTCAATAACTTTCTCATAGGCGTACAATTTGATTAGTAGTATGACAAATATAATAAAAAATTGCATATCAAACAACTTTATGTGAAAGTTTTTGTCGGGAATTTTGTTGTGATAATAAAATAATTTAATATATCGGTGGCGCACAAGCTATATGTGTGACTGAAATATTATGTGTGTGTGGAGTGTTGGGGTATAGAAAAAAAAGGGTAAGCTACTCATATCGCACCGCTACAACCTAATACCCTTGCTTGCTTCCACACCTGGGGGATTCTCAGGGAGCTGGTCGTATAAGACTTACCCAAGTGCAAAGGTAAGTCAAGAAATTCAAAATTCAAAATTAAGAATTCAAAATCGACCATATTTTTGCAAAAAACTTAAAAATTGACCTGTTTTTGCATCGTTCAACCTCGGTTTGTGATATAAAAGCAGATTTGTGTGTTGCATTTTTTGAGTATAACTGCTATATTTGTAAATTAGAAAAATGTAAGCGAATTATGAAAAAGTTATTTATATGGACCTTTGTGGTCGGCATTGTGTTGGGTGCAGCGATTGCTGTGTGGGGTTATATCTCGTTTAAGGGAAATGCTGTGGTAGAACCCAAGGAACTCTATGTGTCACGTAATACGACCTACGAAGAGTTGCTCGACTCGCTCAAGCCTGCCATCAAGCACCACTTTGCCTTCGACCTCTATGCTGAGCGTCTGAATCTGAAGGAGAGTTACAAAGTGGGTCACTATGTGGTTAAGGATGGAATGAATGTGATTGAGCTTGTGCGAATGTTAAAGCTCGGCTTGCAGACCCCAGTAAATGTCACGATGAACAATGTGAAGATTCCTGCTCAGTTGGCAGGTAAGCTCGCTATGCAGTTGGAGGCAGACTCTGCGGAGCTTGTTTCGGTTTTGACCGACAAGGCCCTTGCCAAGAAGTTGGGCTTTGACTCGCCACTTACGATGTTTTCGATATTTATCCCCAATACTTACGAATTCTATTGGACTGCTACGCCCGAGGAGTTTGTTGAGCGTATGTATAAGGAGTATAAGCGCTTTTGGAACGAGGAGCGCGATGCCAAGCGTAAGCGTTCGGGGCTGAATAGGGTTGAGGTGGCAACACTTGCCTCGATTGTCTATGAGGAGACCCGCAAGGTGGATGAGATGCCGCGTGTGGCGGGCGTATATATCAACCGCCTGCGTACAGGTATGCCATTGCAGGCCGACCCGACTATCAAATATGCTATGCAGCAGTTTGGTCTGCGCCGAATATTGAAGAGTTATTTGAAATACCCATCGCCCTACAATACATATATAAATAAGGGTCTTCCGCCCTCGCCAATATGTATGCCAAGCGTTGAGGCTATTGATGCGGTGCTGAACTTCGAGAAACACGAATATCTCTATTTCTGCGCCCGTCACACCTTCGATGGTTATCATAATTTTGCAAAGACATATTCGCAGCACTTGGCGAATGCCCGTCTCTATCAGCAGGAGTTGAACAAACGCAAGATAATGAAGTAGGCTATGAAGATTGTTGTTTTAGGTCCTGCTCATCCCTATCGTGGCGGCTTGGCGAGCATTATGGAGACTATGGCGCGTGAGTACCAGAGTCGTGGTCACGAGGTAAAGATTTACACCTTCACGGTGCAATACCCCTCGCTGTTGTTCCCAGGCAAGAGTCAGTTTGTTACAACGCCAGCACCCGAAGATTTGCACATTGAGCGTGTGATGAATACGGTCAATCCTGTGAATTGGGTGCGATTGGGTCTGCGCCTGAAGCGTGAGCGACCCGATATGGTGCTGATGAAGTATTGGACTCCCTTTATGGCTCCCTGCTTTGGTACGGTGGCACGCATAGCTCGCACGAATGGGGTGACGAAGTTCATCTGTCAGGTGGATAATGTTGAGCCCCACGAGCACCATATTATTGACAAACCCTGCAATCACTATTATCTGGGTGCAGTGGATGGTTTTGTCTATATGTCGGAACAAGTGGGTGGTGAGTTGAAGGCTTACACCTCGGTGCCAGCGATTTTTTCGCCGCACCCTATGTTTGAGAATTTCGGCAAGGCGGTGGCGCGCGATGAAGCGTGCGCGAAGCTGGGGCTGGATGCAGGGCAGAGCTATTCGCTATTCTTTGGCTTGATACGCGACTACAAGGGATTGGATATGTTGCTTGAGGCGTGGGCACGGTGGAGGCCTGCGGGGCGAAAATTGCTTGTTGCGGGCGAGTTCTATGCTTCGCGAGAAAAGACTTACGCGCTGATTGAGAAGCTCGGTTTGCAAGACGATGTTGTGATGCATGAGGGCTTTGTTGCTGACGATGATGTGCGCTATTACTTCTCGGCGGCGGACTCGTTGCTGTTGCCATATCGAACAGCTACGCAAAGCGGTGTCACGCAGATTGCCTATAATTTCTCGATGCCTATGCTGGTGACGGGTGTCGGTGGTCTGCCCGAGATTGTTCCCGATGGTAGGGTAGGCGTTGTCTGTGAGCCTTCGGTTGAGGGTATTGTCGATGGCTTGAAACGTCTCTATGCCGATGGCGAACTTGACCGCCTGAAGGCAAACTTCGCCGAGGAGCGCAAACGCTTCTCGTGGGCAACGATGTGCGATAAACTACTTGAGGTTTTCAATATGGCAAGATAAAGCCCCTCTCAATTGGGATTAAAATAAAAAATGGCTATCTCAACGCAAGAGTTGGATAGCCATTCTTGTAATTTTTACTGCATTTATTTTGTCATATTAGGCTGCTCCAGACCGTAGCCGTTGCGCTTATCCACGCGCTTGAGGATGAAGGCTATGATGATAGAGATAATGCCAAATACAGCGAAGATTGACATTGGGATAGTGTAGTCGTAAGTCACACCCTCGGCAGTCTCGATTGTAGCGTAATTCTGGATAACCTTACCAATCATCACAGGCACCATTGATAAACCGATGTTCTGGATGTAGAAGATGATGGCATACGCCGAGCCGAGCTGCTTCATAGGGATAATCTTTGGCACCGATGGCCACATAGCTGATGGCACCAGCGAGAATGCGATACCCAAAACAATCATAACGAGGATTGCAAACCACCATACGTTAAGGATAGGCAATGCAAACAACACGTGTACAAGCGTAAGCATAGCCGAACCGATAATCATCAGCGTAGCACCCTTACCCAAACGGTCGTAGATAGAGCCGAAGATTGGCGTAAGCAGGATTGTGCCGAATGGCAACATTGCGGGAATAAGACCCGCCAACTCTGGCTCAACGCCATACTTGTAAATCATTAACTTTGTGGCGAACTTCAAGAATGGGAATACGCCCGAGTAGAACAATACGCAGAGGATGGCAATCAACCAGAAGCCTGTATTTGTGAAGATAACCTTCAGGTCGCTGAAGTGGAAACCCTCATCCTCACCTGTTGCTTGCTCTGTAGCTGCTACCGAAGCATCCAACTTCTTGTCCATTACACCATAAACCAGGTAAGCTACAAAACCGATGCAGAGCAGTGCTGCACCCAACAATACTGGAGCTGCCACGTCGCCCATAGCGTTAGCAAATGGAAGGCTGCACGCCAAGGCTGCCGCAGTACCGATACGCGCCATAGCCACCTGCAAGCCCATCGCAAAGGCAAGCTCGTGACCTGTAAACCACTTTGCGATAACCTTCGTTACGGTAATACCTGTAATCTCGGCACCCATACCGAATATGGCAAAACCGAGTGCTGCAAGGATAACCTGCAAAGGATAACCGAAGAGTACGGTTGAACCGAAATCGCCATCGAGGGCGTACCACTTGATGAGTGTACCAACGAGCATCAGTCCGCTGCTCATCACACCTGTAAAGCGCACGCCGCACTTATCGAGGATGATACCACCGAAGAAGAGCATCAAAAGGAATACGTTGATGTAGCCATATGCTCCCGAGAAGAAGCCATACTCATCACTTGTCCAGCCCAGACCACCCTCGGCAGGGGTCTTGGTCAGTAAATCCTCCAGCGGAGCCATCACATCGGTGATGAAGTAACCGCACATCATCGTGAACGATACGATGATAAGCGCCAGCCAGCGAGCTGCCGCCGAGTCGTTCAATCTTTTTGCCTGTGTCATAATTTATTTAAGTTTTGTTTGTAATTTAATCATTCGTGTAGTTCTTCAACGCCTCATACGCCGACATAATACCCAGCTCACCCGCCTTCGAGAGGTCGAGGTAACCCTTGCGCGTATCCTTCATATATATCTGCACCAAGCCTCGGTTGAAGTATGCCTCGCCGAACGATGGGTTTAGCTCAATAGCCTTGGTGTAGTCGTCATAAGCCTCTGGCAGCTGACCCGAAATAGCGTGCAGGTTTGCACGGTTGTAGTAGCTGTATGCAAAATCGGGGTAGAGCTTGATGGCCTTGTTTATATCCTCTATGGCATCGTCGTAGTTGTATATGCGCGAGCCTCTGTTCTGCAGGCGGTTTGCAGGGTCGGAGTCGATACTGATGCGCTGGTAGGAGTTGTCTATCGACGATATGAAATCAATCATTTCGGCGCGCGTTGTCGAACGGTTTATGTAGAGGAATGGGTTTGACGGATTGTGCGAAATGGCCTGTGTCAAGGTGTTTACCGCGCTGGTGTACTGCTTGATGAGTGACTGCGTAACACCACGCTGGAATAGCAGAGTCCAGTCGCCCTCCTCCGAGCGAAGGCGTGCGGCGATGTGCTTATCAAGAGCGATAAGTGAGTCGGGTGCAATGTTGCTCTCGCTGTTGGCGATTGTCAGTCGCTCATCGCCTATCTTCTGCTTGAAGTCCACCATACGCTGTGCGTAGTAGAGCGAGCCGCGAGCCACCATAGCCGAATCTGCGTTCATTAGCGTGAACTTAAATAGTGGCATCAGCTTGATGTTGGTGTTCTGTGTAGTGGTGTTCTCCGCCACGTTGTCAAATGAGTTGCCCTTGAGCTTGGCGTCAAACGAGAGCAGTTTGTCGAACTTCTGCGTTGTGTCGGCATAGATAGAGTAGGTGCTGTCGCTCAAACGTGATTTGTACTCCGCAATTTTGCGCTCCGCCACCTGACGGTCTTGTCGCGCCCCCTTCATATCGCCCATCAATGAGCGCAGGTAGCTGCGGTTGAGGTAGGCGTTGGCGAAGTCGGGATAGAGCTTTATGGCGTGTGAGTAGTCGGCAATAGCCTTCTCCACCTCTCCTGTCTGCGTATAGAGCCCCGCACGGTTGTAATATACAAGCACATTGTTGGGCGAGTAGAGTGCCACGCGGTCATAATCCTCCAGAGCGCGGTTATAGTCGCCAATCTGTGAGCGCACAATGGCACGGTTGAAGTAAGTGAGCGAGTTTGTTGAGTCCAGCTCTATGACGTGGTCAAAATCGCTCAATGCCAACATCGGGCGCTTGGTGTCGGAATATACCAGTGCACGGTTGAAGAACGACAGAACATAAGTCGAGTCGTGCGAGATGGCTATGTTGAGGTCATCCTCTGCCTCCTTGAAGCGTTTTTGCTGCATCAAGAGCATACTGCGGCGGTTGTAGCCGTTGGGGTCTTCGCGGTTGGTGCGGATGGCGGTGGTGAAGTTTTCGTAAGCCTGCAATGTGTCTTTCAGGTATAGATAACTCATACCTCGGTTGATATATACATCGGCAACCTTCTTTTCGTGGCGGATGAACATATCGAAATCCTCTATCGCCTCCTTGTACTGCTTGTTCAGCAGACGTGTCACTCCTCGGCTGTAATATGGGTTTGGCAGGTCGGGGCGCAACTCTATCGCCTCGTGGAAATCCTGCAAAGCGTCGTCGTAATTACCAAGTCGTGAGCGTGTTATGGCTCGGTATGTAAAGGCGTTGGTAAAGACAGGATTCTTCTCTATGGCGAGTGTGAAGTCAGCATCGGCACCCAACAAATCGTCCATATTGTATTTGGCAATACCGCGCAGAAAATAACCCTCATAAGCGTCACCGTCGAAGCGCAGTAACACGTTCAGCACACGGATAGCCTCCTGGTAGTCGTTGTTGGTCATCAACTTACGACCCATATTGAAGAAATAATCCTTGTTATACTGCGTGCTGGCGCATAACGCCCAGAATGCGAGTGCGAGAGTGAAGAGTATTTTAAGTAACCTTTTCTGCATAGTTATTGCTTGCCTAAAGTGCGGCTTTAGCTCAAACGGTGAAACTCACTGATTTATTGCTGTTCATAACCGAAACGGCGGAGCTGACGCTCGTTGTTGCGCCAATCCTCCTGCACCTTCACAAAGAGCTGCAAAAAGACCTTCTTTTGCAGGAAACGCTCCATATCCTCGCGCGCCTGCTGACCTACGCGCTTCAGGCGCTCACCCTTATGTCCGATGACGATGCCCTTCTGCGAAGTGCGGGCAACATAGATGGTAGCCGAGATGCGGTCGATGGTTGGCTCCTCCTTGTAGGTGTCAATCTCAATCTCGCAGCAGTAGGGTATCTCCTTGTCGTAGTTGAGGAGTATCTTCTCGCGGATAATCTCCGATGCGAAGAAACGCAGGGTCTTGTCTGTAAGGGTGTCCTTGTCGTAGAAAGGCTCTCCCTCGGGCAGACGCTCAAGGATAGCATCCAGCACGCCGCCCATACCAATCTTCTCCTTTGCCGATACGGGGATAACCACCGCCTCTGGCAAGCGGCTCTGCCACTCGGTGGCCAACGCCTCGAGCTTGTCGGGAGTGGTGAGGTCAATCTTGTTGATAACGACGATTGTTGGTATTCCGCTGCGGTTGATGCGCTCCACGATAGCCTCCTGGCGGTCGCTCTGCTCAACGGTGTCGGTAACGTAGAGTATTACGTCGGCATCATCCACCGCGCCGTGAACAAAGTTCATCATCGACTCCTGCAACTTGTAGGCTGGCTTCAGGATGCCTGGGGTGTCGGAATAGACAATCTGAAAGTCCTCGCCATTTACGATACCCATAATGCGGTGACGAGTGGTCTGTGCCTTTGATGTGATGATTGACAAACGCTCTCCTACGAGGGCGTTCATCAGAGTAGATTTACCCACGTTGGGGTTACCTATGATGTTTACAAAACCAGATTTGTGCATCTTTTCAGTCTAAAAGAGTTTAATATTAACTCGCAAAGATAACCATAAAAAAATACCCATACAAATGTATGGGTAAAAATGTCGGTCAAAATGGCTCTTTACTGCCAGATTGTCTGGTCTTTGCTGGGCATTTGAGTGAGCATGATGTCGAGGTCGCCCACGTTTGATGTAAGATGTAGATAGATGTAATCATCATAGAGTTTTATCATCTGACCTGTTATCTTTGAGGAAATAAAATCTTTAGGCATAAGGCTGATATTGGGCGCGTTGTAGGTGTAGCTGTATTCAACCTTGTGCATTAATTCATCGGTGCCGTAGCCTCGTTTTACAACGGTTAATACAGCGTTCTCGGAGTCGGTGAACTCCACGGTGGTCTGCTCAAATGTGTCGGAGTTGATAGTGCTGTACCAAGTGCTGTTTGAGAGCGCAGTTGGTATCTCAATACTCTCCTCTTTTGAGCAGGCGAAAAGTGCTGCTGTGGCAATAATAATTGCGCTGAAAATAAGTTTTCTCATGGTTTGATTTAATATTATCGGTTCTTGTATTTAATTTTGTTCTCCTTACCTCCTCCGAAAACAAATCCGAGCGAGATGCCAGCGTCTGCAAAATTATTATAGCTGGGAATGATATTTAAGTAACCAGTGATACGCAGGCGGTCGCAAATCTCAATGCCGAAGCGTGGCATAAGGTGGAAATAGTATGAATTATCAATCTTGGGCACATAGTCTCCAGGTATTGAAATATATAATCCTGTACCTATTCCGACAAAGGGCGAAACTCTTTTCTCTTGAGCAAAATTGTAGTCGGAAATGATGTTGAAACTATTGCCACTCCCTCCAGCAACGGCTATTCCATCAACACAGGCTCTTGCGCCAATATCCCAGTGTTGTGGAAAGTTATATCGAAGTTCGACTGCGCCCGATGCGAAGGAGTTTAGAGTTCCGACATTTAGCTCTATCTCAAAATGCTTGACTACTCTGTTTGGGTTTTGAGCAAATAGAGCGGTCGCAGAGAGCAGGATGATGAAAATTAGTGATAGCTTTCTCATAATCTTTATGTTTACACACTGTCAAAACGATATAAATTGCGGTGTAGTATGCCGCCGCTGTAAAAATTTAATTTATTTGCTGCCGCCACCGATGGCAACACCGAATGAGAGGAGTAGCTCGGCTGTCTTGAAATTATAGGTATTTACAGTGGCTGTGAGGCGGAAGCGTTTCAATAGCTCAACTCCGACGCGAGGGTAGAAGCAGAAACAACCCTCTGATTCGGCGCAGCAAGCATCGCCATAAGTGTCGAGGGCTTCATCAATGTTGAGGATGTCGGTGATGGCATAGCCAGCTCCTAAACCGCAAAACAGAGTTGCATTTTTCTTGCGCAGGAATAGGTAGTCTCCCACGGTAGTGATGCGAAAGCCACAGAAATCTATCGCAGAATTCACACCAATATCCCACGGACGAAGGAAATTGTAACGCGCTTCAAGCGAGAAATTTATGAAACTTTGGGTTGCGATACCCACGCTTGGCTCAAACTCAAAGTGATAGGTGTTTTTATCCTTGTTCTCTATCTTGCTGCCACCAAAGACAAAACCTGCCGAGAAACCCAGTCCGTTTGTGTATGACTGACCCTTGTTGGAGAATGTGTTGTAGTAGGCGGTTAGGCGTGCGCGATTGAAAAATTCTACACCTGCGCGTGGCATAAAATGAAACACCGTGTGTCGGTTGGTGCTATTGGTATAGGAATCATAGTCTTCGCGTGTTGTGACACCCATACCTGCACCAACGAAGAATGAAATAGGTTTGCCCTGTCGGAAGTTGTAGTCCGACACTATGTCGTAGGTGGTGGGATAACTTCCACTATCTGCGTTAATACGACCGTTATTCACTCTAAAACCCACATCCCACGGCGAACGGAAGTTGTATCGACCCTCAAGTCCTAACGATGAGAATGAACTGAATGTTGCAATGATAACTTCGACCTCGCAAGCTGTGACTTTTCGCTCTGGGGCTTGTGCAAAGGATGTCCCTGCGAGCAGGAGTAGGACGAATGAAAGGATAAATTTTCTCATAGTTGAAAGGTTTATGCGTTATGCTAATTCAAATTTAGGAAAAATTGGTCGAAATATCAAAATATGTGATAAGAAAATGTTGTGGTATAACTATAAGTGATACCCCCCCCCTGAAGAGTATAAGTATAAGTTATTTTTATAGTGTAAGGCAAAAAAAGTTGCCCTTCCGCTGGAAAGGCAACTCCTAATATAATATGTCGCACTGACTATCGGCGGAAACCACCGCGTGGCATACGTGGCATCTTCATATTACCGCCCGCCACCATCTTCATCATCTTGCGAGTATCCTCAAACTGCTTCATCAGACGGTTTACATCTGCCATAGTAGTACCCGAACCCTTGGCGATACGCTCACGACGACGTGCGTTGATAATCTCTGGGTTCTCACGCTCGGCAGGGGTCATCGAGCCGATGATAGCCTCCACCTGCTTGAATGCGTCATCTGGAATATCTACATTCTTCAACATCTTGCCCATACCAGGGATCATCGAAGCGATATCCTTCAGGTTACCCATCTTCTTGATCTGGTTGATCTGGTCGATAAAGTCGTTGAAGTTAAACTGGTTCTTCACAATCTTCTTCTTCAGACGACGTGCAGCCTCCTCGTCGTACTGCTCCTGCGCACGCTCAACGAGTGAAACCACATCACCCATACCCAAGATACGGTCTGCCATACGCTCTGGGTGGAATACCTGCAAGGCATCCATCTTCTCGCCGCTTGAGATAAACTTCAAAGGCTTGTTCACCACCGAGCGGATAGAGATAGCAGCACCACCACGAGTATCACCATCCAACTTGGTGAGTACCACGCCGTCGAAATCAAGACGGTCGTTGAACTCCTTGGCGGTGTTCACTGCATCCTGACCTGTCATTGAGTCCACCACGAAGAGTGTCTCGCTTGGGTTTACGGCAGCCTTGATAGCGGTAATCTCCTGCATCATAGCCTCATCCACCGCAAGACGACCCGCAGTATCGACAATCACTACATTGTATGACTTCTGACGAGCATACTGGATAGCGTTCTCGGCAATCTGCACAGGGTTCATATTACCCTCTTCGGTATATACCTCCACGCCAATCTGCTCACCCAAAACCTTTAACTGGTCGATAGCGGCAGGGCGGTAAACGTCACCCGCAACGAGCAATACGTGGCGACCCTTCTTGGTCTTTAGGAGCGATGCGAGCTTGCCAGAGAATGTGGTCTTACCCGAACCCTGCAAACCTGCGATAAGCACAACGGCTGGGTTGCCCTCCAGCTTGATGTCGGTAGCTGTACCACCCATCAACTGCGCCAACTCGTCGCGTACAATCTTGGTCATCATCTGACCTGGCTTAACGGCTGTCAATACATCCTGACCCAATGCCTTCTGCTTAACCTCGTCGGTAAAGTTCTTGGCAACCTTGTAGTTCACATCGGCGTCAATCAGCGCGCGGCGAATCTCCTTGAGTGTTTCGGCAACGTTAATCTCGGTAATCTTGCCCTCACCCTTCAATATTTTGAACGATCGTTCAAGTTTGTCTGTTAAATTTTCAAACATTGTTTATCTTTTTTAGTTTTATTTCTCAAATCGTGTTTTATGGTCGCACTCTTGGGTGCAATGTATGAAAAATCACGCAAAGATATAAAATCTTTCCCATTGAAGAGCCTTTGGTGGCGTTTTTGTTGTGAAATAGTGCGAAACTATCAAAAATGAGAGGTTGTGGGAGTGAAAAAATCGCTAACTTTGCCCTCGCAAAACAAAAATTTTTAGAAGATGTATTTTACAGGTTTGATAATAGGCATTGCGACGTTTCTTATAATTGGTCTTTTTCATCCGTTGGTGATTAAGGGTGAGTACTATTTCGGCACTCGCATATGGTGGGTCTTTGCCCTGATGGGAGTGGTGGCAGTAGCGGCTTCGCTGATGATTCAGGATGTGTTGTGGTCAACCCTTTTGGCGGTGTGGGGTGCATCGTCGTTCTGGTCGATAGGTGAGCTGTTCGAGCAGAAGAAACGTGTCGAAAAAGGGTGGTTTCCCAAGCGCGAAAAGAAGTAGTTGCGAAAGACTGAAAATATACGAATAAACAGTTGTTGCAAAACTTGCAGTAACTGTTTATTTTGTTTTGATATTTAGTCGGTTGTAGCTTATTATCTAAAGTTTTGGATTAAGTTTGTGACGCTCCCTGTCTCGCGTAGTTTTCTTCTCGAAATTTCGCTCCATCGCCTGCTCTAAATCTATGCCTGTCTGGTTGGCTATGCAGGTCAAAACCCACAACACATCTGCTATCTCATCGGCTATGTTATCCTTCTCGCCCGCCTTGAATGATTGGTCGCCAAAGCGGCGTGCCATCACACGTGCCAATTCTCCCACCTCTTCAGTAAGAATAGCCATATTTGTCAGTTCGCTGAAGTATCTCACACCATAGGTGTGTATCCATTCATCCACTCTTTGTTGCAACTCTTTTATCTCCATTTTCGTGGTTTTTTATTTCAAAGTTAATGAAATATTTAATTCAAGCATAAGCGTTGATTGCTAAATTTGCTAAAAAAGAGTTGATTTACAATATATTTTTTGCACATATTGCTTTTTTTTTTATCTTTGCCAATCGTAGGAAAATGTGTCAATACTAACGAAAAAATTATACTATGCGATTTATTAAATTTTTGCCAGCCATTGCACTCGGTGCGATTGCTGTGTCGTCGTGTCAAAAGACTACGATTGAGCGCGAGCGCGAGCCGCTTACGCCTATGTCATTCGAGAAGGTGACGCTGGAGGATGATTTCTGGCTGCCTCGTCTGAAGACTCAGAAGGAGACCCTTGTGCCATTCTCACTGGAGAAGACCCGTTTCTCGGTTGAGAACCTTCGCCGTGTGGGTCAGTACCTCAAGGGTGAGAAGGTGACAAAACCTTTCGAGGGTGCGTTGTTTGTGGCATCCGACCTCTTTAAGGTGATGGAGGGTGCTGCTTACCTTCTGACTCTGGAGAAGGATGCAGAGCTTGAGGCGCAGATGGATGAGATTATCGAGATCATTGCTTCAGCGCAGGCTCCAAACGGTTATCTCTATGAGCATCACATCCTGCCCGAGCATCTGCGTAATCAGGGCAACTACTGGGGTACGGGTCACAAGCCTTACTCAAAGGTGATGTACAGCCACGAGCTCTACAATATGGGTCATATGTACGAGGGTGCGGTGGCTTATTATCAGGCTACTGGCAAGCGCAAGTGGTTGGATGTTGCGGAGAAGAATGCGCAGCACATTAACAAAGTATTCTTTGAGGGTGATCCCGACTATAATGGTGGCAAGCCTATTATGCAGGCACCAGGTCATCAAGAGATTGAGCTTGCACTCATCAAGATGCACCGCGTAACAGGCAATAAGCTCTATGCCGAGATGGCGAAGAAGTTTGTTGATATTCGTGGTACGGAGCTTAGCAAGCAGGCGGAGGGCTCTGCGCAGGGCGAGTATTGTCAGGCGCATATCCCTGTAAGAGAGCAGATGGAGGCTGTGGGTCACTCTGTTCGTGCGACATATCTCTACTCTGGTATGGCTGATGTGGTTTCGATGACAGGTGATACAACGCTGTTGCCATCGCTTAACTCTATATGGCACGATATCGTTGACCGTAAGATGCATATCAACGGTGGTCTGGGTGCTGTGCCAGGTATCGAGGGCTTTGGTCCTGCGTATGCTCTGCCAAATAAGGATACCTATGACGAGACTTGTGCTGCGGTTGGTAACGTATTCTTCAACTACCGTATGTTCCTTATGTCGGGCGAGGCAAAGTATGTAGATGTGGCGGAGGTTGCACTCTACAACAATGTCTTGGCTGGTGTAAATCTTGAGGGTAACAAGTTCTTCTATGTAAACGTACTGGAGGCTGATGGCAAGAAACCATTTAATCACGGCACGGCGGGTCGTTCTCCTTGGTTTGGTACTGCCTGCTGTCCATCAAATATGGCACGTTTGATTCCTCAGATTTCGGGAATGACCTACTCATATAGCGACGATGATATTTACACTGCGTTCTATGCTGGTAACTCTACCGTAGTGCCTTTGGCGGCGGGTGATGTTGCTTTGAGGCAGACTACCGACTACCCATTCGATGGCAAGGTGACTATCGAGGTTAATCCTGCCGAGGCAGGTGAGGAGTTTACCCTTTGGTTGCGTGTTCCAACCTGGTGTGGTGAGCAGTTTGTACCAGGCGAGCTCTACTCTTATGCCGATAACAATCAGTCAAAGGTTGTGGCAAAGGTAAACGGCAAGAGAGTTCGTACAAATGTTGTGGATGGCTATATGCCTGTGCAGCGTGCCTGGAATGAGGGCGACAAGGTTGAGCTGGAGCTTCCTATGCCTGTGCGTTACTCGGTGGCAGACGAGCGTGTTGAGGCTGATGTAAATCGTGTCTGCATAACTCGTGGTCCATTGGTATATTGCGCCGAGCAGCCTGATAACGAGTTTGTGGCATCTACCTACGTTGTTAATAATATTGGTGATCAGGGTGAGGTTGCTACATTCTCTGAAGGTATTATGAGTGGTATCAACAACATCACCCTCAAGAGCGAGAGCGTCGATATTCTGGAGGGTACAACAACCCCTGCTACACTGAAGCTCATTCCTTACTATGCTTGGAATAACCGAGGCGACAATATGACAATGAATGTGTGGTTTGCCCGCGATGCGGAGACTGTCGTAAAGGGAATGATTCGCACAACTGGTAATGTGATGAATGTTGAGGCGTCATACACCTTCTCTGGTGATGACCCAATCGCTGTGGCTGACGGCAAGCATCCTAAATCTTCGGCTGATGGCTCTATCCCACGCTGGACAAGCTGGTCGGAGCACCAGTTGGGTAAGTCGCAGACTCTGGAGGTGACACTGCGTAAGGAGCAGAAGATTGAGAGCGTCTCAATCTATTGGTTTGACGATAGAGATGGTGTATATCTGCCAAAGGAGTGGTCAATGGAGTATAAGGATGGTGAGGAGTGGAAGCCATTTCAGCCTTATGTGACTGACCGTTTCGGTGTGGAGCCCGACAAGTTTAATATGGTGCATCCTCACGGCGAGGTGACAACACGTGTGTTGCGAATAAATATGACACCACAGCCAAACAAGGCGGTGGGTGTGCTGGAGTTGGTAATTGAATAAACCTAAAATATTATGAAGAAAACATTGTTAGGAATTTTGGCATTGGTAGCGGTGGCTACTGCTTGCCAGCCAGAGAAGATTGAACGTGAGAAGGAGTCATTGACCCCTGTAACATTTGAAAAGGTGGCTTTGGAGGATAACTTCTGGTTGCCACGTCTGAAGACACAGAAGGAGACCTTGGTGCCTTACTCATTGGGCAAGGTGGAGCATGCGGTGAGAAACCTGCAAAAGGTTATTGATTACCGTAACGGCAAGAAGGTAGAGGGTCGTTTTGATGGTCCTTACTTCGTTGCATCCGACCTGTTTAAGGTTATGGAGGGTGCAGCCTACCTCTTGATTTTGGAGAAGGATGAGAAGCTGGAGGCGCAGATGGACGAGATTATCGACGTTATCGCTGCGGCGCAGGATGAGGATGGTTATCTCTATGAGTGTCATATGTTGCCCGAAAATTTGAGCAGTGGCGACCGTTGGCGTGGTGGCGAGTCACGTTATAGCTATGTTGTACATAGCCACGAGCTCTATAATATGGGTCACATGTATGAGGGTGCTATTGCTTACTACCGTGCTACGGGCAAGCGTAAGTGGCTGGACGTAGCCGAGAAGAATGCACAGCATATCAATCGTGTATTCTTTGAGGGCGACCCTAACTACAACGGCGGCAAACCAATCATGCAGGCTCCAGGTCACGAGGAGATTGAGCTTGCGTTGGTTAAGCTTGCGCAGGCTACAGGCAATAAACTCTATTCCGAGATGGCGAAGAAGTTCCTTGATGTGCGTGGCGTGACATACTGCCCCGATGGAAAGGGTGTGATGGCTCCAACCTATGCACAGCAGCACCAGCCAGTACGCGAGCAGCGCACTGCCGAGGGTCACTCTGTACGAGCTATGTACCTCTATTCGGGTATGGCGGATGTTGTTGCCGAGTTGGGTGATACAACACTCAATCCAGCACTTGAGGCTATCTGGAACGATGTTATGGATAAGAAAATCCACATCAACGGTGGTCTTGGCGCAGTCCCTGGCATCGAGGGTTTTGGCCCCGAGTATGTGTTGCCAAACAAGGATACCTACGACGAGACTTGTGCAGCGGTTGGTAACGTATTCTTCAACTACCGTATGTTCCTTGCTTCGGGCGAGGCAAAGTATGTTGATGCTGCCGAGGTGTCGCTCTACAACAATGTGTTGGCAGGTGTGAATATCGAGGGTAATAAATTCTTCTATGTAAATGTACTGGAGGCTGATGGCAAGAAGGCATTCAATCACGGTCGTGCGGGTCGCTCACCTTGGTTTGGTACAGCTTGCTGCCCATCAAATATGGCACGTCTTATCCCACAGGTATCGGGTATGGTATATTCTCATACCGATGACGATATTTATACAGCTCTCTATGCGGGTTCATCTACCACAGTGCCTTTGGCAGCGGGTGATGTGGCTCTGAAGCAGACAACAGCTTACCCATTCGAGGGTAAGGTGACAATCGATGTTACTCCAGCCGTTGAGGGTCAGGAGTTCACAATGTGGCTTCGTATCCCAACCTGGTGTGGTGAGCAGTTTATCCCTGGAAAACTCTACTCTTATGCCGACAATAATAAGTCAAAGGTTGTTGCAAAGGTTAATGGCGAGCGTGTTCGCACAGCCGTTGTGGATGGCTATATGCCTGTTAAGCGTGCTTGGGTGGCTGGTGACAAGGTTGAACTGGAACTCTCTATGCCTGTGCGTTACTCGGTGGCTGATGAGCGTGTGGAGGCTGATGTAAATCGTGTTTGCGTAACTCGTGGTCCACTTGTTTATTGTGCTGAGCAGCCTGATAACGAGCATCCTGCATCAAACTATGTTGTAAGCAAGATTGGTGCGCAGGGCGAGGTAGCAACATTCACAGAGGGTATTATGAACGGCATCTCTTATGTGACAATGCCAGCCGAGGCTGTTGTGGGTGATCAGGCGCAGAGCGCAAATCTGACACTTATCCCATATTACGCTTGGAACAACCGTGGCGATAATATCACAATGAACGTGTGGTTTGCTCGTGATGCGCAGACTGTAATTGACGCCATTCCTCACGCAGTGGGTAATGTGAAGAGTGTTAAGGCAAGCCATACTTTTGACTCTGATCTCGACCTTGCGGTAGCCGATGGCAAGCAGCCAAAAAGCTCTGGCGATACCTCTATCCCACGTTGGACTTCATACCCACAGAAGGGTCAGAAGCAGTGGGTTGAGCTTGAACTTAAGAATGAGCAGGAGATTGAGAGCGTGTCGGTATATTGGTACGACGACAAGGGTGGTGTTCAGTTGCCAACCGAGTGGAGCTTGGAGTATCGCACAGCTGGCGAGTGGAAGACATGGGTGCTTTACAACACCGATAACTACAACCTCTTTGCTGATCAGTATAATATGGTACATCCAGCCGAGCCAATCAAGGCTGATGCAATCCGTATCAATATGACACCAAAGGCTGATGCGGCTGTTGGTATTTTGGAGGTTACGGTTGAGTAATGAATAAATAACCTAAAATTAGTATTACTGTTATGAAGAAATTGATGTTTATTGTTTTGGCGGCAGTGGCTTTCACTGCCTGCCAGACAGAGCGAATTGAGCGAGAACGAGAGGCACTCACGCCAATGTCGTTTGAGAAGGTAACGCTGGAGGATAACTTTTGGTTGCCACGTCTGAAGATTCAGAAGGAGACTTTGGTGCCTTTCTCATTGGACAAAACAGCCTATGCTGTCGAGAACTTGCGCCGCACAGGTCAGTATTTGCGTGGCGAGAAGATTGAGAAGGGTTTTGAGGGTCCTTACTATGTAGCTTCCGATCTGTTTAAGGTTATGGAGGGTGCTGCCTACCTCTTGATTCTGGAGAAGGATCCAGAGCTTGAGGCGCAGATGGATGAGATTATCGACATCATTGCTTCGGCGCAGGATAAGGATGGTTATCTCTACGAGGTACATATCCTCCCCGAGCAGAAGGAGAACAACCACCGCAAGGGCGGTTCAGGACCTACTCGTTACTCGTTTGTGGATCATAGCCACGAACTCTATAATATGGGTCATATGTATGAGGGAGCTATCGCATATTACAAGGCAACAGGCAAGCGTAAGTGGTTGGATGTAGCTGAGAAGAATGCACAGCATGTGAACAAGGTCTTCTTTGAGGGCGACCCCAACTACAACGGCGGCAAACCTGTTATGCAGGCTCCAGGTCACGAGGAGATTGAGTTGGCTTTGGTGAAGATGTATTACGCAACAGGTAATGAGCTTTATGCCGAGATGGCAAAGAAGTTTATCTACATTCGTGGTAAGGAGCGTGACAAGGGTCGTTACTATTCGCAGGCACACATCCCAGTGCGTGAGCAGACAGAGGCTGTGGGTCACTCTGTACGTGCTACATACCTCTACTCTGGTATGGCTGATGTGGTGGCTATGACAGGCGACACTACTTTGATGCCTGCACTTAACTCAATCTGGCACGACATAGTTGATCGCAAGATGCACATCAACGGCGGTTTGGGTGCTGTTCCTGGTATCGAGGGCTTCGGTCCTGCTTATGACCTTCCAAACCTTAATACCTATGACGAGACTTGCGCTGCGGTTGGTAATGTATTCTTCAACTATCGTATGTTCTTGATGTCAGGCGAGGCGAAGTATGTCGATGTGGCAGAGGTTGCTCTCTACAACAACGTGTTGGCTGGTGTAAACCTCGAGGGTAACAAGTTCTTCTATGTAAACGTATTGGAGGCTGACGGCAAGCGTCCATTCAATCACGGTACTGCTGGTCGTGCTCCTTGGTTTGGTACAGCGTGCTGCCCATCAAATATGGCGCGTCTTATTCCACAGATTTCGGGTATGACATACTCTCACACCAATGACGATATTTATACCGTATTCTACGCAGGTAACTCTACATCTATTCCATTGGAGGGTGGTAATGTAGCATTGAAGCAGCAGACAGAGTATCCTTTCGACGGCAAGATTTCAATTGAGGTTAGCCCCGAGCAGGAGGGTCAGGAGTTCACGATGTGGTTACGTATCCCAACGTGGTGCGGCGAGCAGTTCGTGCCAGGCGAGCTTTACTCTTATGCCGATGGCGTGGAGTCAAAGGTTGTGGCAAAGGTTAATGGCAAGCGTGTCCGTACGGAGGTTGTTGATGGTTATATGCCTGTTAAGCGTGCCTGGGCAGCTGGCGATAAGGTTGAGCTTGAGTTGCCAATGCCTGTTCGTTACTCTGTGGCTGACGAGCGCGTTAAGGCTGATGTAAACCGTGTCTGCGTAACTCGTGGTCCATTGGTATATTGCGCCGAGCAGCCTGATAACGAGCATGGCGCATCATTCTATATTGTGAATGACTTGAAGCAGCAGGGTGAGGTTGCTAAATTCGATGAAGGTGTGATGAGCGGTATCACAAATATCACTTTGCAGGCTTCGGCTATGCTTGATGACGGTGCAGAGGAGTTGAATACTGTTGATGCAACACTTAAGCTTATCCCTTACTACGCTTGGAATAATCGTGGCAACAATGTTACAATGAATGTATGGTTTGCGCGTGATGTGCAGACCGCCTATAAGGGTACTATTCATACCGTTGGTAATATCCGCGATGTGACCGTATCGCACACCTACGGTAGCGATACCCCATACGCTATCGCCGATGGCAAGCAGCCAAAGAATTCATTTGACCGTTCCATCCCACGTTGGACATCATATCCACAGCTTGGTCGTGAGCAGACCGTTGAGGTAACCCTCCGCAAGGAGCAGAAGGTTGAGAGCGTATCGGTATATTGGTACGATGATAAGGGCGGCGTTCAGGTGCCTGTAAGCTGGAAAATGGAGTATAAGTCGGGTGATGAGTGGAAGGAGTTTAAGCCATATATCACCGACCGCTTCGGCGTTGAGCCAGACCAGTATAATATGGTTCACCCCGATAAGGAGATCTCTACAAAGGTTCTTCGCCTGAAGATACAGCCAAAGAAGGACTCTACGGTGGGTATTCTGGAGTTGATTGTTGAGTAATGGAGATTGGATTAAAATATCAGAGCAGGGTGGTGGTATCGGAGGATAACACCGCCCTCAAGCTCGGCTCGGGCGATATGGCGGTGTTTGCTACACCTGCAATGATTGCCCTTATGGAGAATGCGGCGATGAATGCCGTAGCCGAGCATCTTGACGCAGGTGCTACTACCGTAGGTACGATGATGAAATCTTCTCACATCAAGGCTTCAGCCGTAGGTGCAACCATCACAGCCGAGGCGGAGCTGGTGGCGGTTGAGGGTCGCCGCTTGTGCTTTGTTGTTAAAGCGTGGGACGAGAAGGGTACTATCGGCGAGGGTGAGCACGAGCGTTTTATTGTCGATAGAGAGCGTTTCTTGAGTAAATTGTAAACGATGAAAAAATTTTTGTATTTATTACTTCTTGCTTTTGCGTCAGTGGAGTCGTGGGCGCAGATGACGTGGCATAACCCTATGACGTGCGGATATGAGGTGGTGCAAAATCAAGCCTTTGCGGGTGAGATTGATGGTTATAACCGTTTGCCAGAGCGTGCAAAAGGGGTGGTGCGTGAGCCTGTGTGGAATTTGTCGCAGAATAGCGCTGGTCTGGCGATATATTTTTACACCAATTCGCCAGCGATTGAGGTGCGTTATACTACAACTTCCCGCAGCTATGCTATGCCACATATGCCCTCTACGGGTGTGTCGGGTGTGGATATGTACCGCGTGAATTCCGCTGGAGGGTTGGATTTCTGCTTTGGTAGTTACTCCTTTGGTGAGCAGGTGGTGTATAAATATAATGATCTTGCCGATGTTCGTGCGGAGCAGGGTTTTGAGTATCGTCTTTATCTGCCACTTTATAATGGCGTAAAGCAGTTGGAGATTGGAGTCCACGAGGGTGCTGAATTTAAGTTTATCCCTGCATCGGAGGAGAAGCCAATTCTCATTTACGGAACATCCATAGCGCAGGGCGGTTGTGCTTCGCGTCCTTCGATGGCGTGGGGCTCTATTCTTCAGCGTTCGCTGGGCGTTCCCGTTGTGAATTTGGGTTTCTCGGGAAATGGACGACTGGAGAGTGAGGTGATTGACTTTATCAAAGAGGTTGATGCTCGCCTTTATATCTTGGACTGTATCCCTAATCTGACCAGCCACAAGGATGTCGAGGAGCGAGTGATAAATGCCGTTAAGCAGATACGCTCACAGCACGATGAGCCTATCCTCTTGATTGAGCATCCAGGCTACTCCAACGAGGCGACAAACCTCGAGCGACGCGATATGATAAGTACCTCAAATGCCGCTTCACGTAAGGCGTATGAAAGACTTGTGAAAGCGGGTGTTAAAGATTTGTATTACATCTCAAAAGCTGATCTTGCGTGTCCGCCCGAGACGATGGTTGATTACACCCATCTGACCGATCTTGGAATGAAGCAGCAGGCGACAGTCGTGGAACGCAAGGTGCGTAAAATTTTGAAAATGCGACTTCGCAGGCGCAGCCGCTAAAAACTATGGCGAGTGGCGATTTAGTGTTGGCGAAACGACGAACTGCACATTTTATAAATGAATAAATTGATAAAGTAGGGTGGAAATATTGACCTAAATTTTGAGGATTGAATTTTTTGCATTACTTTTGTTACCGCTTACGAGCAACGATTGAGCTATGGTGTAATGGTAACACAGCAGATTTTGGTTCTGTTATTCTTGGTTCGAATCCGAGTAGCTCAACCACAGAGGCAGGGGATATTGGTCCGCTGCCTTTTTTTGTATTTAGTCCGTAGCTTTTTTATATGGCAGACGGCTGGCTGTGATGTCAGTTGTCTTTTTTTTTGTTGTAAAAATCTTGATTTTTACTTAATTTTGTAAGTAAATTGCGAATCACAAAAATCACAAAATTATGAAGACCTCTTTTTCAAAAAAGATGTGTGGTGGCATTATCTGTGTGATGTCGCTACTTGTTGTTGTTTTCACGGGGTGTAATAAACATTCGGGACTTTGTGTGGAGGATATGCGTGTTGAGTATAGCGTTGCGCCGAATAATATTGATGGCGACGTTGCTCGCTTCTCGTGGACCTATGGAGCCGATGGTGGTGTGACTTTCAAGCAACGTGCCGTAGAGGTGTGTGTGGCACAAAACGAGGATGCGTTGGTGTCAGGCGATTATATTGTAAGCAGCCGCGAGAAGAGCCCTTTTCAACGAGTCACTCTTTCGACAGAAAAGCTTGAGCCTTACACAAGTTATTGCTGGCAGGTGGTACTTTATAATGCAATAGGCGGCGAAATTTGTCGCTCGGATGTTGCGTGGTTCTCAACTGCAAACCTGCGTAGAGAGCCCTGGCAGGCAAAGTGGATTACTGACAATCACGACAAAGATTATCTTCCTTCGCCAATGTTGCGCAAAACATTCTCCACCAAGGGCGATGTGAAGCGTGCCCTGTTGCATATCAGTGCTGCGGGTTATTACGATGCCAAGATAAACGGCAAGCGAGTGTCGGAGGATTGGTTAAATCCAGGTTATACACATTATGATAAGCGAAATCTTTACCTTACGCACGATGTGACATCGTTGCTCAAGCAGGGTAATAACGTCATTACGGCAACACTCGGAAATGGCTTTTATAATGAGTATGCCGCTATGGCGGTGTGGCAGTTTGATAAGGCGGCGTGGCGTAATCGTCCACGTATGATTGCCGAGTTGCATATCGAATATGCCGACGGAGGAAAGGATGTCGTTTCGACCGATAAGAGCTGGAAGACAACGGAAGGCGAGTGGCGTTGTAATGTGATTTATGCGGGAGATGTTATCGATGCGCGCAAGAGGGTAGAGGCGTGGGATGACCCAGCGATGGATGATAGCGCTTATCCATCGGCTATTGAGTGCGAGGCACCATCCTCAATGCTTTTGGCACAGAAGATGCCAGCAATACGCGCGGTTGAGAGCGTTACTCCAAAGAGTATGAAGAAATTCTCTGACAAAGATTATCTCTTTGCCTTCCCCGAGAATATGGCAGGTGTTACCACTTTGAAAGTTAAGGGCGAGGCTGGAACCCGCATCGAGGTGCAGCACGGCGAACTTTTGTCAAAGGATAGTACACTTGAAGTTCGAAATATAAACATCTACTTCCATACCGTAGGCGATGCCACATTCCAGCAGGATGTATATATCTTGCGAGGTGATGAGCAGGGTGAGGAGTTTACACCTCGTTTCCACTACAATGGTTTTCAATATGTGTCAGTACGCTCCGACCGCCCGATAGAGTTGGATATGAACTCAATCAAGGCTCACTTCCTATCGACCGATATGGAGAGTGTGGGCGAGTTTAACTCGTCGAATGATTTGCTTAATAAGATATGGCGTGCTGTACGTCGTTCATATCAGGCTAATTTCTATGGAATTCCTACCGACTGCCCTCATCGTGAAAAGAATGGCTGGACGGCAGATGCCCATATCAGTATGGATATAGCATTGACCAATTTCGATGGTCTGCTGGCATATGAGAAGTGGATAGATGATTTTGTTGATAACCAGCACGATGATGGTTACATCTCGGGTATTATCCCAAGCTCGGGCTGGGGCTATGGCGATTGGCCAGGACCTGTGTGGGATGCAGCGATGTTTATAATCCCCAACACCCTCTACAATTACTATGGCGATTTAACGGCTATTGAAAAGATTTATCCAACCGCAGAGCGTTATCTTGAGATGCAGCACAAACGTGAGAACGAGGATGGTGTGGTTGATGAATTTATGAAAGGTATTGGCGATTGGTGCTACTATCGTACTACAACACCGCAGGATTTTGTGGCTGCTTGTTACTACTATTATCAGCACAAACTGATGACCCGCTTTGCTGAGTTGCTCGGTCGTGATGGCGAAGAGTATGCTGCGAAGACAGAGCAGTTGCGAGATTATATCAATGCTAAATATCTCAACCGCGAGACAGGTGCCTACTCCGTTGCGAAGATTACCGCTCAGGCGTTGCCTTTGGCTTTGGGTCTGGTGCCTGCGGATATGGAAAAATTGGTTGCGGCTCGCCTGAATGAGGCTGTTGTTGCGGCTGGTTATCTGTGTGATTTTGGTCTGGTCGGTAGCAAATACGCGTTGCGTATGCTGGTAAAATATGGCTATGTTGATACCGCTTACAAGCTCGCTACTCAAACAAAGATTCCATCATTTGGTGGCTGGATAGAGAATGGATACACCTCGCCACTTGAGCGCTGGAGCATCGGTAGTGGTCCACGTTTTGGCGGAGCAGCTTCGGCAAACCACGTATTCTTCGGTGATGTGGCGGCGTGGATGCAGAGCGATATTGCAGGTATCAATTATGATGAGACTGCTCCT
The DNA here is from genome assembly GCA_015059905.1 of Rikenellaceae bacterium. GTDB lineage: Bacteria > Bacteroidota > Bacteroidia > Bacteroidales > Rikenellaceae > Alistipes. Next base: position 192,062 of record SUZN01000004.1, read on the forward strand.
GGCTTTGGGCATATCGTTATTCGTCCTCATTATCCCGAGGGGTTGGAGTGGGCAGAGGCCTCACTTCGCTCGGTAAGAGGTATGATTCGTTCATCGTGGAAGCGTGAGGCGGGCAAGATAAAGCTAAATGTCACAATTCCGATAAATGCCAAGGCTACTATCTATGCTGATAAAACGTATGAGGTGGAGGGCACAGGCGAGGAGATGACCTTTGTAATTACAGAAAAGTAATCGCAAATAAATACAATAATAAAATGGTTTGTCGGGGATAATTTTCCAGGATAAACCATTTTTTTATATCTTTGCATAAATTACTTGATTATGATTTTTCGTAAAGCTACAAAAGCAGATATTGATACTGTTGCGGCGATGATTAAGGCTGCATCCTCTCGTCTGGGTGCTGCGGGTATCGATCAGTGGCAGCGAGGATACCCCAACCGCGATAGCGTAGTGCGTGACGTGGAGTGTGGCGTGGGAATGGTGTTGTGTGAGGGCGAGACGATAATTGCCTATGGCGCAGTAATCTTTTCAGGCGAGCCTGCTTATGAAGATTTGACAGGCGGCGAGTGGCTCACTTCTGGCGACTATGCCGTTGTGCATCGCTTATGTGTAAATGAGATATTTGTAGGAATGGGCTTCGCCAAGCGTTTTATGACGGCTGCCGAGGCTATGGCATCGGAGCAGGTGCGAAGTATGCGAATTGACACCCATCCCGACAATAAGATTATGCAGGGGTTAATTAGCTCGCTTGGATACACCTACTGCGGTGATGTGGTTATCGAGAGCCGCCGACTGGCTTACGAGAAGCTATTGGAATAACTATAAAACTACAATAATTATGAAGAAAATCTTTCTAACAGCCCTGCTTGTTGCAGGTGCAATGTGCGTATCGGCACAGACAAAGGGTGGCGGTATCAGCGAGGATATGCTCTCTCGCATCCGTCAGGGATATCAGGCTACGCCCGAGCAGAAGGCAGTGAAAAATGCGTTGGCGTCAAACTCTATCGCTACGCTGGCGATTAACTCCGAGAATTTGGCGATGATTGACACCCACTTCTCTCACCGCGTGGCTACAAAGGGTATTACCGACCAGAAGTCATCGGGTCGCTGCTGGTTGTTTACAGGTTTGAATGTGCTGCGTGCAAAGATGATTACAAAGTACGACCTGCCATCGTTTGAGTTCTCGCAGAACTATAACTCGTTCTACGACCAGCTTGAGAAGTCTAATCTCTTTCTTCAGGCGATTATCGACACGCGCGATTTGCCTCTTACTGACCGCAAGGTTGATTGGTTGATGAAGAATCCTATTGGTGATGGAGGTCAGTTTACAGGCGTGTCAAACCTGATTATGAAGTATGGCGTTGTGCCAAAGTCGGCTATGCCCGAGACCTACCAGAGTAACAACACATCACAGATGGCTAATATCCTCCGTCAGAAGCTGCGTGAGTATGCGCTGGAGTTGCGTGAGCTGAAGCCCGCGAAGGCTATGGAGCGTAAGGAGGCTATGCTGACCGAGGTCTATCGCATCTTGGTTGAGTGCCTGGGTGTTCCTCCAACAGAGTTCGAGTGGGCACGCTACGACAAGTCGGGCAAGCTCGTTAGCAAGAAGACATACACTCCAAAGTCATTCTACGAGGAGTATATTGGTGAGGATTTGGAGCAGAACTACATTATGGTGATGAACGACCCCTCACGCGAGTATAACAAGGTGTATGAGATTGAGTACGACCGTCACGTTTATGATGGCGAGAATTGGCTCTACATCAACCTCCCAATCGAGCGTGTGAAGGAGTTGGCTATCGCCTCAATCAAGGATAACACTGCGATGTATTTCTCTTGCGATGTGGGGAAGTTTATGGACCGCTCAAAGGGTACGCTTGATTTGAATAACTTTGATTACGCTTCGCTCTTTAATACTTCGTTCCCAATGGATAAGAAGCAGCGCATACAGACCTACACAAGTGGCTCGTCACACGCTATGACGCTCATCGCTGTCGATTTGGACGAAGAGGGCAAGTCGAAGAAGTGGATGGTTGAGAATAGCTGGGGTGCAGCTTCGGGCTATCAGGGTAACTTGATTATGACCGACGAGTGGTTCAACGAGTATATGTTCCGCGTGGTTGTTGAGCGCAAGTATGTACCAGAGGATATCCTCAAGCTCCTTGAGCAGGAGCCAATCCTCCTCCCTGCGTGGGATCCTATGTTCGCCCCAGAGGAGTAGGGTTGTTGCTCAATTTGAGTTTTATTCCGAGAGTCCTTGCCCAGCGCATCGACTCTCGGAATTTTTTATACTTATTCTTTGGAACTTTTGCGAATAGCGGTGTTGTAACTAATGCGTAACTAATAGTGAAATTTGATACAAAAAATGTATAAAAAAAGCAGATTTGAATAATATGAGTTATCCAAATCTGCTAATTTAATTAAATGATAATCAGCTATTTATGCTGATAGTCTTGTCTAATATTCCTCCTCGTTAAAGTATATACAAATACAAGGCAATTGTTTGATAATCAATAAACAAGTAAAAAATCGCAATGATGAATAATAAGAAAATTACGAAACCCAAGCCCAGAGGCAGACCACAGGTAAGCACCCTGAAACGACTTACGAAATCGGTAACGGTGAAGTTCTCAAAGCCCGACTATGAGAAGCTACGCCACCGCAGCAAAAATGCAAATCGCACGCTTGCCGAGTATATAAGAGACGCAGCCTTTGACGCCCGAATAGTAGCCAAACATTCGACTGAGGATGCTGCCGTAATCCGCAACCTTACGGGTATGGCAAACAACCTTAATCAGCTAACAAGGCTATCGCATCAGACGGCAGGGAAAACGCATTATAAAAATTGGTTTAACAATTGCCATAAATACTTTCTGTCAATAGATGCCCTAAACCTTTTTCTGTTGATTGGTTTGTTCAGTTCATTGATCTTTAACACTGCTAAAGCCATCTTCTCAATAATGGCAAAGTTCTGTGCCGCATTGTTTTTCTTCCTATCATCATCTTCTCCAAATGTGACATCCAGATGCCAATGAAGATTATTCTCTACATTCCTGTGTTCCCTTGCCGTTTTCAATAACATCTCCGCATTATTTGGCAGCGAAGAGATGAAATACTTGTATTCTGAGCGAAATGTGTGATTATAACTGTCGTATCGTTCAGAAATGATGCACCCTACAGTTCTCATTCCAGGCCATTGCCTTGCAAACCGATGCATATACATCATGTCTCCCATGGAATAGCAGTTTCTCCTCTCGTCCCGTCAATGTCCCTGCTCACTTACGGAAAAACTGTCATCACGCCTCAATCTTGGATGCTTGATACACTCGTCCATGAGTTGCTGGAGCCATGAGTGAAGTTCCTTTTGATTGCCTTTGACTGGCAAGAAATAGTTTCCTCCATTCTCTAGCACCCTCCTTGCAGTCTCCTTATGACAGTGCATCGCATCTGCGGTAAATGTGCATCCAGGAATAAACACTTCGTCAATAAGTTGCTGTACTGAAGGTATCTCATTACTCTTGTCATCCACTCTGAGTTGTCCGAGGGAAAATCCCAGTTCTGTAGCGTATGCAGTAATCATATGAAGTTTAGACTTATGCGTGTAGTCCTTGTAGCCTGACTTGCGATTTGATTTCTCTTCATCTGTTTCTGAAGCATTATGGTTTGTTTTGCCATCAAAGGCGATAACCCCGTTGTAGTGTCCTATAACCCCTATGACCCAACTGCGAAACAAGCGCTCAAACTTATCAGTGGGAATAATCATGAAGAAACGTCGGATAGTATCATGTGAAGGTGCGCTTTCCCAACCATCGAGTTCTTCCCGGAAAAAATCATCAGAAGCCTCTCCATAGTCTGCGATTTCATTCTAGGTCTTTGCTCCACAAAATACAGCTGCAAGGGTTAAAAAACAAATGTTGGAGGCAAGATGCTTCTTGCAGCGATCAATACGAGGGTCAATTTCTTCTATAGACAAAGAAAATTGCATTAATTTAGAAGATTCGGCGTTGAGTTTTTTCATATTTACATATATCTTATTTACTATGTAAGTATACTAATAATCAGCGGTATATAATACAAGTTCTCTCACGGATATTTTCCTCTAAAATACGGCTAATTTATAATGCGTTTTTCCTGGATTGCTAACGCTAAACATCTTCGTATCAGCATCGATGAACCTCATGTCTTGATAACCTTTGTAATAATGTCGGTAGCTATTGCTGTTTTATCAGTAGCATTGCATCTTGCTAAACACCCGGATTATGACCGCATCGATAACGACCTTAAATACCGCTACATCAAAATGAAAGGCGATGCATCGGCAGTGCAGATAGTGATATTGGAGGAGATCTTCAAACTCAATAGAGATGCCCAAAAGATCGAGCAGATGCGTGAAGATGTGGAGACCTACGAAGAGGCCGTTCGCAAACAAGCCGCCCTTGCCGAGCAAGCAAGGCTCAAGGAGCAGGCAGCAAAGGAACAGGAGAGCAAAGCTAAGTCCATTAAGGAGAAACAACAGCCAAAGGATAACCCTTAAATCGAAGAATTAAGGAGATGGCGCATACTAGAATTACAGTAAAAAGAGAGTTTCAATTGCTGTATATCCCGTAGCCGTTATTTAAAGAGCCTTCCCTTAAGCAATTGAGTGGAGGCTCTTATTGTATCATCTTAAATCGTTTATCACGCTTATGGCAACAATTAAAGTAAAACTACGCCCGTCATCAGTCGTAGGGCGTGCAGGAACTGTATATTATCAAGTGACTCATCGTAGAGCGACACAACAGATAACAACCAATATCCGATTGCAGCCTGACGAATGGGATGCAATAGGTGAACAGGTTGTTGTAAGTGTTGCAGACAAGAGCATTATTCAGAATCGTATAGATAGTGATATTGCACTATTGAAACGAATTGTCAAAGACTTGGATAGTAGCGGAGTAACCTATTCGGTTGGAGATATTATCAAACGCTACAAGTCTCTGGAATGTTATGTGTCGGTTTTGGACTTTATGAAGAATCAAATACGGTTGATGCGTAATGCTAATCGCTTGGGTACAGCACAGAACTATGAGAAAACGATGAAGAACTTCGCCGAGTTTCTTGGCGGGGTCAATCTGCCATTTTCGGCAATGACAGAACAACTTGTTGCTGAATATAATGCCTTCCTTGTGCAGCGAGGGATGGTTAGGAACTCTATTTAATTCTATATGCGTATAATGCGAGCCGTTTACAACAAGGCAGTAAGGCAAAAACTTGTTGAATAATCTCACCCATTTATAGAGGTCTATACAGGCATTGATCGCACACGCAAGCGTGCTGTTTCAGAGTCTGTAATATCGCAGTTGTATAAACTGAAATTAACAGAAGATACTCCTCTTGCACTTGCAAGGGATATATTCATTTTCAGCTATTGTACCCGTGGAATGGCATTCGTAGATATTACCTATTTGAAGAAAGAAAACATTCAAAACGGGGTGATATGTTATGCCCGCCGCAAAACGGGACAATTATTGAGTGTGCGTATAGAGCCAAGTATCCAGCGGATAATTGACAGATATTCATCGGCATTATCGCCTTATGTTTTCCCTATTTTGACTTCTACGGACACAAAGGAAGCATATGAAGAGTATCAAGTCGCAATCAACAACCATAATAGACAATTGAGACGATTATCAAAGATGTTGCCTGCCGGTTGCAAATTGACATCATACACCTCTCGCTACAGTTGGGCCACTGCTGCAAGAAACCACAATGTGCCAATTTCTGTCATCAGTGCAGGTATGGGGCATACCTCTGAGCAGACTACGCAGATTTATCTAACAATGTTGGAAAACTCGGTGATAGATGATGCCACTCAAGGACTTATTAGCTCATTATTGGAGTAGTTCCACAAAAGAACTATAAGCACCGTATAAGACTCTGAAATAAAACATCATACAATATGAGATTCTGATACTTTTATAACATTTTCAATCATAGTAATCTGATTTATATAAAATTGCAAATCGAATAAACATAGGTATTTTGTTTCCTCTAATTGAAAATATTTATATAAATCGTTGAATATAAATCCATTCAAGGCAATCATTTAATTTCTTGTATAAGTAAAAATAATCGTCTATTTTTACCTATATTTAAACTATTTTTAGTATTTTTGCAATCGTGTGATAGTTCTTTTGTGGAACTACTCCAAAGAAAACTCTATTTGAAATGAAAGTAGAGAGTGCGATTTGTCAGGTAAGTGATTCGTTTGTCAATGGGACAAACGACCGCGAAGCGTACCAAAAACGCTGGGTTGCGGCTCTTGTTCATACTAATTGTGAAAAGAAAGTTGCAGCTAAACTTGACAAGATGGGAATTGCAAATTATGTGCCAATTCAGCATGAGGAGCACCAATGGAGTGACCGAAAAAAGAAGATAGATCGGGTTGTTATTCCTATGGTTGTATTTGTTCGTCTTCCTCGAAATGAGGAAGATGAATTTCGCAAACTGTCATTCATCCTTAAATTCATCACCTATCCTGGTTCGAAAGAATTGGCTACTCCAATACCTGATGAGCAAATAGAAAAGCTAAAGTTCTTATTGCATAATGCTGATGCTAAAGTCTCAATCGTCGAAAATCTTAAAGTTGGAAATAGAGTTCGCCTTATTAGAGGTCCGATGAAAGGTCTTGAAGGAGAACTAAGTTATATTGAGGAGAATAAGCCTATTGTTGCCATCAGAATAGATGGATTGGGATATGCTTGTGTAAGTGTAGAAAAAAATAATTTGGAAATAATATGAAGCTATTATTTGAGAAGATACAAAAGTTTATAGATTGGATAGCAATTCTAATAGGTTCATTAGCATTAGTATCATCTATATTTGGTTACGGTTGCATATTTGGCATTAGAAGCGTTTGTCTTACTAAAATTGCAGGTATTATATGCATTGTTTATATTTTATATGCTGCATATCTTCTTATGCTAAGACCTAAATTTGATTGGCATTTAATTAATGGCTATTTTCTTAGAAAAGTAATATGCATCTCGATATTGACACCTTGCCTACTAACAAGTGTTATTGGATGTCCGAATTTGTTGAGCGATGCTTCTATAAAAGATTCTACAGAATTAATCTTAGAAGATGAACTCTGCCAATCTATAATTGATAAAACAAAACTAAAAAATAAACAAACAGATCCGCCATTGTTGTGGAGTGTTTATTATCATTTTATTGACCCAGGAAACCAACACATGACCTCAACTAAATTTGGTCGAGGATGGGCTGGACTTATGGGCCTCAGCGTGATGATCAGTTAAAGCAAACGCCAGATATGGTTCCCTACTCTTAACTTCCCGAAGGCGAAAAAGAGTATGACCGAGAAATGGCAATGAAAACCATCAAACTTTTGAAGAAGCTCGGTTATGATCTAATTAAGCGAGAAGAAACAGAATTATATAAAGTACTCAAGCAACGCATTCAGAGTTCTGACGAAGAGTTCCATTGTCGCAGATGTGGTAATGTTATATACAAACACCAAGTATTCTGCGACAAATGCGGTCTTGAGTTAAAAATGGATTGGGAGTAATTTAAATACAAAAAATAGAAGAGATATGATTAAACCAGCAGAATTTATTCATCCAGAAGACGCAGCAGCATTGCGTCAGTTGGAAAGTATCCCAGGATTTCCTGCCCTTGTCAAGAAGATAATGGCACTGGGATTTGAACAATTGCGGTATGGTATGAATATGGCGACAGCAATTCGCCTTTCTCCTACTCAATTACCCAAACTTTACAATCACCTTCCTCCAATTTGTGAGAAGTTGGGTATTCCAGAGCCAGAGTTCTATTTGCAAATGGACCCTGTACCAAATGCGTGGACTTTTGGTGACACTAAAATCTTCATTACTATTACATCGGGATTGGTTGAATTACTCAATGATGAAGAGTTGGATGCCGTAATTGCACACGAATGTGGTCATATTCTTTGTCGCCACGTACTGTATCACAGCATAGCTCAATATATTCTCAGTGGTGCAGATGCAATGGGAGTTTTAGGTTCGCTTACAGTTCCAATTCAGTACGCAATTTTGTATTGGTACAGAAAGAGTGAGTTATCTTGCGATAGATGTGGTAGTATCATAACCTCACCCGAGATTGTTGCTCGCTCGATGGCTCGCTTATCAGGTGGTCCGAAGTCTATAACAAGCAATTTGAACATGCAAGAATGGGCGCTGCAAGCCGATAAATACGAGAAGATAAAGAATGATGGCCTGTGGAACAAAGCATTGCAACTCTCTATCATAATCGGTCAATCCCATCCATTCAGTGCAGTTCGAGTTCGCGAAATCCTCAAATGGGGAGAAAGCCCGCAGTATAAGAATCTAATGCAGAATCTGAAAGCAGAAGCATCTGGCAAGAGATGTCCTAAATGCAATAAAGCTGTATGCGCTGATTGGGCTTATTGCAAGCATTGTGGTGCAAAACTATAATCAATACAAATGCTATGAAATGCCCTTATTGCGGTTCTAAAAGAACACAAACAACTAATCTTGGGAAGCGAGCACTAGCTTGGGGAGCAACAGCTGTTACTTATGCAGTGTTATTCCCCTTTACTCGTGGCGCAGCACAAGGCCCAGCACGATCAGCGGGTCGAAATATCTGCCCTTATAGTAAATATATCTGTTTAGATTGTAAGCGGGAATTTACTGGAGGTCCAGACATGTAATACCATTTTATTCTATAATCATTAAATCAAAAAGCTATGTTTTTCAACGAAAAAGGAATCTTGAACATTGACGAAATGGTCGTCAACAATGCATCTTTCAAGACTATAATGGAAGATGGAGTAATCACCGAAGAGGAGATTAAAGCTCAGTCTGACAAGGTTGTAGCAATGCTTCACGATATGGAGGCAAAATACAACGAAGAGCAACTTGCAGAGATTAAGAATTTGCTTGTAGAGTCAAGCGTGTTGTACGCAGTGTACAATTTTCATTCAATTCAAAACATTAATAAATAAGAATTATGGCAACTTTCAGCACTAAAAAGATATTATACGGTTCAACATCTTTGATACCTACTATTGCAAACCGTATACAGGAGGAGTTTCAGAACGATGGCTACGAAGTAGCTATGGACGCTTTGAGCAGCGGTGGTTACGACATTTCTATCACAAAGGGCGGCGTATTCAAGGCTGTATTGGGTATGAAAACCGCATTGAAAGTTACCTTGCTTCCTCAAGGCAGCAACATCCACTTTGAAGCCGGTGTCGGTATTTGGGGACAGCAGGCAATTCCTACAGTTATTTCGATGCTTTTCTTCTGGCCTGTCCTCATTACTCAGATATGGGGCATGGTGGAACAGTCAAAGCTTGACGATAAGGCTTTGAACATTGCAAAGGATGTAGTTTATATGAATAACAATAATGGTGCAGGCGCTACTACTTCTAATGGTAGCAAGTTCTGCACAGGATGTGGTACTCAGAATGTTGAATCTGCAAACTTCTGTTGCGGCTGTGGCAGACCTCTATAATTATGGATAAAAAGAAATATCTGAAAAATAGATTTAAGAGAGACTTCTTGCAGTATAGTTTGCTGCAGGAAGACTCTCTTCCTGCTAAAGAAATAGCAGAAAAGTTATATGGTGTAATTGATCTTAATTGGTTGATTGGTCAAGGTAAGCAAGAGATAGAGTCTCTTTGTAATAAGCATCTTTCATTCGAGAAAGTAAAAGTTGAGGGTAAGCTATCTAATGAACTATCACAAGAGTTAGGTTATGACCTTAAAGATAAAATTATTGCTGAATACCAAAACTATTTGGATAGCCATTCAACAGATGAAATTACAACTGCCATTATCTCTAAAATAGAGAGAAGCGTAGAACTTCAAACTTGGAGTAATGGTATTGTGAATATGCAGGAAGCGATTAAACTACTTCTTGAAAGAGTGAAAAATTCATCAAGGAGTTATGGTAATCTCTACACTGCCCCTATTTCGGAAAATGATATACTTGAAAAGTTTAATAAAGCAAAGGAAAATACCCTGCTCGAACGTATTCAAGGAAATAATATAGATGATATTATTGAGTATCGTAGTGCATTGATGGAGTATGTACGCGTGTCGTGCGAGAATATGCTCTATGCAAAACTTAAAGAAGTATATGCCAGCATTGCCATTGATGCCACTTTTGAGTGTTTACAATCAAACTTCAACGGTCTATCACAATATGCTCAAGAATTAAAATCATCAATCGCCGATTGCGAGACTAATGAGGAATGGGACAAGGAATACAATCGTCTTGTACCAACGGATTTCTACTACCGCAATGTAGAAAACATTACAGCAGAACACGCGTTCCATATGATTCTTCTTCAATTCTTTGCCAAGAATGAAGAATGGATGATAAAGAATGAATTGTTGGTGAATGGAGAATTAAATGTGTATATCAATCAAGACAATATAAGAGTACAAAATCTTTTGTCACAAATCGTAGAAAACATATAAAACTAAGATATCATGAGCGAGCAGAATAATTATTGAGGATTAGTCTTATCTTTTGCGTTTACTCTATTACTACTTAAATCTTATTTTATGGCAATCTTTATTAGTTATTCTACTATTGATCATAAGGAAACAGATATTGTATATAAATCTCTTGATAACAATAATATTAAATGTTGGAAGGCTGATATTCAATTAAGAGAATATGGTGGAGAAGAATATGAAACGGAGATAGTAAAACAAATAGAACAATGTGATGCATTTGTTGTCGTATATTCTCGCAATGCCATTGACTCTAGGTGGGTAAATGGCGAAATTACTTTAGCTTTCAATAGTAATAAAAGAATAATTACATTTTTTATTGAAAACATTGATTTCGGTCAAAAGCATAAGTTGAAATTGCCCCAATTTCAATCAATTACAATAAAAGATGGATGGGATTTAGCTTTGAGCTCTTTATATAAATCTATAGTTAGAATTATTTCAGCAAATGTTGTTACATCAACAAACGATATTCCAAACGAGAAACATAAAGAAATCATGCCCTTGGATCATAATCGAAGCAAAGGTTTTTTTAGTAAATTGTTTAATTATTTAACCAATAATATTCAATGAGATTAACATATTTTTATTCTACAGAAATCGATGATTCGATTAAACTGAAAAATCAAATATTATCTCTACAAGTTTTGGATAATTTTGATGTAACACTCATTGATTCAAACTCTGATGACTTTTCTCAGTTAGAATTGTTAATTGCTTGTCATCGAGATGATATCGTAATCGTTGATTGTTCTATTCCTGACGATATTGCCGTAAAGACAGTTTATCCTATTCTTGTCGCACAAATTAATATGCTTGATCATGTGCTTGTTGTTAGTAAGACGATGCTTCCACTTAATATTACTCCCCAAAGACAAGGATATGATTCTCCGAGATTTAAACAGGATTTTTCAGACAAAAAACAATTATTATGGATTGAAGAACAAATCAAAGATCTACATCAAGCAATATCAAAAGGAACTCACTATAAAAGAATCCCATTAAAAGGATATCAAGATCTTGAAAAATATCGTCTTGAAATGGAGTTAATGTGGGATAACTCTCATAAGTATAATCAAGCAAGAAATAGCGAAAAGAAAAAGGTCTTTATAAGTTATCGAAGTAATTATTATGATGAAGTATTTAAATATAAAAAAGCATATGAAAAAAAGCATCCTGATACAATAGTCAGAATTGTAGAACCAGGTATTTTGTGTTCTGGTGAAGAAACCTTATCTCCTATGAGAAAATGGATGCTTGTTTTTATGTTAGAAGCGAAAATACATGATATACAAGAGCTTATAATCTATAGGACACCAGATTATACGGAATCATGGTGGACATGTGCAGAATTGGTAATGGTCGCATATAATAATTGGGGAAGAACTGAAGAAAATAAAATAAAAATAAAATATTACGTTCCCGAGGCCGAGGAGCAAGAAGAGGTAAACATAGACAATCTATTGATGCCATATAATTTAGATAAACAGCAAAAAAACAGGCTTGATCGTTTGGCCGCTAATACACGTCCAGACACGATGGGACCTGAATGTATGAATAATATTGAGCAAATGCGTTCAATTTGTGAATCTATAAATAATTCCAATTTTATCGTTAGCACTTTGTTGAAATGGAGTATTAAGCGTATGCTTAAAAAATCCATTCCGGCATCTTTACCAGCTCAAGAAAAAAAAGAGATGTTAAGAAAAACGATGAAGCTATACACAAATCCACAATCTTTGGATACTTATCTTGCTGATGATGTTTTTAAGGATAGTTTTTGGAATAGACTTTCATATCAAATAGAATGGACAACACCCGCATTTATATTTGATGAAAACAAAATGAAATATACAATTGATATAGATACATTCCTTAATGCACCAATGCAAGAAATAATTCCGTTCACAGAACAAGAACTGAAACGGAAAGTTGAGCAGAAGGAAACAATAAAGGTATATAATAAAGATAATCACGAGTGTGAATTATCGGTAACCTTATGTCCAACGAAAAGGTATATTTGGCTAGCTACAAGAATGGGGCAGCCTACGATAAAAGATGCTCCGGGTTTGGAAATAATTCAGACATATAATATAGAAAAAGTAGAATCATAATCAATAGGGATATGAACCATGATGTTTTTATAAGTTATTCAAGTCAAAACAAAGAGGCTGCACAAGCTATTTGCCACACCCTTGAACAGAATGAAATAAAGTGCTGGATGGCTCCAAGAGATATCCCACCTGGCTCTGAATATGGAGATTTAATTGATGAAGCTATTAAAAAAGCCTCAGTCGTCGTTGTCCTATTTTCAGAAACTGCAGCTACATCTTTATGGGTAAAAGGAGAATTGAATATTGCATTTGAAGAACAGAAAGTCATAATTCCATTCCGCTTAGATAAAACACCTTTAAAAGGACAGAATCGTGTAATACTAAATCAGAAGCATTGGATAGATGCTTACCCTGACTATAAAACAAAATTTAATGATTTACTGTGCGCTGTAGCTCAATCAATAGGTAAAAGTATTGATAAGGACACGAAGAATACAGTTGAAATTAAAAAAGATTACAAAAAACACATATTGGGTGGAATAATAACTGCAATCATATTAGTCTTAATAGCCATACTTTATCCAAAATTTAAAAGTTCAACTCATACTTATGTATATGACAATAATGGGCTTCATGTAAATACAACAAAAATATCACCATCTCAAAGTGAAGCTTTGACATCGATACTAGATAAAATGGTTCTTGTAGAAGGTGGTGATTTTGTTATGGGTAATAATTATAAAGATATTGACTGTTTGACGGAACAAGATAGCTTAAGTAAAAATCCTCATAATGTAAGTCTAAGTAATTTTTATATAAGTAAATATGAGTTAACGCAGAAAGAATGGGAAGCATTCTTCTCTATTGAAGGAAAATGCATAGAATATGGCGAAAATAAAGCGATAGATATGTTATCGTGGGAGGATGCACAGATATACTGCGACACATTATCTTCTATTACTGGTTTAGATATTTCTTTACCAACTGAGGCGCAATGGGAATATGCCGCCCGTGGAGGAAAAAAGAGCAAAGGACATATTTTCTCTGGGCATACATTTGATATTAGAGAAGTAGCTTGGACTTCGTATGATGAGTTGACATCTGGGCACGAAATTGGTGGCAAAAGAGTTAATGAATTAGGACTATATGATATGACAGGTAATGTTAGTGAGTGGTGTAAAGATTATTATGCAGAATATGACTCCGTATCTGTAATTAATCCCAATGGACCCCAAACTGGCATTTATAAAGTAATACGAGGAGGCGATTTTAGAATTCAAAACTATTATGATATGAAAACCACAACTAGATATTATGCTTCTCCTTTTGTAAATAGAAAAGCGACTGGTTTGAGATTAGTAATCAATATAAAATAACATAAATGCATAAATCTATTATAATATCCATTCTTGTTTTAGTTTTTTCACCTTGTTTTGCACAGGAACAAACAAGTGATAAAGAGAAACGACATCGTCTTTTTATTGAAGATTTTATTCAAGAGTATCAATCTGCGTACGAAAAAGAAAAGATTGAGTATATCTCAAATTTTTTCAGTTCAGATGCGTTGATTATTACCGAAACTAAGCAACTAAGTAGATGTGGCGAAGAACTAGTTCCTCTTTCAACGAAAAAAAGACCATATAAATTAATAGTAGAAGATAAAATTCAGTATATAAAAAGACTTTCTGAGTTATTTGATCAAAACATCAAAATAAAATTAGGTATATCTGGTTTACGTATAGTTCAACATTCATTATATCCTGAAATATTTGGGGTTTCGTTCTTACAGATGTGGTTAGATGATCAAAATGGGAACAATCTTGAAAGCCAAATGCCTGGATATATTTTCTTAATGATAGACTTTAAACAGAATGATTTAACTCCTATTATTCATGTTCGTACTTGGCAACCGAAAGACAATATAAGTTCTCCAAAAGATAAATTTAATTTAATAGATTTCAGAATATATGACTTTAAGTAATAAAATATTTTTAATTGGACTGTTCCTTGTTCTTGCGACAAATGTTAGTGCTCAAAATTTAAAAGTTACACTAAGTCCAGATGAAAGGAAAGTTAATAGAAATGCAAAAAATGGAGTATCAACTATTGTGTTTGATTCGAAAGTTAAAGGCCTGGTTATTGATAATGGTACTGATGATCAGTGGATGAAGCCTTCCGATAATATGTATGTGTATTTAATTGATACTCAAAGAGATTTGACACGTGGATATGAACAATCTCGAAGAATTTTTATTCTTAATAGTCCTAAATCATCAGAATACATTCTTGAGATAGATGAAATTACACCTAAGCAATTTCTATATTATACTATTGTATTGCCAGAACAATATCCAAATAGTTTATCATGTGAATATATATTCTCAAAGACAACAATGCATGGGATTAGAGTATCATACGGTAAACGTTTTGGCTTTTTTTTATCCTATAAGTGGGGAGAGTATAAAAAGCAAGGCTGTGATATATCTACCGTCACACAAGATTACGATATAACCCGAGCAAATAAATTAGGTTATATAAGAACTGCTATAACTGGAGGTCTTCGTCTAGGAGTTATGCATAAAGATCTTGCAAGTCTATATGTATTGATTGGTGGAGGATATGGCGAATATGGGCGTCAGTGGGAGAATCCATTGAAGATAAATAACAACACTCTATTTTACAGTGATTATATTAAAGGATTTGAAGGAGAAATTGCATGTCAATGTATTTTATATGATTGGTTGAGTGTTTCACTAGGAACAAGCATGGTTGTAGGAAACGGAAATATATCAGTAGACTACCAAGTTGGTGTAGGATTGAATTTGAATTTTGACAAAATTTTAAAGAAAAAAATGAATCTACAATGAAAAATTTATTAGTTGGTATAGTGTCTTCAATTGTTTTGTTGTTATCAGGATGTTCATATGAAGAGTTTTGTCCGAACGATTGGGCAGTTGATCCAATACTGGAATTATCTGAAAGTGGATTAATTTTTAATGCCGCTATTAATCAAGATACGGTAAAGATATCCACGAACTATCAAACGTTTGATGTTACATGTCAAGACTCGTGGTGTACAATTACACCTAATCAAAAGGACTCAACTATTATTGTTTCTGTTGACCCGAATATGAAAGCAGAACAGCGTCGCACAACTATCTATGTAAATGTAGGTCGAGGTGAAAAGAATTTGACCAAAACATTATCAGTAGTTCAAATGGGTGGTTATTGGGATGTCGTTGACCAATTTTCTATCTATTGGAGTTCTGATGTGACTATAACACAAAAGGAAACAATTGCAGAAATCCTTTCAAAAATGGTTTATGTTAAAGGCGGTATGTTTGTTATGGGAACGGAGTTTGATTATACATCAAACATCATGGATACTCGCCATAATGTAACTCTCTCCGATTTCTATATAAACAAAACGGAAGTCACACAAAAGCAGTGGAATGTTATAATGGGTAGTAATCAATCTAATTTTAAGGGGGAACAATTGCCCATTGAAAATATCGAATGGGAGGACGCCCTTGATTTTGTAACAAAATTGTCAAGATTAACAAATCTTAATTTCACATTGCCAACAGAAGCAGAATGGGAATATGCCGCCCGTGGAGGAATTTATTCGATGGGGTATACATATCCTGGTAGTAATGATTATGAAGATGTGTTGATTGACAAAGGATATGAAAATCTATCAGATCCTAATTTTACAACATATGCTGTGGGTCAACTATGGCCAAATGAATTGGGATTATATGATATGGCTGGAAATGTTGCGGAGATGTGTTCGGATTGGTATGGAGAATACGATTTATCGAATCAAGTAAATCCTATGGGACCTGCGATTGGTGAATATCATGTTATAAGAGGAGGAGATATGCAATCAACATCTTTCCTACTTTGGCCAGTATATTCAAGATTCCCATTTATTACTAAGACCGGAAATTATATTGGAATAAGATTATGTATAAGACCATAATTAGTCACCTTGTTTTACTATCAGTTCTCTATCTGATGACTTCCTGCACAAAATCAATAGATGAAATACCATCCGATGTTGAGATTGTAAATGGATTTAATGTTGAATGGAGAAAGAATGTTTCGGATAGCAAAAAAAATGTAATTCGAGAAATCCTTAATGATATGATTTATGTCAGAGGTGGCCTGTTTTTAATGGGAGCAACACAAAACCAAGAGGCTTACGCTAGACATAATGAAAAACCGGCACACTATGTTCAGATTTCGGATTATTATATAGGGAAAAAGGAACTTACAATAGAACAAATAGAGATATTGCTGAATACAGAATTTAGTTCCTTTGAAAAAAAACAAGGTAGTCCTGATTTTATTTGGAATGATTGGGCTTATGTAATGGGGGTTATAGAAGAGTGTTCAAATGTTAAGGTTGATTTTCCAACTGAAGCACAATGGGAATATGCCGCAAAAGGAGGTATATACAGCAAAGGATATATTTATCCAGGAGGAAACACTATTGAAGATGCCAAACAATACGCAAATGAGTTAGGATTAGTGGATTTGGTCAAAGGACATAGCGAATGGTGTAAAGATGCATATAATGAATATTCAAATTCCCCACTTGTAGAAGACCCTTACTACATTCAGGGATTAGGTCATATTGTGCGAGGAGGTAATATTAAATCAATTTCTGAGCAAAAAGATTATTTAAAAACCTTCTCTACTGGTAACAAATTTAGCTCCTGTTATGACGATTTCAGAGTTTGTAGAGTATCAGCACGGTCATATTGTGATGATAGTCAGTCTTACTTAAATACATATATATCGTGTCGATTAGTAATTAATATTAATAAGGAATAAGAATATGAGAACAGTTTTATCTTTTGCATTAATATGTGTATTGTTTATATCCTCATGTTCTAAAGAGGATAATCCATTTGGAGAAAATGAGAAACAGTCCAGAGAGTTAATAGTTTCAGGAAGTTTATCGGAATACATTACGGAAGAAAACATTTTTGAAATTACAAAACTAACAATTAATAGTGTTATTTCTGGAGAAGACTGGAATATCTTATTTGAGATGGCGGTATTGGGTAATCTTGAAATTCTTGATATGTCAAATGCTCATATTAAAGGAGTTGAGGGTATAGACTGTTGGAATGATGACGAAATTCCAGAATACAATTTTAGCGAAAGTAAAAAGCTCAAGGAGGTCTTTTTGCCTAAGAATATCAGGGTTATTGGCACAGAAGCATTTTCCAAATGCCGTAAACTTACGAAAGTGCATTTCCCTGAACGAATTGATAGTATTGCCCCTCGTGCATTTTATCAATCAGGATTATCAGGCGAATTCAATGTTCCTAAATATTTAGGTGTAGTAGGCAAACAGGCATTTGGTAGCACAAAAATTAATAAGGTAATAATTCAGTCAGATGTTCTCGCCGCAAAAGATGATACTATGTATATGCTATATGGCAATAGTGTATTTGCCGATTGTCGGGATTTGAATGAAGTCATTGTTAAGGAAGGGTGTACGATGTTGGAACTAGGTTTTTCTCATTGTACCTCGTTAACGAAAGTATCTTTACCTGGTACATTGGAACAGATTGGATATATGTCCGGATATACGTCTAATTACATATTTAGCGGATGTGAGAATTTGAAAACAATAACATTGCCTGAGAATTTGAAGTTTATTGGATATAATGCCTTTTCAAATACATCATTAAGTTCCATAGATATTCCCGATAAAGTGCAATATATATGGACTTATGCCTTCCAGAACTGCGAATTGTTAGAAAAAGTAATTTTACCCTCTGCTCTTATTAAGATAAGTCATGGGGGGTTTGAAGGTTGCAAGATGCTTGACAATATCACAATTCCCGAAAAAGTGTCAGAAATTGGATATTCTGCATTTGGGGATTGTACTTCACTTCAATCACTTTCATTTGAGGGTAATGTATCATTAATTGGTAAAGAGGCTTTTATTAATTGTACTTCTCTAAACACTGTCATTCTACCTGATGGCGTTGAATCCTTAGGCTCATCTGCTTTTGAAGGTTGTAGTTCTCTTTCCAAAGTAGTAATGTCTAAAAAACTAAAAGAAATTGAAGCCACAACCTTTAAAAATTGCGTGGAATTACAAGATGTGACTTTGGGAGAATCAATAGAAACAATTGGCAGTAGCAGTTTCCTCCATTGCCCTAAATTAACAAAACTTCTAATACCAATTACAGTAAAGAATATTGAGAATTATGCGTTTTCTTATACTGGAATTAAAAACCTAACTGTTATGTGGGCATCACCTATCGTAATAAACAATAATATATTTGATGGAATAAATTTATCTAAGTCAACACTAAATGTCCCTCTGGGTACAAAAGAGTTGTATAAAACATCTTCAGGTTGGCAAAATTTCGGAACAATAGAGGAATTCTAATTTAATATTTACACATGGGATATGAGGAGGTTCCCAATATACATCTTAATTAACACATCCTTTGCAATCTGTAATAAAACCTTGCGAAATTTCAATGACTGTATAAAATTACTAATTGAAACTTTACAAGAAGATCCGCATGCTTTAGAAACCGCACATATAAGTATTATGACTTTTGATAGTACAATTACTAAGTTGTGCTCATTGTCTCCATTGTCATCATTTAAAATACCACCTATTAAACTCGGTACAAAAGAATCCTCGCTCGAACAAACATTTTTACAATTATCTCCAATTATTGATGATGAACTCATTAAAACCACTAGTGAAAAAAAAGGCGATTGGAAACCATTGGTATTTATTTTCTCAGATAATGATTCCGTAATTAATATTACAAGAGAAGAGGCTGAATCAATTTATCATAAATGTGGACGAATTGTTGTTTGTACTAACAAAGATTCTATTAATGGGGAAAACTACAAGAATATCACCGAAACAATATTATCAATAGAGTCTCTTGATAAACTCACAATTAAGTCCCTGTTTCGTTGGGTGTCTGAAAGTATTGATGCTGGTGATAAAGTTGATTGCTATGAACTAGAGCTAGAACTACCGCCTCCACCTCCTTCCGTCTATATTGATATAGAATCAAATTATTTGGAACGAAAATTCACCTATGAGTCCGTTTGTCAATTTACAATTTTGCCCGATAATAAAAGGTTGAAGAAGTTAAAAAACGAATATGAAAAGACTATCTCATCTTTAAATCAAGAACAAAAACGATTAAAATCTGTTCATTTCCAAATTGACGCGCTAAAAAAGAAGAAAAATAAAATAGAATCACAAAAGGATAAACCATCCGAACCCAAGGGAGCTGTCGGAGCTGGAGCAGTTCTTTTCGGGCCCTTAATGGCGACATTGGGAGGAATAGCTGGAGCTGGATTTTTTACCAGTTCTACAATCAAACCCTCTAATGATGCAAGTGAAATAGATCAAGAAATCCTTTTAGAATGTGAAAAAGAATTAGAAGCAAAGCTGGCTCAAGCACAAATGTGCAAAAAGCAGATAGAAGAGTTTAAACAACAGAAAAGTAATCTTGAAAAAGAACTTGCAGTTTTAGAGGAGCAAAACAAATATAATGAAGTATATTCTTCTATATTTGCACCAGCAGAGGTAAAACGAAAATCACATTTGCAAGTACAAGTGTATCTGCATTTGTATGAGGAGTCTGAAAAAGTTAAATCGCTCGCTCAAGAGTCTGATAAAAATGCAGTGAGACGTGATTATATACCTTTATTGCTTAAGTTGAGAAAAGGTGATAAGGTTGATGTCGAGTTTAATGTTTACGCTGAAACTCGTCTTATGTCTGAACGCAAATCTATAATATGGCAAGGTTCTTTTACAAAATGTTCATTCGATTACTTTATCCCCAAAGACATCGATGTGGAGGAACTGAGTTGTGAAGTCAATTTATTCGTCAATGGAGCTATGATTGGAGAAATGAGATTCTTAACTCAAATAGTTGAAACACCACGTAACCTTAATCCCGAAATTCTATCTCATCGCTTCAATAGGATTTTCATCTCATACGCTCACCAAGATGCTCAACAAATAAAACTATTGGCATTAGCTTATAAAGCGCAGGGGGTGGACTATTTTTATGATAGAGATAGCCTTGCTCCTGGGGACGTGTATGAGGAAAAAATTTTCGACTATATTGATTCGTCAGATCTATTTGTTTTATGCTGGTCTAAAAATGCGGCAGTAAGTAATTATGTCGCAAAAGAAAAAGATCGAGCGTTGCTCAGAGCATATCCGCAACTCAGTCAAAGAGATGCCACGATTAAAATCTGTCCTATCAGCATTGAGCCTCGTGCTGACCTACCAAGCGACATGAAAGAAGTCTATAATTTTGAAGTGATATAAGATTCATATATGATATACGATATTTTTATCAGTTATAAACGAAAAAGTTTAGCAACGGCAAATAATCTGTACTACAGATTAACAACAAGAGGTTACTCTACATTCTTTGATTTAGAGGAGATGCGTAGAGATAATTTCAATGTTCAGCTATTGAATTATATTGAGAATGCAAAAGATGTTTTTGTTATTCTTGAAGAAGGATCACTTGATGCATGCAAGCAAGATAATTGGGAAAATGATTGGTTCTGTAAAGAGATTTCTCATGCACTCAAAACAAAAAGAAACATTATTCCTATTCTGATAGGCGATTATAAGATGCCTAAACAAGAGTTTTTTCCAAATGAACTTCGAGAACTATCATTAAAGAATGCACCTGAGTTTTCTTTTTCTTACTTCGAAGAATATTTAAATAAGCTTATTGAAAAGGGGTATATAACATCAGAGGCAGAAATTAAAAACCAAGCAACTTCAATATTTAAGTTCTACTCAAATGAAAACTGCCAAGTATTCAAAGAAGGCAAACTGGTGTGTAGCCTGGACGGGATGGCAGATGAACCGTACTATTTGCCAGTTCCAAGAAAAGGTGATTATAGATTCAAATGTATAAACTCCATTACTGCTGAATCACAAACATTGAAAGAACACATTGATGCAGACGAAGAGCGAGATGTTGATATACATTGGGATGACCATAAACCGTTTATTCCAGATCAAGAATGGCCAGAGGCAAAGATAGTCAGTGGAGATTCTTTTATAGTTGAGTTAGGTAACATTCAATTTGAAATGCTTCGAGTTGATGGTGGAACTTTAGAGATAGGAGCAACAAAAGAACAAGAAAAAGATGCAGAAAACAATGAATACCCGGCACACAATATCTCTCTCCAAACATTTTATATGGGAAGATTTCCAATAACCCAAAACATCTGGGAAGTAGTGATGGGATATAATAAATCACATTTTAAATATAAACAAGAAACGGTTATTGAAAATGCAAAATTGAAGAATCTTCTTGTAGGTGCTCATCTTGGAAGTGCTTTTGGACCAATAGGAGCCATTGTTGGAGGGGCGGCG
The DNA here is from genome assembly GCA_015059905.1 of Rikenellaceae bacterium. Lineage (GTDB taxonomy): Bacteria > Bacteroidota > Bacteroidia > Bacteroidales > Rikenellaceae > Alistipes. Next base: position 214,054 of record SUZN01000004.1, read on the forward strand.
GGTTCTGCAATAGGCTGGTTTTCAGGGAGAGAGAAAAAACTTATGAATAAGGGGCATTATCCTGTTGAGAATCTAACCTATGATGATGCTCAAGAATTTGTCCGTAGATTATCTAAAATGATAAATATTCAATTTGATTTACCTACTGAAGAAGAATGGGAATATGCTGCACGAGGTGGGCAAAAGAGTAAACGTTATCGTTATGCCGGTAGTGATAATATAGATGATGTTGCATGGTATAGAAATAATTCTGATAGAAGTACGCATCCTGTTGGCGAAAAACAACCTAATGAATTAGGGTTATATGATATGTGTGGCAATGTATGGGAATGGACTAAGACTCCAGCATATCCATATGCAACCCCAATTGAACCTGATGGCAATGTTTTCATTCGCAGAGGCGGAAGTTGGTGGCATGAAGATAAGAATTGTCGTGTCTCACGTCGCTATGCATCTGATAGGTCAAAGAAAACTAGTGGATTGGGCTTAAGAGTAGTAATTAGAGAAAATATTGAATAAGTTAAACATTAGTAATAAGAATATGTATTTCCCAGAAGAAATATTAGACGTAAAAAATATTTTGCGTAATTTGGATGATGAGATAAGCAATTACGAGAAAATTGCGATTATAGATTCTTGTATAGAACGATTAAACCATTTTAGACCTAGATTTCTATTAGAACCACACAAATGGACTCATATTAAGAATGAAATATTAGAAGAATTGCGTTATGCAAAAGAAAAATGTAAACGGTCAATAATAAGTGTTAGAGAATTAGAACATATATTATTTGAAATAAATGATAAAGTAAATCTTGTAGTGTGCTCAGATGTGAAACCATATAAGAACTTGTGTATATTCTTTTTGTCTCATCCTAAAAATAAAGCAATAGTTACAGCTGAAATCTTATCACGCATAAATTATCTTGACAAGATGACCCGTGAGGTCACATTTATAATGCCAGGATATAATAAAGCCCAAATGGATGATGAAGTTATAAATGCGTCTGATAATAATCTTCAACTCACATTTGATGAGAATTTATTTGTAAAAATGGTTCAAGAATTAGAGAATGAATCAAATGGAAAATTCTTGTATAATGATATGTGTGAATTAGTATTCATAGGTATTAAATCAAACGGGATGTATGATTTTGATAACTTCCAAAGGCTAGATTTAAATATATTATCCCAGAAACGAGGTATTGATCCTATAAAGTTGATACTAACGGTTGCACAACAATTTAGAACCGATAAAAATGAGACTATTGATATTAGAAAATATGTTACCCAAATATTGGGTGAATTGACGATGCAGGACTATAATCCTGCAATAAAAATTTTTATTGCTGGTGCTAAGAAGCTAAAAGAAGAACGTTCTTTATTAAGAGAAGAACTAAGTAAAGTTGAAAACGCTAATAATTTAGATATCCGTGCTCTTACATTTGAAGATTTCGCAACCTCTTTGACGGGAGAAGATAGAGGTCGTCAAGCAGATTACAATAAATTTATAGAGAAGGAAGCTAATGTAGTTATATTTATTTTTGATTCTACAGCAGGAGAAATAACCGAAGAGGAATTTGATATAGCATATAATTCTCTAAAAGAAAATAGACATCCAGATATATTTGTATATGTTCGTAAAAGAAGTCCATTTTCATACCGGAATATATTTGGTGATCGAAGATTGCAAAATATTAAAAATAAAATTTTTGCATATCAAAAAGAATATTACATAGAATATGAAAATCTTGATAATTTAAGATATCTATTTTATAGTGATATGGTCTCTTATTTTCAAAAGAAAAAAGATTAATCATCAATCGATCTAATGGGAAACTATTTGATTCCACTAACCGCATTACTTCCTATAGCCATCCTTGTGTATTACATATATCACAAGGATGAGAAATCCCCAGAGCCAACAGGGCAATTGGTTAAAGCATTCCTATTTGGCATTTTATCGGTACCGGTATCATTTTGTCTGTCAATACCATTTGGAATAATTGGACTATATCCTATTGAGGTGACAAGTATATTAGGAAGCATTAGTACTGCGTTCTTTGGAGCTGCGATACCAGAAGAAATCGCAAAATTCATTATGTTGTGGCTGTTGTTACGAAAGAACCCTTACTTTGATGAGAAAATGGATGGTATTGTCTATGCAGTCTGCGTATCCCTCGGCTTTGCAGCATTAGAGAATATAATGTATCTCTTCTCCAATGAAGAGGCATACTTATCAGTAGGCATTGCACGTGCAATCTTCGCAGTGCCTGGACATTTCTGTTTCGGCATTCTGATGGGATATTATTATTCATTGGCAAAATTCTATCCCAAGACACCTACAAAGAATAAAGCTCTTATATTAGTTGCGCCTATCATCGTTCATGGACTCTACGATTCCATATTATTCATAATCAATGTGACTCCAGCCATAAGTGGCATCCTATTGATTGTATTCTTGGTCTTTTGCCACAAAATGTGGAAATATGGAAGTAAAAGCATACAAGAGCACATGAAAAGAGATATAGAAGTCTAAGTTTTATATGGAAGTTGCCTGATGAATTCAAAATACGATATATTTATAAGCTACCGCAGGAAAGAGACGGCGGACAAAGCTGAACACCTTTTTACTCTTCTTGAGCATGAGGGATATAAGGGACGGGTTAGTTTTGACAGAGAAAATCTTGATGGAAGATTTGACATCGAAATTCTTAAGCGATTAGACAATTGTAAAGATTTCATTGTTATTCTGAGTCACGATACTTTATCCATTCTTAAAGAGGAAGAAACAGGATGGTATCATAGATTGGCATATTGTACAATAGATGAGTTTCCACATATTGAAATGGAAATGAAAGCTGCTGGCGGAAATTTAGATTTTGTTCGGCTTGAAATTGCCAGAGCGTTAGCTAAAGGCAAACATATAATTCCTGTCGTGCCAATCAATTCTTATAATTACAATTTTGATAATTTAAGGTTGACTGATGATATTTGTCTATTGATAAAACAACATGCAGAAAGATATCAAGACACCAAAGACTTTTTGTTTAAAGACATTCTACCGAGAATAATTAAACGCCTTAAAAGTCGCCCCGACAGAACCTTCTGGACTAAATATGTAGTCGCTGCATTATTGTCAGTGGTACTTATTATCTGTTTTGGTGGATGGCTTAAATGGAACAGAGAGAATATTGAATTCAAGAATTGTCGTACACAAGCCGATTATGAGTTTTTTGCTCAAAAAACAGATTTCTTCCGCTCTGAATGTGAGGATAGCTTATATTGTTTCAAAGAATTAACAAGAAATATAATTCCAATTAATGATGCGAAGAACACTGGCAAAAAAGATTCTATTCGAGTAAATTGGGGCAAAAACTGCTCACTTCAACAATTACATACACTACGTAATTTGATTAATAATATGATGTATGTTGAAAAAGGAACTTTTATAATGGGAACGGCAAATCCCGTAGGATTAGAAGGCGTTGAATGCGATGTTACTATTGAGAAAGATTACTATATAGGTAAGTTTGAAGTAACGGAATATGAATGGAATGTAGTAATGAATGACTCAACTACAATAAACAAAAAGTTGCCTATGGCAATGATATCATGGAATGATTGCCAAGAATTTATCCGTAAGCTTCAAACTTTGACAGGCCTATTATTTTCATTACCTACAGAATCCCAATGGGAATATGCCGCAAAGAAGAATGGAGAGAAGGACTGGATTTACGCCGGAAGTAATACTCCAACAGATGTAGCTAACTACAATGAGTCTTCAAAAAATGGGACAATTGAAGAAACAGGCAACAGAGCCCCAAATGGCTTAGAACTATATGATATGTCCGGCAATGTATCTGAATGGTGTAGTGATGGTGATGGTAATGGTAATGATAATCGTAAACGAGTACGAGGTGGTTCGTTTATGAGTTCATTAGAAGAGATTGTTGTCACATATTCAGATGTTGCAACAGCTGATACTAAGAGTGAAGCAATTGGTTTAAGATTGTCATTAAATCCTTAAAATAGAACCTATGAAAAAAATCTTGTGCTTGTTATTTATTTGTGTCTTACATACAAATCTGAATGCACAAAGTGTAAATTTTGATAATGTTTATAAAGCTTGTATACTCGCTCAATCTTCTATGAGTTATGGTCTAGGAAGTCAAGTTGAAATCCGAGAAGCTGCAAATTTGCTAACTAAAACCTCATGGAGTCCATTAATATTGCAGAATGTAGATATTAAGCATGAGGCTTCAATTAAGAATCATTTAGTGTTTTCTCCTGAATTTTTGAAAGCAGTGGCTGATAATCGTAGCGTTTATAAACATGCTAAGATGTATCAGGAAGAACAGATAGCTGCTCAACGAGGTGGAGATGTTCTACTTTGTACTAAATGTGTAAAAGCACAAAAAAGTGTCGTATATGCGTTTCGTCATACTGGAGGAAATTCCAATATTGCAGCTATTGCAGAAGTCAATGGACTTATAAATTTAAGCGTAATTGTAAAAGACCAGAATGGGCAAGAGTCTAAACCATATAAAATCACTTCAGACGAATTTAAAGGAGCATCCTCACGTAAGCTGCAATCAATAAAAGTTCCTGAAGGTAATTCTATTCTCTACATTACCATTGAGAACAAATCGAAGAAAGATAAAAGCGTAGCAATTATTGTCGAATAAAATATATATCAATCATATGAAAAGATTATTACTTCTCTCAGTTTGCATTTTATCAGTATTCGCTTCTTATGCTCAAACAGAAAAAGCCAAGACCATGTTTGCAGAGGCAACAAGTGGTAGAATGACACCAAGTCAATATCTAAAACAAGATTTTGTAAAGGTTGACTCTACGTCAATGCATGATTTGGCGGTATTATTCTACCAAACTAATGATTATGTCTCAGCAGGAACATGCTGGGAAATAGCATTAGGTAAAGTAAAGAAACATGGTAAAGCCTATGAGCAAATCATCAATTGCCTTTCTGCCGTATATATGGATAATACCAATCCTCAAAAGCTACAATGGCTATTGCAAGTAATTGAAGAGCACAATCAGCAAGAACTTTTAAAAGATTGCAATGACTATAAATGCAAACTTGAACGAGCGCAATATTATATAATGCAAGGTGACGAAGGTAAAGCAAAAGAGCATATAAAGGAATCCCTTGAATTATGTCAGACGGAGGAACAACGTATAGAGGTAGAAGACGCATATGCAAAAATACTTTTTGATATAAGAGATTTTCAGGGAGCAGCACAATATTATTATTCAGTTGCAAATCGTTGGAAAACAATCGGAAATATGGAAAAGTATGGCGATGCTATGTATTGGTCAGCACAAAACTATATCTTTTCATCAAAATATGATATCGCAGAAGATCACGCACGAAAAGCTGTCGATGTATTCAAAACTGATACTACTGAAAAAGGAAGGAAAAAGTATATTCAAAACCTTGTTTGTTTGGGTGATGCTTTATTTTGCCAACAAAAATATGAGGAGGCATTAGGATATTATACGATTGAGTTAGATGAATGTAAAGAGATATTACCTAATACAGAGAAACATGCTGATGCATTAGAAGATATAGGTAAAGTATTGGTGCGTTTAAAACAGTTTGATGAAGCAAAATCTCATTTACAGCAAGCTTGTAATATGTATAAGACGCTAAATTTGGATAACAAATACTCTAATACATATAGCGAGTTATTGATATGTATGCGCAAATCCGGGAATAATGATGTTGCCGATGAAATGGAAGCTGAGGCAGACAATAAACGGAAAGCCGTTTGGCAACGCCTTCTTGATAGTGAACTTAGTAGTATAGAAACGACTGAAAAGTATCTAAGTAACTTGGTTTATACAAATTCGCTTAATACTATTGCAGGATGTTACTATGGCCTTGATAAATATAAGGATGCAGCACATTATTTTGGACTGTATACTGAAAATCTACGAAAAATGCTCCAGGAAAAATTCCTATTGCTTACAGACGTTGACAGAGAAAGGGTTTGGAATGAACAGCAGCAACATATAGACGATTTTCGATATAATGTCGCAGCATTACCTGATTCTGCAACAAACTTAATGTCACTGTATGTTCCGACTTTATACGACATGGAACTCATCTCTAAAGGTATAATGCTTAATTCTGTTATTGAGTTTGAAAAAGTATTGGAGGATAATGGAGATAAAAAACTGCTGGAAATATATTTTACTATTAAAGAGAATTTTAAATTGATTGATGAATTGCAAGCGGTTGTTTCTGATGAAAATATCGAAAAGGTTTTACAATTAAAACAAACTAACAGTTCACTTCAGCATCAGTTGATGGTAGGTTGTGCCACTTATAGCGATTACACACAATATCTCTCCTTTACATGGCATGATGTTCAAGCAAAATTGGGTGAAGATGATATTGCTATAGAATTTACAACCGTTCCCCTATCTCCATTGGACAAGGATAATTACATTTTGGCACTCATACTCACTTCCTCAGGTGAACCCACGATGGAAGTCCTAAGCACTAAAGCGATTATTAAGAATATGGTTGTCAAGGATGACTTGTACGATAATAGCCAATATTATAATTTGTTCTGGGGATTTATGAAGCAACACCTTGCCGGTAAGAAGAGAGTATATTTTGCTCCGGATAATAGTTTAAGTAATATCGCTGTTGAGTATTTACGAGATGGTGATATATCATTTTATGAGAAATATGAGGTTTATCGTCTGTCTTCAACAAAAGAACTATGTCGTAACTATTCAGAGAGAACAACAAAGAATACTATTGCAATTTTTGGCGATATAGACTATAATTCTCTGATATCAAGTAATGAAAGAGGTTCCCTGTCATGCGGCCAATTAAAATACAGTAAGGTTGAAGTTGAAAACATAAAATCGAAAATGAAGAAAACTTATAAGGTGAGTGTGTATGACAAGAATGAAGCTACAGAACAAAGTTTCCGGGAACTTTCAGATAACACTCCGATTATACTTCATGTATCTTCACACGGAGACTATGACGGTAATGACAAAACTTCTAATAAAGATGCTATGAATAATAGTTATCTTGCTCTTAGTGGTATTAACAACCTCTTTTCTACTAATATACAAAACGATGGTAAAATTACTGCAGCCGATATAGCTCAGATGGATCTACGTCAATGTGATATGGCAGTTCTTTCGGCATGTAATACAGGTCTGGGCGGTAAGGGAATTGATGGCATATTCGGTCTTCAACGAGGCTTTAAGAATGCAGGAGTTCGTTCTCTTTTAATGAGTCTCAAACCCGTATATGATGAAAGTACGGCAAAACTTATGACAGCTTTTTATGAGGGTTTATCTAACGGTAAATCTAAGCGTCAATCTCTTCTTGATGCTCAAAATGCAATTAAAACAATGGGATACAAAGAAGGTAAGTATTGGGCACCATTTATTTTGTTAGATGGAATAAAATAAATGCTATAACCGACATTTCTACTATAATATGATTATCTTTTGGAGCAAGCAAATGATAGTCTAATAAAACAAAAAATTACTATAATTAATTTTAGGCAAGAAAATAAACATTTAAAAGATGAGAACCAAAAGCTTACGCAGCAAATATATATTGATACGAGAAATGGATATAAGGACAATGAAATAAAATTTGGATTATAATAATCTAATATGATAGATTGGTCTAACATATTTGTTCTATAATATAGACTTAAAAGTAAAAGCAATGAAAAAGAATTATGTGCCGCAACCAATGGATACAAGTGATATCCAGTTGCCTGAAGAATTGAATACATTGATAGAACAAATGGCCAAGAATGTTCACGAAGTATGGGCACAAAGCCGTATGACTCAAGGTTGGACTTATGGAGAAGAGCGTAGCGATGCTTTGAAACAGCATCCTTGTTTGATTCCTTATGAGGAACTTCCGGAAGTTGAGAAAGCATACGATCGTGATACCGCATTAGGAACATTGAAACTAATAAGCAAATTGGGATTTAAAATAAGTAAAGAGTAATGGGGTTATTTGACAGATTTAGGAAAAAGTCGCAATTAGAAGTTAGAAGTAATGTGACAGACATCGTTCAACAAATGTTCGATGAGGCTGGCATTACTCCACAACGCCCCGACAAGAATGTATTTTTGACGGTAATTGATGGAGTACATTGCAGTTTCAAAACCATATTGAAATGTGATGAAGAGAATCCGAATAAACTCTTCATCTATGCTCCATTTCCAGTGCCTGTACCAAAGCATATTGCCGGTCTAATACCACACGAGTTAAACCGTCTGAACGGGAACAATCTGTATAAATCCGAAATCACTATCCAAGAAAACGGGGATGAGTATTCTATATTTTCCTTCACTGATTGTGAGTTTGAAAACACTCCTTCAACCGATGAAATAAAGGGTTTGATGATTCACACAATTGATGTGATAGATAATGAAAATTTCCGTTCATTGGTATGTGCCATAATGGGATATGCGACCTATGACGAACTGAAAAAAACGATGATAAGCAATGCTCATATTAATGGTAATGAGGCTAATATCTCAATGGCAGATGGCTATTGTACTTTACAAGATAAGTCTGACGGTGTAACTTCCCCTCGCTATTATGGCCGTTTGCTGATGCTCGCTATACATATCATTGAGAATAGGATTACTCAAGAACGAGCGCAGCAGCTCCTTAACGAACAAACACCGTTGTTGATGATAATGCAGGAGGCGTATA
>SUZN01000008.1 GCA_015059905.1 Rikenellaceae bacterium
TTACGCACCCGTGCGCCGGTCGCCATCAAACATTGCAAGCAATGTTTATGCTGCCCCTCGACTTGCATGTGTTAAGCCTGCCGCTAGCGTTCATCCTGAGCCAGGATCAAACTCTCCATTGTATAAAATTATAATGTATTGTTAGAGTCCTGACTACTTCATATTCCTAAAAGGAATTGACAGATAAATACTACATTTTCTCTCTTGTTATACCAGTAAATCAAAGAACCGTTTGAAAAACCACTTCTCTTTTTTTCGAAGCGGAAAGTGGTGCAAAGATAAAGCATCTTTTTTAAACCACCAAATTTTTCAAGAACTTTTTTGCAACTTTTTTTTCACAAACCCATTTTTGTTCAAGTTTCAGACTCATCGTCCTCGGCTCTCACAGGGCTTATTTCCTGATTGCGGATGCAAAGGTAGGCATTATTTTTATTCGTGCAAACTTTTTCTAATATTTTTTCGAAGAATTTTGCATTTTTCTTAATAATGCCCATTTATACCTATATTTATTATATATAGGGAGTGAAAAATCTGCCTAAAAATCGTACAACGACAACCAAAAGAACAAAAAAACCATACCATTCAAGCACAATCCGCGCCAAAAGGTTGTTTTATTCGATTTGATTTTCTACCTTTGTAGTAATATGCGTTATTGCGGACGCGTGGCGACCAACACAATCTGGGCGCAAGAGAGAGAACTAACAAAAACCAACAATATCAATTATGAAGAGATTTTATTTTATCATTGCCCTTGTGGCATTGCTGGCGACAACAGCTACATCTTATGCTGCGCAGCCAGAAGGAAAGAAGCTGCCAAAGCAGGTAACAATGAGCAAGGAGCAGCTCATGGACAAGATTAAGGGTGCCTGGGCTGGTCAGGTGCTGGGTTGTACCTATGGTGGTCCAACAGAGTTCCAGTATCGTAGCCGTATGATTGGCGACGACCGTCACATCCCTTGGGGTGAGGACATCAACCAGGTGGCAAACATGTTGAAGCGCGTACCTACACTCTACGATGACATCTACATGGACCTTACTTTTGTGGGCGTATTCGACCGCTTGGGTCTTGATGCTCCACTTGACTCATTGGCAAACGCCTTCGCTCACGAGGGTTATGCGCTCTGGCACGCAAACCAGGCTGCGCGTTACAACATCCTGCGTGGCATAAAGGCTCCTATGTCGGGTCACTGGACAAACAACCCTCACGCCGATGATATCGATTATCAGATTGAGGCTGACTACGCTGGTATCATGTCACCAGGTATGCCTAACTCGGCATCGAAGATTTCGGACAAGGTGGGTCACATTATGAACTACGGTAACGGCTGGTACGGTGGTGTATATGTTGGCGCTATGTACGCATTGGCATTCGTAACCGACGACATCGACTTCATCGTCAAGGAGGGTTTGAAGTCTATCCCAGAGAAGAGCTCATTCTACAAGTGTATGGTTGATGTTATCAATATCCACAAAATGCTGCCTAACAACTGGCGTGCTGGCTGGCTCGTATTGCAGGATAAGTGGGGTCACACCGACATCGGTTGTGGCGAGGGCGCTCTCGACCCACTCAACATCGACGCAATGATTAACTGCGCCTATATCCTCTTCGGCTTGCTCTATGGCGAGGGCGACTTCTACAAGACTATCGACATCTCGACTCGTTGCGGTCAGGACTCTGACTGTAACCCAGCATCGGCGGCAGGTATCCTGGCGACAGCGAAGGGTTACAACTGGATTCCAAAGGATTGGATTGAGCCATTGAAGAGGGGCGAGGATATCAACTTCGCATACTTGCCATACTCACTCAACTCAACTTACAAGATGAGCTTCGACCAGGCTCTTCAGATGATTGAGCGCAACGGCGGTGAGGTGACAGACAAGGATGTTACAATCAAGGTACAGAAGACAAAGCCTGTACAGTATGAGGTTAGCTTCCCTAACCTGCAACCAGCAGAGCGTAAGCCTATTAAGATTCAGCTCGACAAGAACCCATTCAAGTATGAGGCAGAGTGCGCAGGTATCCTCTTCAACGGTTTTGTGAAGGGTCCAGGCAAGTATGTTGCCGAGTTGGAGATGTATGTTGATGGCAAGTTGGCAGAGTCATTCACAATGCCTGTAAGCTATCGCTTGCGTCGTCTGGATGTATATTGGAACTTCGAGCTTGAGCCAGGCAACCACACATTTGAGCTTCGTTGGTTGAACCCCGAGGAGGGCACATCAATCGACGTGGTGGATGCAGTGCTTTACAAGAAGGTGAAGTAATATACTCTACACAAGATAAGAAAGGCTGTCGGGGCAAACTCGGCAGCCTTTTGTTGATAAAATACGTCTGCTACTGCGAGAAATGAGATAACGGATCTACCCAATTTTTAATTTTGAATTCTTAATTTTGAATTTTGAATTATAATATTGTATCTTTGTCCTAAACAATAAAGATATGAAACTACGACACATTACAATATTGGTGGCGGTGCTGCTGGTGCTCGACCAAGCGTTGAAGATTTGGATTAAGACACATCTGTGCATCGACGAGGCGATAGAGATATTCCCTTGGTTTCAGTTGCGCTTCATTGAAAACAACGGCGCGGCCTTCGGTATGCAGATAGCAAATATGGGAGGTTTTGATTGGGGTAAGCTGCTGCTCTCGTCGTTCCGTCTGGTGATGATTGCGCTGCTGGGATACTATATCCACTACCTCTGTCGCAAACAGAAGGATATGCCCAAGGGCGCGATGATTGGTCTGGCGATGATTTTTGCGGGTGCTGTGGGTAATCTTATCGACTCGATGTTCTACGGCGTAATCTTCACCGAATCGACACCGCTGACGGTGGCAACGCTGGGCGAGGGTTACAGCACATTCCTGATGGGCAAGGTTGTGGATATGTTCTATTTCCCTTTGTTCCAATGGAATAGCGTACCGAGCTGGTTGGATTTTCTGGTTGACCACAACAACTATTTCTTCGGTGCGATATTCAACCTCGCCGACTCCTACATCTGCGTGGCTGCGGTCTATCTCGCTCTGTTCCAATGGCGAGCATTTGAAGAGGAGTAACCGAGAATTTATAAGGGTTGCCCAATGGGCACAAAAAAAGAGCAGTTAAAAACTGCTCTTTTTTTGTGCCCAGAATAGGACTCGAACCTACATGCCGTGAAGCACTCGCACCTGAAACGAGCGTGTCTACCATTTCACCATCTGGGCATCGTTTCGATGTGCAAAGGTACTATACTTTTTTTATTTCGCAACATTTTTTTGTAAAAAAAGAAAAACTTAACGCAGAAAACTTCTATTCTCCCTTTTTCTGCGGTGCTTCCACATCGCAAACCTTCACCAGACCTCGCTCGGCGGCAAGCTTCTCCATCAGGGCGTATGCCTCGGCGTAGTCGTTGCGGATGTCGCCATCGAGGATGGCATTCTTTATCACCTCCTTAATCTCGCCGATGGTGTTGCAGGGTTGCAGGGCGTAGCACTTCATTATAATATCGCCCGTGATAGGTGGCTGGAAGTTTCGCACACGATCTCGCTCCTCCAAATCCTTCATCTTGCGGCGAACAAGCTCAAAATTAGCCAGATAGCGTTTCACCTTCGCATCAATGCCCGACGTGATATCAGCCTCGCACAGGGTCATCAGCTTCTCGACATCATCGCCCGCCTCAAACAAAAGACGTCTTACTGCCGAGTCGGTCACCATATCCTCCGACAAAATTATCGGGCGCAGATGCAGATAGACCATCTTCTGCACAAACTTCATCGGCTCGCCCAGCGGCAGCTTCAAACGGCGGAAAATATCCCTCACCATCTTCGAGCCGACAACCTCGTGCTGGTGGAATGTCCAGCCAATCTTGCGGTCATAAGCCTTCGTCAGCGGCTTGGCTATATCGTGCAGCACCGCCGCCCAGCGAAGCCACAAATCATCGCTCTTGCGCGCCACGTTATCGAGCACCTTCAGCGTGTGTCGGAAGTTATCCTTATGGGCGTGATTACCCACTCGCTCCACGCCGCACAGACGCTCCATCTCGGGGAAGATAAGCTCCAGCAAGCCTGTCATATGGAGCAAATCGAAGCCCATCGAAGGCACGGGTGACATCACTATCTTATTAAGTTCCACAATGATACGCTCCTTTGACACAATCTTGATGCGTTCGCGGTTGCGCTCAATAGCCTCGAACGTCTCCTCGTCAATCGTGAAACCCAACTGTGTGGCAAACCTCACAGCGCGCATCATTCTTAATGGGTCATCCGAGAAGGTCACATCGGGGTCGCAAGGAGTGCGGATGATACAATCCTCCAGGTCGTACATACCCTCAAACGGATCGACCAGCTCGCCAAAGCGATCGCCATTGAGGCACCACGCCATAGCGTTGATAGTGAAGTCTCTGCGTCGCTGGTCATCCTCCAGCGTGCCTGGCTCCACCTGAGGCTTGCGCGAATCGTGTGTATAGGACTCCTTGCGTGCGCCGACAAACTCCACCTCGGTGCCGTGAGCACGCACCATTGCTGTGCCGAAGGTCTTGAATACCGACACCTTACCCTTCACCTCACGTCCCAGCGCCTCGGCAACCTCAATGCCGCTACCGACAACCACCACGTCGATATCGGTAGAGGGGCGGCGCAGGTAGTAATCGCGCACATATCCGCCCACAACATATGCCTCCACGCCCATCTCATCGACGATGCGCGAAATCTTGCGGAACACGGGATTTGCAAGGGGAGAAAACTCTTCCATCGGCAACTATTTTTCTGCCGCCTTCAGACAGCGACGATACAACTGAACGGTATTCTCCAGACCGAAATACAACGCATCGGCAATCAGGGCGTGACCGATAGATACCTCGTCACACCAGGGGATGCGGCTGGCAAAATACTCCAGATTTTCAAGGCTCAAGTCGTGACCCGCATTAAGACCAAGACCCACCCTGCGGGCCGCCTCGGCAGCCTCAACATAGGGAGCGATAGCAGCCTCACGGTCAGCTACATAGCCTGCGGCATACGCCTCGGTGTAGAGCTCCACACGCTGTGCGCCGCACGCCTTCGCGCCCTCGACCATCTCGACCACAGGGTCAACGAAGATTGAGGTACGGATGCCCGCCTCGTTAAACTTGCGACAGATGTCTGTGAGGAACTCGCGATGGCGAATGGTGTCCCAGCCCGCATTGGACGTGATGGCATCCTCGGCATCGGGCACGAGAGTCACCTGCGCAGGCTTGACCTCCAGCACCAAATCGACAAACGAAGGAATTGGGTTACCCTCGATATTTAGTTCAGTTGCGATAACTGACTTCAAATCACGCACATCCTGATAACGGATATGGCGTGCATCGGGACGTGGATGCACGGTGATACCCTCACCACCAAAACGCTCAATATCGAGCGAAGTGCGCACCACATTTGGCAGATTACCGCCGCGAGAATTGCGTAATACGGCAATCTTATTTACATTAACACTCAGTTTTGTCATAAAATCGTTATCTTTGCGATGTAAAGTTACTTATTTTTTTCTTTGCGAGTATGAAAATCGTACTTTTTTCGCGTCCACAAATCAACCATACGGTTGAAGATTTGCGACGTTTGCTGAATTTAATCGACCATTACGGCTTCGACTACGCAATAAATCAAGAGTTTGCGGCGGTCATGGAGCAAAAGCTCGGCATCGTGGTCGAGAGCGAAAAAATTTATGGCGACACGACGGGCGCACAACCCGCCCAGAGCGTTATGGTGTGCTGCGGTGGCGACGGCACACTGCTTGAGGGCATACACCGCCTGAGCGACAAGACAATACCTGTGGCGGGCATAAATTTCGGTCATCTGGGCTTCCTCACCTCGGCAACGCGTGACGGCGTGGAGTCTCTCTTTGAGCAGATTGCCAACCGTTCGCTCAACATACAACCTCGCTCGATGCTCTCCATCGAGGGCAAGAGCGTGGGACGATTGTTTGCTCTGAACGAGGTGGCGGCACAGCGTCTTGAGGCAACGATGATAAAGGTTGTGGCAAGCGTTGATAATCAGATTGTTGCGCAATACAATGGCGATGGTGTGATACTCTCCTCGCCAACGGGCTCTACGGCATATTCGCTCAGCGCGGGAGGTCCTATCGTATCGCCCGACTGCCACTGCTTCCTCATCACGCCACTGGCTCCGCACAACTTCGGTATGCGCCCTGTGGTAATACCCGACACCGCCGAGGTGGTGCTGACAATCCACACACGTCAGGGCAAAGCTATGCTCTCGATTGACAACCGCACATACTCACTCTCCGACGGCGAGACGATTACCATCCGCCGCGCCGAGGAGCAAATTTTATTGGTCACCCCACACAATATATCATTTTACGAGACGTTACATAGTAAGATGATGTGGGATGTTGATATCAGAAATTAACGCTTTCGGCACCCACTACGAGTGCAGAAAAATAGTGACCCCAAGGGTGTAACTGACAAAAAACTCGGAAATTGTTTAATTTTCGAGTAATTTTGTCTATATTTGCGAGTTATATGAACGGTAAAATGAATATTCCACAACATATAGCCATCATCATGGATGGCAACGGACGCTGGGCGCGCCAGCGCGGCAAGGAGCGCAGCGAGGGTCACATCGCAGGTATGAACTCGCTTCGCGAGACGGTGCGCAACGCTGCCCAGGCAGGTGTTAAGTACCTGACTGTCTATGCTTTCTCGACAGAGAACTGGGGTCGTCCTCAAGCCGAGGTCGATGCCCTGATGGAGCTTATCTGCAAGGGTGTGGAGAGCGAGAGCGCAGAGCTGGCGAAGGTGGGAATCAAGGTAAAGACCATCGGTGACAGAAGTCGTTTTTCGGAAAAGGTGCAAGCTTCGCTTGAAAAGATTGAGAGCCTCACAGCCGCAGGCGAGCAGATGACCTTCGTGCTGGCACTCAACTACTCTTCGCGTAGCGAGATTGTCACAGCCGTTCAGCGATTGGCTCAACGTGTTGCAGCGGGCGAGATTAAGGCAGAGGAGATTGACGAGAAGATGATTTCTGACTCACTCTACACCTCGTTTATGCCCGATCCCGACCTTATCATCCGCACAAGTGGCGAGTGCCGCTTGAGCAACTTTTTGATGTGGCAGGCATCCTATGCGGAGTTCTACTTCACTCCAACGCTGTGGCCCGACTTCGACAAGGCGGAGCTGGAGAAGGCGCTGGAGGCTTACGCAGCACGCGACCGCCGTTACGGTTTAGTTAAGAAATAGTTTTTATCAAAATAGATGAGACAGACAAATAAAATATTGGTAGCTATCCTCTTGATGGTGATGGGCTTTGCGCTCCAGGCATCAGCACAGCAGGATACGCTCTCACAGCAGAAGAAGGTCACATTCGACGAGAATGCCCCTTTGATGAACTCCGACGAGACACCACGCCTCTATCATATCCGTAAGGTGAACATTCACGGCGTTACGCAGATGAGCGAGAACAATCTGCGCTCGATTGCGGGTCTGATTCCTGGCGACACAATCTATCTGCCAAGTTCGTTCATCTCGAACTCTATCTCTCGCCTGTGGGCGTTGCGTTCGTTTGCCGATGTGAAGATTGGCGCAACTATCGATGGCGACTCGGTGGATATGGAGATTTTGCTCAAGGAGCGTCCACGCGTATATAGCTGGAACTTCGTGGGCGAGGGTATCGGTACTCCCAAGAAGAAGGATTTGGCGGAGAAGTTGCAGCTCAAGCGCAACACCGAGCTCTCGGATTACATCATCGACAAAAACGAGAAGCTCATCAAGAAGGAGTTTGCCGACAAGGGCTTCCGCAACACCGAGGTAAAGGCGATAATCACCAATGATACAACAGGTCTGGACAACGTGGTACACGTCACATTCCACATCGACAAGAAGGAGAAGGTGAAGGTGGGCGAAATCACATTCGACGGCAACAACACATTCTCTGACCGCCGTCTGCGCCGCACATTCAAGAAGACGCACCAGGTATCGCCAAACTTCTTCCGTTCGACAAAGTTCAACCCCAAGGAGTTTGAGAATGATAAGGACCTGCTTATCGACTTCTACAACTCGCAGGGTTACCGTAACGCGACAATCACCGACGAGAAGGTTTACGACATATCGAACAACCGCATAGGCGTTCACTTGAAGGTGGACGAGGGTCAGAAGTTCTACATCCGCGACGTAAAGTGGGTGGGTAACTCGGTCTATGAGACAGAGTTCCTCGAAAAGATGTTCGGCGTAAAGAAGGGTGACACCTACGACCGTAAGTCGATGCACAAGCGTCTGGGTATCGGTCGTGAGGAGGATGCATCGGATAACAGCTCAGTCAAGAGCCTCTACCAAAACAATGGTTATCTGATGTCACAGATTGACCCTTCGGAGGTTGTTGTAGGCAAGGACTCTATCGACCTTGAGGTGCGCATCTTCGAGGGTAAGCCCTTCAAGATTAACGAGATTAACTTCACGGGTAATACACGCGTCAATGACGAGGCTATCCGTCGTGAGCTCACCGTATATCCTGGTCAGCTCTACAACCGCGCCCTTTTGATGTACTCACTGCGTCAGTTGATGGGTATGCAGCACTTTGACCCCGAGCAGTTACAGCCAGACATCAAGCCTGTGTCGAATGACCTGGTTGATATCAACTTCCCATTGGTGGAGCAGGCGAGTGACCAGTTCAACATTGCTGGTGGTTGGGGTGCAGGCTCATTCGTGGGTTCGGTGGGTATCACCCTCAACAACGTATCTACACGAGGCATCTTCGACAAGACGAAGTGGACCCCATACCCTATGGGACAGAATCAGAAGTTCTCTATATCGGGTCAGACAAACGGTACATACTACAAGGCTATCGCAGCGAGCTTCACCGACCCTTGGGTTGGTGGTCACAAGCCAAACTCGCTCACACTCTCGGCACACTGGTCGGAGCAGAACAACGCATACTACATCTGGCAGACATCGACAATGCACTTCCGCACGTTGGGTCTGGCGGCAGGTTTGGGTAAGCGTCTGAAGTGGCCTGACCCTAACTTCACAATCTACGCCGAGGCGCAGTATCGCCGCTATGCGCTGAAGAACTGGAACTACTTCATTATGAAGAATGGTGTAGCGAACGAACTTTCGCTCAAGTTCTCATTCGGTCGTTCTACGGTGGATCAGCCAATCTACCCTACGAGTGGTTCGGACTTCTCGTTCACTGCGACATTCACACCTCCATACTCATTGTGGGATGGCGTGGACTACTCCGACGAGAATCTTTCTGACCAGGACCGTTACCGCTGGATTGAGTACCACCGTTGGGAGTTGAAGAGCCGCTGGTTCCAGCCTCTGACACGCGACAACAAGCTGGTGCTGATGGCAAAGGCAGAGATGGGTTATCTGGGTAACTATAATAAACATAAGGTATCGCCTTTCCAGCGATTTGAGATTGGTGGTGACGGTATGAGCGGTTACACAATCTATGGTGTCGATATCATCGGATTGCGCGGTTATGAGGATGGAGCGCTCGACCCAGGCAACAATTATTCGGTTGCATACAATAAATACACTATGGAGTTACGTTATCCTGTTGTACAGAAGGATCAGTCGCAGGTGTTTGTACTCGGATTCTTGGAGGGAGGTAGCGGATTTAACTCGTGGAAGGAGTTCTCGCCATTCAAGATTAAGCGTTCGGCTGGTTTGGGTGTAAGATTGTACTTGCCTGTTGTCGGTTTGATTGGTATCGACTGGGGTTACGGATTTGACGCTCCATTTGGCGAGAAGTCAGCAAGTGGAAGCCGCTTCCACTTCACAATGGGACAGTCATTCTAATGGGTACAGGTCCTGTTTGAAGAAAATTTGGCGACACATTAAGTTAAAGAGCTGAGGTGGCGCAAAGTTTGAAATAAGAAAGATTGTTGAATTAAAAACTTAACGACTATGAGACGATTGATTTTAACACTTGCCCTCGTATTGGGCTTCGCAGTTGCCGCCGAGGCACAGAACTACGCTGTGGTGAACAGCGAGAAGATTTTTAAGTCGATCGAGAGCTATAACGCAGCCATCAGCGAGCTGGACAAGTTGGCTAACGACTACCAGAAGCAGGTGGATGAGAAGTTCGAGCAGGTGGAGAACCTCTACAACGCATATATGGAGCGCCGCGACCAGCTCAACGCAGCATCGCAGCAGGCTAACGAGGAGCGCATCCTCAAGCTTGAACAGGAGGCAACAGAGTTCCAGGAGTCTATCTTCGGCACCGATGGCGAGCTGATGAAGAAACGTCTGGAGATGATTCAGCCTATACAGAAGAAGGTGTTTGACACCATCGAGAGCTACGCAAAGCAGAAGGGCTACGATATGATTATCGACGTATCGCAGAACGCCACAATGCTCTACTACTCATCGAAGGCGGACCACACCGAGGCAATCATCGCCCTGTTGAAGAAATAACTAACGCAAACTAATAAATTACACACATAAACAAGATTATGAAAAACATTTTGAAACTAACCCTTGCGGTAGTATGCGTGATGTTCACATCATCACTTTTTGCACAGAAGATCGGTTACATCAACACAGACCCTATCGTAGCTAATATGGCAGAGACCAAAGACGCTATGGCAAAGCTCGAGGCTTTCGCAAAGGATCTTCAGGCACAGTCAGAGACTCTTCAGGTTGAGCTTAATACAAAGTTCCAGGAGTATCAGAAGAATTCAGCCACAATGACAGACTCTGTTAAGCAGCTTAAGGAGAAGGAGTTGGACGACATCAGCGCACGTATCGAGCAGTTCAACCAGGTTGCACAGCAGGATGTTCAGAATGAGCAGTCGAAGTTGATGGCTCCTATCTTCGAGAAGGTTAAGACTACAATCAACGAGGTAGCAAAGGCTGGCGGTTACAGCGTAATCCTCCCAGGCAACGCCCTGATTTATGCTGACGAGGCAACAGTGAAGGATATCTCAAAGGATGTAGCTGCGAAGCTCGGCGTAGATTGGGATAAGGTTACTTCAGAGGCAAAGGCTGCGGCTGATGCAGCTGTTGCTGCTGCTTCAAAGTAATTGTTGCACGCTGATTTAAGTTAAACTATCATTTAGACTGTCGTGACCTGCGGGTTGCGACAGTTTTTTTGTGCCAAGCAGGAATGGACTATATATATAATGTATATAGAGAATGAATATGCAATATTTTTAACTTCGATGTAGCAGAATAACGCAAGTTTTCATAAATTTGTATAGTAATTTGGAAAATTGTTGAGATAAAGATTTTTACGATGCCATACCCCTGGGGAGATGATCGCCGATTTAACAGTTATGCGGCATATTTTAAGCGCACCTTCGGCTCGCGGATGCAGAAGGTGACCATCAACGCAGGCTTCAGCTGCCCCAATCGCGATGGCACGCTCTCAACGGGCGGATGCACCTTTTGCCGTAACGACGCCTTCACACCGTCATACTGCCAAAGCACGAAGAGCATAACCCAACAGATTGACGAAGGTATTGAGTTTCACCGCCGCCGCTACCGCACAGCGCAGCGTTATTTGGCATATTTCCAATCCTTCTCAAACACCTACGCACCGCTGGAGCGACTGCGCGAGTGCTACGACGAGGCTCTCGCCCACCCCGACATCGCGGGTATTGTGGTAGGCACACGTCCCGACTGCGTGGATGAACAGAAGCTGGATTACTTCGCATCGCTGGCACAGCGAAAATATGTGATGCTGGAGTATGGCGTGGAGTCGTGCTACGACCCTACGCTCAAGCACATAAACCGAGGTCACGACTTTGCCACAGCCGAGCGAGCCATACGCCTTACCGCCGAGCGCGGCATACATTGTGGGGCGCACTTTATCCTGGGACTGCCAGGTGAGAGCGATGAGATGCTTATCGAGCAGGTCGAGAAGATAAACCGCCTGCCGCTGACGACCATCAAGTTCCACCAGCTGCAACTATTCAAGGATACGGCGATGGCGGCAGAGTATGATGCTGCACCCGACAGGTTCCGCTTCTGGACAGTCGAGGAGTATATCGACCTCTTCGTGGAAATTGTGCGCCGTCTGCGCCCCGACATCGTTGTGGAGCGCTTCGCAGGTGAAGCTCCGCCACGTTACCACCACACCAAAGGATGGGGTCTGGTGCGTAATGAAACACTTTTGATGATGCTCGACAGAGAATTAGAGCGAAAAGATGTGTATCAAGGCGATATTTTTAATATATTTGCAGCGAAAAACTCAAAAGAGTTGAAATTATAAAGTAAAATTGAGAATTTAGTTACAAATCATAACAAAACAACAAGCAATGAAGCTCTCATTAACAAAGACAGCTGTGGGCATTAAGGAGTATTTCATACTCGGCTTGGGTATGTTCCTCTACGCCTTCGGATGGACAGCCTGCATTATCCCCACAGGAGGTATGGGCGGCGGCGCGACAGGTATGTCGATGCTCCTGAACGCCGTATTCCCCGAAATCACGATTGGTACATTTGTCTTTATCATCAATGCTATCCTGCTCCTCGTTGGAGGATTCATCGTGGGATGGAACTTCGGTATCAAGACCATCTACTGCATCATTGTGCTATCGGTGGCGATGGATGCGTGGGATTTCTGGTTGCCCGACGGCGTGATGCTCGATGGCGAGACGATAAAGAACGGTCTGCTGGTAGAATACACTCAAACGATTGATTCTCACAATATTCTGCTCATCATCCTGGGTGCTGTCATTGCAGGTTCGGGAGTTGCCATCAGCTTCAGTCAAGGCGGCTCAACGGGTGGCACAGATATCGTGGCGATGATTATCAACAAATACAAGACCATCAGCTACGGCAAGATTGTCATCTCAAGCGACTTCTTCATCATTGGCTGCTCAATCTTCGTGGCGGATGACCTCGCATCGGGTATAGCGACAATCATCTATGGTTACATTATGATTGCGGTATATGGCTACACGGTGGATGTCATCCAGTCGGGTAATCAGCAGTCGAGCCAGATATTCATCATCTCGCCAAAGTACGCCGAGATTGCCGATGCAATCAATATGGAGGCGCACCGAGGCGTGACCATCATCGACGGCAAGGGCTGGTACTCGAAATCGGAGTGCAAGATTGCTATGGTGGTGTGCCGCAAGCGTAACGCATCGGAGATATTGAAGATTGCACGCCGCATCGACGAGAATGCCTTTATCACGATGGGCTCTGTTATGGGTGTTTATGGTAAGGGCTTTGAGGCATTGAGCAAGGTATAACGATATGAGAAAGATAGTTTTGATATTGCTGGCGCTGACTTCGTTGCAGCTCGGCGCACAGGATTTGAACCACTACAAAAAGGTTGTCAAGGCTTTGAGCTCGGCTAAATATCAGGGTCGTGGCTACGCCTTCGATGGCGCAAACAAGGCGGGCAAGTATCTTGAGAAGGAGTTTCTGAAGGCGGGCGCTGATGAGGTTACGCTTCAACCATTCAAGCTCAACATCAACACCTTCCCTGGCAAGATGGAGTTCTCGGTGGATGGCAGAAGGCTCACCCCTGGCGCGGACTTCACCGTGCGCGAGTTCACCCCTGGCATCAAGGGCGAATTTGGACTCTACTACATCGACCACGAGAACTACAACGCCGAGAAGATTTTTGCCGACCTCGCACGACCAGAGAACAAGGGCGTCTTTGTGGTGTGTGACTTTATGTTTACATATAAGCACGGCGCAGACTTTAAGCGTATGCAGAGCAAGGAGTTCGATGTGGCGGGTATGCTCTACATATGGGAGTCGCCCATCAAGTTCTACAAGGCCTACGGCGAGCGCGTGGCTGAAAAGCCTATCCTTTGGGCTACGCCCGACTTCCCCACAGCGGCAAAGAGCATAAAACTCAACATCGAAAACCGCTTTTTGGAGGATTATGAGTGCTTCAACGTCATCGCCAAGGTCGAGGGCAAGCGTCACGACAAGTGCTATGTCTTCACAGCCCACTACGACCACCTGGGCAATCTGGGCAAGAAGGTGTTTTATGCTGGCGCGCACGACAACGCATCGGGCACAGCAGCTATCGTGACTCTCGCGGCACACTATGCCAAGCACAAGCCAGAGTATGACATCTACTTCATCGCCTTTTCGGGCGAGGATGCCTACCTGCGTGGCTCGGAGTGGTATGCAGCGCACCCCATCGTGCCATTGGAGCAGATACGTTACCTCTTCAACCTCGATATGATTGGCGACAACAACCCCGTGCAGTATTGCGAGGTGAGTGACGAGGGTATGCGTGGATATGAGTTGTTTGAGAAGATAAACTCGGAGAAGGGATACTTCAAGAGTCTTAACCGCGCACCTTTGGCGGGTAACAGCGACCACTACCCCTTCGCGCAGCGCGGCGTGCCCTGCATCTTCCTCGAGAATGAGGGCGGTGACGCATTCAAATACTACCACACCATCTACGACACCTGGCAGAACGCTATCTTCGACAGCTACGAGCCACTATTCAAGATGGTAACGGAGTTTATTGAGAGGTATTAAAAAATCCTCTTTTGATTTACAAAAAAATAAGGTATCGTTTGATACCTTATTTTTTATTGTATGTATTCATCGTCATATCTGCGCCGACGCAGGCAAACGAGAGGATGGCATCGCCAAAGACCTTCAGCCTGTCGGGCATAGCCTTCTGCTCCTCGTCGCTCCACTCGCCAAGCACATAATCGACCTGATGACCGCGAGCGAAGTCACCACCCACGCCAAAGCGCATACGGGCGTAGTCCTCGCGGCCCAACAGCTCCGAGATATTCTTCAGTCCATTGTGACCGCCCGCGCTGCCCTTCTTACGCATACGCAGCTGACCAAATGGCAGGGCTATGTCGTCGGAGATAATAAGCACCTTCTCGATGGGCACCTTCTCCTGCTCCATCCAATAGCGCACAGCCTTACCCGAGAGATTCATATATGTCGAAGGTTTCAACAGAATGATTTGTCGTCCCTTGTGGCGCACCGTTGCTGTTGAGCCATAACGTCCCGCCATAAAAGAGACGTTGGATGCCTCAGCCAAGGCATCCAACACTTTGAAACCTATGTTGTGACGGGTGTTGGCGTACTCGGCGCCAATGTTACCCAATCCTACAACGAGGTATTTCATTCTCTCCTAACGATTACTGCTGCGCACCTGCTGAACGAGTAGCACGAGTTACACGTACGGCACAAACGGCTGTTGTTGCAGGAGTAACGAATGTGAGGTTCTCGAACTTAAGATCGCCTACGAAGATAGTCTGACCAACCTTCAAAGGTGTTACGTCAACTACGATCTCATCTGGCAACTGATCTACCATAGCCTTAACAACGAGCTTACGAGCAGACAAAGCCAACTTACCACCGATCTTAACACCCTCAGCGTTACCTGACAAACGAACTGGAATAGCGATAGCTACTGGCTTACCCTCCTGAACACGGTAGAAGTCGATGTGGAGAATCTGCTCACGAACTGGGTGGAACTGAACCTCGCGCATAACGGCTGTCTCAACCTTACCGTCGATGTTAATCTCAACAACATAAGAGTTTGGAGTGTAGATCAAAGGCTTTACCTCCTTTGCATCAACAGAGAATGCGATCTCCTCACCACCACCATAGATAACGCAAGGAATCTGACCCTCGCGACGGATAGCCTTGGCTACCTTCTTACCATACTCGGTACGCTTTGTAGCGTTGATTGAAAGTGTTTTCATTTGTTTTGTTTTGTTTAATGTTATTACCTGCGGCACTACTCAACTTGACTAAAACACTCATCGTCAAGTCCCATCATGCCTGAAATCGGGGGCAAAGATACCTAATAAAAATTAAATTACAAAATTCAACGCTGCGTTTAAGCGAATGCATAGGAAAATTTATTTTCCTTTTGCCGAGCGTAGCAGCGAAACACCACCCTTGCGGTGGGGTAAAATTGAAAATTCAAAATTATCTCCTTTTATCGCAAAAAATCAGACATTTAGGAGGAGTTTACGGCTTGCCATCACTATTCAGAGAAGAAAATTATGAAAAACTTAACTTTGCCGAAATAAAAAATGGTTGCCCGACAATAAAAGCCACGACAACCATTTTAATTTGGTGTTGTATAACAAGAGGGATTTTTAGGAAGGCGAAACTCGACAATCCGCAGCATACTTTGGCGTATGTGAGGAATTGGAGAGCGAGCCTGACACCAAAATCACCTTGTTAGACAGCAGCAAGTATATTTACCACAAAGGGATATTCACACCGACCTGGATAAGGTGCGAGAACTGACGATACTTAATATCCGATGCGGGGATATCGTGCTGACCAAAATCCGATGGCAAGCAGTTACGCATATTCAGCTGATAGCCCATATAGAAGTCCATCTTCATCGTACGACCCGCCAACACGCGCAGACCACCACCTGCAGCCAGCAGACCACCGACAGTCTTCGAACTGCTGCCGATGTAGAACTGTGGACCCGCATTGAGGTAGTTGAACCAGCGGTAACGCTTCTTCTGCACCGCCTTGCCATAGTAGTACTTCATCGAGAGGTACAACGGAATGGAGTTATCGTTATCCTGAAGCTGGAAGCCCGCCTCCAAGCCTGCGATAAAATTCTCTGTAAAGCGGTAGCCAGCACCCAAATAGAAGCTGCCGCCCGATACCGACATACTCTCGTTGTAGCTTGTCTTGTCGCCTCGCTCGCCATACTTGATAACATTCTGCATACCCATACAGATGTTGTAACTACCTCCCATATTGATGGCTACCTTGTGCTTCATATTCTCAAGCTCGTAGTCGCGCTCAATCTTGGTCTTCTTAAATCGGGGTATATAGTATTTCTGCGCCGCAGCATCTCCCACAGCGAGCAACACCAATACCATAAGTATCAATACTCGTTTCATCTATCGTTGTTATTTAGCAAACTTGCACGGGTCACTCGCGTAACCCGTGCATAGTCATAACGCTAATTTCTTCTCTTTATTGTCTGCGCCCTATTTAATGCCGCGCACATTCTTCTCCCAAGCCCAAGCTGACTGCAATGTGTCGTCCAACGAACGCTCTGCCTTCCAGCCCAGCTCCTCGTTTGCCAATGTGGTGTCAGCCCAGATAGAGACAACATCACCTGGACGGCGTGGAGCAACCTTGTAGTTGAGTTTCAACTCATTAACGCGCTCAAAGCTGTTTACAAGCTCCAATACCGATGTTGCGTTACCTGTACCGATATTGAAGACCTCGTACTTTGTCTTGTTCTTATCCTCAATCATACGAGTGATGGCAACAACGTGAGCCTTTGCCAAATCAACTACGTCGATATAGTCGCGCAAGCAAGAGCCATCGGGTGTTGGATAGTCATCACCAAAGACGCTCAAGCACTCTCTAACGCCAGCGGCAGTCTGTGTGATGAATGGCACCAAGTTCTGTGGCACACCACGTGGGAGCTCGCCGATGAGAGCTGTTGGGTGGGCACCGATTGGGTTGAAGTAACGAAGTGAGATACCCTTCAAGCCCTCGTAAGCATTCACCGAGTCACGCAAGATATCCTCACACATCTGCTTGGTGTTACCGTAAGCCGATGTAGCAGGCTTGCGAGGTGTGAGCTCTGTAACAGGCAACTCGTCAGCCTCGCCGTAAACGGTTGCAGATGAAGAGAATACGATGTTTGGACGTCCCTCCTCGCGCATCAACTCAACCACATTCATAAACGATGTGAGGTTGTTGCGGTAGTACTTCATAGGGTCAATAACCGACTCGCCCACAGCCTTATAGGCTGCAAAGTGGATAACAGAGCCGAAGTTATACTGCTTGAAGACCTTGCGGAAAGCCTCCTTATCGCAGCAATCAACATTGACAAAAGGCACATCTACGCCCGTGATTTTGCGTACACCCTCAACGCCACTCATATCAGAGTTTGAGAGGTTGTCGGCAACAACAACATCGTAGCCTGCGTTTATCAACTCCACAGCGGTGTGAGAACCGATATAACCCGCACCACCAGATACTAATACCATCTCTTTCATAATAAATTAGGTTTTTGTTACGCAAAGATACATAATAATAATTCAAAATTCAAAATTAAGAATTCAAAATTATGAGTTTGAGGGGATAATAGGGTTTTTGAGATTAAGACAAGCGAAGGAAGAGCAAAGAGCAAAGAGCAAAGAGGAAAGAGGAAAGATAGGGCTGACGCATGTGTATCGTCGCTGAAAAATAATAAAACAGGCTTCAGCCTGTATCTTCGGGGGTATAGCGCATAAAATGCGCTCCCGCCCCTACCCCCGAAGATATGTTTTTATCAAACTCCTCCCCTAATATAGGGGAGGTGCCCAACGGGCGGAGGGGTATTCTCTTTGCTCTTTCATCTTTCATCTTTCATCTTTTATTTTTGTCAAATGGCGAAAATTTCCTAAATTTGATAATTATTTGCCGAAACAACCGAAACAAAAACCAGAAAACAACTAAATAAATGAGACAAATTCGCATAATAATAACCTCAATAATGTTGCTCATGGCGACAGTAGCCTCGGCGCAGGATAAGGTGCAGCCATACCTCACAACCGACCTCACGAACATATACATCTGGCGCGGTCAGCGTCTGGCTGGAGTGAGCATACAGCCTGTGGCGGGCTTCCGCTGGAAGGGCTTCAACCTCTTTGCGTGGGGTAACGCGCAACTCACGCCTCCCGCCGATGAGACACCCGAGAAGTATGAGATTGATATACTGCTAAAGTATCAGCTCACGCCTCGCCTCAACATCGCGCTGAAGGATGTCTATACCAATGCGCGCGGCGACGGTTTCTTCTCATTTGGCAGCATAGGTCACGCCTCACACGGCGTGGAGGCGGTCATCCTCTACGATTGGAAATATTTCACTACCGAATGGACAACCACCATCTTCGGTCACGACGGACTTAACCACAAGGGCGAGCGCTCATACAGCTCCTACTTTCTGGCGACCGTTCCGTTTCGTATCTCGCACATCAATTTTTCCGCTATCGTAGGCGTAGTACCCTACTACACATCGCGTTATGACGATAACTCCGATGGCTTCCACGTCAATATGCTCTCGCTTAAGGCAACCTACGACATCCCCTTCTCGGAGCGTTTTCAGCTACCCGTCTATACGCAGTTTATGGTCAATCCAAGTTCCGAGCAGGCGTGGTTTCAGGTGGGCTGCAAATTCAAGCTCTTTTAACCATCATTTTAACCTTTTCGCAGTCTCAAAAGAATAAAAAATCTTTCCCTCTATTGATTTTTTCATTTTTGTTTTGTAATTTTGAATGATATTTGCTGTTAAAAGAATAACACACAGCAAACACAACCACCAAAACCACAAAACTTCGCCTAAAATGAAAACATCAACAGACCTTGCGGCACACACCGCAAAGAGGATTGAGGCTCGCTTCATCCGCAAAATCGAGCAGTTCCGCAACGACGAAATACGCCTTGTTATGCTCGATCGTGTGGAGAGCCACTCGGTGGCGTGTGTGAATTGGGCGGAGTACCCCTATGCTCCGAAGGTTACCTTCCGCATAGCTCACTCCGACGATGCTCTGGCTGTGATGTTCGAGGTCGAGGAGGAGCATCTGCGTGCGGTGGCGATGTCGGGCGAGGAGAATGTGTGGGAGGATAGCTGCGTGGAGTTCTTCGTGGAGAGCCCAGCCGCAGAGGGATACTTCAATTTCGAGGTAAACTGCATCGGCACAATGCTCGCGG
The DNA here is from genome assembly GCA_015059905.1 of Rikenellaceae bacterium. Lineage (GTDB taxonomy): Bacteria > Bacteroidota > Bacteroidia > Bacteroidales > Rikenellaceae > Alistipes. Next base: position 19,603 of record SUZN01000008.1, read on the forward strand.
CACATCGTCAGTCACGCACCGAAGCGACCTTATTCAACGCAGAGCAGATGAGTAAGATACGTCACTTCGGCTCGCTCCAGCGAGCCCCCATCGACTCGCGTGGCGCAGGGCAGAAGTGGTGGATGGTGGAGGTTATCCCATTCTCACTGCTGGGTCTTGAGAGCGCACCTCGCAGCCTGCGATGTAACTTCTACAAGTGCGGCGACAAGTGCGACCGCCCCCACTTCCTGAGCTGGAGCCCAATCGACAAACCAGAGCCCAACTTCCACTGCCCCGAATTTTTCGGCGAGGTAATTTTAGCATAATACAGGGGAGAATTCAAAATTCAAAATTTAAAATTCAAAATATAATAATTACGTCATCCCCCGACTTGCGTAGCAAAGCGATGGGGATCCTCCAGAAAAAACCAACAACACAATATGAACGAAAAACTTTTATCAATAGCCGAGCAGTTTGCCATCGAGGGCAAGATTGCATCAATCAACGCTCTGGGCGAGGGCTTTATCAACGACACCTATGTTGTTAAGACCGAGGGCGACGCGCCCAATTACATTCTTCAGCGCAAGAACCACATCGTATTTCCTGACGTGCCAGGTATGATGGACAACATCCTTGCCGTGACGGAGCATATCAAAAAGAAGGTTGCCGACCCTATGCGCGAGACACTGACTGTCGTCCCCGCCAAGGATGGCAAGCTCTATGTGCAGGATGGCGAGAACTATTGGGCGGTGTGCGTATTTATCCCCGACACAGCCACCTACGACCGTGCCGACAAACCCGAACTTGCATATCAGGGCGGCGTGGGCATAGGACGTTTCCAGGCTCTGCTCTCGGACTTCGACAAGCCGCTGAATGAGACAATCAAGGGCTTCCATAACATCCGCTGGCGTTTTGAGCAGTGGGATGCCACCATCGCAGCCGACCCTGTGGGCAGAGTTAAGGAGCTGAAGGAGGAGATTGGTTGGGTGGAGAGCCGCCGCAAGGAGATGCTCGACTTCTGGTCGCTGGTGGAGAACGGCACAATACCAACTCACGTCACACATAACGACACTAAAATCAGCAACATACTCTTCGACAAGCCTACGGGCAAGGTGTTGTGTGCCATCGACCTTGATACGGTGATGAGTTCCACATCGCTCAACGACTTTGGCGATGCCATTCGCTCCTACACCAACACAGGTGCCGAGGATGAAAAGTGTCTGGAGAATGTCGAGATGAGCCTCGATATGTTCCGCGCCTATGCCGAGGGCTACCTCTCGGAGCAGCTTGAAACGATGAGCGAGAGCGAGCTGGAGTGGCTGGCATTTGCGGGTCGATATATTACTTTCGAGCAGGTGTTGCGCTTTTTGATGGACTACATCGACGGCGACAAGTACTACAGGATTGCCTACCCCTACCACAATCTTGTCCGCACCCGCGCACAATACAAGCTCCTGCAGAGTATGGAACGTCAATACCCCGAGATGCAAGCGGTAATCAGGGAAATTCAACGCCGCCATTAAGGCGAGAGCAGAAAGTGCTTGCACATTATGCCGAGCCGAGGCGGTGAAAAGCCACCCTTGCGGTGGATTAAAATTAAGAATTCAGAATTGGAATTATCACCACGTCATTACGCTGAGTAGTGGCGTGGTGTTTTTTTTGTTGAAGAAAGATTAGTTCATATTGGAGGCTTAACCGCTTTATAAGAGCGAGAGCAGAGGGCGAATTTATTTGCACTCTGCCGAGTGAGCGAGGAGGAAACGAGGATTTATTCCTCGTAATTTTGAATTTTGAATTATAATATCGTATCTTTGCGAAAAATTTGAACTTTTATGGCAGATAATTCAATACTATTGCGTCTTGACGGTCTGAAGCTCAAGTATGAGGAGACTGGTCAGAAGCTCACAGACCCCGAAGTGATTGCCGATGTGAAGCAGTTTGTGCAACTTACCAAGGAGTACAAGGAGCTGGAGCCTATCATCGAGACATCGGAGCGTTACCGCACAGCCCTGGCAAACCTTGCCGAGGCGAAGGATGTGCTGGCTAACGACAAGGACGAGGAGATGCGTGAGATGGCGCGTATGGAGATTGCCGAGCTGGAGCCTGCGCTGGAGAAGATGGAGGAGGAGATTAAGCTCCTGCTTATCCCCAAGGACCCACAGGATGACAAGAACGCAATCCTTGAGATTCGTGGCGGTACAGGTGGCGACGAGGCGGCTATCTTCGCGGGCGACCTCTTAAGAATGTACACCAAGTATATCGAGTCGAAGGGCTGGCGTTATGAGATTACATCATTCTCTGACGGTGCTGCGGGCGGCTACAAGGAGGTTGTGCTGAAGGTGACAGGTCAGAGCGTCTATGGTACGCTGAAGTATGAGTCGGGTGTGCACCGTGTGCAGCGTGTGCCACAGACCGAGACACAGGGTCGTGTACACACCTCGGCAGCGTCGGTAGCGGTATTGCCCGAGGCGGAGGAGTTTGATGTGGAGATCTCGATGAACGACATCCGCAAGGATATATTCTGTGCATCGGGTCCTGGAGGTCAGTCGGTTAATACAACCTACTCGGCTATCCGTCTGACACACATCCCTACGGGTATCGTTGTGCAGTGTCAGGACCAGAAATCACAGCTCAAGAACTTCGACAAGGCCTTCGAGGAGTTGCGTACGCGTGTGTTCAACCTTGAGTACTCAAAGTATTTGGACGAGATTGCATCGAAGCGTAAGACGATGGTTTCGACGGGCGACCGTTCGGCGAAGATTCGTACCTACAACTACCCACAGGGACGTATCACCGACCACCGTATCAACTACACCATCTACAACCTCTCGGCATTTATGGATGGCGACATTCAGGACTGCATCGATCACCTGATCGTAGCCGAGAACGCCGAGCGCCTGAAGGAGAGCGAGTTGGCATAAGTTGTGCCACTACACAATAACAAAGGGTTGTCCACACGGGCAACCCTTTTTTGTTGTTACTGTTTTTGTAGTGATTTAGCTCTTCTTTATTATTTCTTGAACAATTGGCAAAAGTTGCTTTGTCATCTCGTTCTGAATCTTCTCCTTAAGTTCGTTCAAAGAGGTGTATGAAACCCAGTATGTTTTGTTGTTCTCGACCTCTTTTTTGAACTCTACAACATCTTGGTCATTCTTTGATTTTTCGTCAGCATATACCACAACCTTTGGTCGCTTTTTTGTCTTTTGCAAGGTGCTAACAGCCAGACGATATTCGCCAATTGTCTTTGGACCAATATCATCTGTAATAATTACAATGACACAATCCGCTTCATTTTGGATAAATTCATCGTAGCGCATCTGCTGCTGATGATTGTTGTCGAAATCTTCAAAGGTAAAGGAAGAAAGCATTATATCTAAAGACCCCCATCTATTCTCTACTTGAGAAAGGCTTGCTCTTACAGCATCTCTCTCCTCGGTGATTGTAGTTGCTCCTGCAATAAAACACTTGTACTCAATCTTCTTATTGTCGGCTAAAGTTGGCTGTACTTTGTCTGATTCCCTTGACGTCTGCATTTGCATTTGCAGCGTATTAAACGTATGATTCTTAATTTTGTAACTACATAAAAAAGCTACAAATACCAAAATTGGCATTATAGTTATTGCAGAACTCTTAGAAATTATGTCGAATTCTGCAAGTATAGCTACAAGTATACCAAGAGTACAAAGAATAAGCCCTATTACTGATAAAAATCTGACTAGATCAATCTCTATTTTCTTTATTACTCTGTCGTTTGTCTTATTAATATTTTCTTTTATCTCTTCTCTATTGTCTATCTTATTTATACTTTCTTCTATCTCAAAAATAGTCTCATTTGGATTTGCTCCATTATATTTAATAATTTGATATTGCTTATAATCAGTAAATATCAATTCCCAAACACCCCTTAGTGGAGTGTCGTCAAGAGTCACAATTATCAACTTTTTTTTATTGTCTTTCGCCCGTTTGACAATACTTTGAATTTCACCGCTACAGCTTGATAGCTTGCTATGTAATAACATCAATATATCTGAAGACTTAAAGTCACCACCCCAAACCATTCCACTATAATAATTTTCCCCAGCTGTTTGTACGGATATATCTCTCAAAGACAATCCAATTTTTATCTCTTTAGCAAATGTGGAATATATTCCATCCTGATAATCATTGATTAAGGTGATTTCTTTCTTCATACTACTCATAAAGACATCGCTTTTTGCATATAATTGTACAAAGATAAATACTTTTTCAATTATTGTCAATTATATATGGTTTTATGGTGCTTTTGGGTTTAAACTTTTTATATGTAACAAATATTTCATATATTTGTAGATTAGAATAAATGTTATGCCACAGCAAGTGCAACATATCACCCTGAAGCAGCTTCAGCAGCAGATTAAGTCGGCTGTTGAGGGGGCGTTGCCGTTGCCTGTGTGGGTGGTGGCAGAGGTGGCGGAGCTGAAGGTCAATTATTCGGGGCACTGTTATATGGAGCTCGTTGAGAAGAGCGAGCCCAAGCGTGGCGCAAACTCGACCCCCACAGCGCAGGCGAGGGCGGTCATCTGGCGCAGTCAGTGGGCGATGATTTCCCCATATTTCCGTCAGCAGACAGGCTCCGACCTGCAAGCGGGAATGAAGATTCTGGCGCGTGTAATGGTCTCATATCACGAGCTTTACGGTTTGTCGTTGCAGATTTCCGACATCGACCCCAGCTACACCCTGGGCGAGGTGGAGCGACAGAAACAGCTCACCATCTCACAGCTCAAAGCGGATGGTGTGTGGGATATGAACCGCGAACTGCCGATGCCCTACCTTGTGCAGCGCATTGCGGTGGTGTCGAGTGCGGCGGCGGCAGGCTATCGCGACTTTATGAACGAGCTACGCGAGGGTGGCTACGCCTTTCGTTGCGACCTATATGACGCTGTGGTTCAAGGCAATGCAGCCGAAGAGTCTATCTGTGCGGCATTGGAGGAGGTGGCGCTGAAGCAGGAGTTATATGATGCCGTTGTAGTGATTCGTGGTGGCGGCTCGGCGAGCGATTTGAGCTGCTTCAACTCCTATCGCCTATGCTCCTACGTGGCACAATTTCCGCTACCCGTGCTGACAGGCATAGGTCACGACAAGGACACCAGCGTGGCGGATATGGTGGCACATACGCCTCTAAAGACCCCCACAGCCGTTGCGGCGTGGCTCACCGACCGTATGGCACGCATCGAGGGGTGGCTTGAAGATATGTCGGTGCAGCTCAAGACGTTAGCAACGGCGATGACCAAGCGCGAGGAGCTGCGTCTGGAGCGTTTGTCGGCAGAGATAAAGTTGCAGGCGGCGACATATTGTCAGCGTGCCGAGGCACGACTGGAGCTTATGCGCGAGCAGCTTTTTTCGCTCGTCGAGCGTCGTCTGGAGCGCGAGAAATCACGCCTTGAGGTTATGCAACGCAGCGTGGAGGCACTCTCACCCAAGCGCATTATGGAGCTGGGATTTGCGGTAGTGCGTAGTGGCGGCAAGGTGATAAAAAGGGTAGGCGATGCCGAGGCGGGTGCGCCCATCGAGGTGGAGCTGGCAGATGGTACGATAAAGGCAAGAATAGAGCAATAACTATATGGAAAACAAGGAATTAACATACAGCGAGGCGATACGCGAGATTGAGCAGATAATCTCACGCCTGCGTAACGAACAGACCGAGGTGGATACGCTCGCTGCGGAGCTCAAGCGCGCCTCGGAACTTATTGAGCGCTGCAAGGCGCAGCTGCTCGACGTCGAGGCATCGGTAAAGGAGCATGCAGAGGAGAATGAGGAGTAAGAATGAAACGACTGATAAAATATATCCTGAATACTATTCCGCGACCTGTGTTGCAGTGCATTGCGGGGTGGGCGGTGCCTGTGGTGGGGCTGCTGTATGTGGGGCGTGGCAAGGAGTGTCCCGTGTGCGGATGTCGCAGACGCAAGTTCCTCCCCTACGGCTATGTGGAGCAGCGCGAAAATGCCCTTTGCCCCAACTGTCTGGCGCTGGAGCGTCACCGTCTGCTGTGGCTGTGGTTGTTGCGCGAGAGCGATTTGGGTCGTGGTGCGGTGGCGTTGCCCCGATTGTTGCATATAGCCCCCGAGGTGGCGTTGCGTGGCAAGCTTCGCAAGATGTATCACTCCTCGCCCGAGCGTTATGTGACAGCCGATTTGGAGAGCCCATTGGCAGATATACACTTCGATGTGCAGCAGATTCCTTTGGAGGATGGGTCGTTTGATGTGGTCATCGCCAACCACATTATGGAGCACGTGGAGGATGACCGTCGGGCAATGCGCGAGCTATGCCGCATACTGCGCGCGGGAGGCTGGGGCGTGATACTCTCGCCCATTGACGAGAGCCGTGCCACAACATTCGAGGACGACAGCATCACCGATGAGAAGGAGCGCACCCGCATATTCGGTCAGTACGACCACCGCCGTATCTACGGACGTGACTATGCCGAGCGTCTGCGCGAGGCGGGCTTTGAGGTGTATGTCATAGATTACAAAAATCAATTCTCGGAGAAGGAGCAGGCGTTGTATGCCCTGCCCGATGAGAAGCTATATATTGTTCGTAAACCATAATTAGTGAGGTAGTTATGAATGATGTGTTAAAGAAATACAGTTCGCTGCGTAACGCTGTTGCAGCTACCTTCTCAATCGCTACGCAAGAGTGCGTGGATAAGGCACTTATCTTTGCCGAGGAGCGTATGAGAGGATATAACCGCTATGACGGCACGCCGCTGTTTGACCACGATGTGGCGGTGGCGGAGATTGTAGCCAAAGAGATTGGGCTCGGCAGAAACTCGACCGTAGCAGCCATCCTGCACGATATTATGCGCATAGTGAGCAAGGAGCGTCCCGAGGAGGTGGATGCCCTCTCGCGCACAATCCGCACGGAGTTCGGTGAGCCTGTGCTGGGTATCATCGTGGGTCTGTGTAAGATTTCGAACATCAAGCTGAAGGTGTCGAAGGAGCAGGCGGATGATTTCCGCGATATGATTGTCAGCTACTCGGAGGACCCTCGCGTCATACTCATCAAACTTGCTGACCGTCTGGAGGTTATGCGCAACTTGCAGATATTTCCTCCCGAGAAGCGACGTAAGAAGAGCTGGGAGAGTCTCAACCTCTACGCACAGATTGCCCACAAACTGGGTCTTTATGCGCTGAAGAGCGAGCTGGAGGATTTGGCGCTGAAGTGGCTCGAAAACAAGGACTACGAATATATCTGCCGCCGACTGGAGGAGACCGAGAGCGAGCGACAGACCTTCATCGCGCGCTTCCTGCAGCCTATCGAGGAGAAGCTCAAGGGCGTGGCAAACCTCCACTACCATATCAAGAGCCGCACCAAGTCGGTCTATTCCATCTGGAACAAGATGCGTAAGCAGAACGTCGGCTTTGAGGGTGTTTACGACATCTTCGCCCTGCGTATCATCATCGACTGCCCTCCCGAGCTGGAGAAGCAGCTCTGCTGGACTGTCTATTCGGTTGTGAGCGACTGCTACACGCCCAATCCCAAGCGTATGCGCGATTGGGTGACCATCCCCAAGAAGAATGGTTATGAGTCGTTGCACACCACCGTCTCGGCAGGCGGAGGTCGCTGGGTCGAGATACAGATACGCACCGAGCGTATGGATGCTGTGGCGGAGCGAGGTATCGCCGCACACTGGCGTTACAAGGGTGTAAATCAGGGCGGACAGACCTCGGAGCAGTGGCTCAGTCGTCTGCGCGAGGCGCTGGAGGAGACCACTCATTCGCTCACGCAACGCTTCGATGCCAAGCCTACATCGGGCGAGATATTCGTCTTTACGCCCAATGGCGATATCCGCAAGTTGCCCGAGGGCGCTACCGTATTGGACTTTGCCTTTGACATCCACACCAACCTCGGCTCAACCTGCACGGGCGGTAAGGTCAATAACCGCGCTGTGCCTATCCGCGAGGTATTGCGTAATGGCGACATCGTGGAGGTGATGACACAGAAGAATCAGACACCCAAGGCAGATTGGCTCTCGTTCTGCGTGACATCGAAGGCGCGCTCACGCATCAAGTCATACATCCGCGAGGAGCAGCTCAAGCACGCCCGTATGGGTCGTGAGGAGCTGGAGCGCAAGCTCAAGAATTGGAAGATAAACACTCCGATAGATGAGGTGGTGGCATACTTGTGTCGAACGCTGAAGGTACGCACGGGTCGCGAGTTGCACTCGATGATTGCGTTGCAGAAGATTGACTTCATCTCCATCAAAGAGATACTCACACGCTGGCTCTCGGGTCAGGCCGACGAGGAGCGCAGAGCCGCCGCAGCCGAGGCAGACAAGCGCAAGGAGGAGAGCAAACTTATTGACGCTCAGCCACGTCGCTCGACCGATGCACTCGTTATTGACGATAAGATTAACAACATAGAGTATAAGCTGGCGAAGTGCTGCAACCCTATCAAGGGCGATGCCATCTTCGGCTTTGTGACGGTGGCATCGGGCATCACCATCCACCGCACCGACTGCCCCAATGCAATGCGCCTGAAGGAGCAGTATCCCTATCGCATTATGGAGGCGCAGTGGCGCAGCAATGCCGATGGCTCGTTCCGCGCGACAATAGGTGTTGTGGCGCACGACATCCCTGGCGTGGCAAACCAGATTACCGAGGTCATCACGCGCGAGCTGAAGCTCAACATTCGTGGTCTGAACTTCTCATCGCGCGGCGACGGTACCGCCGCAGGCACGGTGAGTGTCGAGGTGCCAAGTGCCGCCGTAGTGGATATGCTCATACACTCCATCCAGCGTGTGAAGGGCGTGCAGCGAGCATACAGAATGAAGAACTAGGGACATTATGTAAAGTGGGGAATATGAAAATTGAAAAATTTACTGAAGCCGATATACAAGACGCTGTTGAGCTGGCTTATCCTGTGTGGGGTGTGGGACACGCATCAAATGGTCAGGGTGAAAGATTTGGATTATTGATGTGTGAATATATAATTCGTTACGGATGGTATGGCGAGCCTTATGCTTTTAAAATTACAGACTGCGGAAAGATGGTAGGATGTATTTTGGCAGGAAATATCTCGCAAAAGAATGGTTACAACGATTGGCTTGACACTCTCTTACCCACATTCAATGAACATCAACGCGAAGAGGCTCTTGCCTTACGAGAGTATTTTGGCTCAACAAGTCCGAAGGTTTATAGCAAAATGAGAGCTGATAAGGATTTGTATCTTTCGTTTTTCATCTCTTCGGTGTCGGGTTGCGGGAAACGACTTGTGGCTAAAGTTGAGACATTGGCTCACGCCCAAGGTTATGAGAACCTATATTTATGGACAGACTCGTCTTGTAATCACGGCTATTACGACCATAATGGATTCCAACTTGTTGAAAGTTTTAAGAACGATGAGTGGGCGGTGGAGAAGAAGGATTATACTACTTATATTTATCGGAAGCCTATAAATTATTAAGAATAATCTATTTACAACTATGAACAAGCCACTGAAATTTCTCTATGACTGGATTGCAGCGATCGCAAATATTCCTGGGCTGAAGTGGACGGCACGACCTCTCAAGCTGGTGATATACACGCTGGAGGGTCTTTTGACTCACGGCACAATGGATATGGGTGCGGCATTGACCTTCTACACCCTGGTCTCTATTGTCCCCGTTTTGGCATTGGCTTTTGCCGTTGTCAAGGGCTTCGGTCTGGCGGAGAGTCTGGTGCAGAACCTCTACTCGCTCTTGCCACAGATGCCCGAGGTGGTCGATTATATGGTGTCGTTTGCCAACAACACGCTGGCACGCACCAATGGCGGTCTGATGGCAACGATAAGTTTGTTTACACTGCTATGGGCGGTGTTGAGCCTGTTTGAGTCTATCGAGGCTAACTTCAACAAGATATGGGAGGTAAAATCGACCCGCAACCTTGTGCGTAAATATAGCGACTACATCACCGTTGTCATCCTCGCGCCGCTGCTCTGGATTGTCGCCACGTCGGCAGGAGCCTACACGCGCGAGATGCTGGGTCTTGAGGATACGCTGTGGCTCAAGGTGGCGTCAAAGTTCTTCTCGCTGGTGCTGGTGTGGGCTATGTTCACGCTCATCTATCTGGTGCTGCCCAACACCAAGGTCAAGCTGCGCGCGGCTGTGATGTCGGGTGTCTTTGCTGGCACGGGCTTCTTCCTCTTTCAGGCGTTGTTCGTCTTTCTGATGAAGTGGATGACCTCTTACAGTGCCATCTATGGTAGTTTTGCAGCGTTGCCTCTGTTCCTTTTGTGGATGCAGAACTCGTGGAGAATATTACTTATGGGTTGCGAGATATCGTTTGCGTTGCAGAATGAGAAACGCTTTGACGAGGAGCGCGAGTTGCCGATGATTAGCCACGACAACACGCAGAAGCTGCTGGTTGCTATCGTCTGCCTTCTCTCACGCTCGTTTGTGCGTGGCGAGGGAGCTATGCCGCTGACGGCTGTCAGGGAGGCGCTGGGTATCCCTTCGCGTATTGTGAGCAAGCTCATCGCTATGCTTGTCGCTGCCGAGGTCATCAACGAGGTCAAGTGCGATGAGGAGTCCTACGATGTGGCGTATGCCCCTGCGAGGGATGTTACGCGTATGCGTGTGTGCGATGTGCTGGCTATGGTCGAGAACTATGCCGAGCAGGGAAAGGAGGAGAATATCTCCACTGCTCCCGATGCAGTGCTGGCTGCCGAGGTGGTCGATAGGATTAAGGGCGTGGCAGCCGCTGATGAGTGGAATAAAACAATCGTAGAACTTATTGATAATGAGTAAAAACCAAACACCAAGCGTGGTAGTGGTGGGTAGCGGCAACGTTGCCGAAGCGGTGGCTCTGGGCGTTGCCGAGAGTTGGTCGCTGGAGTTGCTTCAGGTGGTGGCGCGCAACGAGGAGCGTGCTGCCGAGATTGCTGCGCTCGCCAACACCGAATATACAACATCTTTTGAGGAGGCTGCCGAGGCGGACTTCTACATCATTGCCGTGAGTGACCGTGCTGTGGCGGAGGTGGCTGCACAGCTTAGCCGCCCCAGCGACTCTATCGTTGTACATACGGCGGGCAGCGTAGAGATGGATGCCCTGGGCGAGGGTCAGCGTGGCGTACTCTACCCCTTCCAGACCTTCACCAAGGGTCGTCGTGTAGAGTTTTCCGATGTACCCCTGTTTATCGAGGGATGTAACCTCGACGTTGAGCAGCGCATCGAGGAGCTTGCTCACGCCTTGAGTGGCAAGGTTTATCACGCCTCTTCATCGCGCCGCCGCGAGATACACCTCTCGGGTGTATTGGCTTGCAATTTCGTCAATTCGTTGTATAGTATGGCAGCCGATAGGATTGAGCAGCGCGAGGGACTCCCCTTCGATGTGTTGCGCCCACTCATATTGGAGACCGCGCAGAAGGCCGCCGAGGCGACACACCCACGTCAGGTGCAGACAGGACCTGCCGTGAGGGGCGACAAGGCTGTTGCCGAGCGCCATCAGGCAATGCTGGATGACCAGCAGCAGAGAGAAATCTACAAACTACTAAATGACTATATATGGCAAACTTCAAGGAAGATATAGCAAAGACCCGTGCCTTCATCTTCGATGTGGATGGCGTGATGACCGATGGCGGCATTATGCCTATCGAGGGCGGCACAGATTTCATTCGTAAGTACAATGCCAAGGATGGCTACGCCATAGCCTATGCCATAAGGCGAGGATATAAGGTGTGCGTCATCTCGGGTGGCTACGGCACGTTGCTGCGCGCCCGACTGGAGAAGCTGGGCGTGACGAAGATTTACCTGGGTTGTATGAATAAGATTGCGGCTATGGAGGAGTTCTTCAGCGAGTACGGCATCGACCCCGCCTACACAATCTATATGGGCGACGATATCCCCGATTTGGAGTGTATGGAGATGGTTGGCATCCCCGTCTGCCCCGCCGATGCGTGTAGCGAGGTTATTGAGGCAGCACGTTATGTGTCGGAGTTCAAGGGCGGCTGCGGCGCTGTGCGCGATGTGGTCGAGCAGACACTGCGTGCGCAGGACGAGTGGGCGAAGGATAGGATTGGAGTAATAGGAACTGCATCAAGATAAAGCGCTATGTCAGAGAAAGATACCTCACGCCAACAGAAGGTCTTTGACTTTCTGGCGCAGCACGGCATTGAATATACCACCTACTCCCACCCCGAGGCTCCCACCATCGAGATAGCCCAGCAGTATTGGCACGATGATGGATCGAAGCACTGCAAAAACCTCTTCTTCCGTAACCATAAGGGCAACCGCCATTATCTGGTATGCTTCGACTGCGACCGCTCGATGGCTATCCACGACCTGGAGAAGAGCCTCAAGCAGGGTAAGCTCTCGTTTGCTTCGGAGCAACGTATGGAGCGATACCTGGGTCTGCGCCCAGGCTCGGTGTCGCCATTTGGGTTGATAAACGATACGGAGCACCACGTTCATCTGTTCTTGGACAAGAACCTCAAGAACTACCCCTCACTCTCGTTCCACCCCAACGACAACACCGCCACAGTTGTCATCTCACAAGCAATGTTCGCCCGCTATCTTGAGGCTGTAGGAAATACGTTCGAATATATCGAGTTGTATTAGAGAGCCATACAAACAAAAAAATTGCGTAGCCCGAGGGTTACGCAATTTTTTGTTGGTGGGGTGAGGGGATTATTGGCGAATCCACGACATAAGCTCCTTGAAGGATGGTTTCTTGCCGTGCATAAAGACTCCCACGCGGTAAATCTTGCCTGCAACCCACGCCATAGCCGCAACAGAGATGTAGAGCAGCACAAGCGAGAGGATAATCTCCCACGTCGGGATACCGAAAGGTATGCGCGCCATCATAACAACAGGCGAAGTAAATGGTATCACAGAGCCCCAGAAGGCGAGTGGCGAGCTGGGGTCGTTAAAGACCGACATAGCCAAGATAAGTGCCAGGATAATTGGCACCGTGATAGGCGTTTGCAGCTGGTTGGCATCCTGCACAGAGTCCACCGCAGAGCCCACAGCAGCGAACATTGCCGAGTAGAAGAGGAAGCCGCCGACCAAAAACAGCAGCAGCCATACGAACATCATCACCAGACGCATAGGGTCGGTAGCGAGCGACACAGCCGACAGCATATCGGCATCGATGCCAGCCTCCGCCGAAGTCATAGTACCCGCCTCAACAGCCTCGATAGTCTGCATAACATCCTCAGGCATAAGCGATGGCAGCACGGCAGCGCTCAAGCCGCACACCAGCACCGCCCAGATGGCAATCTGCGTAACGGCAACCGATGCAACGCCCAGAATCTTACCCATCATCAAATCAAAAGGCTTCACGCTTGAGACCAGCACATCCAGCACGCGACTGCCCTTCTCCTCGATAACCGAGGTCATAACCATCGAGCCGTAAATCAACAGGAACATATAAAGCATCATACCCAGCACCAGACCCAGCAGGTAGGCTACGCTCGACGAGGTGGCCTCCTCGTCCTCGCCCTCTGACTGCATATCGTTACGGTAGGTGGTGAGGGTCACATTCGCCTCCACGTCCTTGATAATCTGCTCCAAATTCTCTATCTCATATCGTTTCAGGCGTTCCTGCTCAATCACTCGTTCCATCTGTGACGAGATATTGCTCTCGAGCGACATCGACGACGAGGAGTTGGTATAGAGCTTCACATTGTTGGGGTTTTCGACAATATCGGCACCAATCCACAGCACGCCGAAGATAGACTCATCGGCACGCGCCGACTCCAGGGCGCAATCCATAGGGGTGAAGAGAATCTCCTCATCGCCTGTAAGCTGTGGGGCGATAACACCACTCTCGTCAAGCACCACAAGCTGCTTCTGCTCGCCCTTGGCAAAGAGCATCATCAGCGTGGGCGCAGCCATCATACCGAGCATAAGCACAGGCATCAGGATGGTGGTAATGATAAACGACTTCTTGCGTACGCGCTCGTTGAACTCACGAGCTACGATTATTCCTATCTTACTCATAATCAATTCGGTTTACAATTTGCCCTCAACGGCACGGATAAATATATCGTTCATACTTGGGATGACCTCGCGGAATGAGCGCAACTCGACAGCGGAGTTGGCGCGGGCGATGCACTCACGAACAGTAGAGTCATCATTGAGGCGGATGCGTAACGAGTGGTAAGGGGTGTCAGCCACCTCACTCTCATCGAGCACCTCGGCAAGCGACGACAGCTCCGCAACAAGCGTAGCCTTTTCGCCACCATAGACCACCTCAAAGAGATTCTCGCCGAAGCGGCGGCGCACCTCGTCGGTAGAGCCCGAGAGGATGTTGTGCGACTTGTTAATCAGTGTGATATGGTCACATATCTCCTCCACGCTCGACATATTGTGGGTCGAGAAGATGACCGTAGCTCCCTCGTCGCGCAAACGCATAATCTCCTGCTTGAGGATGTTGGCATTGATGGGGTCGAAGCCCGAGAAGGGCTCATCGAAAATCAGCAGCTTGGGCTGATGCAGCACCGTAGTGATGAACTGCACCTTCTGCGCCATACCCTTCGACAAATCCTCGACAGGACGATTCCACCAATCCTGAATCTCGAAGCGGATGAACCATTGCTTCAGGCGTGCCACAGCCTCGCGGCGCGAAAGACCCTTCAGGCGTGCGAAGAAGATAGCCTGCTCACCCACCTTCATCTTCTTGTAGAGACCACGCTCCTCGGGCAGGTAGCCAATGTTGTAAATATCCTCGTCGGTGATGGGTTTGCCACGAAACAGCACACGTCCCGCGTCGGGCAGCGTGATGCGATTGACAACCCTTATAAGCGTACTCTTTCCCGCTCCATTGGGACCCAGCAGACCGTAAATAGAGCCTTCGGGTACGGCGAGCGACACATCATCGAGGGCTGTGTGCCCCGTGTATCGCTTGGTGACGTTCTCAATTTTCAGTATATCCATAATAAAAAAAGTTTGTTCAATATATTAGTCGCAAAAGATGCCTTAAAATTACAAAAATATGTAGGAAATATTTAGCTCGGCGCATTTTTTTTTGATTACACGCCAAAATGTATTAAATTTACACAACAAAACGAGGCATTTTATGAAACGAATATTTACTTTTTTGCCCTGCTGGCGGTAGCTGTGGCGTGCGAAAAGGAAGAAGGTAAGGTGGCACGCAACTACTACACCATCGACTTCGAGGTGGCAGTGAAAAAGAGAAAAATTAAAAAAAATCGTAATACAATGAAACACCTCCTCGGCATACTCTTTTTGGCGCTTTGCCTGCTGACACTCTCGGCGGGTGGTGCGGTGGCGCAGGAGGAGGTGGTGCAGGAGGAGGTAGTAGATATACAAAAGAAAAAAAACAGCATTAAAGTAACCAAATATCCATTTAACCAAAAATACGCCAAGCAAGATTACGAATACCACCAAATGAGGGAGAATATATTGAGCGAGGTAAGTGATGACGATATAAGAGAGTTGCTTTTCTCCAAACGCTATTGGTTTGGTTATATGGAATTGCCTGTACGTTACCGTGACGGTGTTTTGGATGTTGATAGATTATATTTCGACGACGAGGACAATTGGGGCTACAACTATCCCCTTGGCGACACACTATACACATTGATTTTTGAGTTTGACGAAAATAGGGAGCATTGTCTCGTACATATCTTTGAAGAATGGCATGGTGCTCTCAATATTAAACAATATTACTATACGACTGAACGATATTTTGGAGGGTTTACGGTTTTAGCCTATGATGGAGAAAAGTTAATGCTTACCTATGAGTGGAAAAAACTCGTCTCGGCATTTTCTTCCTGGGCTTGCTATCCAACAACAAAAAAGGAGCTGAACGAGTATATTTTGTTGTACAATAAATATTATCACAGTATTTTCTGTAATGATATCCAATTAGCAATTGAGAGGGATAAGGAGTTGAAAAATCAGATAGTAGCAAAAAATCTTACATTACAGCCCATCGGCAAAGCCGAGCTGATGGCAGTGAAAAAGAGAAAAATTAAGAAAATAGCAACACAATGAAACACCTCCTCGGCATACTCTTTTTGTTCGCTTGCCTGCTGACACTCTCGGCAGGTGGTGCGGTAGCGCAGGGTTTGCCAATCAGGCGCTCCCCATTCCCCGTAAACAAATCGTCGCTGAAGCGGGTTAAAGGGTTGGAGGCTGTGCCGATTCCCGATAATATTGAGGCGATATTGGCAGAACAGGAGTATTGGCAAGTATGTGCATCGAATGGTGCTTACGTCACAGGTGGTGAGGTCTATTTTGATGGCATAGTATATTTTGATGATGATGGTGACGACAGCAACAATTATGATGTTACCCTGCAATTTCATCCCGCCTGCTCGGAATACACTATTCACAAGAGATTGCCATCGAGAAAGGATATTCACTACACAACCAGATATGCCGACACGCTGACGGTGATTGCGTATGATGGCAAAAATGTAGTTATAACGGGTGAACAACTCAAAGATGGCGACCCGCTAGTGGATTTTATTTACGAAAAGGATGGTAAAAAATATGACGAGCCAATAGGGTATGAAATGCGAAACAGGATGGACGAGGAGCTCTTTGCTGTGACTATTTACATCTTGCGCCCTCTCACCATCGGTGCGCGTAATCGTATATTTCACCTCGCCCCTCGCTCGATTTTTGAGCAGGACGAATATCCCAAAAACATCCTCCACCGAATAGTAAAACCCATCGCGCCTTGCCCCATCGGCAAAGCCGAGCTGGTGGCAGTGAAAAAGAGAAAAATTAAGAAAATAGTAACACAATGAAACACCTCCTCGGCATACCCTTTTTGTTCGCTTGCCTGCTGACACTCTCGGCGGGTGGGGCGGTGGCGCAGGAAAAGGTGGTGCAAGAGGAGGTAGTAGATATACAAAAGAAAAAAAACAGCATTAAAGTAACCAAATATCCATTTAACCAAAAATACGCCAAGCAAGATTACGAATACCACCAAATGAGGGAGAATATATTGAGCGAGGTAAGTGATGACGATATAAGAGAGTTGCTTTTCTCCAAACGCTATTGGTTTGGTTATATGGAATTGCCTGTACGTTACCGTGACGGTGTTTTGGATGTTGATAGATTATATTTCGACGACGAGGACAATTGGGGCTACAACTATCCCCTTGGCGACACACTATACACATTGATTTTTGAGTTTGACGAAAATAGGGAGCATTGTCTCGTACATATCTTTGAAGAATGGCATGGTGCTCTCAATATTAAACAATATTACTATACGACTGAACGATATTTTGGAGGGTTTACGGTTTTAGCCTATGATGGAGAAAAGTTAATGCTTACCTATGAGTGGAAAAAACTCGTCTCGGCATTTTCTTCCTGGGCTTGCTATCCAACAACAAAAAAGGAGCTGAACGAGTATATTTTGTTGTACAATAAATATTATCACAGTATTTTCTGTAATGATATCCAATTAGCAATTGAGAGGGATAAGGAGTTGAAAAATCAGATAGTAGCAAAAAATCTTACATTACAGCCCATCGGCAAAGCCGAGCTGGTGGCAGTAAAAAAGAGAAAAATTAAGAAAATAGTAACACAATGAAACACCTCCTCGGCATACTCTTTTTGTTCGCTTGCCTGCTGACACTCTCGGCAGGTGGTGCTGTGGCGCAGGAAAAGGTGGTGCAGGAGGTAATCGCTATGCGCGTGAATGAGAAGGTGTGGAGTATGAGAAATGCGAATGAAAATGCAAATAAAGAGGAAAAACCGATTGTAACAGACCAATTATTTGAGAGGTGTTATTGGTTTGTGCATCCTTTTTATGCTCACGTTAGGTCGGGCGAGATTGTAGATATCGGTCATTATGACGGTGTGATAGATTACTATATTTTCGCTTTCGGACGCGACCTAACGAAGATTGAGACGCATACGCTCCATAATTATGGTGATGGTCTTAACGACACGCGAAGCCACTACCTCTCAACGCGCCACCTCGCTGCGCTGAAGATTTTGGCAAGCAATGGGGAGCATATATTGGCGTGCTTCGATGATAAGGTGGGCGATATTTTATGGCTTTCTCCTCTCACGATAACAGATGTTCTGGCGGAGATTGCCTATTACACCTATCGCACCAACTACGCACTTCCCCCAGCCGCCCGTCTCGCGCCTTGCCCCATTGGCAAAGCCAAGCTGATGGCAGTGAAAAAGAGAAAAATTAGAAAATACTAACACAATGAATCACCTCCTCGGCATACTCTTTTTGACGCTTTGCCTGCTGACACTCTCGGCAGGTGGGGCGGTGGCGCAACGAAAGGCGGCGCAGGAGGATATGAAGATTGTGCCAATCCCAATTCGGGGTGTTAGGATTGAGGGGAAGATGGCGTTTCATAAGTCCAGAGCTTCGACAGCGCGCGATGCCGAGAGCCTGTGCGAGAGGGAGTTGTGGATGGGGGTGCGCTATCCAGCAGAGGCAAGCGATGGGCGAATAACCCATTTGTTGCCTGTGTTTTATGATATTGTCGAGCAGGAGTTTTTTATCTTCGACAAAGCCAACGAGGTATGCTACGTTCATAGTTTTTTGGAGGATTGTTCGTTACCAAACCCCAAGTATGTTTATGGAGGTTTGCGAGTGATACCCTTTGCCGATTTAACCATTTTAGCCAAAAGCTCCGATGGCTCTTTTGTTCTCAATGATGGGCGAGAGGAGTATGCCGACGGAACTTATTTCGGGTTGTTGTACCTTCATCCCACCACGCACGCAGAACTTGATGAGGCGTTGCGCCGCTCAGGGAAGGAGTTTTTGCCGCAGAACTTACACAAGTTACAACAATGCAATTTGTCGCTCCAACCCTCATTTTCCCCAGCCGCCCGTCTCGCGCCTTGCCCCATTGGCAAAGCCGAACTGGTGGCAGTAAAAAAAAGAGAAAAATTAAAAATAAATATGTAAACTGAAAACTATGAAAAAACTACTTTTTTTTGCCCTCGCCCTGGTGGTGGCGGTGGCGTGCGAGAAAGACAATGACGAGCCCGAAGTAGCCACCTTTACCATCGACTTCGAGGATAGCCTATTCGATTCAGATGTGGCAGAGGTTCCCAGCACCTGGAACTTTGTATTGGAGGGTTACAGCTGGATTGAGCCCAGCACATCGCTCTACCACGAAGCAATATTTACACACGACTACGGCTATGCAATGTTTGGCGGCGGGTTGGTGCTTTCATCCTATAACGCCAACGACCCCACCAGCTTCGGCACTTACGAGCAAGACCTTTACGTCTATAACTCCCAAAACAAAAACTCAAAAAAGGGTGGCGGCGCAGGCGGCAGCGACACATTCCTCATCGCCTACGGCAACTATGAGCCCGAAGTGGATGCCGAACTTGATATGCGACCCACGATAACATTCTCCGACGGCAAGGCAC
Organism: Rikenellaceae bacterium; assembly: GCA_015059905.1. GTDB lineage: Bacteria > Bacteroidota > Bacteroidia > Bacteroidales > Rikenellaceae > Alistipes. Next base: position 38,928 of record SUZN01000008.1, read on the forward strand.
GCGTGATAAAGAGTTGTCAGGTGAACAGCACAACATATTTTCTCAACATCGCCGAGAACGGCAACCCCTACTCGCCCGCGATGAAGGATGGCGACGAGATAAAGATTTACGCCACAGGCTACGACGAGGCGGGTCGTGAGGGTAAGACGGTGGAGATGACCTTCGCCCGCAAGGGTAAGCTCATCAAGAAGTGGACAAGATGGAACCTCGCGGCGCTGGGCAAGGTTCGGAGCATAAAGTTCAACATTCGTGGCGGCAACACCGACGAGTGGGGAATGACCACTCCAAAGTATTTTGCTATTGATGATATTGTGGTGGAGAGATAAGAAGAAAAACAAATAAAAAAACCTATAAAACATTTAACAATGAAAAAACTATTTATTTTAGCCATTGCTTGCATTGCTACATTTGAAGCATCGGCACAGACAACCTATTATCAGGATAAAGACAATGTTGATATGTTGCGCCACGCGCAGTCAAAGGAGGTGCTACGTGAGGAATTTGTACTGCCCGATGTGAACGGCTACAAGGTCTTGAAGAGCGACCTGCACTCCCACACAATCTACTCTGACGGAAACGTGACACCAGAGTACCGCGTGCGCGAGGCGTGGGTGGATGGTCTTGACGTACTCGCCATTACAGAGCATATCGAATATCGCCCTTGGGAGGGAAAGATGATATCTTACCTGAAGGGGTACTTCCCTGGCGAGCCAAACAAGGCTGCGGCAAACACAATCCTTGCCGACCTCAACGTATCGAACAACGCTGCCATAGCTGCCGCTTCGGGCTACGGCATCACAATCATCCCTGGCGCAGAGATTACACGCGACCAGCATAAGATTGGTCACTACAACGCACTCTTCGTGAAGGATGTGAACACAATCTACGACCCCGACCCAGCAGTGTCGATGAAGAAGGCGCGCGAGCAGGGTGCGCTCATTATGCACAACCACCCAGGATGGATTCGCAAGAATGTGGATATCATCGAGTTCGAGAAGAAGGTCTATGATGAGGGTCTGATTGACGGAATAGAGATTATGAACGGCGCGGAGTTCTATCCTCCAATCGTCACTCGCGCACAGGAGAAGAAGTTCTTTATGGCTGCCAACACCGATATTCACGGTACAACAACAATGGATTATGTGGCACAGGGTCACCGCCGCAATATGACCTTCATCCTGGCAAAGGAGAACACTCTGCCTGCTATCAAGGAGGCGCTGAAGGCTCGCCGCACACTCGCCTACTCATTCGGCACATTGGCGGGCGAGGAGCAGCTGGTGAAGGATTTCTTTATGGCGTGCGTTAAGTTCGAGACATTCAAGGTGGACGGCAACGGCAAGCGCTCAATGCGTATGGTGAACAACTCATCAATGAACTTTATCCTGCGCTTCGGCGGCAACCCTGTCGAGTTGCGCCCATTCACATCACGCAACGTGAGCGTAGCAAAGGATAAGGAGCTGATTTTCACCGTTGAGAACATTTGGATTCCAGGCGACGCAAAGCACCCAACAATCAAGCTGAAGTGGTAAAGAGGTCATAACAAAAGAAGATGGGGTTGTCCTTGATTTGCAGGATAACCCCATTTTTTGACGTTGTATAACAAGCGGTATTCGATGCCCGAAAAGCGAAGTTTACTTGTCGCAGATAAGCACTCTTGAGGGTGAAGATGATGAAAAAAAACCTTGTTAGACAGCCGCTTGGTCTATGGTTGTGAACGCTTAATAGGAGTCATGGCAGGCGTTACAAACGGTGGTCGTGAAGGTGTTGATGTTCGAGGTGGGCTCAAAATACGTTGTTTAGCCCCATCAAAACTATATTTGCTTGGCGTGAGTCTGTAATAATATAGACGATTATCTCCCTTATACTGCTGGTTGTGAGGGATATAGATAATATCTCCATCGAGATAATAACGGAAATCATCCTTGCGTAACTGGAATTTACCGCTATTATATCTGCCATTTCGCGTTTTGATGAAATACTCACCCTTAAAGCCTCGGGTAAATTTACGCACACCCGCATAGCCTAGGGTAAATTTACGCACACCCGCATAGCCTTCGCTCGAACCTATCACTCTGACAACTCCATCTTTTATCGTACAAGCCTCGGCGGTCTCCGTCCAGCACTTGGCAGAGCGTAAAATCTTTTTTATATTGCGAGGAATTGGTTGTGCATCGTGGAAATACTCCTCCAGCGTTGGCGCAGCACCATCATTACGCGCAGTAGGCTTCGTACGCTCAAATTGCTCCTCGGTAATAGGCGCGAGGAGTTTGACATCTGTTGTTTCGTTTCTGTTTATAAGCGTTCCTCCCAAGTGAGGCTCAAACATCGCAATACGTCCATCATCGAGGAGAATTATCCCCTTATTCGTCCAACGCATTGTCTCTTTTTTGACATATGTCGTATCGTCAAACTCCTTTCGCTGAAGCCAATAACGCGGAGACGGCTGATATCTTACATATTTGGTAGTGTCAAAATTGAACATATCGCCTATGGACCGACTCCCAGTCTGTTCTTCGACAACCTCTGCTATCTCGTTGTTCCTGATGACACACCTCTTATAAAACTTCACACACTCCCAATAGGGCTTCTCGGCAAATAGTTGCTTGAGCCTCTGGCGTTTTGCCTCCGCATCGTTCTGCGCCACAGCAACCGCCGCAAGCAGAACAAATACCAAAATAAGGGATAACCTCTTCATACAACACCTATTTTTGATTGAACAATTCTTTAAGATGGATTATCTTCTTGCCATAAAATTAGCAATTATAATCGAAAAACGAAATAATTCCAGAATTTATTATTAGAGCCCAGCCTCGTTCTCGCCCCAAAATCAAAATGATGATAGGTTTCTTCCTCACAATAAGCCGCGATTTTGCACTCGGTACGGTTTCGCACTCCCACGTTTTGCGCCCTTGACAAGATTCCGCCCTTCCTCGGCAGAAGGCAAAAAGAAAGAGGGCTATCTGACATCACTGTCAGACAGCCCCCTTTTTGTCGGATGGGAGCCCTGCTCCCTATTATATATATGCCACCCTGGGCGAAAAGTCAAAAAAAAATGAGGTCTCGGAGGTATTCGACGCCAAGCGAGCACCGCTTGTTGTCTTAGTAATCTCGTGCGCCACAGAAACGCCCTTCATAGATTACAACCTTCCGATAGCCTCTACCAACCTAAAACTACTAACCTAAATGAACCTTAAAACTTCGAGTGCAAAGATAAGGGCATTTTTTCATCCGTGCAAGAGTTTTTCAAAATTTTTTATAATATTTTAATATTTTTTAACATTAACTTAACATTCGACTCTGTTTCGCCCCCTTTTCGCTCTAATTTTAAGCCTTTTAAGTGAATTTGGGTGGCTGAAACCAACCACCCAAAACTCTACAACTCCGCTATCAATTTATCGACATTTTCGGGTTTGGTGGCCCAGCTGGTGGCGAGGCGGACAACAAGGCGGTCGTCGGCGAGGCGCTCCCACTCGGTGAAGGTGGTGGCGGCGCGAAGGCGCTTTTCCTGCTCGGCGTTAAGGGTCACAAAGACCTGGTTGGTGGGCGAGTCGAAATAGAGTTCGTAGCCGCGCTCAATAAATGCTCGCTTCAGGCGCGCAGCCTGCTCAACAGCGTGGCGGGCGATATCAAGGTAGAGATTATCGGTAAAGAGCGTGAGGAACTGTATGCCCAGCATACGTCCCTTTGCCAGGAGTGCGCCCTGCTGCTTGACGATAGTGAAGAAGTGAGGCACAAGCCCCTTACGCATAACCACAGCCTCGCCAAACATCGCACCGCACTTTGTGCCGCCAATATAGAACACATCGCACAGGCGCGCAAGGTCGGCAAGCGTCACATCGCACTCCGCAGCCGCCAGGCCATATCCCAAGCGTGCGCCATCGACAAAGAGCTTCAGCTTCCACATTCGGCACACCTCCGCCATAGCCTCCAGCTCTGCCAGCGAGTACAACGTGCCATACTCTGTAGGCAGCGAGAGATAGACCATCGCAGGGAATACCATATGTTCAAAGCTCTCGTCGGCATAGAACCACTTAAGGTACTCATCCACCTGCGCGGCTGAAATCTTACCCTCCTTGTGAGGCAAAGTCAGCACCTTATGTCCTCCCGCCTCTATCGCGCCACTCTCGTGCACCGCGATATGACCCGTTGCGGCTGCCACGACACCCTCGTGAGGGCGCAGCAGGGCGCGGATGACGGTTGAGTTGGTCTGCGTGCCACCCACCAGAAAGTGTACCTCGGCATCGGGCGCTGCACACGCCTTGCGGATAGCCTCGCGTGCCGCTACGCAATACTCATCGAGCCCATAGCCCGTCGTCTTCTGCATATTTGTACGCACCAGCGCCTCCAAAATCGCGGGGTGCATACCCTCCATATAGTCGGAATCGAAATGTTGCATGTGAAAATAAATATTATAAGTAAGAGCAAAGATGAAAGAGGAAAGATGAAAGAGGAAAGAGCAAAGATACTATGTCATTCCGAAGGAGCGTAGCGACTGTGGGAATCTCCTGCGGTGAAAATGTTTGAGATTGCCACGAGCCTACGGCTCTCGCAATGACATTATAATATTTTCAGGCTTCAGCCTGTATCTTCGGCGGCGTAGCGCATTTCATGCGCCACCCCCGCCCGCCGCCGAAGATATATTTTTCACAAAACTCCTCTGCTAACCAATGGGGGGAGTTTTTCATCTTTTCTCTTTGCTCTCAAAGAAAAATGCCCATCCACAGGGAGGGCATTTTTACTCTAATAGCTGCGTGCAAACAATACTCTGCACTTTGAAGGCTTGCCCGTGAAGATACACTTGCCCTCCTCCTCTTTTACATCCAGAGGGATACAACGGATAGTTGCCTTTGTAGCCTCCTTGATAGCAACCTCGGTCTCAACGGTGCCATCCCAATGAGCCGAGATGAAGCCGCCCTTATTGTCAAGCGCCTCAACGAACTCATCCCAGGTGTTCACCTCGGTAATCATCGAGTTGCGGTAAGAGAGTGCCTTCTGGAAGATGTTATCCTGAATCTGGTCAAGCAATGAAACGATGTAGTCTGCAATGCCCTCCTGCGATACAACCTCCTTGGTGAGGGTGTCGCGGCGAGCCACCTCGATAGTGCCGTTCTGAAGGTCGCGAGGTCCGAGTGCGAGGCGTACTGGCACGCCCTTCAGCTCATACTCGGCGAACTTGAAGCCCGAGCGTACATTGTCGCGCGCATCAACCTTAACTGATACGCCCTTTGCGCGAAGCTCCGCAGCGATTGACTCCAGCTTCTCGGTCATCTCCTTCAACTGCTCGTCGCCCTTGTAGATAGGCACCATAGCCACCTGAATAGGTGCGAGCTTTGGAGGCAACACAAGACCGTTGTTGTCGGAGTGAGCCATAATCAAGGCACCCATCAAGCGTGTAGATACACCCCACGATGTTGCCCAAACGTACTCCTGCTTGCCCTCCTTGGTGGTGTAGGTCACGTCGAACGCCTTGGCGAAATTCTGACCCAGGAAGTGCGATGTACCACTCTGCAAAGCCTTACCATCCTGCATCAACGCCTCGATGGTGAGGGTATCCTCGGCACCTGCGAAACGCTCGTTTGGTGATTTGTGACCCACAACAACAGGCACGCCCATCCACTTCTCGGCGAAGTCACGATATACGTTCACCATCTTCAGAGCCTCTGCCTCCGCCTCCTCGCGTGTGGCGTGAGCTGTGTGACCCTCCTGCCAGAGGAACTCCGCTGTACGCAGGAAGAGACGTGTACGCATCTCCCAGCGCACCACGTTTGCCCACTGGTTGCAGAGGATAGGCAGGTCGCGGTATGATGTAATCCAATTCTTGTATGTATTCCAGATGATTGTCTCCGACGTTGGACGTACGATAAGCTCCTCCTCGAGCTTTGCTGATGGGTCAACGACGATGCCCTCGCCCTCGGGGTTGTTCATCAAGCGGTAGTGGGTAACCACTGCACACTCCTTCGCAAAGCCCTCAACGTGAGATGCCTCGCGTGAGAAGAATGACTTGGGAATAAAGAGTGGGAAATAAGCATTCTCGTGACCTGTCGCCTTGAACATATCGTCCAGCACACGCTGCATCTTCTCCCAGATAGCATAGCCGTAAGGCTTGATGACCATACATCCTCTTACAGCCGAATTCTCTGCCAAGCCTGCCTTCACTACAAGCTCGTTGTACCATTTCGAGTAGTTATCCTCTACTTTGGTTAAATCTTTAAGTTCTACTGCCATATGTAATACAATTCAAAATTCAAAATTCAAAATTGCTCACTTTGAAACAATCGGTATGTTCCCTACAATTTTGAATCTTGTCTCTGCCAACTATCGTCATTGCGAGGAGCATTGGCGACGTGGCAATCTCCAAATATGATAATTCAAAATTAGAACACTCAAGCCCAAATAATTTTGAATTTTGAATTCTGAATTTTGAATTAACAAAAAAATGGTTACGCTGTACTAAAGTACAAAAGTAACCATTTTTTATTTAATAGAGCTATTAAACCCCAAATTTTATTGCTAAAGTTGTGATATTAGAACTTATAACCAATTGAAAGAGTGAAATAGTTGCGGTTGAAATCGGTGCGGTAGTAAGGGCTGGCGGTGTCGAACACTCCCATATCATCCATCGCGTAGAAGAGCAGATACTCGGTCTGCTTGTTGGCGATGTGCTGATAGGCAAGGTCGATAGTCGTAGCGCCCAGCGCGAAGCCTATACCCGCCGAGTAGCAGGTGGTGCGCTCGTTGAGAGGCGTGTTGTAGTAGAGGCTCTTGTCGTTACGCAGAGCACCCTCCGCAACACCATAGCCAGCACGCAGAGCGAGCGAAGGCAGTGGCTTGAGCTCGGCACCTATGCGCAGCGTGTTAGAGCCCTTGAAGTTATTTTTAAACTCCTCGCGGTAGTCCTGCTTCATAAGGTCGAAGCCCATAGGTATGTTCTTCACTCTCATACCGTTATACCAATCGCGCTCATAATCAACCGATATCAGCGCAAAGCGACCGAAGTTATACGATGCACCCACCATCAGGCGTGTAGGAGAGTAGAAATCCCAGGTATTCTCGCCGTAATCCTCCAGCGCAGGTGTTGTGTCGCCGATAGGGTTGCGGCTTGTCGCCATATATGCCTGATAGCTGCGCTCCAGAGCGTAGTAGGTAGGTGTGTGCAGCGCAACACCCAAACGCAACGACTCCACAGGACGATAGATAAGACCTATCTTGGCATTCATACCCGTACCCTTGACCTCAACGGCCTGGTTGTAGTCCATCCAGTCGATAGGCTCCTTCAAAGGCACTCCGTCGGAATAGACAGGCGCAGAATCGTAGAGGTAATCCTCGCCGTAGTACATCTGTCGCTTCCATCTCACCGACTGTATGCCCCAGGTGAAGCCCAGATAGAGCTTGCTGTCGAAGTTAAGACCAAACGAGATATCATACTCGCCGATAGAGCCTCGGCTCTGCATATCGACCGTATGACCCACGCCAGCATTCACGCCGATGCGGTCGGCTGTGGTGTAGAACTTGCCGTAGTTATCCTCGCCCACGTCAAGCAGGTAGCCGTTATATGCCAGGATGCCACCCCAATAGTAGGCATCGCGGAAGTCGTAGTTCAACGAGCTGTTATCAGCAGGGAACAGACCACTCTGACCCATCATCACCGAGAAAGCATCGGCAATAGAGCGATAGGGAGCCGACGAAGCACCACTCTCCGATGAGTAGCCATAGCGATAATTGAAGTCTGCCACGCGGTTGTAGCCCAGACCCATACTCACACTCACCAGACGTGTCTTGTGGTTCTCGTATAGGTTGAACACCACACCCAGGCTGCTCAAGGCGAAACGGCTCTGACCATTCTCACCCCAATCCATAGCGCTGTTGTCGGAGTTCTGGAAGCTCAACAAGGGCGTGAACGATATATCATTCGAGCGATACATACCCAAACCCGCAGGGTTGATACCCATCGACGCCACATCGCCACCGAGCGATGTGAAGGCACCCGCCATAGACATCGAACGTGCTGTGCCGAAGCCGAAGTTTACCTGCGAGAGGGTGAACATATCATTACCCATCATACCGTCGTGGTCCATCATAAGACCGCCAAACTTATACTGCGCCTCTGCTGCGCCCATAGCCGCAACGGCAAAAACCGCCGCAAGCACTATTCTCAATGAGTTTTTCATTTTGCACACTTTATATTTATGGCGTATGGCGGCAAACACTGTGCCGCCACCACCATAGATTATTCACTTCCTTTAACGTCCGCCGCGTGAGCCACCCGATGAGCCACCGCCGCCGCGTGAGCCGCCACCTGAAGATGACGAGCCTGACGAGTAACCGCCACCACCGCGTGAGCTTGATGATGAGCCACTTGAGTATGACGAGCCACTTGAGTAGCTACGGCTCGAAGAAGAACTTGATGAGTAAGAACTCCTGCTCGATGTAGCCGAGCTGCGTGACGCCGACGAGCTTGTCACCTTGCCACTTGTCGCGCTTGAGCGTGATGATGTGGTTGGGCGAGAGCCAACGGCTGTATTACGTGATCTTGTCGCGCTGCCGCGTGAAGCTGTTGAGCCGCTTGAGATGTTACCCGTTGCAGAGCCTCTGCCCGAAGTAGCCGAGCCCCTGCCCACAGAGTTGCTCTGTGCTGCCGCATTAGACTGTCCGCGAGAAGACTGACCATAGGTCGAGCCTGTCGAAGGCGAACGATATGGTGTAGAGTTCACCGAGCCGCGATTGACGATAGAGCCTGCACGCGCTGGCTTGCCCTGCTGCACACCGCCATTGTTATGAGGCTGGTTGCCCACTACGCGTGGAGCGTAGTTGCGAGAGCCGTAGTAGCTACCGCCACCCCAGCCACCGTGAACGTGGTGACCACCGAAGCCGCCGCCAAGACCCCATATAGGACCGTGACCGATGTGGTGGTGATGATGGTGGTGATATGGACGCCAAGGGTGATAGTGACCGCCCCAACCCCACCAGAGGTTTACGCCCCAGCCACCGCCGTAGCATATATTCCAGTTCCAATCGTACCAAGAGTAACGTGGATAGCCGTACCAAGAGTAGAACCAAGGGTCATAACGGTGCCAGCCACTCCAGCCATAATACCAAGGCGAGTAGAGCAATGCTGTGGCGTTTGTTGCGCCCCAGGTGCCGAACATCGAAGTGATGTAACGAGGCTCAACCCACACCTGGTCGCCCGATACCATCACGTTGTAAAATGCTGGGTCGTAGGCTGTTGCGTAGGTGTAGTTACCGTTGTAACGCAGGTTAAAGTATGACGAAGGCATACGGTATGAGAGCGACTTGAAGCCCTGCAAACGACGCGCATAAGCACTCTCGTAGCTGTCCGCCACGAAGCCCTGATATGAGTTGTAAGCCACATCGTCATCATCGTCGATGATGATTACGCCATCGGTTGTTGTCTGCTGCTTTGCCACCGCAGTGCCACCCTTTGCTGCCGCTGCTGCATTGAGTTGAGCTATCTGCGCCTCATATTCAGCCTGAATGGCGAGCGCCTCGGCTCTGCGAGCCTCCGCCTCGGCACGACGTGCTTCGGCCTCCGCCTTCTGTCTTTCTGCAATTGCTGTTCGATCGTGCGAAGCATAAAGGTCATCGTAGGCACTGCCCGATGCTGCCGAGAAATAGGCAGATGTGCAACCCGACGCCATCGCTACGAGCAACACAACCATCAAAATTCTAAACTTTTTCATACGCACATTATTTATATTATGATACTATTTTCTACTAACATAACGTACCCCGCAGCCATTTTATTACATATAGTCCAATTTTTTGCTCTCCGCACACTATTTCAGTCCGCCCCGAAAGCTCATTTTAACCACACGCAACCACTCTCCTACTCTCCAAAACTCTCTCGCCCAGGTTACCACAGCCGCACACTACCCTATTTTACGCAAAAATACAATTATAAATCCAAATAACAAAATTTTCCGCTACTCCGTGCGGCGGATGCGGCAGCCAAAGATTCCGCCAGCAAGGTTGCCGTCGTGGGCATCGAACTTAACTGTCAGTTTGCCGCCGCGCAGCAGGTGTGCTGGGATAGGATAGGCGGTATCAATCAGCGCATCGAAGGTCTCGCGGCGCAGGGTGCGGGTTGCAATCTTCTCGCCGTTTATGAGGATGTCGAATGTACGGAGACCGTCGTCGGTTGAGTGGAAGGTGAGCACAAGCTCCTGCTCTGCCTCGCGATCGCACTTCAAGTCATACGAGAACCAGCCGCCATCCACAGCGTCACGCCACCCCATACCGCTATCGCAACGCGTGTGCTCGCCCTTGAGGTTGTGCGCCTGCTCCGAGGGGTGGTTACCGATAATCACCTTATCAATGGTGCGACGCTCACTCTCCAGCAGCGAGAGAATATCCTCGCCACTTTCGGGCAGAAATACCTTCATCTCGGTAGCCCCCTTGTATGAGCGTGCGTAGTATGGAATAAAGGTTATCTCAGCAGGTAACGACTCCACCGATGAGTTATCCTCCTTGATGGCGTAGCGCAAGCCCTCGCCACGCAGGGTGTATGCGCCACCGATTGAGAGTGAGTCACTTACCACTCTGAACTTCGCATCAGCCTGAAGCGACAGGTCAGCCACTCTGCCACCGTTGTCGGTGCCCTCGGCGCAATATACTATCGGACCTCGCTCCACCGAGAGCAAGCCGCGATTGCCCACCACAGCGGAGTGTGTACGCACCTGTCTAACTCGCATAGGAAGCTCCAGACGCACCTTGTCGCCCGCCTGCCACTTGCGGTTAATAAGGGCATAGCCCTTCTCGGTTGAGAATGAAATCTCCTCGTCGTTTACATATATCTTTGCCTCATCGGCCGAAGGGTCGGTGTAGGCATAGAGGTCGGATGGCACAGCCTCACCCCTTGCCCAGCCTGGAATGCGGAGTGCAAGCTCAAAGCCTCGCCCTGCCTGCTCCACCTCAAACTCAATGCTGCCCTCCCAGGGGTACTCCGTGCGCTGACGCAACACCACCTGCTTGCCGCCCAGCTCAATCTCGCTGCGGCTGCTCATATAGAGGTTGGCATATATGCGGTTACCCTCGGTGGCATATACATAGCCAGGTACGGAAGGAATTATACGGCACACATTTGTCGGACAGCAGCTGCAACCAAACCACGCACTGCGCAGCTGACCGTTCTTGGCTGTCTCCAGCGGGTTGGGGTAGAAGTAGCTGTCGCCCGTGATTGATATTCCGCAGAGGACGGTGTTGTAGAGCGAACGCTCCAGCACATCGATATACTTTGAGTCACCGTGCAGGCGGAACATACGCAGGTTGAACATAGCGTTGGCAATCGAAGCACACGTCTCGCAGTATGCCGAGCCGTTTGGCAGCTCATAATTCTCGCCGAAGGCTTCGTTGTGGGCTCTTGCACCCAGACCGCCTGTGATGTAGAATTTCTTGCTGACGATATTCTCCCAGATGCTGTCGGCTGTGGCGAGATACTCCTTATCGCCCTGATGCAGAGCAATATCCGCCATTCCAGAGTAGAAGTAGAGGGCTCTTACAGCGTGACCCACAGCCTCGCGTTGCTCGGTGGCGGGGAGGTGATCCTGCCAGTACTTGCCATTCACGCGCAGGTCGTCGGACGTTGGGTCGAACTCACGATGACCTCGGCAGTCGAGGAAGAAACGAGCCTCATCGAGATACTTCTTGTCGCCCGTAGCCTCATACAGACGCACCAACGCCATCTCAATAACGGCGTGACCTGGTGCCATCACGATGCCATCCCAGTTAAAATCCTTGCATACAAGGTCGGCATTCTTTATCGCCGCATCCAGCATCTTGCGCTTGCCCGTAGCGTCGTAGTATGCCACCGCCGCCTCATACAGCTCGCCTGCATTGAAGGTCTCGTGGCTGAGGTTCCAGTCGGTCTCCCAACGCTCCTTGCCACACCAAGGGTGCAAAGGGTTGTTGATGGTGCGGTTGGTGAAGAGGTAGCCGTCGGGCTCCTGTGCCGCCACCACAATGTCGATAATACTATCCACATACTGCTCCAGTTCGGGGTCTGGCTCCACCTTGAGCAGATAGGCTGCGCCCTCAATCACCTTGAACAGGTCGGCATCGTCGAAGGGCTGTCCCGACTGGAAACGTCCCTCCATCAACCCCGCCGCAATGGCGAAGTTACGCACATATCCCGCCCTGTCGCTACGCTCAAAGGCGTAACGGATGGTCTTGTTGCGCAGGGTGTCGAGCCTCTGTCGCCAGAAGGTATCCTCGACGTGCACATCGGTGAACGATACGGGCGTTATGCCCTTTCTCTGGCAGCCAACAAATGCCAGCACGACAAATGCCAGTAACAAAATGCTCCTTTTCATATCTTGAGATTTTTATAATTCAAACAACAACATATCGCCTGCGGCAAGATTGAGCGAGGGCGAATATTTTTCAGCACCAACTATTACTCCGCCATCCAGCACCCGCTTCACTCCGTCGGCACACTCTACCGTCACACGCTGAGAGTTGTAAAGGTCTCTATTGACCACCATCAGATACTCCTTCTTGCCGTTACGCAGATGCGAGAGCAATACTCCCTCGCCATCGGTGCTGACACCCTTTATGCTTTTTGGCAACTGCTCCATACGCGTTGTGCCCATAGGTATCTGCTCGCCAGTATGTCCTACTGCCACAACCTCTGCGCCGAGCCATATATGGCTCAAGCCCTGCACTCGGGCATTAAGCTCCTTGACAAGGTCATAGACCTCGGTGCGCTGCGAGTTCTCATCAATGGGGGCATTGTGAAAGTTCCATATGGTGCCAAGAGGAGTGGTGTAGGTGAAATATTGTATTCCCTGCGCTCCATAGGCAAGGTTAGAGAATATCTGCAGGCGCAGTGACTCTCTGGTAGCTACGGGATAGGGGTCGTGTGCCGTTGAGAGTGCAAATGCCCAGAAAGGCTCACCTGCCAAGCGTGACTCGCGTGCTATATCCTCAAGGTTGGCATAAAACTCTCCTCGCAGACCAGCATCGGTCACAGGATAGTGGTCAAACGACACCAACCCAAGCCCCACCTCCTTAATAAAGCGAGCAACATAGTCGGCATAGCTTTTGGTCTGCAGATCAACGGGAGCAACAAGATTTGGCAGGAGGTTGAGATACAGCAATTTTTCATCATCAATAGCTCTGATTTTATCAGCCATCTCACGCAGCTCGGCGAAGCCTGCAGCATTGGGCTCGTCACGCAGGAAGTAGCCTGCGGTGGATTTATGCTTTTTCGCCATACGCACCACACGCTCCATATCCTCACCCGTATGTCCAGCCATCACAAGCACCTTCACGCCCGTACCCTCCGCCTCGTCGAGCGAACGGCATATCTCCTCATAGTCGGCAATATGCGAGAACGAGATGTTGAAGCCCGCCTCTGCCATCTCCTCGTATCGCTCCTTGCTCACCTGCTCGCCCGTAAGCGAGAACCAAGCAAGAATAGGCAGTTTACCAGGCGTTGGGTTGGTGTATTTGTGTGACTCGGTTAGCTTCTGCGCCTGCACACCCACGGCAAGCAGCAGAGTAAGAAGTGCTGAAATAAGGTTTTTCATATTAAGATAGGTTTAGTCACTCAAAGATAGTGATTTTGGCGGAATAAAAAAAGAGTTTGCCCCGAAAGACAAACTCTTATTTCTTGCTTTATTCACTGCGGCAACTCTATTTCTGCCCGCCGAGCAGCATCCGCTACTCCAACCCGCCAGCCTCTCTCTATTTCAGCCCGTCGAGCCACTCAAGCAGCGACTGCTGCCATTGGGATTTGTATTTGAAACTATCTCTAAAGCCCCAGCCGTGACCGCCCGAAGGGTAGATGTGTATCGAAGCGGGGCGTTTATGCTCCTTCAGAGCGTTATAGAAACGTATGCTGTTTGCTGGTGGCACGCCTCCGTCATCATCCGAGAGAGCCATAAAGGTGGGTGGGGTTGTAGCCGACACCAGCCTCTCCGCCGAGTAGCGTGCGGTAAGCTCCGACGTGCGCTCTGCGCCCAGCAGATTATCAAACGAGCCATTGTGTGCAAAGTGTCTGTCACCCGTAATTACGGGGTAGAACAGCACCGAGAAATCGGGTCGCAGCGTAGCGCGGTGGCTCTTGTCGCCGTTATACTCCAGCGCGCCAACCGTTGTAGCAGCAGCCAGATGACCTCCCGCCGAGAAGCCCATAATTCCGACACTCCGTATTCCGCGTGAAGGGGCATACTCCTCCTTCATATATCGCAACGCCTCGGCAGCATCCTCCAGAGGTACCTCGGGGTGGTGGTTGGGCATACGATACATCAGCACAGCCGCCGTAATCCCCTGCTCGGCAAACCAGCGTCCGAAGTCGTGACCCTCGTGACCGAGAGCCACAAGCCAATAGCCGCCACCAGGGCAGATGACAATACTCTGACCCGTAGCACGCTCCGCCGCAGCCTCATAGATGTAGAGGCGTGCCTCGACCGTATTCGAGAAACGCCCGCCGCCCTCCTCCTTCTCCTTACCCTGAAGGTGGTTGGAGTGGGGCGCTGTAGTATTGTCCCACAACTGAACAACGCTCTGTGCCTCGATAGTCATTGCCAAAAGCGAAAATATTAGCGTTAAAACCGTTTTTCTCATCTTTGTCTTTTAGTTTATTCCGAGTCGCTGCTTCAGGTAGTCGCCTATACGCTCCAGGAAGGTGTAGCTGCCTGTGCCTGGCGCAGCCTTTTGCTGGAAGCAGTGGTCACGCAGGGCGAGTGTATGCAGCTCGCTCTGGATACCCATCGCGCGCATCTTCTCCCACGTCTTGACAGAGTTCATCGCCGCCCAGCCATCTGCATCGCCGTGAATGAAGAGCATAGGGGCGGTGTCAAGGTCGAAATTCAGCTCTGGTACCAACACCGCGCTGTCGGCATTGCCGCCTGTTGAGTTGTGTGCATCAGAGCCATCGGTGAGGGCGTATGCAGGATAGATACCAATACCCCACTGTACATTGCAGGGCTGATAGTCAATCACATCGGTATGCAGGTAGGCTCTTTGACGTGAGCTTGTTACACCCATCAGCGTGAGGTGACCACCCGCCGATGAGCCCATAATACCGATTTTATTTGGGTTAAGACCTCGCTCTGCCGCCTCGCTGCGCACCTTGCGGATAGCACGCTGCAAATCCTGCCAAGCGGTGGTATGCTTCGCCAAGCCACTCTCCTTCGATGGGCGTGGTGTGCGGTACTTGAGCGTCACGACAGTTATGCCCAGCTCATTCAGGTAGCGACGTACGGGTGCAACCTCAAAACCGTCGGGGTCGTTGCCCATATAGCTGCCGCCAGAGTAGATAATCTGTATCGCATCGGTCTTTTTGTTCTTTGGCAGGTGCCACTCGATGTATGGCTTGCACTGGTGAGCCTGCGCCGAAGGCATCTTGCCCTCTGCCCACAAATCCTCAACGATATGCTCTGTGCGGGCATCGTCATTAGGGAAGCGAGCCATAAGCTCCTCCTCCGCCTGAAGCTCACCCATATAGCCCATCTGACGCATAAACTCCACCGTGCGCTCGAAGCCGAATGCGCCGTGACCCTCATTTGGGTAGAGGTGCAGCTCGGCAGGAATCTTCATCTCGCGCAGACGGCGGTAGATGAGTGTTGAGCCGTTGGGGGTGTAGGGGTCAAGACCGCCGTGCTGAAGGGTCATCGGGCAGGTCTTCTCGTCGAACTTAAAGACTGAAGAGAGCTTCACATCTGCGCCGTAACCCTCTCTTGATGCGGGTGTTCCCTCCTCGCCATCGGTGGTCACATAGGCTGGGGCATTCACCACCGCCCAATTGATGTGGCAAGGCACATCGTCAAGCTTATCCACACGCTCATAGGCTGGTGTCTGCGAGCTTGTAGCCAGCAGCAACGCGAGGTGTGAGCCCGCCGACATAGAGATAACGCCAATCTTCTCGGGGTCGTAGCCGCGCTTCTTTGCCTCGCTACGCACCTTACGCACAGCACGCTGACCATCCTCCCAAGCTGTCTGGTAGATAGGCAGCCCCACAGGGCGAGGTGTGCGATAGACGAAGTTCACGGTCTGGAAACCGAGCGCCGTCAAGCGCTCACGCCACATCTGGATAAGTCCCACGTCGCAGCAAGAGTAGTAGCCGCCGCCCGAGATAAGTATCATACAAGCGTCGTTATCAACCTCCTTGGCTGGCTTCTCGCCCCACTCAAGGTATGCTATGCGGTGCTTGTCGGCATCGAAACCCTCCTTGCCAGCCTCATCGGTCATCGCTGCAATCTGATGTGACTGCTGTGATGGCATCTTGCTCTTTGACCACAGCGCCTCACGCTCATAGCCAAAGAGGCTCACCGAGCAGAGGAGCAGGGTTACCAATAATGTGGTTTTAAGTTTCATAACGTATTGGTTTTTAGTATTTTACATTACGATGTTGATAATCTTGCCTGGGACAACGATAATCTTCTTCGCTGGCTTACCCTCGAGCCACTTCTGCGCGCCCTCTGCTTTGACGATGTCTGCCTGAATCTCGGCAGGAGTCATCGCGAGTGGGTAGTTCTGCTTGAAGCGGAGCTTGCCGTTCACCATCACAGGATACTCAAATGCGCTCTCAACCAAATACTCCTCGTTGTGCTCTGGATAGGCAGCATCGAAGATTGTCTCTGCGTGACCCAACTGCTCCCACAGCTCCTCGGCGATATGAGGCGCAAAAGGAGCGATGAGGATTGTGAGTGGCTCAAGCACAGCGCGCTTGTGGCACGCGCCCAACTCATTGAGGCAAATCATAAATGCTGAAACCGAAGTATTGAATGAGAAATTCTCGATATCCTCACGAATCTTCTTGATTGTCTTGTGCAGGGTCTTGAGCTCGGCTGGTGTTGGCTGCTCGTCATTCACAGCGAACGCGCCCTCCTTGTCGAAGTACAAGCGCCAGAACTTACGCAGGAACTTATGCACACCGTCGATACCGTTGGTATCCCAAGGCTTCGACTGCTCCAATGGACCGAGGAACATCTCATACATACGCAATGTGTCGGCACCGTAGTTCTCCACGATGTTATCTGGGTTTACCACGTTGAACATCGACTTTGACATCTTCTCAATAGCCCAGCCGCAGATGTACTTGCCATCCTCAAGGATAAACTCCGCATCCTTGAACTCTGGACGCCATGCACGGAAGGCATCCAGATCGAGCTGGTCGTTCTTCACGATGTTTACATCCACGTGAATCTCCTGTGTCTGGTAGTCGCCCTTCAAGCCCAGAGATACGAACTTGTTTGTGCCGACAACACGATATACAAAGTTTGAACGACCCTGAATCATACCCTGATTAACGAGCTTCTTGAATGGCTCGCTCTCGCAGATATAACCCAAATCGTAGAGGAACATATTCCAGAAACGAGAGTACATCAGGTGACCCGTAGCGTGCTCGATACCACCCACATACAAATCCACGTTACGCCAATAGTCGTTAGCCTCTTTCGAAACGAGTGCCTCCGAGTTGCGTGGGTCCATATAGCGCAGGAAGTAAGCCGATGAGCCTGCGAAGCCTGGCATTGTAGAGAGCTCAAATGGGTAGCCCTCCTCGGTTGCCCAGCCCTCAACGCGTGCCAATGGTGGCTCGCCCTGCTCGGTAGGACCGAAGTTCTCGATTGGTGGCAACTCAAGTGGGAGCTTATCCTCCGAGAGTGGATATGATGTGTCGCCCTTATAGTAGATTGGGAATGGCTCGCCCCAATAACGCTGACGAGAGAAGATAGCATCACGCAGACGGTAGTTGATGAGCTTCTTACCCAAACCGCGCTTCTCAACCTCCTCGAACATTGCAGGGATAGCCTCCTTGACATCCATACCTGTGATGAAGTCGGAGTTAATCATCTTGCCCTCCTTGGCATCGTATGACTCAACCTCTATGTTTCCGCCCTCAACAACTGGGATGATATCCAGACCGAAGTGACGTGCAAAGGCGTAGTCACGCGAGTCGTGCGCTGGCACAGCCATAATGGCACCAGTACCGTAGCCTGCCAATACATAGTCCGAAATATAGATTGGAATAGCCTTGCCTGTGAATGGGTTGATGGCGTAAGAGCCTGTGGCAACACCACTCACGCGGCGAGTCTCGGCGATACGCTCACGCTCCGAACGCTTCTTTGTCTGCTCGATATACTCCTCAACGGCAGCCTTGTTCTCTGCGGTGGTAAGCTCCTCGACCCACTCGTGCTCGGGGGCGATAACCATAAATGTAACACCGAAGATAGTATCAGGGCGTGTAGTGAAAATCTCCAGCTTGCGCTCCGAGTCCTTCACATCGAAGAATACCTGCGCACCTACCGAACGACCAATCCAGTTGCGCTGAATCTCCTTCAGCGAGTCGCTCCACTCGAGTGAGTCCAGACCATCGAGCATACGCTGTGCATAGGCTGTAACGCGCAGTGACCACTGCTTCATACGCTTCTGCTCCACAGGGTAACCGCCACGCACCGACAAGCCATCCTTAACCTCATCGTTAGCCAGCACTGTGCCCAACTTCGCACACCAGTTCACCATAGTGTCGGCACGATATGCCAGGCGGTAGTTCTGCAACACCTGCTCCTGCTTGGGCTCGTCCCAAGAGTTCCACTCCTCGGCGGTGAAAGTCATTGGGGTTGTGCAGGCAACGTCCAAGCCCTCGGTACCCTTTGCAGCGAAGTGAGCCTTCAAATCCTCGATTGGGAGTGCCTTCTGCGCCACGTTGCAGTAGTAGTGGTCATACATCTTCAGGAATGCCCACTGTGTCCACTTGTAATACTCGGGGTCGCAGGTGCGTACCTCACGGTCCCAATCGTAGCAGAAGCCAATCTTATCCATCTGCTCGCGGTAGCGGTTCACATTCTGCTCGGTGGTTACGGCAGGGTGCTGACCTGTCTGGATAGCATACTGCTCGGCAGGCAGACCGAAGGCATCGTAACCCATTGGGTGCAACACGTTGAAGCCACACAGACGCTTGTAGCGTGAGTAGATATCCGATGCGATATAACCCAGAGGGTGACCAACGTGCAAACCTGCTCCCGATGGGTAGGGGAACATATCCAATACGTAATACTTTGGACGTGAGGAATCAACCTCCACGTGATAGGTCTTGCGATCGTTCCAGAGCTTATGCCACTTGGACTCAATCTGTTTGAAATTGTATTCCATTGTTATATAGTTTTTTGTTTTTGTCGTAAAGGAATTGTCTATTATCTTACAAAATTACAATTATAAATTCAATTATCAAAATTGAGCGACAGCTACTCCTCGTCCATCTCCTCGTCGAAGTAGAATCCATCCATCAGCGCATCAATCTCGCGGCGCTCCTTTTTGGTTGGGCGACCTGTGCCACGCTCGCGGAAGACAAAGACCGTCTCGCGGGGTACGGTGAGCTTGTCGAGCTCCTCCTGCGGGGTGATATTCAGACAATATTGGGGAACATTCTTCGCCCCCTGACGGCTTGAGACAAGCTCCAACACTTTATATTGATACGTCACGGGCATACGCTTCACGGCGATGATGTCACCCTGCTTAACCTCGCGCGAGGGCTTGGCGTAGGCTCCATTCACCAGCACGCGGTTGTTGCGTATGGCATCGGCAGCGTCCGAGCGTGTCTTGAACACTCGCACCGCCCAAAGGTATTTATCTAATCTTACTTCCATTGCTTCAATCCAAAATTTTCAAGAAATTTCCGCCATAGGAGATTGCCACGTCGGACTAAAGTCCTCCTCGCAATGACGTTGTTTATTATTTTCAAGCTTAAGCTTGTATCTTTGGAGGCATAGCGCAAGCGCTACCCCCGCTGCCTCCAAAGATAAATTTTTCAGCAATAATCTAAATTCCAACCCAAAATCAATTTTGAATTCCCATCAAGCGAAGAGGTATTATCTTTCATCTTTCATCTTTTCTCTTTCATCTTTCCTCTTACTCTGTTGTATGGCTTCCCTCCTCGGTCTGGCGGCTGACACTCAAAATCATACCCAGACCCATAGCCGTGAAGAGCAGTGACGAGCCACCGCGCGAAATCATCGGCAGAGTCTGTCCCGTCTCGGGGAAGATGTTTACCGTCACCATAATATGCAGCAGCGCCTGACCCGTAATCATCAGCGCCATACCCAGCGCCAGCATCGAGGGGAACTTCTTCGGGCAGCGGTCAAAAATATCTATCGCGCGGAAAAAGACCCACAGATAGAGGGCTATGAGTATCATCGAGAGTACAAAACCATACTCCTCAACAAAGAAGGCGTAGGCGTAGTCGCTCTCGGGGTGTGTCATCTCCACACGCACAGCGCTCTGACCCGCGCCACGTCCCATAATGCCGCCATTGTGGATGGCAATCATCGAGCGCTCGGTGTCGGTCAAGTCCTTCGCCAGCACCTCGGTTCTATCCTCTGTCCAGAGCATCCACCAGGTCGAGAAACGACCCTCGGCTGTGGAGCTACGACCCAACCCCAACATCATAAGCAGCATAAAGCCCACCGCCGCCCAGCCGATGATGCGGAAGAGTTCCGACCACCGCGCACGCCCTATGTAGAGCATCACGAGCGACAACGCACCCACCAGCAGAGCCGATGAGGTGTGGGCAGGGACAATCACCGCGCACGCCAGGATGATAGGGAAGAAGATAGGCAGCGCACCCTCCTTGATGATGCGCCACTGCTTGGGACGACGCCACCGCCAGAAGAACATCGAGGGCACGATGCGCAGTGTGCGGATGACAGCTTGAGAGTCGGCAAGCACACGCGCCAGATACATTATAATACCCACCTTGAGCATCTCCGAAGGCTGGAACTGAAAGCCCATAATATTTATCCAACGTGCAGCGTCATTGGTCTTTACACCTATAAAATGTGCCGCCAGCGTCAAGCCCACCGAGAGCCAGAAGAATGGCTTGGCTATGCGGCGATAGAAACTGCTGTTGATGCGGTGGCAGATGAAAATCACCAGCACACACCCCACCAGCAGGATAATCTGCTTACGCAGGAAGGCGGTTGTTGAGGAGTCAGAGCCTGGCATATATGCCATCTTGGCGGTAGAGGAATATACCACCAGCAACGAGATGACCATCAGCGCGATGATAATCACCCACAACACCCTGTCGCCACCAAACAGACGCTTCAGACCCTCGAACATACCCCCCTGCTGGGGCTGCATATCGTAGCGCACAGCAACATCGTCGGTTGCGGTGTTAGTTTCGTTCGTATTTACTGACTCTGACATTATTTTTTCGCTCTTTTATCTTTCAGTTTTCATCTTAAAGCACATTCTCCTTCACCCACTGCTTGAAGAGCTCGCCGCGCTGCTCGTAGTTTTTGAAGAGGTCGAAGCTGGCACAAGCGGGCGAGAGCAACACCACATCACCCTCCACCGCCGCAGCGCGTGCCGCACGCATAGCCTCATCGAGCGATGAACAGCTGATAACCTGGGGCACAACGTCGGTGAACTCGCGCACCAACTTCTCGTTATCCAGACCCATACACACCAAGCACTTGACCTTCTTGCGTGCAAATTCCTTCAGCGGTGAGTAGTCATTACCCTTGTCTGTGCCGCCCGCAATCCACACCGTAGGGCGTGTCATACTCTCCAACGCGTACCACACCGAATCGACATTGGTAGCCTTCGAGTCATTTATCCACTTCACGCCATCCTTCTCGCCCGCAGGCTCGAGACGATGCTCCACAGGGCAAAAGTCGTAGATTGACCGCGCCACCTGCTCCGCCTCAACACCTGCCGCCAGCGTAGCCAGAGCCGCCGCCATAGCGTTATAGGCGTTGTGCAAGCCTGCAATCTGCATCTTGCGACAATCAATCGTCACACTCTTTTTACCCACCGTAGCGGTAAACTCCTCGCCATCGTAGAAGGCATCACCCGCTCCACTCGCCACAGCCGCTCGGGCAGCAAATGGAAGCTGACGCATACGCAGTGAGTGCTTGTCGGAGGAGAGCTCCGCAGCAATCACCTCGTCGTCGGCAGAGTAGATGAAGTAGTTGAGCGAGTGCTGGTTGCGTATGATGCGCATCTTCGAATCAACATAGTTCTGGAAGCAGTAGCCATAGCGGTCGAGGTGGTCGGGCGTGATATTCATCAAAACAGCCACATCGGCGCGGAAATCGTACATTCCGTCAAGCTGGAACGAGCTCAGCTCCAGCACATACCAATCTGCCTGACAGGTTGCCACCTGATAAGCGAAACTCTCGCCTATGTTGCCACCCAGCGCCACATTCATCCCCGCATCACGCATAATCTTATAGATGAGCGATGTTGTGGTGGTCTTGCCGTTGGAGCCTGTGATGCAGATGGTGCGCGCCTTGCCCATATAGCGTGCCGCGAACTCCATCTCCGAAATGATTGGCGTACCCTGCTCACGCAGAGCCTGCACCACAGCCGCCTTCTCGGGTATGCCTGGCGACTTGATGACCTCGTCTGCCAAAAGTATGCGCTCCATCGTGTGCTGACCCTGCTCCCACTCTATGCCCCACTCGTTGAGCACAGTGGCATATCGCTCCGCCACCTTGCCCGCATCCGTGAGAAATACATCGAAGCCCTGTTTCTTCGCCAGCACAGCCGAGCCGTAACCGCTGATACCACCGCCTAATACTACTATCTTTTTCATAATTTTATCTCATTTTTAACGTCACCAAAGTAAACGCGCAAAGCAGCATCGACACAATGAAGAAACGCATCACAATCTTGGTCTCG
The DNA here is from genome assembly GCA_015059905.1 of Rikenellaceae bacterium. Taxonomy (GTDB): domain Bacteria; phylum Bacteroidota; class Bacteroidia; order Bacteroidales; family Rikenellaceae; genus Alistipes. Next base: position 61,572 of record SUZN01000008.1, read on the forward strand.
AAGATGCCCTTCTTCTGGTAGTGGTGATGCAGAGGCGACATCAGAAGGATGCGCTTGCCCTCGCCATATTTTCGCTTGGTATATTTGAAATAACTAACCTGCACCATCACCGACACAGCCTCCGCCAGGAACAAACCACACATCAAAGGCAGCAGCAGCTCCTTGCGGATGCAGAGGGCAAAGACAGCTATGATACCGCCAATGGAGAGCGAGCCCGTGTCGCCCATAAAAATCTGCGCTGGGAAGGAGTTGTACCACAAAAAGCCCATCAGCGCACCGCACATAGCTGCCGCAAAGACAACCAGCTCCGCCGACTCGGGGATGAACATAATATTCAGATAATCAGCGTAGATGATATGTCCCGACAGATACGCCAGCGCACCCAGCGTGATGATTATCGGCACCGACACCATCGAGAGTAGTCCGTCCAGTCCGTCGGTGAGGTTTGCACCGTTCGACACCGCCGTAACGACAAATATTGCCACGCCGATGTAGAGCAGCCACGTCAATATATCCACGCCACCCACCAGCCAGCCGTAGTCGAACTCGTTGTTTTTGATGAAGGGGATGGTGGTCTTGGTGGTCTTTTGAGGTGTGGGGCTCATCACCGTGCGCTGGGTCTGTGTGACGATGGTCTGACCCTCCTCGTCGAGATAGACGGTCTCGGTGGGCGATGCCACCTTCTCGCGGATGACAACCTCCTGCGAGAAACACATCACGATGCCGACAATGATACCCAGACCTACCTGACCCACAATCTTGAACTTACCCTTCAGACCATCCTTGTTGTGGCGGAAGGTCTTGATGTAGTCATCCAGAAAACCGAGCGTACCGAGCCACAGCGTGGAGATTATCATCAACTGAACATAGATATTATCGAGTCTGCCCACCAAAAGGATAGGCACCAGCACAGCCATCAGGATGATCAGTCCGCCCATCGTGGGTGTGCCCTTCTTCGAGAGCTGACCCTCGAGTCCGAGGTCGCGTATCTCCTCGCCAATCTGGTGGCGCTGCAGGAAACGGATAATCGAGCGACCAAAGAAGATGGTAATCAGCAGCGCAAGGATGATTGCCGCCGCCGAGCGGAATGAGATATATTGGAACATACCCGCACCAGGCAGGTCATAACGTTCGTCCAACAGACGAAAAAGTGAATAAAGCATATCCTAATTTTGAATTTTTAATTTTGAATTTTGAATTCCCATTGCATCTCGCAGCACCTCTCTGTCGTCGAAGTGACGGCGCTCGGTGCCGATAATCTGGTAGGTCTCGTGACCCTTGCCTGCGGCGAGGATAATATCGCCCTCACGAGCCAGCATAACAGCCGTACGCAGAGCCTGCTCGCGGTCGCTGATACGCAGCGTGCGTGCGCCCGCCACCGCACCCGCCTCGATATGGTCGAGGATTGTCTCGGGGTTTTCGGTGCGTGGGTTGTCGGAGGTGAAGATGGCGATGTCCGCCTCACGCGAGGCTATGCGACCCATCTCGGGGCGCTTGGTTACATCCCTGTCGCCACCGCAGCCGCACACAACGATAAGCTGCTGACCCTCGCGGCGTATCTCATTGATTGTAGCTATCACATTCTCCAGCGCATCGGGCGTGTGGGCATAATCGACGATTGCCACCTTGCCATCGGTCGAGCGCAGAGGCTCAAACCTGCCGTTCACCTTTCGCAGTGCGCTCATAGCCTGCAACACCTCGTCACGGTCGGCACCCAACAACATTGCCGCGCCATATACCGCCAGAAGATTATAGGCGTTGAAGCGACCCAGCAGCTGTACCCACACCTCACGGTCGCACACATCGAGCAGCATACCGTCAAACAACATCTCCAGCACCTTGCAGCGGTAGTCCGCCATTGAGCGCAGCGAGTAACGGCTCACCTGCGCCACCGTGTTCTGCACCATTACCTCGCCATTGCGGTCGTCGATGTTGGTCAGAGCAAATGCCTGCTTGGGCAGCGCATCGAAGAAGAGACGCTTCGCCTTGATATACTCGGCAAAGGTACCGTGATAGTCCAGATGGTCGTGCGTGAGGTTTGTAAAGATACCGCCACGAAAGCGCAAGCCTCGGATGCGCTCCTGCACCACCGAGTGCGATGACACCTCCATAAAGCAGTAGTCGCAGCCCTCGTCCACCATCTCGCGCAGCATAGCGTTGAGGCGTATCGTGTCGGGGGTTGTGTGGGTCGAGGTGACCTCGCGAGAGGCTATGCGGTAGATGACCGTAGAGATAAGTCCCGCCTTGTGACCCATCATCGTGTAGAGGTCGTAGAGCAGTGTCGCCACCGTAGTCTTGCCGTTGGTGCCTGTGACGCCCACCAGCTCAAGCTCCTCGGAGGGGTAGTCGTAGAAGGCGGCTGCCATATCTGCCATAGCCTTGTTGCTATCCTCCACAACGACGTAGCTCACGCCCTCTGCCAACGCCTCGGGCAGCGCCTCGCACACCACCGCCACAGCGCCCTGCTTGGCAGCCGATGTTATATAGTTGTGACCATCGCTCTGTGTGCCCCTTACGGCGAAGAAGCAGTCGCCCTGCTGCACACGGCGCGAGTCATACTGCAACGCCCCAATCTCGGGGTCGGCAGAGGTGACAAACTGCACCACAGCAGTCGATGAGAGCAAATCGCTTAAATGTTTCATATCTTAATCTTTCTATCTTAACGTAATTGTAACCTGCGCCCCAGGCTTTATCTTCTCGCCCGCACGCAAACTCTGGCTGCGCACCATACCCGAGCCTGTGAAGTGCACACGCAAGCCTCGGCTCTCAAGCACATAGAGCGCATCCTTTAGTCCCATACCCACCACGTTGGGCATCACACCCTGCTCCTTCAAGGTGGTGATATTGACGTTGAGCAGCGTGTCGGTCTGCGCCACACCCCAGCCGTTGCGGTCGGTGAACGAGACACGTGGCGAGAACTTATCTGCCACACGTCTTACCGAGGCTATGTCGCCACCCTTGACGTGCAACGGATAGTGCTCCTTCTGCTCCGACTTTATCTGCTGGTGCCACTCCTCATCGCGGTAGTAGATGTAATTGACAATATCCCTCACCACAGGACCTGCCAGCGTAGCACCGTAGTAGCTGCGGCGCGTGTGACGGTTGGTGAGGATTGAGGTGAAGATGGTATATTTGGGCTTGTCGGCAGGGAAGTATGCCGCCACAGAACCCATATAGTAGCCATCCGAGTAGCGCGCGCCACCTCCATCGCCGCGCTGTGCCACCTTCGCCGTACCCGTCTTGGAGGCTACGCGGAAGGCCGTGGTATCCTTAAAGTAGTTCTTCGTAGTACCCGTGCGGGCTGTCTCGACCAGACACTCGTGGATAATCTTCAGCGCCTCGGGCGAGCATATCTGCTCATCCATAATCTTCACAGGGAACGACTCCACAACCTCATCACCGCGACGCAACTCCCTCACCAAACGTGGCGCAACCATCTTGCCACCATTTGCCACAGCGTTGTAGAGCGTAGCCATACGGATTGGGGGCAACTCAATGGCATAGCCATATCCCATATTGGGCAGGGTGTGCGCCGACCACTTCTTGACGTTGGAGATATAGGGGAGCTTCTCCTCCATATTGGTAAAGCCCACATCCTCGCCCAGATGCAGACTATCGCGCAGGAAGCTCACATATCGCTCGCGGTCGTTGTTGTAGTTCTCATATATGGCACGGGCGAAATAGACGTTAGAGGATTGCGCTGTGGCGGTCTTCATATCAATCATCGCACCGCAGTTGTGGTCATCCCTCACCTCGGGACCTCGTCTGCCCACAATCACCGTACGTCCGTTGCCTGCATCATAGCACTGCGTGATGGGGAGCCCTCGGTCCTCGGTCAGGGCAAGCAACGACACCAGCTTAAAGGTTGAGCCTGGCTCGATGCGGCGATTGAAGGCGTAGTTGTCCTTCTCGTAGTAGATGCCGCTCTTCTCCGACGTCTCGCCCAGGTTGGCAAGTGCCAGCAGGTCGCCCGTCTCGACATCCATAATGATTGTTGTGCCCCATATGGCCTGCTGCTCGGTGAGCTGACGGCGCAACGCGGCATCGGCTATGTGCTGAAGCTCGGCATCGAGGGTGGTAACCAAGTCCAATCCATCCTCGGCATCAATGCTGTCGCCCTTATGCACCAGCGTAGAGAAGCCAGGTGCGATGCGCTGACGCAGTTGTATTCCTATGCGACCCGACAGTGGCTCGCTGTATATGTTCTCCAGACCGTAGCGACCGCGCTGCTGTGCCGCATCCTCACGGCTCACGCTCGGCGCCACCTTACCCAGCGTGCGGCGCGCCATCTCGCCATAGGGATATACTCGCTGGTCGATAGGAACACGTTTATATGTAAGACCCAGATTCCAATTCAGGATGGGATAGGTACGCAACACCTGCCACTCGTGGAAGTCCACCGCGCGGGGCAGAATCTGCACAGGCTGATGGTTGCGGATGGTGTCGTAGATGGGTATCTTCTGCAACTCGGCATTGGTCAGCGCATCCCATATTCGCTCAAGCAGACCCTCGCGCATAGCCACCGAGTCCCTGACGTGCTCCAGACGTATGCAGCGGTTGCGTGCCGAGAGAAGGTCGTTGTAATAATCCCGCGCCGTGCGGTCCTTGAAAAAGCCACTCAACAGCTTCGCCAGCGAGTCGGCGTGACGCTTGAACAATTCCAGCGAGTCAAAACCCTCGCTACCCATATCGAAGTCGATGCGATAACGCTGAATGGAGGTCGCCAACGGCTCGCCTCCACGCGCGAGAATAGAGCCACGCAGCGGCTGGATGGTGTCGCGCACGAAGATACGCTCCTCCAGCTTCTCGGCATTGACTGCAATCTCCGTGCTGAAGAAGAGTACCCACACAAGGCGCAGTATAACCAACACCCCGACCACGTTAAAGACGATGTGCAACCACTTCACGCGGTCGAACATCTCCTCCTTAACATCTACTTCTACTCTCTTTTTTGCCATCTTTCAAATAAAAACAAATCCTAATCCTCGACAACCTCCTTTGTGCGGCGAGGCTCCTGCAACGGTATGCCTCGGCGCTGAAGCTCCTCGACCACAGCCTGATGCGACGTGCGCTGATAGAGCTGCTCACGCAAGCGGATAGAACGCTCACGCAGGAGCTGCACCTGATGCTCCATACGCGAGTACTTCATATCGGCATACAGGGCGGCAAACATCACCATAATGCTCACAAGCGATGCTACGGCAATGGCTATGAGGTAGCCGTAATGCTCCTTCACGCCTCGGCTACGCAGGATACTGCCCGAGAAGAGCTGATAGAACAGACGTGAACGCTTCAGACGCTTCTTCGCCTCGTGGCGCATCTGCTCCGCCTCCTCGGCGCGCTCCTCCTCGCGGTCGCGCTCCAAATCCTCTTCCGCCTCGCCGCTCTGCACTCTACGCACCTCATCACGCACCCTGCGGCGGAACTCCTCGTCCTCCTGCTGGCGGCGCAACTCCTCCTCCGAGAGGGGGTTGAAATCATCGTTTGTGGGTCGCATAATCTGTTACAGGTTTAGCTTATAGTTTAATCGCTGCGCGCATCTTCGCCGAGCGTGAGCGTGGGTTACGCTCCACCTCCTCTGCCGTAGGCACCACAGCCTTGCGTGTGATAACCTCAAAGGGAACCTCGGCACGACCGTAGAAGTCCTGCTTGACCTTACCCTCGAAGTTGCCGCTACGCATAAAATTCTTTACCAATCTATCCTCCAGCGAGTGGTACGAGATGACCACCAGCCTGCCGCCAGGCTTCAGCACCTTGAGCGCCTGCTCAAGAGCCATCTTGAGAGCCTCCATCTCGCCATTGACCTCGATACGCAGAGCCTGAAAGAGCTTTGTCAAAAACTTCGACTCGTCACGCTTGGGCGTGCAGGGCTTGACCGCCTCGACAAGCTGCGAGGTGGTGGTGATGGGCTGCTGCTCGCGTGCGCGAACGATGCACGAGGCTATCTTCCACGTGGTATCCAACTCGCCATACTCCTTCAGGATACGCCCCAGCTCCTCTGCCGAGTAGCCATTCACAACATCGGCTGCGGTACGCCCGCCACGCTGATTCATACGCATATCGAGCGGCGCATCGCCACGAAACGAGAAGCCTCGCTCAACAGCGTCGAAGTGGTGCGACGAGACGCCCAAATCGGCAAGAATGGCATCCACCTGCTCCACCCCACGCAGACGCAGCGCACCGCGCAGAAAGCGGAAGTTGCTCTCCACGTAGTTGAAACGCTCATCGTCGGGAGCATTTTTCAGCGTGTCGCGGTCCTGGTCGAAGGAGTACAAACAACCCTCGCTGCCCAGCTTCGAGAGGATGTGGCGCGAGTGTCCGCCGCCGCCAAACGTAAGGTCGCAATAGGTGCCATCGGGGGCGATATCCATCAGCGAAACCGACTCCTCCAAAAGCACAGGCGTGTGGTATGTCATAGCGTCTAAAGGCATATTTGTATCAATATAGGTACATTTGGGTGTAAAGGTAGTTATTTTAGCAGAAATATTGCTTGTTTTCGAGGAAAATATTTTTGCAACTTGAATAACCACACCGACAAATATATTGAGCGGCTACAACCGCTTTTTCTATCACCGCGCGGAAATATCGCCCTTTACAGTTTCCGCGCTGCGGAGGCTATGCCGCTGATGGAGCAGGTGGGACGGCTGCGCGAGAAGGCTTTTCGGGCGGCGGGCGGCGGCACGGGGCGAGCGTTGGATATTGACGAGCACGACCTGGCGCACGATGGCTATCGCCAGCTTGTGGCGTGGGATGTCGCGGCGCGGCGCATCGTGGGTGGTTATCGCTATATTGCTGGCGCAGAGTGCGTTGCAGAGCACATCTCGACTCTGAAATATTTTCAGCCGAGTGACCTATTTTGCCGCAAGGTGCTGCCCCGCGCGATAGAGTTGGGACGATCGTTTGTGAGTTGCGAGGGTGGTCATTCGCTCTTTGCGATGGATGCCTTGTGGCGCGGGCTGGCGCAGATTGTCGGGCGGCAATCGGGGGTGGAGTTTCTGTTTGGGAAGGTGACTATTTATCCACAATTTGACACTCTTGCGCGCGACGCTATACGCCTCTTCCTCAAGAGGTTTCATCCTGCTCGCGCAAGGCTGCTACGACCACGCCGACCCTTGCAGACATCATCGTCAGTGGTGGGATATTTTCAAGGGGATGATTATGCTGAGAATTTTGCTCGTCTGGGGACGTTTTTACGCTCACGCGGCGAACGTATTCCGCCTATGCTGCACGCCTATATGCGCCTTGCGCGGGGAATGCAGAGCTTCGACACGATACAAAACCCCGACTTCGGCAACACCTTCGAAACCGCCATCCTCCTCCCCCTCTCGGCAATCAACCCCACCGCCAGAGAGAGATACTTTTAATTATAATAACAAAAAGGTGCAGACCCGCAAGAAGGAGTCCGCACCTTTGTGATGAAGAAAGTATAAAATCGTTACTCGAAGTCGATGATGTAGGGGCAGAGGGTGTAGATGCCCTTGTCGCCCAGGAAGTTCTCGACCTGCTTATACTGGTTGTAGAGCTCGCCAAGCTCCGAGCGTGAGGTGATTGCCTGGCGCACCTTCACGTTCATACTCTCAAACACTGCCATAAAGCCTGTGAGAGGCTCCACCTGCTCGACAATTTGGTAGTTCTCGCCCAGTTCCGCCTTATCGACAGCAATAGAGAGCGCTGCATTAAGACCGCCGCACGTATCAACCAAGCCAATCTGCTGCGCCTGTGCGCCATTCCATACGCGACCCTCGGCAATCTCCAGCACCTTCTCGATGGTGAGGTTACGACCCGCCGCAACGAGCGATGTGAAGCGGTCATAAACTCTATCCACGCCACGCATAATGGCTGCGTGCTCGGCGCTATCCAATGGGCGCATACCGTTGCCAAGGCTTGAATATTTGTTTGTCGATACGCCATCGAAGGTGATGCCCACCTTATCCTCAAGTGCCTTGCCGTAGCTTGGCAACATACCGAACACACCGATTGAGCCTGTCAGCGTCAGCTTGTCTGCCACGATAGCATCGGCTGGTGCAGAGATATAATAACCACCACTTGCCGCATAGGCACCCATCGAAACAATCACAGGCTTCTTCGCCTTCAGCAACTCCATCTCGCGCCAGATGATATCCGATGCAAGAGCGCTGCCGCCAGGAGAGTTCACGCGCACAACAACAGCCTTGATGTCGTCATCCTCGGCAGCCTTACGCACCTCGCGGGCGAATGTGTAGCCGTAGATATTGTCGTCAGTGCCCTCACCGTCAAATACCTGACCGTTGGCGTAGAGGATAGCAACCTTGGGGGCTGTGACCTTGCTCACGTCAGGAGTCAAGCCTGCAACATACTCACCCAGAGTGACATACTCGGGCTCCTCGATGCCATACTCCGACTTGAAGAGCTCCTCAATCTCATCGGCATACTTGACGCCATCGACCAGCTTATTCTCAACAGCCTCGGCAGGCAACATCACAGCCAGCTCGTCCGCCAGACGGTTAAGCTCCGCCTTGTCTATCGAACGAGATGTGGCTACGGCATCGGTCAGCACGCTCCACATATTATCCACCATCTCCTGCATCTGCTGACGGTTGGCGTCAGACATCTTCTTGAGGAAGTAAGGCTCCACAGCACTCTTGTACTTACAAGCCGTAGGACGAAGAATATCGACCTTCACGCCCAGCTTCTCAAACAGGCCTGTGAAGAATATTGAGTTGGCGTGAACACCCACCCACTCAAATGTGCCCTCGGGCTGGATATAAATCTTATCCGCAACAGAGCAGAGGTAGTACATCCACTGCGAATATACGTCGTTGTATGCCACAATCCACTTGCCACTCTGCTTGAATGACTCCAGCGAGGCGCGAAGCTCCTCCAGGATGTTGATTGTGGTGTTGCCTCCGCCATTGAGGTTCAGGTAGATACCCTTGATGCGGTCATCGTTCTTCGCTGCGTCGATAGCCTTCAGCACCTCGAACAGCGTCACCTGCGCCATAGGCTGCATAGTGGCAAAATCGAAGCTCGCCATAGGGTTCTTCGATGGGGCATCGAGGATGCTCTCCTTGAGGTCAATCTTCAGGATAGCTGTCTCGGGGATGCTCTTGGCTGCGGGCTGGAACGCCGCGCCAATGCCAGAGAATATAGCCACCCAGAAGATGAATGTCACTACGCTACCAGCGACAACCGCCAACAGCGCCGCAAGGAATACCTTGCCGAAGCTCATTCCCTTCGACTGCTTCTTTGACTGCTTCGCCTTGGGCTTTGGCGCAACTGCCTCTGCCTCAACCTTCACCTCGTTCTTCTCTACTGCGGGCTGTGCAGCTGGCTGCTCTGCTGGCTGTGACTGTGCTGCTGGCTGCGGCTCAACGGCAGGAGTCTGAGGCTCGGCAGGCTGCTCTGAAATGATGTTTTTGTTCTCTTCCATAATATGTTAGTTTTAATTTTTAACGCTCAATGCAACTACAAATATACGAAATTTTCGCTTTGACGTTTTACACTTTATTATATTAGTCGCAAAATATGTCTAAAAACTACATAAAAGTTGGAAAAATTGGTTGCGAGTGGATGATTGGGGGTTTTTGAATTGAGAAAAGAAAAGATAAACCGACGTAGTACACTACGTCGGTTTATCTTGAGCTTTTACCTACTCCTCCTTGAGTAGGAAGTTGGTGGCGTTGACCATCCAGCTGCCGAGGGCGTTGCCGAGGATGGCGATGATGGTGATGCGTATCGCCTCCCAGCCCCACTCTCCTGCCAGCGAGAGGTAGAACATATTGGCTATGGAGTGTTCGAAACCGCTCAGGATGAATATCACAATCGGCATAATAACAAACAACCACGACTTCGACTTGCGGTAGTTATCCACCGCCAGGTACATCATCGCGCCGCAGCCCACCGCCAGCACAAAGACACTCAACGTCGAGTCAGCCAGCTTCGTCGCCACGATGCCCTGCACCGCCTCGCCGATAGGCAGTCGTGTGAGGGCAAAGAGCTTCGCCATAATGAACGTACCGACAAAGTTACCCGCCAGCGTTGCCGCCATCTGCGCCCAACCATATTGGCGGAAGTAACCCACACGACCCGTGTAGAGCGCAAAGCCCTGACAGACAATGGTCAGGAGTCCGAACGAGAAGAGCAACGAGCCCACCACGCGGTTCTCGCACATAAGAAATACCACGCCGCCGAAGCCAATCATAATGCCCGACATCACCGCCAGGGCAAAGGTGTTGTATAGTTTTTTCATACTACCATTCTGTTATTCAAACTCAAAGATATATATTTTACTCTAAAAAACCGCCTTTTTGTGCCATATTTCAGCAAGAATTTGTATATTTGTGTAGTTTGTGAGGAAAAATGACAATCAACAAATAAAACCAAACGACCTATGAAACTATCAAGATTTTTTGCTTTGGCTCTGGTGGCGGCGATGACCGCCTGTCAGGAGTATGTCCCTGTGGAGACCTACGCAGAGCCCGATGACCCCGTAGCGATGACCGAGGATCAGCAGGCTGAGTGGAGTACCGTCTGTGGCTTCAATGCCGCGTGGGGCGATGCCGACTATCGCTACTCGCGTTCACTCGTTCCACAACCCGCTGCCGACCAAAATATGCACCTCACGCTCTGGAAGGGCGAGAAGGGCTCGGCGCAGGCTATCCTGTGGAGCAACGAGGCTGTGGATGGCATCGAGTGCAAGTTCAAGCCTTTCCGTTCGGACAATGCCACAATGCCTGCCGATATTGCTCAGGCGCGTTTTGTGCGTTACGGCATCAGCGACGATGTGCTGAAGAGCGGTCGCCCAGCAATCCTTACATCGGATATGCTTGACGAGCTCGACCGCTTCGATATGGCTGCCGAGACCGTGCGCCCCGTGTGGATTACATTCGAAATCCCCGAGGATGTGGAGGCTGGCACATATAAGTCGGAGCTTGTAATCTCTCACAACGGCTGGGGCAAGAAGCGTCTGCCTGTGGAGCTTGAGATTGTAAACCACACCCTGCCCGCTGCGAGCGAGTGGGCGTTCCACCTCGACCTGTGGCAGCACCCAACAGCCTTGGCACGCGCCGAGGGTCTTGAGCTGTGGAGCGATGAGCACTTCGAGGCGCTGAAGCGCACGATGAAGCTCCTGGCGGATGCTGGTCAGAAGGTTATCACCGCAACGCTCAACAAGGACCCCTGGAACCACCAGTGCTACGACGGCTATGCCAATATGATTAACTGGACGCTTAGGAAGGATGGCACGTGGGCGTTCGATTATAAGATTTTCGACCGCTGGGTGCAGATGATGCTCGACCTGGGTATCGACCGTATGATTAACTGCTACTCGATGGCGCCTTGGAACTGCGAGCTGGAGTATTTTGATGAGGCGCAGGGCAAGGTGGTGACCGTAGTTGCCGAGCCTGGCACAAAGATTTTTGAGGAGATTTGGGAGCCTTTCCTTATCGACTTCAAAGCTCACCTTCAGCAGAAGGGCTGGCTCTCGATTACCAACATAGCTATGGACGAGCGCCCTGCCGATATGATGGCTGCGGCGGTGAAGGTACTTGAGAAGTGCGCCCCCGAGATGGGCTTCGCGCTGGCTGATAACCATCAGACATACAAGAAGTTCAATATGATGCGTGACGTCTGCGTATTTATGTGTCACAAGGTCGATCCCGAGGATATGAAGGCACGCCGCGAGAAGGGCTACTCAACAACATTCTACGTCTGTTGCGGTCCTGCATACCCTAATACGTTCACCTCGTCACAGCCTTACGAGTCGGAGTTGTTGGGCTGGCACGGTGTGGCTTGGGACTTCGACGGTATGCTGCGCTGGGCATATAACTCGTGGTGCAAAGACCCTGTGATGGATTCACGCTATGGTGCTTGGCCTGCGGGCGATACGTTCCTGGTATATCCCGAGGGTCGTTCTTCGGTTCGCTTTGAGCGTCTGATTGACGGTATCGAGGTGTCGGAGAAGGTACGCATCCTCAAGGCAGAGGGCGTAGATTTGAAGCCTATGTACGATGCCCTGCAGCAGGAGTTCCTTGCAAACAACATCAACGACCCCGCCCAGCCCTGGTGCGAGCGTATGAACAAGGTCAAGACCATCTTCGACGAAATCTGCCGCAAGTAATCCCCTCGCGAGGTTTTCTCACAAAATAAAAAAAACAACCAAAATCGGCAGCCACTTAATTGCGACTGCCGTTTTCTGTATTCGGATTATTCAAAGAATTGTTTGCCTACGATAGATGTTATTTGGTTTGAGGTGGGATTCGCAAAAATGTACACTGCTGATACTATTGAGAAACAGAAGGGTTGAGCGCAAAGCGATAGTATGTATATTACTTGTTATTATGCACTTATACACATAAAAGTTTCCAGAAAAGTTCGAGTTGCAAGAATCATATTTGCCGATTTTTTCGTATTTTTGCTATGATGGCAGGGCTACGAGGGCTCTCGCTTAACTAAAAAAATAACTATATGTCTAAGACATTTGAAGACCAGGCACTAAAAGCAAAAGTGCTGGCAGAGGGTATGAAAGTAAACCTTAATGAACTCGCTGTAAGAGGTGTTAAGGAGGATGTTCTCGATTCGTTGATTGCAG
>SUZN01000005.1 GCA_015059905.1 Rikenellaceae bacterium
TTATCATTCCAAACCATCTTACCTCCGCTTGATTTGTAAGGCTTGCCCTCCTCATTCGGGAAGTCAAACTGCACAAACCAATAGTCGTAGAGCTTCTTTGCCATCGCCTCTAAATTATCATTTATCGAAGAGTTATATGCGCCAATTCGTATATTCTTACTATCATAGTCTAAAAAACACTATGAAACAGAAGTTTATACACTCGGTACTACAAGAACTTTCCAAAGTCTTAGACTCGCAACAACTTGATTTTGTTGAAAATACATTAGAACAAAAGTTGCTTGATTTAGATATTATTGAGCAAGTGACAAATGAAGAGCTCGTCAGTCAAGAGAATGACGAGTTACTTACGGCTTTTCTCTCGGCAAAGAAAATTGAGGGTTGCTCAGCGAAGACAATCAAATATTACAAATCAACCATCGATCATCTATTTGACGAGATAGGCAAAACTACCGCTGAGATTACGACCAATGATATTCGCTCGTATTTAGCATACTATCAAGAGCAAAAACAATCGAGCAAGGTAACCATTGATAATATGAGGCGTATATTTTCCAGCTTTTTCTCTTGGTTGGAGGACGAGGACTACATTGTTAAAAGTCCTGTAAGACGCATACATAAAGTACGCACAGACTCTCTTGTCAAGGAAGTAATAAATGATGAATGTATGGAGTTATTAAGGGATAATTGCACAGAGATTAGAGATCTGGCAATGATTGATTTATTAGCCTCGACGGGAATGCGTGTTGGAGAGTTGGTGCAGATGAATATTGATGATGTGGATTTCCAAGAAAGACAGTGCAAAGTCTTTGGCAAAGGAAATAAAGAGCGTGAGGTATATTTCAATGCGCGAGCTAAAATCCATTTACAACAATACATTTCACAACGAGAGGATAATAACCCTGCACTCTTTGTCTCATTCTCGTCACCACATAAGAGGTTGTCGATTAGCGGTGTTGAGGTAAGGCTGCGAACATTAGGAAGGCGTATTAATTTACCAAAGATTCATCCTCACAAATTTAGGAGAACACTTGCAACTATGGCGATTGACAAGGGTATGCCAATCGAGCAAGTCCAAAGGCTTCTTGGCCATGTAAAAATTGATACAACACTCCACTACGCAATGGTAAATCAAAACAATGTTAAGATAGCACATAGACGGTATATAGGGTAGTATGATACTTTTTAACTGTTTCTATATTTTCAAAGAATAATTGTTACTATCTTTGTGTGAAAGTCTTATCTTTCGCTATAAAATGAAAAGTGTACATATTTTTATTGACGAGTTTGGAACACCAGCATTGAATGTTGGGAAAGAGGGTGTTATTCCATATTTCGCATATGCAGCTATTGTGATTGAAGAGTCAGAATTGGAAAATGCTCGTGCCGTACACCAGCAGGTAGTCAAAAAATATTTTAATGGAACTCATATTAAGTCAAGCAATATTCATAATGATGAAAAAGGACATATAAAAAGACTTAATATAATCAATGATTTTAGTGCGATCAAGCATTATGTGGTAGCTCTACTAGTTGATAAAGCAAAAATTGAATCAGAAGGACTTGGTTATAAGAAGAGTTTCATAAAATTCTTTAATAGAATAATCAGTGAACATTTTAAGGGTTTATACGAAGAGATACATATTCATTTTGATAAAACAGGCAGAAAAGCATTTCAAGATGAACTTAAAGAATATATGGCCAGTCATTGTGGAATAGAAAAAACATTGTTTTCAAATAATACATTTGAGGTCCAGGACGATATAACCGAAGAACCATTAATTCAGATGGCGGATTTTTATGCTGGTTGCATCGGTAAATACTATTGTGGTATCCCCAATAAAAAACATGCAGACGCTATTCATAATGCAATAAAATCTTTTTTGTTTATTGATTGGTTCCCTATAGAATTCTCAAATTATTTTGGTGCTCAATCTTTTAATAGTAATGCTTATAATAAGCAAATTGCAACGATAGCTATAGAAACTGCTAGGAGTTATGTGGAAAATACCACGAATGATGAGGTTGGCGTGGAAATAGTTAAGCTTCTCCTTCATGAAGCTTATGTGAATCCATATAGACCAATCTCATCGAAAGAGATTAAAAATAGGCTTGGTCGCCAAGGAATCGCTATTGGTGATCCAATTGTTGAAATTTCAAGACTACGCGATAATGGAGTATATATCATAAGCCCTATTGGTAAGAAGGGGTATAAGTTTCCCTGCAATGATAAGGAGATTGCCGAGTTCTTTGATAGAATATCATTAAATGTTGTACCTCAATTAAAGCGTGCTCATATATTGCATAAAATACTTGTAGAACAATCTTGTGGAGAGTACAATATACTCAAGGATGGTAATTATGGAATATTAAGTTCCCTAATCGGAGTTATAGTTGATAGATAGCTTGTAGAGAAGACAACCATTTGTCCAAAGCAATTAGAAAAAATCGAATGCCCTCGGATAAAAGGTCCGACAGTGTCGCTATGTAGGTTAAAAACACAAGGTGCTCGGCTATGACCGGGCACCTTGTCGTTTCTGTTAGTTGGAGGTTTCTTTTGTTGAGGCAGCAGCTTCTCCTGCCTCGCTATCCCCGCCGTTGAGGCTAAAACTCGTGCCACTTAACGCAGCTGACAATTTGTCCATTTCTCTGCTGACCGTTTGGTCGACGATGCGAGCGTAGATTTGCGTCGTGGCGAGTTTTGTGTGTCCCAGCATTTTGCTGATTGATTCGATAGATACTCCATTGGCGTAGGTTACGGTTGTTGCAAAGGTATGGCGGGCAAGGTGCGAGGTTACTCGTTTCTGGATGCCCAATGTGGCGGCTATCTCTTTGAGGTAGAGGTTGTATTTGGCGTTGCTCAATACGGGCAGGAGATAGCCGTTAATGCGGGTCGGCTCGTACTTTTTTAGGATTGAAAGCGGTATATCGAGCAACTTTACTTTTGATGCAACTCCGGTCTTTACTCGGTGCGTCTCAATCCACATCGAGCCGTCATCAGCCAAAACAAGGTTTTGTTCGGTCAATGATGCAGTGGTCGAGTAGTCGAAACCCGTGAAACAGCAAAACACAAAGACATCGCGCGCCTTCTCCAATCGTTTCTTCGTTGGTTTATAGTTGAGGATTAGCTCCAATTCGTGGCGAGTCAGGTAGCCTCTGTCCTTCTTGACCTTCTTTAATCGCACATCGCAGAAAGGGTCTTTTGCTATTAGTCCGCTCTTAAAGCACATCGTGGTAATACGCTTGAAGATACGCATCAACTTCTCGGCAGAATTGGCTTGTAGATGGTAATCGACCTTCAAATAGGCCTCAAAGTCGAGCACAAAATCTCTATCGACCAGCGACACAGGGATATCTGGTCGATTGCGTTTCACTCGCAGGAACTCCTCCAAGCGACGAAATGTCAAATCGAACTTGTTGAATGTCGATTGCGTGATATCCACGCCGATAAGATTCTCCTGCCTATCATTGAACTCAGCAAATACCGAAAGTAGCGTCTTGCTTGGTGCTTTCACGCCGAGAAACTCATCACGCACCATTTGAGCCGTCACGGCCTCGCTCTGCTCGCATAGGCGATAATATATGGTATTTATGCGTGTAACGACGCTATCGAGGTAGCGATTGGCTTGCAGAGCCTCGTGGCTATGCCCGATGGCGCGACCACTTTTGGCGTCCCAAATTTTCTCTGACACTCGGATTTTAAGGCTGAAACGAGCCTTACTGCCATTGATTGTAATGCGAACATAGATTGGGAGCATCTTTGCCTCGTTGCTTGCCTCCCACTTGGCGTAGAATAGGATTCTGAATGTACTTTTCATCTGACTGTTTTTATTAAAGCGTAGGCAACTGTCAGCCTGAAAAGTTTGTAGAAAACCGAAAAATTATCAAAGTGTCCCCTCATTTCGGAGTAAGTGTCCCTTATTTTCACGGTGGATATTCGGAGGGACACTTCGAGGTTCTGGCTATGTCGGGTAGGGGCTCCTCCGTGTCGGAACGATACCTACCGACAACAAATGAAAAACCCTCTGAAACGATGTTTCAAAGGGTTTTGCTTGATTTTGTCCTCAAAACTTTTGGACTTGGAGCGGAAAACGAGACTCGAACTCGCGACCCCAACCTTGGCAAGGTTGTGCTCTACCAACTGAGCTATTT
Source organism: Rikenellaceae bacterium (assembly GCA_015059905.1). GTDB lineage: Bacteria > Bacteroidota > Bacteroidia > Bacteroidales > Rikenellaceae > Alistipes. The sequence goes on from SUZN01000005.1 coordinate 4,153, forward strand.
CCGCAAATATTTGCTTAAACAAATGCTTTTCAGCACTTTGAGCGGAAAACGAGACTCGAACTCGCGACCCCAACCTTGGCAAGGTTGTGCTCTACCAACTGAGCTATTTCCGCATTTTTCTGAACGATGCAATCAAAAGTTACCCTCAATTGCGAGTGCAAAGATATAGCAAAAAATTTCATCTCCAAAACTTTTTAACATTTTTTTGCAATTTTTTTGACCCGTCAGCTCCTCATTCGCGCAGAAAAATCTCATTCATACCTTCACAACGCATTATAAAACAATCAATTGCCTTATTTCACCACCGCGCGACCCAGCCACACCATCGCAACGCCCAAAACAAGGCTCAGTCCCGCATAAAGGGTCAGCAACATCCAATTCCGATGTTGCATTAGCAGAAAAATATCATCAGCAAAGGACGAGAAAGTGGTAAATCCGCCACAAAAACCCGTCACGAGCATCACATTCATCGTGGGCGAGAGTATATTTTCTCGTTCGGCAAGCCCCAGCAGTGCGCCAATCACAAAGCACCCGACCACATTCACTACAAACGTACCCAGCGGGAAACCGCCCAAAGTCCACAGATGGCACAACCGCCCTGTCAAATATCGCAGGCAGGTGCCGACAAAGCCACCCACGCCCGCCAAAAGCATCATCTTCATCATAAACACAACTCTTATTCCCTTTTTGAACAAGCAAATTTAATGCCGACAGCACAAGCCATTAGCTCTCTATCTGTTCTGCTGTGGCACATAATTTGCCCCACGAGCAGTGAAACAAAATCAAAATATTATGCATCTTACACCTAAAGAGATTGACAAACTTCAGTTGCTCACCCTCGGTATGATTGCCGAGCGCCGACTGAAGCGGGGGCTTAAGCTCAACCACCCCGAGGCGGTAGCCTACATAACCTCTACGGCGCTGGAGGGCGCACGCGAGGGCAAGAGCGTTGAGCAGGTAATGAGTGAGGCCTCATCGGCACTGCGCCGCGAGGATGTTATGGAGGGCGTGAGCGATATGATTGCGCTGTTGCAGGTCGAGGCGGTCTTTACCGACGGCTCGCGTCTAATCAGTATTCACCACCCTATAAAATAAGAGGAGTATGAAAGAGACTATACAAAAGACAAAAGCCGTAACACAACCTGCCACCGAGGCAGAACAGCACCATAGCAATATGCATCCGCTGTACCCCAACCACAAGGGCTACAAACCGTCGAAAAAGAGTGCCGTCGGAGCGATAATTCTCGCAAACGAAGCGATTGAATACAACCGCAACCGTGCCATCACGCGCCTGAAGGTACGTAACACAGGCGACAGACCTATTCAGGTGGGGTCGCACTTCCACTTCTTTGAAGTAAACCGTTACCTTGAGTTTGACCGCGACGCAGCCTTCGGCACACATCTGAACATCCCCGCCACGACAGCCATACGTTTCGAGCCTGGCGATGAGCGCGAGGTAGAGCTTGTCTGCTATGGCGGCAAGAGGCGAGTGATAGGCTTCAACGGTCTGGTGGAGGGCTATACAGGTAACGAGAATAAGCCTACGTACTGCCCCGCCCACGCCCACGCTATGCGAAAGATGCGTCACGAGGGTTTTCGCTCAACAGATGCCGCGACACAGGAACACTTAACACGGAAAAACAAACATTAAACTTATGGCAACAATATCAAGACAAGAAAACAACAACCTCTTCGGCGCTACGGTGGGCGACAAGATACGCCTTGCCGACACGGATTTGTATGTGGAGATTGAACGCGACCTGCGCTATTATGGTGACGAGGCAGTATATGGCGGTGGAAAAACCCTGCGTGACGGTATGGGTCAGGCAAACACCATCACATCGAAGGCGGGAGCGCTCGATTTGGTCATTACAAACGTCACCATCATCGACCCTCTGATGGGTGTGGTGAAAGCTGATGTGGGCATCAAGGATGGACGCATAGCGGGCATAGGCAAGGCGGGCAACCCCAATACTATGGATGGCGTATGTCCCGAACTTGTGACAAGTGCCGCGACAGATGCCATCTCGGGTGAACATCTTATACTTACGGCAGCAGCCATAGACGGACACGTTCACTTCATCTCGCCACAGCAGGCAGAGGCGGCATTGAGCAATGGTGTGACAACCCTCTTTGGCGGTGGCATAGGTCCAACCGATGGCTCAAACGGCACAACCATCACCTCGGGCGTGTGGAACATCGAGCAGATGCTCAAGGCGGCGGAGACGATGCCCGTAAACGTAGGATTCCTGGGCAAGGGTAACTGCTCGGCGGCGCAACCCATAGAGGAGCAGGTTGAGGCAGGTGCGTGCGGACTGAAGATACACGAGGACTGGGGCTCTACGCCGCAGGCGATACGTTGCGCGCTGGATGTGGCGGAGCGTTATGATGTGCAGGTGGCAATCCACACCGACACACTCAACGAGAGTGGATATGTGGAGGATACCATCGCCGCCATTGACGGGCGCACCATCCACACCTACCACACCGAGGGTGCTGGCGGAGGTCACGCACCCGATTTGCTGAAGGTGGCGAGTATGCCTTTCGTTCTGCCCTCATCGACCAACCCTACGCTGCCATTTGGCATAAACTCGCAAGCTGAATTGTTCGATATGATTATGGTGTGCCACAACCTGAACCCTGGCATACCCTCCGACGTAGCCTTTGCCGAGAGCCGTGTACGCCCAGGCACGCAGGCGGCGGAGAATGTGTTGCACGATTTGGGCGTGCTGTCGATGATTTCATCCGACTCGCAGGCTATGGGACGCGTGGGAGAGTCATTTATGCGCGCGGTGCAGATGGCATCATATATGAAAAACGCCTGCGGCAGACTGCACGAGGATAGCGCAGAGAATGATAACTTCCGCGTATTGCGCTATCTGGCGAAGATAACCATCAACCCTGCCATCACGTTTGGCATCTCGGACACGCTCGGCTCGGTGAGCAAGGGCAAGATTGCCGACCTGGTGCTGTGGGAGCCTCAATTCTTCGGGGCAAAGCCGAAGATGGTACTCAAGGCGGGCATCATCAGCTGGGCGAATATGGGCGACCCCAACGCCTCGCTTCCAACACCGCAACCCTGCTACTATCGTCCTATGTTCGGAGCGTATGGCAAGGTGTTGCGCGAGAGTTGTATCAGCTTCGTGTCGCAGGCCGCTTGCGAAAGCGATATAGCACGCCGACTGCATCTGCATCATCAGGTGGTGCCCGTGCGCCGCACACGCCAGATAAACAAGCAGGATATGGTGCTCAACGGAGCTATGCCGCAGATAGATGTAAACCCCGAGACATTCGAGGTGGCGGTGAACAAGACCAAAGTATATGTAGAGCCCGCCAAAAGTGTAGCGCTGGGGCAGCTCTATTGGTTTAGCTAAACAACTATGATTAAGATAGATACCATTTTAGGAAACATCTCCTCGCCCAGATGGCAGCAATTAGCGGCTGGGGCGCAGCTGGAGCATATCTCGCTCGACCAATGGATGGCGCAGCGCTGTCGTTTTGTGGCGCTCTCCGACCAGGGCGAGGAGTACGCCTTTCGCCTTGAGCGCAATACCCGCCTGAGCGATGGCGATGTGGTGGCGTGGGATGAGGCGGCGAAGCGGATGACTATCATCAGGCTGCGGCTTAAGGACCTGCTCGTTGTCGATTTGGGAACGCTCGCGCGACAACCCATCGACACAGCACTACGTACGGCGGTGGAGCTTGGGCACGCCATAGGCAACCAACACTGGGCGGCAGTAATCAGAGGCACGAAGGTCTATGTGCCGATGGTGGTCGATAAGAAAGTGATGGAGAGCGTGATGCGGACACACCACCTGGAGCATATCTTCTACTCGTTCCGCCCCGCACAGCAGATTATCCCCTACCTCTCACCACACGAAGTGCGGCGACTGCTGGGCTCAACAGCCGAGGTGGAACATCATCATCACATATGTAATGAGTGCTAAAACAATCTCATCGGCAATGCATTTGATGCAGCTCTGCGACTCGGCGCTGCCTGTGGGCGGCTTTGCCTTCTCGTGCGGGCTGGAGAGTGCTGTGGGGCAGGGTGTGGTGAGCGACAAGCACACGCTTGAGGAGTATGCGAAAACCACTGTGCGCCAGGCTCTTTTCACGGATGGTGTGGCGGCATTGTATGCCTTTCGCAACGCCCATATCGCAAAGGAGTTGCAGCGTGCTGACAACGAACTATACCACCGCAAGCCCTCGCGCGAGTGGCGCACGATGAGTTGCCGTATGGGTCGCAAGATAGCGGAATTGGGGGCGAAGATTTTGCCCTGCCCCGAATTGGAGGAGTGGAACTTTTCCATCAGCGAGGGGCATACAGCGGGGTGCTATGCGGTGGGGCAAGGGCTGATTTTTTCGCTCTGCGGAGCGAGTGAGGAGCAGCTTTTTGCCGCTGTGGGCTACGGTGCGGCATCAATGCTGATGGGCGCAGCGCTGCGCCTTATGCGTATCGAACACACCACAACACAGCAGATACTCTTCTCGATAGCCTACTTTACCGAGGAGCTGTATGGCGAGGCAGCAAGGCTTGAGCTGCACCAGATGCACGGCTTTGCCCCTATGACAGATGTCTTCACGTCATTACACGAGCGCGGAAACGCACGAATGTTTATGTCTTAAACCACTTTTTCTATGAATTATACTTGCAGAATAGGCGTTGGCGGACCTGTCGGCTCAGGCAAGACTGCCATCATCGAGGCCATCACGCCCCGACTAATCGAATTGGGTCATAAACCTCTGATTATCACCAACGACGTGGTCACTACCGAGGATGCGCAACACGTTCGCCGCATACTCAAGGGGGTGCTTGCCGAGGAGCGCATTGTAGGTGTGGAGACGGGCGCCTGTCCACACACCGCCGTGAGGGAGGACCCCTCGATGAATCTTGCGGCGGTGGAGGAGATGGAGGCTCGCTTCCCCGAGAGCGATGTGGTGCTGATTGAGTCGGGAGGCGACAACCTGACACTTACGTTCAGCCCCGCGCTGGTCGATTTCTTTATCTATGTGATTGACGTGGCGGCAGGCGACAAGATTCCGCGCAAGGATGGACCTGGCATATCGCACTCCGACATTCTGGTAATCAACAAGACCGACCTTGCGCCCTACGTCCGAGCCTCGCTGGAGGTGATGCGCGATGACTCGCTCAAGATGCGCGGCGAACACCGACCATTCATCTTCACAAACTGCTTTACGGGCGAGGGCATTGATGCGCTGGTGGAGCTTATCCGCCGAATGGCACTCATTGACGATGAACACAGCAGATAACACACCTCACGGCAAGCGGGGCGAGCTGCGGATGCACTTCGAGCGCGACAACGAGGGGCGGAGCATACTGCGTGAGCTCTATCGGCGTGCGCCAATCATCGTGCAGCAGGCTCTCTACTTCGATGAAAATATGCCCCTGCTGCCCTGCGTCTATATCCTCTCGGCAGGAGGTCCTGTGGTGGAGGGCGACAACTACTCGCACCACATCTCGCTCGGCAATGGCGCCTGCGCCCATATCTCTACGGGAGCAGCGACCAAAGTGGCGCAGATGAGGGGTGGATGGGCACAACTCAAGCAGCACATCTCGCTCGGCGAGGAAGCCTATCTTGAGTGGCTTCCCGAAGCAACAATACCCTGTGCGGGAGCGCAATACAAGAGTGTGTGCGAGGTTGAGGTTGCCCCCTCGGCAACGCTCTTTTATGCGGAGTGCTACACCAGCGGGCGCCGCTTCTTCGAGGAGCGTTACCGCTACCGCCGCCTTGACCTTTCGATGCGTATCACGCGCCCCAATGGAGAGTCTGTTTTTGCCGAAAGACAGCTCATTGAGCCTTCAGTCGAGATTGAGAGTGTGGGCGTGATGGCGGGGATGGATATCTTCTCGTCGGTTGTCATCATCGCGCCTCCCCACATCACACTTTCGCTCTACTCTTCGATTGAGCCTCGGCTGGAAAAGAGTATTGCCCTGGGGGTGCATCTGCTGCCGCACGATGAGGGCATCGTCTGCCGCATTGTGGGGCGAGCAACGACAGATGTAAAGAGCCTTACAAGAACGTTGTGCTCGATGTTAAGGCAGAGGGTGCAGGGTGTTGCGCTACCCGAGGAGTTTGTGTGGCGATAAATATTTAACTTCAACAATATGGACAAATTAGCACAAAAACTATCCGACAGAGGCATTGTCGGATACCTGAAAATTCTGCTTCGCGGCGCGGGGCAGGTAATGTTTCAATGTAATGCCTGGACGGGCTTGTTTTTCATTGCGGGCATCTTCTGGGGTGCCTATCAAAGTGGCACACCTGCCGTTGCGTGGGGCGCAATGCTCGGCTTGATGGTCTCCACCGCCACAGGCTATATCCTCAACCTTCCGAGCGATGAGGGACAGCAGGGGCTATGGGGCTTTAACGGTATTCTGGTCGGCTGCGCCTTCCCCACATTTTTGGGTAACACGCTCTGGATGTGGCTCTCACTGACGTTGTGCTCGGCGCTGACGGTATGGGTCAGAGAGGGGCTGAACAAAGTGATGAAGCATTGGAAGATAAACTCCTTCACATTCCCCTTCGTTGCCAGCACCTGGCTTTTCCTGCTTGCCGCAAGGGCGATGTATGGGTTGGACCCTACGCACCTGACTACTCCTACACTGCCCGACCACCTCTCGACAGGGGGCTATCTCTACGTTGAGCAGGCGACGGTGTATTGGTTGCGTGGGGTGTCGCAGGTCTTTTTGATTGATTCGTGGGTGACGGGTATGCTCTTTATCATCGGCTTGCTGCTCGCCTCACGCTGGGCGGCGCTGTGGGCTGCCATAGGCTCGGCTCTCGCCATCGTTGTAGCCTCGGCGTTGAGCACCTCGGGGTATGATATAGCACACGGTCTTTATGGTTTCAGCGCTGTGCTGACCGCCATAGCATTGGCTACGGTATTCTATCGACCAGGGTGGCGCTCGGCGCTATGGGCAATGCTGGGCATAGTGATAACCGTAATCTCACAAGCGGCAATGAATGTGATGCTCGACCCGCTGGGACTTGCTACGCTCACAGCACCATTCTGCATAACGACATGGGCTTTTCTGCTGCCTATGTTCAAGTTCGACAGCTCAACGCCCGACCACTCACACTGGTCGCCCTCGCTCAAGCAGCATCTGCGTTAGGCTTGGAGTGTAAGAGTTCTCTACCAAGTGTGGCGGTTACCGCAGCTCCCAACAACTGGAGTGCAAGGGTGACCGCCATCACCATTTCCGCGCCTCCCCAGCCGAGCAGCAGCGGAATGGTAAAGACCCCCGCCACAGCACCTGCCTTGCCTGCCGCAGCCGCTACGCCAGCGCCCGCACCACGCTCCGCAATGGGGTAAACCTGCGATGGAAGGATGAAGGTCATAAGGTGAGGCCCCGCGTTGATAAATAGTTCAAACAGAGCAAGTCCCGCAATCATCGTCCAACGTGGCAGATGCAGCGCATAGCCCACCATCAGCAGCACCAGCCCCAACGCCGCCACAACAAAACCCACGCTCTGCTGACGCAGGTTGAAGGAGCGACGAATCGCCATTAGCCCTGCGGCAAAACCAGCAGCAACAAAGAGATTCACATAAGCCGCAAGATGCACCGATGAGGTGGCGTGAGCTATCGTGCCCGCCTCGCCACGCCCCAGCCCGAGCGACATAATCAGCACAGGCAGAAAGACCCCGACACCATATACAGCATACCCCTCGCACGCCCAGGGCAGACCACACAATATCGTGCGGCGCAGGCTCTCTCTCCGAAAAAGGCTCCAGACCGACACCCCCTCCGTCGTAGCCGCCTCACCCAGCTCAACATCCTGCCCCAGAAAGTAACGCGCCGCGCGCTCCGCCTCCTCACGCCGTCCCTGCGAGAGCAACCACCCAGGGCTCTGCTCAAAGCGAATAGCCGACAACAGCATAACTACCGCCATCAACGCCACAAGCAGGAACATACCGTTCCAATGGTCGGCAGTGGTCCAATGCCCTAAAATATAGTAGCAGACAAACGCCATAACGACATTCCCCACCGCCGACGAAGCCTTCACAACGCCCACCATAAAGAGCCGCCAGCGGCGCGGCATAATCTCCGAGACGTAATCCGAATCGAGGCTGTAACCACCACCCACACCAAAGCCCATCACAAAGAGAGCCACCGCCAGCGTAATGAGGCTTGAGGAGCTGATGGCGATAATTGCCCCGAGCAGAATCAACGCGGGCGAGAGCCTCAAATAACGCAGATAGCCGCGCTTATCGCTCCTCGCGCCGATAACCACCGAGCCAACCATAATACCTACCAGACTCATACTTGCCAGCACGCCCTGTTGCAAGGGCTTGAGGTCGGAGTGCGTAAGAATCTGCATCAGCGGCAGCACAACACCCACCAGCGTGGAGAGTGCCGCGCCCGTTATCTGCCCCAGCGAGGCGACAATCAGCACCCTGAAATGTCCCCAGCGCAGCGGCATCGTATCCATATTGACCCTTTCGCCAGCCTCTCCCTCACCCATATGGAGCAGTCGCTGACGCAACGCCTGCCACTTTTCAATCGTCCACCGCAGTGCTACACCAACACCCACACCCACCGCCGACTCGAAGAATCGCAGCGTGCAGTTGGTGGCGGGGTCGGCATCGGGCGAGAGTTGCGACACAAGCATAATAATGACCAGCGTAATGGTTGCTATGCGACCGTTATTATAGATGTTGAGTATCATACATAGAGCCTCCAGCATAAAGACAGTGAGCAACATACCCAGCACCGAAAAGGGCAGCAACTTCAGATAGACATAGGCAATGAGCGCCCCCAGAAAAGTACCCAGCACACGCATCCAAGCGGGACGTAACGCTTCACGATAGGAGGGCACCTGCAACACCGTAATCACCGAGGTGCAGGAGAGCATTGCTCCCATCCAGCGCGAGGCGGCGTGTATCTGTCCTGTGGCATAGATGCCGACATAGTAGGCAAGAGCGATACCTACGCACGATACAAACAGCACAAAGGGGTGGATACGTGCAACGGCGGCATTTATGGTAGCGTGCAAGCGCGAAAAAGCATTTGTGATAATCTTTGGCTCAATCATAGCAAAAAGAGTTTTTGCTGATGACGATGCAAAATCTGCTCCAAAGCATACCGCCCCTGCCAAAAGCAAACCACCCCTGCCTTCCATAGAAAGCAGGGGCGGTTTGTTAATTCAAAATTCAAAATTCAAAATTCAAAAATTTCCTTTAGAATTTGCTGCGGTCGTCAGTTGAGCCAGAGAGCTTAATCAAAGCCTTGAAGTCAATCTCGGGAGCCTTGCCCGAACCCTCACGCTCGAAGCGTGTGCCGTACTCAACCTTATCGTCAATGTAACCGATGTTACGCAGGTAGAAGTTACCGCGCTCGCTCACACCACCCGAGTAGTCACAACGCAAGCCCTCGTGACCTGTGCCGTCGCAAGTGAGGCGACCCGACTTAAGCTCTGTCCAGTTACCATCCTTGTCGCGCATCCACTGTGATGGGAACTCCACGCTGCGTGGAATCCAACCGCACTCTGGACGGAAGTTCTCGCAGAATGAGTATGCACCCTTGTAGTATGTCTCGATACCTGGGCGGCGAATCTCGGCGAGGAACACCCAACCCTCATCGCCTCGGAAGTAACCTGTGTAGAGTGAGTTGCCTGTTGCCTTGCCGTTCTTGTACTCTGGACGTACGCGCACCAATGTAGCGTATGTGCGACCAGCCTCCCAATCGTAGTTGTAGAAGTTCTGCACACCCGAGCCCTCGTGACTGTATGAGTTGGTCTTCACGCCCTCGCCATTGCGTACAAGCTCAGAGATAAGACCCTTCTCGGTGTTGGTGTCCCATACAGAAAAGAGCACCATACGGTTCTTGCCCTTCTCGTTTGGCTGGATACCCATATAGAAACCGTCACCACCTGTGAGCATATAGTATGCGCCAGAGATATCCTCGCCCTCGGGAACAAATACCTCGTTGTAGAAGTACTCGGTGTTCTCGGGTGTATCCCACTGGAAGTGGTTTGATGGACCACGACGCACGAAGTGAGGAACGTGCTTCTGGAGCTCCTCGGCTGTGACGAAGATAAGCTCGTCCTTAACCTTCTCTGTGAGGTTGTTTACCGCAGCACCCGTAGCCAGGAGTGTTGAGAATGTAGGATAGCTTGCAGCCGATGTCTTGACAGGCTCGATATCAACACGTACGTGACCCGCCTTCTCAACATTCACCTTGCCTACATAATAATCCTTGCTTGCATCAGCAGAAGCGACCTTGAGATTGAAACTCTTGCCGCAGCACTTAACCTTGAGCTCTGCCACACCCTCGGGGACGTCAGCAGCACGCAGACCGATGTGAAGCTCGCCTGTGTAGGCTGTGTAGAAAAATACTGAAATCTGGTGAGGTGTCTGCTCCTGATACTCTGGGAGCCAAGCACCTGCCACCATCTCGGCATCGTTTGGCAACGAGTAACCGTTTGCAATAATGTCGTTTGCAAAGGCTGGGGTCTCCTTCGACGCAGGGTCGAGCGGAGTCACATAGGCGTTACACTTGAATGGGATTGCCAGCGTCAGCTCCTCCACCTTTGGAGCGCACTGTGAGAATGTTGCCACAGCGGTCAAGGCGCATACGGCAACGAGGAAAAATTTACGAATACTCTTCATTTTATTGGTTGTTAATTGTTTGCTTGCGACAAAGGTAGTGGTTATTACGTTATCTACAAAATCTTTTTCACAATAGAGAACAATTTGTAGGGCATATACCTGAATGGAAGGTCAATCCACACGGGTGTTGCCACCACAGCTCTGCGGTGTGAGAAGACATCAAACGAGAGGCGTCCGTGATAGGAGCCCAGGCCCGAGTTGCCCACTCCGCCGAATGGCAGATTCTCGTTGGCAATGTGCATAATGGTGTCGTTAATACAAGCGCCACCCGACGAGGTACGGGCAACAACCTTCCAACCCTTATCCTCCTTGCCGAAGTAGTAGAGTGCCAGCGGCTTCTCACGCTCGGTGATGAATTTTACAACCTCCTCCCTGCGCTCAAAGGTGAGCATTGGCAATACGGGGCCAAAAATCTCCTCCTGCATAACCTTTGCGTCGGGGCTTACGCCATCGAGCAGAGTAGGCTCGATATAGCGCTCCGCAGCATCATATCCGCCACCCACAACCACCTCTCCGTCAGCGAGGTAGCCCACCACACGCTCAAAAGCGTTGTCGCTCACCATACGCACATAGTGGCTGCTCGATTTGGCATCCTTGCCGTGCAGGCTCTTAAGCGCAGACTTAAACTCCTCGACAAACTCCTCCTTCAGCGATTTGTGAATAAGCAGATAGTCGGGCGCGATACAGGTCTGACCCGCATTGAGTGTCTTGCCCCACGCTATGCGGCGCGCGGCAACCTTCAGCTCGGCACCCTTATCCACGATACAGGGGCTCTTGCCACCAAGCTCCAACACTACGGGCGTAAGGTGCTTGGCTGCTGCCTCCATAACGGTGCGACCCAGAGCGGGGCTGCCCGTGAAGAATATGATATCGAAACGCTGCTCCAACAGAGCCTTGTTCACCTCGCGGTTGCCCTGCACCACAGCGATATACTTCTCGTCAAACGTCGCCTCAATCATCTGCTCCACCACGCTCGACACCGTAGGCACATAGGGCGAAGGCTTCAATATCGCCGTACATCCCGCCGAGATAGCCCCCACCAGAGGGTTGAGCAGCAGCTGCACAGGGTAGTTCCAGGGCGCAATGATGAGCGCCGAGCCGAGGGGCTCGCTCACCACATAACTGCGCGAAGGGGTCATCTTCAGCGGCGTGGAGTGCTTCTCGCGGCGCATCCAGCGTTTGAGGTGCTTCAGGTGGTTTTTAATCTCGCCCTCGACGATGCTTAGCTCCGTCAGAAACGCCTCCTCGCGCGACTTGTGCAAATCTGCCCACAACGCCTCGTAGAGTGGTTTCTCCCACTCCTTCAGCGCCTTGAGCAGTCGCTTGAGCTGCTTGAGACGAAAATCATCATCGAGCGTTGAGCCCGAGCGGAAAAAGTCGCGCTGCGCCTGAACGATTGAACATATACTCTCTTTTGAAGTGTTTTCCATTGCCATAAATGTTTGTTATTTTCTACCTGTAAAATGGTCGAGTGCGTTGTATATTCCGAGCACTTTGCACAGCATATCGAGCACTCTCAAGGGCAGCAACGCCTGCAAAGTGCGGATAAGGTGATAACCCAGAGGCCAGCTGCTTATTTTCTTGTTCTTCTCAATGGCGTTGAGAATCTTCTTTGCCACCCACTCGGGCTTCAGAATAGGGATGATGCGCGAGCGCACACCGTCGAACATACCTGTGCTGATGTAGTATGGAGCGATGGTGGTAATGTGCACATTGCTCCGCGCCTCCTGCATCTCGACACGCAACGAGTCCGACCAGCCAATCACAGCCCACTTGCTCGCCGCATATACCGACATCCTGGGGTTGGCGATAAAGCCCGCAGCCGAAGCGATATTGCAGATATGACCGAAATCACGCTCCATCATTCCAGGCAGGGCGTGCTTTGCGATTGCCATCGGCGCAAGGGCGTTTATTGCCATCGTGCGGTCGATTTCAACCTGCGAGAGCTCGGCAAAAGAGTTGTTGCTCGTGATAATGCCCGCGCAATTTATCAGGATATCTATTTCGCCGCACTCCTCCACCGTTTGGCGGAAGGTCTGCGCGACAGCCTCATTGTCGGATATATCAAGTCGGTAACTTCTGATAGCTCCCAAAACCGACAGCTCCGCCTCGGTTGCTGCAATATTCTTCTCGCTGATATCCCAAACGACAACCTCTCGCGCACCCTTCTCAAGAGCCATACGCCCCATTATGCGTCCAATACCCGACGCTCCGCCCGTAATCAATAGGCGGCATCCTTTAATCTTTGTCATAGCATATTTATTTAACCTAACAAGGCAAAGGTATCGTTTTCGTTTTTACCGTAAAAACGTAAGTGGCAGATAACCTTTCCTGGTGCCGAAATATGCTATTATTGGGACAAAATGGTATAATGAGTGACGAAAAATCTACTCCTTAAAGAGGCTGTAGGCAATTCCCATCTCCAGACCGCGCAACTCTGCCAGACCGCGCATACGTCCGTAGCACGAATAACCTGGGTTGGACTTGCGCTCCAGGTCGTCACACATCTGATGACCGTGATCGGGGCGCATAGGTATGCTGCGCTGCTGGCGCTGCTGAATCTCTAGAAATGCCTTCATCACATCCCACATCGGAACATCACCCTCAAGGTGGTTATCCTCCTGAAAATTGCCCTCTGCGTCGCGTCGTGTAGAGCGCAGGTGAACGAAGCCCACTCTATCGCCAAACTCACGCATCATCGCAGGCAGGTCATTGTCGCCCCTCACGCCGAACGAGCCTGTGCAGAGGCAAAGTCCATTTGACTTGTTTGGCACAGCTGCAATAATCTTGCGAAAATCATCTGCGGTGGACATTATGCGTGGCAGACCCAGTATGGGGTAGGGTGGGTCATCGGGGTGGATAACCATCTCCGAGCCGCACTCATCAGCCACAGGGCATACCTCCTTGAGGAAGTAGATAAGGTTTTCGCGCAGACGAGAGGCGTCAATATCCTTGTAGCGGTCAAGAGCCTGCTGGAACTGCTCAACAGTGAAGCTCTCCTCGGAACCAGGCAAGCCAGCTATCATATTGCGTGTAAGTCGATTGCGCTCCTCGTCACTCATAGCATCGTAGCGCGCCTTCGCCTTCGCCTGCTCCTCTGGGGAGTACTCCTTCGCGGCGGCAGGGCGCTTCAAGATAAAGAGGTCAAACGCCACAAAAGCGGCACGCTCGAAACGTAACGCACGCGAGCCATCCTCAACCTCATAGGCAAGGTCAGTGCGGGTCCAGTCCAGCACAGGCATAAAGTTATAGGTTATGCAGTGTATGCCACACTCGGCAAGATTTTTTATAGAGAGTTTGTAGTTCTCTATGTATTGCTGGAAGTTGCCTGTCTGCGTCTTGATGTGTTCGTGTACGGGAACGCTCTCCACAACGCTCCACGTTAAGCCCGCATCAGCTATCATCTGCTGACGCTTGCGGATCTCCTCCACTGTCCACACCTCGCCATTGGGTATGTGGTGCAGGGCGTGTACGATGTCGGTTGCTCCTGCCTGACGTATGTTCGATAGTGTGACGGGGTCGTTAGGGCCATACCAACGCCACGACTGCTTGCATAGATACATAACTTGCTGATTTTTAGATTGAGAATGCATCAAAACCGCCATCCACTACAGTGAGTGTGCCAGTCACGAACTTCGAGGCGTCGGATGCCAGCCACTGCATTGTGCCGAGCAGCTCCTCTGGCTCGCCGAAACGCTTGAATGGGGTGTGGGCAATGATGGTCTCGGCACGTGGTGTGAGTGAGCCATCGGGATTGGTCAGCAGGTCGCGATTCTGGTTTGTCAGCAGGAAGCCTGGAGCAACAGCATTCACACGAAATCCCTCGCCGAACTTTGTCGCCAGCTCGCCACACATATACTTTGTCCAGTTTATCACCGCAGCCTTCGCTACGCCGTAGCCCGCCACGCGTGTGAGTGGTCGCAGAGCAGCCTCCGAAGCGATGTTGATAATTGAGCCACCACCCTGCTCAACCATCGCCTTCACAAAGACCATCGTAGGCAGAATTGTACCAAACAGGTTAAGCTCAACCACCTGACGCACGGCCTCAATATCGAGGTCAAAGATAGTCTTGTCGGGAGCAACGGTGGCAGCCGCCTGATTACCGCCCGCACCATTTATCAGCACGTCGATACGACCGTATGCCGCCATTATATCGGCATAGTTCTGTTCGAGCTTCGATTTATCCAACACGTTGCACTCCAAGAACATTGCTTCGCCACCCGCAGCCTTCACCTCCGCGACGAGCTTCTCGCCCACCTCGACGGCACGACCCAGCACAACGACCTTTGCTCGCTGCTCGGCAAAATGTTTCACCAACTCACGTCCAATAATACCTGTAGCACCTGTGATTACAATCACCTTTCCCTCTACGCTGAACAAATCCTTCATAGTATTGATTTTTTAATATTATTTTAGGACAAAGATACCAAAATAGCGACAAAAATCAACCCGCAACAGCGGTTTAATCTAAAAAAAATGGCGCAAACGATTAAAAGATTCTTAAAATATGATTATCAGTCAAGTTTTATTTGGCAGTGCAGAAAAAAAATCGTAATTTTATCACGAAATTACAACCAAAAGTGTAAGGTCTAACAATTTTACTTAAATAATTAAACATTATGGCAATTAACAGAAAAGATTTTCTCAAGACTATGGGAGGTTTGGCGGCTTTGACCATCCTGCCTCGTAAAGTTCTTGGAGGACCAGGTCACGTTGCTCCAAACGATCAGCTGACCAAGGGTATTATCGGTATGGGTGGTATCGGTTACAGCGCCAACCACTTCTCAACAAGCGAGGCTTGCCGTTTGGTTGCAGTCAGCGATTGCGACGACAACCATTTGGAGCGTGCCGTGAAGCTTACAAAGGAGCGTTTGGGTGAGGACGTGAAGGGCTATCACCTCTATCGCGACCTTATCAACGACCCTAACGTTGATGTTGTTCACATCGCTACTCCTCCACACTGGCACGGTATTATGTCAGTTGAGGCTGCAAAGGCTGGTAAGGATATCTGGTGTGAGAAGCCTATGACCCGTACAATCGGCGAGGGTAAGAAGGTTATGGAGGCAGTTCGTCAGAACAACCGTATCTTCCGCTTGAACACCTGGTTCCGTTTTAAGGACACATTCTACGGCTTGGGTACAACAGTAGCTCCTTTGAAGAAGTTGGTTGACAGCGGTATGCTCGGCTGGCCTTTGAAGGTAACAATCTCTGGTCACACAGGTTTCGGCTGGAAGTTCTTCTGGGTAGGTAAGGAGAATCTGGTTGAGCAGCCTATCCCAAAGCACTTCGACTATGATTTGTGGTTGGGTCCTGCACCTTACAAGCCTTACAACGAGCACCGTACTCACCAGACATTCCGAGGTTACTGGGATTATGATGGTGGTGGTCTTGGTGATATGGGTCAGCACTACATCGACCCTGTTCAGTACTTGCTGGGCAAGGATAACACATCACCTGTAAAGGTTGAGGTTGATGCTCCACAGCAGCACTGGGATGCTATCGGTACTTGGCGCAAGATTACTTACACTTATGCAGACGGTTGCCAGATCGTTCTTCAGGGTGAGGGCTACGAGGATCCAAACGCAGCTTACATCGAGGGTCCATTGGGCGCAGTATATAACGGTTTCCGTTGTACTATTCCTAACGTAATGGACAAGCTCAACGAGTTGCCAGATCCAGAGCCACAGAACACCGACTTCATCGACTGTATCCACTCTCGCAAGAAGTTTGCGCTCAACGAGATCAACGGTTTCCGTTCAGCTACCATCGTAAATATGGGTCTTTGCGCTCTGCGCTTGAACCGTACGTTGGAGTTCGATCCAGTAAACTTGAAGTTCATCAACGACGACGCTGCAAATGCGCTGATCGATCAGCCAATGCGCGGTCCTTGGTCAATGTAGTACAAACCCCAAATAAGAAAATGACAATGAAAAGACTATTTATATTGGTTATCTTGTTGGCAATGATGCCATTTGCTGGCACAAATGCACAGGATGCTCGCAACCGCGTCACATCTACTATCATCGCTGACGCATTGGCTACATTGCCTGCCGAGACTCCAGAGGCTTACAACAAGACTATGGATGAGTTGGCTCGCACAGGTGCCGAGGGCATGGAGACCATCTGCGCTATGTTGAAGCCAGCAGCCGAGGGTGTAAACAACTCGGCTATCGAGTACGCTATTCACGGCGTAGCATCTTACGTTTCAAAGAACCACCTTACACTCCAGAACGGCGTTCGCGCTGGTTTGAAGAGTGCTATCAACAAGGCTACAAACAAGCCTATCCAGGCATTCTTGATGACTGCTTTGGAGGTTTGCGCCACAGCAGAGGATGCAGAGTTCTACGCAGAGAAGCTCTCTGACGAGTATTTGGCTAACTTCGCAGCTCGCTCTTTGGCTACTTTGAAGGGCACAGAGCCTGTGGTTAAGTCACTCATCGAGAATCAGGGCGAGAACGGCTTGAGCAAGAAGCTCCTGGCGCAGATCGCATCTTACAAGCATATCCCAGCTGTAGAGCCTACATTGCTCGAGTGGTTGGAGGGTGCAACAGAGGAGGAGACTGCACAGATTAACCTCGCTCTGGCATCTTGCGGCTCGGCTGACGCTGTTAAGACATTGGCTGCAGCTGCGGCTGATGCTAACTACGCATTCGAGACAACTGATGCTTACGGTGCTTACACTCGCATCTTGAACCGTATGGTAGAGGAGAACCCTGCCGTAGCGGAGAAGGCTGCAAAGAAACTTATGAAGCAGGATGCTGCCAACGTACGCTTGGAGGGCTTGGATATCCTCGTTCAGCTTCACGGCAAGGAGACTACTCCTCTCGTATTGAAGGCGTTGAAGGATGACTGCCGCCAGTATCGTTACGGTGCGTTGCGCGCTGCCGAGGCTTACGCTTGCGGTTGCACTCACGCAGCTGTTGCCGAGCAGTTGGCAAAGGCTTCTGACGCTGCCGAGGTTGATATCTTGAACTGGTTGGGTGCTAACCACGCCGCTTCACAGGTAGAGGCTGTTTGCGCAGAGCTTAACGATGAGAATATCGAGGTTGTTTGCGCCGCTATCGAGGCTGCAAGCCGTATCGGTGGCGACTCTGCTGCCGAGGCTATCTTCGCAAAGGTTGAGTCAGTTGACCCAGCTTCAGAGGAGGGCAAGACAGTTATTGATGCTGCTATCCCTGCACTTTTGGCATTCAACGGCTCTGTAAACAATGGTGTTGTTAAGGCTCTCGCAGGTAACGATGCAAGCAAGGCTGTTGCTTATGCAGTTTTGGGCAAGCGCCGTATCCCAGAGGCTGCTGACGCTGTTATCGCTTCTGCAAAGGGCGGCAACGCTGCTGCACAGAAGGTTTTGGCTAACGTAGCAACAGCGAAGGACTTCGATGCTTTGTGCGAGATTTACGAGGCAGGCAAGGGCTCTGCTACCGCTATCAACAAGGCTATCCAGGATAAGCCAGCTGCCGAGCAGGTTGCTGCCGTTCAGGCTCGTATGGCGAAGGCTGCTGACAAGAAGCACCTCTACTACCCAGTATTGGCAAGCACAGGCTCGGAGGATGTAATTCCAGTATTGGTTGCAGGTTACAAGGAGGGCAACAAGGATGGTCAGGCATTTGCTTCAATGCTTTCAGTAAACTCTGACAAGATGATTGATCCACTCTACGAGGTTGCAACATCTAACGCCGAGTTGAAGGATCAGGCTTTGGCTCGCTACATCCGCCTTACACAGTCATCTCGCTTGAACAACGACCGTAAGTATATGAACTACCGCAAGGCGTTGGAGACAAAGCCATCAGTAGGTGTTCAGAACGCAGCTTTGACAGCTATCGCTGCTACACAGAACTATCAGGGTATGATGCTTGCTGCTGAGTATATGGATAACGAGGCTACTGCACAGGCTGCTGCTAACACAGTTATGCAGATTGCTACAAAGCACCCAGAGTACTACAGCGCAGAGGTTAAGGCATTGCTCGAGAAGGTATCTGCTACATTGAACGACGGCGACGCTGTTTACAAGCGTAAGGATATCGAGAAGTTCATCTCGGAGAACAAGGAGGGCGCACAGCACTCTATCATCACAGAGCTTTCAGAGGAGGAGAAGGCAGAGGGCTTCGAGCTTCTGTTCAACGGTCAGGATATGTCAGCATGGACAGGCAACGTGGAGGCTTACCAGCCAGTGAACGGTGCTATGTACGTTACTGCATCTTACGGCTCAACAGGTAACCTCTACACAAAGAAGGAGTATGCTGACTTCGTATTCCGCTTTGAGTTCTGCTTCGACCGCGAGGGCGTAAACAATGGTGTAGGTATCCGCACACCTATGGGTGTTGATGCAGCTTATCACGGTATGGAGATTCAGGTATTGCACCACGATGCTCCTATCTACGCAGGCTTGCGCGAGTACCAGGTACACGGCTCTGTATATGGTATCATCCCAGCGAAGCGTATCAAGTGGGGTCCTCTCGGCGAGTGGCACACAGAGGAGATTCGCATCAAGGGTGACAACATCAAGGTTACAGTTGATGGCGTAGTTATCGTTGATGGCAACATCCGCAAGGCTTGCCAGGGTCACAACGTAGCTCCAGATGGTGGTTACAACAAGTACACTGTTGACCATTTGAACCACCCAGGCTTGTTCAACAAGAAGGGTCACATCGGTTTCCTTGGTCACGGTCAGGGTATCAAGTACCGCCACGTACGCGTGAAGGAGTTGTAATCTGATACAATTTAAGGGTGGCGGGCATAGCTCGCCATACCTTTATATATAATAAAGGAGCTGCAAAATAGAGAATGTTTGCAGTTCCTTTATTTATAAAATCACATCAAAAGATAAGATGTAGAGCATAAAAGAGGTGAAAAATTCGTTTTTTTGCATTTTTTTTGCTAAAAAATTTGCAGAGTCAGATTTTTGCTCTATATTTGCACCACGAAACGAGAACAATGGTGGATTCATCTAAGGGCTAGGATACATGCCTCTCACGCATGACATAGGGGTTCGAATCCCCTATCCACTACAAAAAAGAAAAGCAGTCAGAGATGACTGCTTTTTTCTTTTTGTAGTCATATTGACATTCCCTTCCCTCTGTCCCCTCCCTTTGACAAAGGGAGGGGCTTGTTTTGCATCTGCTGGCGTATTGGGGCGGGGGATGTTGATTTATCAACTTCTTGCGAGTGAAATCTTTTGTTAAAGCCTCCGCGGCGAGCGGAGGGGAAAGGCGTTAAGCGGAGCGACATTTGTCGCGGAGTAGCCAATCCCAAACAAACAAAAAACAAAGCAGTCAGATTATTGACTGCTTTTTGTTTTTTTGTAGTTATATCTACATTTCCTCCCCTCTGTCCCCTCCCTTTGGCAAAGGGAGGGGCTGGGGTTACCTCACGACTCACTATCTCTTCTCCGCTTTATATGCCTCGACGGCTTTGCGGACCTTGCCGTGCTGGAGCAGCAGCTGGCGGGCGAGGGAGTAATCATCAATGCCTGTTTCCTCCATAATCATACGCGCACCACGGTCAACAAGTTTGCTATTGGTAAGCTCCATATCGACCATACGGTTACCGCGAACGTGCCCCAGGCGTATCATCGTAGCCGTTGAAATCATATTCAGGATGAGCTTCTGCGCTGTGGCAGCCTTCATTCGGGTGCTGCCCGTAACGAACTCGGGTCCCACGACAGCCTCGATAGGCAGCTCCGACTCCGCAGCAAGTGTGGAGTTCTCATTATTGGTTATGCATGCCGTCAGCAATCCTCGCGTACGCGCCTGCTTGATAGCCCCCACAACATATGGGGTTACGCCCGACGCAGCAATGCCGATGAGCGTATCATCCTCGGTAGGGTTAAACTGCTCTATATCAAGCCACCCCTGCGCGCTGTCGTCCTCGGCGCCTTCGACCGAATTACGCACAGCGCCATCGCCACCAGCAATCAGACCGATAAACTTATCGCGCACGCCATAGGTCGGAGGTATCTCCGAGGCATCCACAACGCCCAGACGACCACTCGTGCCTGCGCCAATATAAAATACTCGCCCACCTCGTTTCATCCTCTCCACAACGCCCTCTACAACACGTTCTATCTGGGGTATCGCACGCCCCACCGCCGCAGGTACAGTCATATCCTCGGTATTCATCGCCTGCAGGAGCTGCATTGTGGTCATCGTATCAAGGTGCTGATAGTTAGATGATTGTTCTGTTGTTCTCATATGGTGTGATATTTTATAAGTTCTTCAATAGGTGCGCCGACAAACCGCGAAATCCTCACTCCCTCCTGCTCAGCAACGCGGGTAAATATATCCTTCAACGCATTGCCAAAGCCTCCGACAACCCCTATCGGGAAACTAGCCACGTCATACTGCTTGAGCGCGCGGCGTATGAATGACCTAAAGTTTTCATCGACAAGCGTTCGGATATAGTCATCATCATAATACTCAAGGATAAAGGGCGCCAGCGAGCCCAGAAACGCCGCAGGAGAGGTGGAGTGATATACACGCTCTACAATAGCGGCATAATCATAGCCGTAACGGGCTGTGAAATCATCGGCTATATATTTGGGTATCAACCCCTTCAATAAATCTGCAACAAACATCCTTCCGAGTGCGGCGGCGCTGCCTTCATCACCCAGGATGAAGCCTCCCGAATAGACCTTTTTGACGATTTTTTCGCCATCATACAGGCACGAATTGGAGCCTGTGCCAACTATCGCAACAATACCCGCACTATGACCACACGTAGCACGTACGGCAGCCGTCATATCATCAAGAATCTCCACCTCGGCACCGCAGAAATGCCCCCGAAATGTCTGCGTGAGTGAGGTACGTATAGACTCTGTCACCACGCCTGCAGTGTACATATAGAGTGCCTCAACGGCGATATTCTGCCCCTTCAGCCGCCTGCACGCATCCGCAATCGTAGCCTCAATAGCGCTAAATGGCATAGAGGAAATATTCATCCCCGACGCCGAGAGGCGAGCCACCTGCTGCCCTGCATCAGAGACTACCACCCAATCGCTCTTGGTCGCACCACTCTCGATAATCAGCTTCATACCTGCTCCTGTTTTCTCAATTTCGCAGCATCCTTATCGAAGAAAAATATCTTTGCCACAAGCATCACAATGCCAGCAACAACCCATATAGCGCCCAATGTGGCGATACCGCCCGAAAGACCCAGTTTGGGGCTCATAAGACCGAGAATCAGCGGTGCCAGCGAGCCCATACCGAAACCGAACATCTGCAACACTGCCGATGATGAGGAGTGGTATCTCTCGGAGATTACGTCATAGAGGATTGCATAAGTGTTTGCATCGAAGAACGCCCTGAAGAATCCGAAACCTGCCAAGGCGGCATAGACCACAACAATCTCCTTTGACAGACCCATCAACACGATACAAGGCGCCGCGAGCAACAATCCGCACGCCTGCAACACAAGACGATTCTTACCGCCGCCCTTGCTTGCCGCCAGCCTATCGGACAAACTGCCCGCAACCAAAACTCCCACGAATGCCGCCGCGTGAGTCCAGAACATAGAGTTAAATCCCGCCGAGGCGGAACTTAAATCAAAGGTCTCCATCAGGCACTTGGGCATCCACGTAAGGTAACCCGTAAGCACAAAGATAAGCGATGTGAAACCGAATATCATACACACGGCAGTAGGCACTTTGAAGATTGCTGCCATAGCCTCAAAGAATGATGGTTTAGCCGAGGGCTGACCCACAGCCTGCTGGGGTTGTGAGTTCGGCTGGGGCTGCGGAGCTTGCTGGGCGGAGTTTTTATCCCTCAAGCGAAGGAGCAACACAAAGGCAAACAACACTCCTGCTGCACCGAAGATAAGGAACGAGTATTGCCACCCCATCTTGTCGGCAACCAAGCCCGCCAGAAATCCACTCGCAATGACACCCACATAATAGGCAGTTTGGTGAATGGACATCGCTCGGGCGCGTGTGCTGCTGTCGTGATACTCGGCAATGATTGCTGGATAGGTAGGACCAAAGATAGCCTCGCCCACGCCCGTAGCCACGCTACGCATAAGAATCATAAGCACCACCGTACTGGCATAACCTGTGAACATCGTCGCCACACTGAAGAGCGCCACACTGAAGATGATAATCCTGGAGCGACTCAATCGGTCAGCAAAATACCCCGCAAAGGGTACCGTACAAGCAAAGAAGAGATTAAAACAGGTTGATATCAGACCCATCGTGGCATCCGTCGCACCGAGAAACTCCTGGATATGGGGCAAGACGGTGTTGAACACCTGACGGTCGGCCTGATTAAGAAAATAGGCTACCCACAACAAAAATATAATCTCCCACTTGTAGGACTTCGAATTTACATTCACTCTCATAACAACTGCTATTATATATAGACAAATATACGAAAAAAATCGGGAATGTATATCTGCTTTCCGAATAGAATATAATTCACGAAATAGCAGAAACACCACCCCTCCCTGCTACTCGGCGGTGGTGATGACGAGTTCGTTGCCCGATTTCAGTTGGTCGTGGGTGATTAAGGCGGTGCGCCGATTGGATGCTGTGGAGATTTTCTACTCGTTCGACGACAAGACATACACGATGATGCGCAACTGCCACCTGGCGGATAACTCGCCCGTGATGGTAGGTATGATGGCTGCCTGCCCCGACGGCAACGGCTTCAAGGCTACATTCGAGGGTTTCAAGATTAAGCACCTGCCCGATCAGCGTCGTCTGGAGTGGCTGGAGAGAAACAAGGAGTAGGTCACAGCCCCAGCAGTACGACTGCAAAAAAAAATGAGCCCGAAGGCTCACAATCACTTAACAAACTCGACCTTTGCGGCGCAGGCATAGCCCTCGTTGTAGAGGTCGAGTAGTTTTTGTGTGTTGCGCTCCATACGGTCCACCACGATGGGTCGTTCGGGACGGATGACCGTCATACGCTGCTCCGCCTCCTGCTGCTCAACAAACTCTATCTGGCGGTTATACAGTGCATTACGCCCACGAATAGCCTCCTTCAGTGCGGGATATTTGCGATAGAAAAGTGGTGGCACCACGCTAGGCTTCGAGGGCTTGCGGTAGCCCTTGTTGCGGGTCAGCACGACCAGACAGTTATCATAACCAAGACTCGCGGCACGCTCAACGGGGATTGAGTCGGCAATGCCGCCATCGAGCATAGGCTCGCCATCGACATAGCTTATGGGCGAGACAAAGGGCAGGCTACTCGAAGCCTTCACGATGTCAATCACGCGCCCAGGGTCGTGCTTCTCCTCATAGTAGCACGCCTTGCCCGTGAGGCACGAGGTGGTGACCATCTCAAAGTGCTCCTTGCACTGCGCCAGCACATCGTAGTGGTATGGCACAATCTCCTCGGGGAACTTGTGAAAGAGCAGGTCGAAATCCATAATATTACCCTTGAGCAGCAACTGCTTAAAGCCTATATAGCGGTACTTTTCCAGCAAATCGATATTGCTGAACTTACCTCTGCCACGCTGACCCGAGATATAAGACAGACCATTGCACGCGCCCGCGCTCACGCCTATCGTGTATGGGAAGCGTATGCCCCTATCCATCAGATTATCAAGCACTCCGCAAGTAAATACACCTCGCATACCTCCGCCCTCGAGCACAAGAGCTGACCTATCATTTAGTTTATACTCCATCTTTCACCATTTATTCGGCAAAGTTAAGGAAAAGAGTGCAAAGATGAAAGTGCAAAGATGAAAGAGCAACCGACGCTGCGGAGCGAGGAAAAGCCGACTTTGGAGGCTTAACCGCTTTTTAAGAGCGAGGAAAAGCCGACTTTGGAGGCTTAACCGCTTTATAAGAGCGAGGCAGAGAGCAAGTTTACTTGTATTCTGCCGAGCCGCGAGGAGGAAACACCACCCTTGTGGTGGGGTAAAGAGGAAAGAGGAAAGATTTTTCTTTGCTCTTTTTTACTCTCATTTAGCCATTATGCGTTTCTTTTCTCTGGAGAATTACCTTCGCCACCTTCGGTGTCGGGTAATGACGTGTTATTTTCAATCCTTACTCTTGTTTTTCGTAAACTACAATACCCTTACCGCGAGCGATGTGTGATGCAGAAAATGAAGCAAGGTTGATAACTGACTTTCGGGGCGAAAAGGGGCAAAGACAATCTCAACAGCGAGGTCGGTGGTTGCCCAATTGCGTAATTGCGAGGATGACAGATTGGCGCGACAAAGATTGCTAAATGAGATAAATAGAATATTACCATTGGCAAAGGATGTGCGAAGATGTGGAGGAATTCGTTTGTAGTGCGCCCTGCCCAGCGTCACCACTATGGGGCGATTATTTGCAAGTAGGATATCGCAAACAACGCGCTCTATGGGGGAGTGAAAGCCGCTAATCACAACCTTATCGCTACGGCTTATGGTTTGCGCCCACTCAATCGCCTTATCTAGCGCTTCGGGCGGAGAGTTGCGAGAGGCAAAAAAGGCTACAAGCTGACGAGAAAGCAAATCCTTATTTCCGTATAAGTCCATAAAAAAGCGCAGGAAGTTTGTTTACTTACCCGCACTCAAGGTCTTCGCTACCCACTAACTCGAATAAGCAACAAGCGACCCACGCTGGATGTATATACAAACATACATCACGCCAAAAAGCGCAATGTAGCGATATAACATCGCAAGTGGATGCCCATTACCGATCTCCGAGTTAGTCAAAATTGCGAAGTTTTGAGTACGAAGTTCGTCAATAAAACATCAAAAATATGTCCCTCGCACCATATCGGGGCGAGTTATTACAAAGATAGAGAAAATTTATTTTTTGCACGCATCTTTTGCGACAAATTATACTTCCGCAAACTTTTTAAGGCATAATTTGTGCAGAAAGTGAGGGTATGGATAATTTTAAGAGAGTATTTTTATTAGCCGTGCTGCTCTGCATGAGTGCCCTCGCGCTATCGTTTGCCGTTACGCGCCGACTGCATAGGGAGCGCCCCACAAGCGAGGTGATGTGGCACGAGAGTCTGGAACAACTAAAGCAGATTTGTCGCCACAAATATCGTCAAAGCCTGCACCACACAGCCTATGCCCACCACGCCGAGCGCGACTCGCTACACGCCGAGGCGGCACTCCTTCACGCCATAGCGCACGCCGAGGCGGTGCAGTGCGACAACTGCCGACAAGCCATCGGGGCGCTGGGTGGGACATTTTCGCTACCGACCATTAGACCAACCGAGTTCTCGGAGGCTATGACCCACATTCATAACACATTGCAGGATAAACAGCTAATTCGCAGGGAGTTCATCCCGACAGCCATCGAGCAGGCGATAAAGGATAACAACCGCTATGTCGCCCGTATGCTCACCTGGTGCGATGCGAGCGATGCGAAGCAGATTCTGCTGCTGCAACGACTGCTGCTGGGCGAAGAGAAGCCACATCACGTCCGCTACCGCGTTTGTCCCACCTGTGGCGATATCATCTGGCTGGAGGAGAGCACCCGCTACTGCCCCCACTGTATGACCGACAGCGTAAAGTTTTTTGTAGTTGAAAGATAAAAGAGGAAAGAGGAAAGAGATTGCCACGTCGGGCTGTACCCTCCTCGCAATGACGTTATTACGGTCGCACATCCCCCTGGAGCGTAGCGACCAAAGTCCCCCTTTACAGAAAGGGGGATTTAGGGGGATAGGTAACATTTGCTTGAATGGCGCAAGCCATAGGTTGTGACTACGCCAATAAAATCCGTAACAGTCACACACCTTCAACCGTATTAAGCGTTACAGCGTTACAAACGTTACAAGCGTTACAGGGGTGTAACGGGTGTAACGGTGTAACGCGAGAGCAAAGAGCAAAGAGGAAAGAGGAAAGAGATTGCCACGTCGGGCTGTGCCCTCCTCGCAATGACGTTATTACGGTCGCACATCCCCCTGGAGCGTAGCGACCAAAGTCCCCCTTTACAGAAAGGGGGATTTAGGGGGATAGGTAACATTTGCTTTAATGGCGAATGCCATAGGCTGTGACTACGCTCTTAAAATCCGTAACGGTCACACACTTACACCATCTAAACAAATGAAACTAACAAAAGATAAGAGATTGCCACGTCGCTAACGCTCCTCGCAATGACAGACTTATTTTTCAGGCTTTAGCCTGTATCTTCGGGGGTATAGCGCATAAAATGCGCTCCCGCCCCTACCCCCGAAGATATATTTATCTTTCCTCTTTGCTCTTTGAACTTTCCTCTCCCAAACTTTTTCATTAAAGGAAAAAATCATTATCTTTGTTATATACTTTTGTGTGGTACGCCCTGCCCACAAAACAACCCACAAAAAACAACCAAACTTACAAAAATATGAAACGATTTATTCTATCTCTTGTCGCATTAGTATGCGCTGCCTCTGCTGTGGCGGAGAATTATGAGATTACGACCAAGAACACCACCCTGCTGCTGCGTGCCAGCGAGGGCAGGCGTGTGGAGTTTGTCTATTATGGTCCAAAGGTGAACAAGGTGGATGAGATTTTCAACACCTCATCGCAGATTGGCTGGAACGCCTACCCCTGCTTCGGCATCAACTGCACCTGCGAGCACGCGCTGGCTGTAACGCACGCTAATGGCGATGTGTCGCTGGAGCTTGCAACCTACGAGGTTAAGCAGTACACCGACCCAGATGGTGGTCGCGTGTGGGAGTTCCTCTTAAAGGACAAGGTATTCCCATTCTATGTCAAGCAGTTCTTCAAGGCGTACGACGACTGCGACATCATCAAGACATGGACAGAGCTATCGCACACCGAGAAGAAGGATGTGGTGCTCAACAAGTTTGCATCGGCTTACATTCCCGTGAAATCGGGCGACCTCTACTTAAGCTATCTGGCAGGTGGCTGGGGTGCCGAGGCGCAGCTCTTCGAGGAGCGTTTGCAGCGCGGTCGCAAGACCATAGGCAACCACGACGGCGCACGAACATCTTTCAACGGCAACCCATCGTTTATGGTGTCGATGGATGGTCCTGCGCGCGAGGACAGTGGCAACGTATTGGGCGGAACACTCGCCTACACAGGCAATTACGACCTCTCATTCGTAAAGAACGGCAACGCCAACCACCTCGAAATCGTGGCTGGAATCAACCCAGAGCTCTCACAGTATTGGCTTGAGCCCAAAGAGGTATTCACCACACCAGAGTTTATCTTCACCTACTCAACCGAGGGTAAGGGTGGCGTGAGCCGTAACCTCCACCGCTGGGGTCGCAAGTACCAGATTATCGGTGGCGAGCAGGAGCGCGACATTCTGCTCAACAGCTGGGAGGGTGTCTATTTCCGTGTAAACCAGGAGGGTATGAACTCTATGATGCAGGGCTTTGCGGAGATTGGCGGCGAGCTGTTCGTGATGGACGATGGCTGGTTTGGCGACAAGTATCCCCGCAACAATGGCGAGTCATCGCTCGGCGACTGGGTCGTTTGCAAGGAGAAGCTGCCCGAGGGTATTGGCGCGCTTATCGACGAGGCGGAGCGCAACAACCTCAAGTTCGGTATATGGATTGAGCCCGAGATGACCAACTCGAAGAGTGAGCTTTATGAGAAACATCCCGACTGGGTATTGCGTCAGCCTGACCGCGAGCCAGCAAAGGGTCGTGGTGGCACACAGTTGGTGCTTGATATGTGTAACCCTGCGGTGCAGGAGCACGTCTTTAACGTGGTGGACAACCTGATGCAGGAGAACCCTCGCATCTATTATATGAAGTGGGACGCAAATATGTCAATCAACAACGCATCATCACTCTACCTGCCAAAAGACCGTCAGTCACACCTCTACATAGAGTATCATCGCGGCTTGATGGATGTCTGCAAGCGCATCCGCGAGAAGTATCCAAAGCTCGTCATCCAGCTCTGCGCGAGTGGTGGCGGTCGTCTTAACTATGGTTACTTCCCATACTTCAACGAGTGCTGGTCGAGCGACAACACCGACGCCGTACAGCGTCTTTACATCCAGCACGGTATGTCGCACTTCTACCCTGCAAATATTATGGCGGCTCACGTGAGCGCATCGCCTAACCACCAGACAGGTCGTGTTGTGCCTCTGAAGTTCCGCTTCGATGTGGCTATGACAGGTCGTCTGGGAATGGAGATGAAGCCATCGGCACTCTCGCAGAAGGAGAAGGAGTTTGCAAAGCGCGCCATCGAGACCTATAAGAGCATACGTCCCGTAATTCAGCAGGGCGACCTCTATCGTCTGGTATCGCCATACGAGAAGAAGCCTTACGTTTCGCTTATGTATAACACTCCAGAGAAGGACCGTGCCGTATTCTTCCTCTTCCGCCGCCACTACATCAACGACGAGTGGGAGGAGCCACGCAAGATGGCTGGTCTTGACCCCGAGCGCAACTACCTCATTCGTGAGCTGAATGCCGAGAATCCCGACAAGAAGCTCGCAATCGAGGGTAAGGTTGTCAGCGGTCGTTTCCTGATGGAGAATGGTATCCGTCTGAACCTGGGTCGTGACCTATCGAGCGTTGTGCTGGAGCTTGTAGCGCAGTAGTGTCTGCTTAAACAAACAAAATAGGGTTGTCCACAAATTGATGGACAACCCTATTCTTTTTCTGACCACTTTATTAGAATGGCAGGTCATCAACCTCTGCCGCAGGCGATGGCGACGCATAGGCTGGCTCCTCGCCAAAAGGTGGCATATCGGGCATTGGGGCAGCAGCAGCTGGTGCGGCTGGTGCCTCCACCTGCTTGGGCTGCACACGCCAAGCGCGCACATCGGTGTACCAACGACCGTTATACTCGCGTGACTCGATATTAACCGACACGATATATGTCTCACCCTCCTTCAGGCGAGCCACGTCACTCTCCTTGTTGAAAAATACGACGCACACCTTGCGTGAAAACTCCTGTGGCAACTCGAAGATAACCTCCTGCTTCTTCCACTCGCCACGCGCTGACGTACCGCCCGTTGCGGGCAATATCTTATAAACTACGCCTTCAAACTCCATAACTAAATTCTATTTTAATTTATTTTGAGTGTAAAGATACGAATTTTTCGCAATTACTTCTCAATAAAGATATATTTTCCTTTGGTTTCGCCAAATATGCGCTCCATCACAGCAGGGAACGCCTCATCGTAGCGGTACAGAGTGCGCTCCTGACCCAGATGACCACCATCGGCGTTAAGGTATTGGATGTAGGTATTACGCTCCATTCGTGGTGCAGAGTAGCTGTCGCGATAGCCTATATTGAGCAGGTCGAAGGTGCTGCGGTCGAAGATGTTTCGGCGGATGTGATAATTAAAAGCTCGGTTGTTGTGATGCGACCACGACTTGATAATGGCAGGAGTAATCTTGTCGGGACGCTGACTGCCCCAGCCCATACCCGCACGGCGCAGGATGTTATTCTCAAACAAAATATTCAGCATATAGTGCTCCTTGATGGTATCCTCGCGCCCCAGAAAATACTCGATAGCATAGACACAATCCTCGACCAGACAGTGGGTGTAACTCACATTCTTCATCGTCAGCAGTTGCTGCGTGTCGCCCTGATGCTGATGCGTAAGGGCGGCATCATATACCTGATAGATGTAGCAGTTATCAATCGTAAAATCCTCGCAACCGCCATATATCTCAATAGCATTACCGAAGCGGCAGGGGCGACCCTCGGGCAGCTCGAACTGGATTGAACCACCTATCCACCCTATCTCGCAGTTAGTGACCTTCAGCCCCTTGTTCGTGCCACTACCGATAGCGTGCGAGCCGCAATATTTCAGGCATAGGTTATCAATATGCACCCCATTGGTGGCATAGATGATATGACCGTGAGTAAGCAGCTCAATCGAGTTAAAACGCTCCGACGGATTACCTTCGGTAGAGCATAGATAGATACGTTTTGCACCTCGGTAGTCGTGGTAGAGGTCGAGGTCGCGCTTCAGGTCGCGGTAGCTCTCGAACACCTCGCCTGTGTCGATATGCAACGCTGGCAGACCGTTGCGTAACACCTTCATAACCTTGAAAGCACAACCCTTTTCGCCACCATTAAAGACCAGCGTGCCGACATCGTTTGACAGCTCTTTGGAGTACATATAGACATTGGGCACATCGGTGGCTATCCACTCGCCCTCCACCGCAGCATCGCAGGGCGAGCCGTAGATGCGAGGCTTCGCGCCACGACCATAAGCAGAATAGGTCACGCCCTCACGTGTCGAAATGCTTCCTCGCCACACGTCGCCTCGGCGAAACATCACACCATCCGAGGGCTTTAGCTCCAATTCATTGACCTTCGCAAGTGTACGCAGTGGTGTTTGTGGTGACAAGCCATCGTTGGCATCGTCGCCCTCTGCCGAAACATAATAGATAATCCCCGCAGGCTCTACCTTTGTGGGTGAGGATAAAATTCTGCGCTTCATTCGCTCGGCAGCCCTATCCACCTTGGACAGAGTGCGTGAGCTACCCTCCTGCTCGGTGCGCTGCGCAAAAGCAGCGGTTGCAAGCAACAAAAAGATTGCTAAAATAAGTGTTCGCTTTACCATAACTATCTGGTTATAAATATATATTTTCCATCCTTTTCGCCCAACGCCTGCTCCACCGCTGCGGGGAACTGCTCGTCGAACTTATAATCTGCCCAGGGCTGACCTATACGACCTCCATCGGCGCCGAGGCTCTGCACATAGGTGTTGCGCTCCATCGTAGGCAGGTGCTCGGCATCCGCCGCCACGATATTTATCACATTGGCATCGCTACGGTCGAATATATTTCGACGAATTGTGAAGTTATACGCCTCATTCTGGTGCATCCACCACGACTTGATATGCGCCGCCCACGCAGGCTCGGGGTGCTGACAACCCCAACCGTAGCCCGCCTGACGAAGGATGTTGCCCTCGATAAGGAAGTTTTCAATTATGCTCTCCGTAGGCTTGAGCTGCGCACCGAGATAGTATTCGATTGACATCTCGCACAGCTCCACCAGGTTACGCGTGAACGACACATTTCGCATCGTGCGCGAGGAGTCGCCCACATCCTCCTGATTTTGGTTTGTTATGCCTGTATCATAACACTGATAGATGTAGCAGTTATCCACCACAAACTCATCGCAACCACCATAAATCTCTATGCCGTTGCCATAACGAGCGTCACGCCCACCCTCGGGCGGTGCGGGCAGCAGCATAGAGCCGCCTATCCAGCCTATCTCGCAGTTTGTCACGCGCAGGCTCTTGGTCGTAGCAGAGCCTATGCCATGCGAGCCACCATACATTATGCAGAGGTTGTCGATATGGACACTATCCACCGCCGAGATAATATTCCCCTTGGTCAGCAGCTCGATAGAGCGAAAACGTGACGATGGGTTGCCCTTGGTGGAGCAGAGGTACAACCGTTTCTTGTCGCGGTAGTCGTGAAAGAAATCCAAATCTCGTTTCAGGTCACAACCGCCAGCGAATGGCTCGCCCGTATAGACATTGGTCGTTGTGCCGTCGGCATGATATACCTTCAATATCTTGATTGCGTTCTGCTCGCCACCGTCAAAGACCAATGTGCCGACATCGTCAGCAAGCTCGCGGTCATACATATAGACGTTGGGCGTATCGGTCGCCAGCCACTCTCCCTCAACAGCAGCATCGCAGGGCGAGCCATAGATGCGGGGCTTCGCTCCACGACCATAGGCTGAATAGGTCACACCCTTGCGTGTAAAGATTTTACCTCGCCACATATCACCACGACGAAACATAACGCCATCCGATGGTTTCAGCTCCAATGCGTTGAGCCGCGCAATGGTACGCAGAGGAGTTTGTGGCGAGAGACCATCATTCTGGTCATCGCCATCAGCGGCAAAGTAGTATATCGTGCCCGAGGGCTTAACCTCGGTTGCCGAGTTCAAAATCTTTCGCTTTAGTCGCTCCGTCTGCCTGTCTATTTGCTTCAGCGTGCGTGACGACGACACCTGCTCGATGCGTGACTCGGAGTGACAGCCCACACCCAACAGTAACATAGAGACAAAAAGATAGAGTATTTTTCTCATATTAAAAGATGTGTTTATTTATAGCAAATTTACAAAAAATTACTACTGCGGCAATGATGTTGCTTGAGAAATTCGTATATTTGTAACAAACCTATAAAAATGAGCAGTATGAAAAACTTTAACGATGAAAACTTCCTATTGCAAACTGCTACGGCGGAGCGTCTCTACCACGACCACGCCGCCAAGATGCCTATCATAGATTATCACTGCCACCTAAATCCCGAGCTTGTTGCCAACGACCACCGCTTTCGCTCGCTTGCCGAGATATGGCTCGACGGTGACCACTACAAATGGCGCGCAATGCGTACAAACGGCGTGGCAGAGCGTTACTGTACGGGCGATGCAAGCGACTGGGAGAAGTTCGAGAAGTGGGCAGAGACGGTGCCCTACACGATGCGCAACCCACTCTACCATTGGACTCATCTGGAGTTAAAGACTGCCTTCGGGGTGGAGAAGCTGCTCAAGCCCTCTACGGCGCGCGAGATATACGACAGCTGCAACGCCCTGCTGCAAACACCCGAGTACTCGGCACGCGGACTGATGCGCCGCTACAATGTGGAGGTTGTCTGCACAACGGATGACCCTATCGACTCCCTCGAGCACCATATCAAGTGCCGCGACGATAAGTTTGAGTGCAAGGTGCTGCCTACGTGGCGACCCGACAAGGCAATGGCGGTGG
This sequence comes from Rikenellaceae bacterium, assembly GCA_015059905.1. Lineage (GTDB taxonomy): Bacteria > Bacteroidota > Bacteroidia > Bacteroidales > Rikenellaceae > Alistipes. The sequence continues at coordinate 37,373 of SUZN01000005.1, forward strand.
AAAACCCCGCCACGTTCAAGGCATATATCGACCGCCTGGCAGAGGTGTCGGGCGTGGAGATACGCTCCTTCACTACGCTTGTTGATGCGCTCTTGGCGCGCCATCGTTACTTCGAGAGCGTCGGCTGCCGCTTGAGCGACCACGGTATAGAGGAGTTCTACGCCGAGGATTACTCGCAGCAGGAGATTGAGCAGATATTTGCAAAGGTGTATGGCGGAGCGCAACTCTCTGACGAGGAGATTCGCAAGTATAAGAGCGCAATGCTCGTCGAGTTCGGCATTATGGACCACGCCACAGGCTGGACACAGCAGTTCCACTTCGGCGTGATACGCAACAACAACTCGCGCAAGATGGCTTCGATTGGTGTGGATACGGGCTTTGACTCGATAGGCGACTTCACGCTGGCGAAAAATATGGCGAAATACCTCGATAGGTTGGATCAGCATAACGCCCTCACAAAGACTATTCTCTACAACCTCAACCCTCGTGATAATGAGATGGTTGCCACGATGATAGGCAACTTCCAGGATGGCGAGATTGCGGGTAAGATACAGTTTGGCTCGGGCTGGTGGTTCCTCGACCAGAAGGATGGAATGGAGCGCCAGATGAATGCGCTCTCGCTGCTGGGCTTGCTGAGCCGCTTTGTGGGTATGCTCACCGACTCGCGCAGCTTCCTGAGCTACCCTCGCCACGAGTATTTCCGCCGCACGCTCTGCAACCTCATCGGTAACGATGTCGAGGCAGGTCTGCTGCCCGCCAGCGAGCTTGACTTCCTCGGTCAGATGGTCGAAAACATCTCCTACAACAACGCCAAGGAGTATTTCAAGTTTTAACAATAGATTTTGAACTACAAAAAAAGTGCAGACTTTCGGGTCTGCACTTTTTTTATCCTACTTAAACACTTTTATAAAAAGAGGAATTTCAAGGCTTGCGATGCACAAGAAAGCGGAGTTTACTTGACGTAAATGAGCATTTCGAGTGCGAGCGTAACGCAGAAATTACCTTTTTAGGAAAGTGTTACAGTTCGATAGGTTTGTATTTCGGCACAAACACCTTCATCGCAAGCCAACTCGCAAGATAGGCTACGGCACAGAAGGAGAAGGCAATCATATAGCCTGCCTCGATGCCTGTGTAGCCCATAAAGGTCATATTGGTTTGCTCGGCGTGGTCGAACAGCACGCCCGCGCCTGTCTGGATACCAAACGAGCCGATACCGCCCGCCATACCGCCGATACCCGTGATGGTGGCAATCATCGACTTGGGGAACATATCACCCACCGTAGAAAAGATATTTGCCGACCACGACTGGTGTGCCGCCGCGGCGATACCCACAATAACCACAGGGAACCAATATGAGTATTGCGACAGAGGCTGTGCCAACAACGCAAGCAATGGGAAGAAGGCGAAGATAAGCATTGCGCGCATACGTCCCGCATAGGGGTTCATACCGAACTTCTCGATAAAGATTGTTGGCAGGTAGCCACCCACAAGCGACACCATAACAATCAGATACAACACACCGAGGGCAAGCTGGAACTCGAAGCTCGTAGATGACATCCCACAAGCATTCTTCAGATAAGATGGCATCCAGAAGAGGTAGAACCACCACACACCATCAGCAATAGCCTTACCAGAGATAAATGCCCACGTCTGACGATAGCCGAAGCACTGCCAGAGCGATGGTTTCTTGGCTGCGCCCTCCTGCTCCGAAGGTTGCTCTACTGCCGCATCTGCATCGTTATCGGAGTTGATATATGCCAACTCGGCAGCATTGACCATTGGATTTTGGTCGGGTTTCTTATAGAGGAACTGCCAGAAGCCCATCCACACAAAACCCAGCGCACCGATGATGATAAACGATGCCTCCCAGCCGAACTTCGCCGCCAGCGTAGGGATGGTAAATGGTGCGAGCAGTGCTCCGATGGTTGAGCCAGCGTTGAAGATACTCGTTGCGTAGGCACGATCCTTCTTTGGAAAATACTCCGCCGTAGCCTTGATGGCGGCAGGGAAGTTACCCGCCTCACCCACAGCCAGCACACAACGGGCGATGATAAAGAAGGTGAGCGACACGTTGGCTATCTTGGCAACCAAATCGACATTATCGACCACCGCGCGCATAGCCTCGGCGTTGGGCAGTCCGACAACCCACTCGGTAGCCACACCGCACAGCGCGTGAACGCATGCACCCACCGACCATATGCCGATGCTCCACATATATCCGCGCTTGGTGTCGAGCCAATCAACAGTGCGACCAGCAAACAACATCGCCACAGCATAGACCAACGAGAACAATCCACCGACCAAACCGTAATGAGAGTTTGTCCAATGAAATTCGGGGCGAATGAAATCCTCCCACGTCAGCGACAGCACCTGACGGTCGAGGTAGTTAATCGTCGTCGCGAAGAACAAAAGCGCACATATTACCCAGCGATACGATGTTGCCTTTTGGTTGTTTTGTGTAGTCATAGGTTATGTTTTAAGTTTTACTTTCTCACTTTAGCGATAATATCCAGCGCCGCGCGGCAACGCTTGCTGATGGCAGCCCAATCGCCCGAGGCTATATCCTGCTTGGGGAAGAGTTTTGAGCCCATACCCACCACCGTAACGCCTGCCTTGAACCACTCGGTGAGGTTCTTCTCCTCGGGCTCCACAGCACCCGTAGCCATAATCATCGACCAGGGCATAGGTGCAAGTACATTCCTGACGAACGATGCTCCACCAACCTCACCCGCAGGGAATATCTTCACCAAATCGCAACCCGCCTCCTGCGCGAAGCCAATCTCGCTGACCGAGCCACAGCCAGGTGTATATGCCACAGCACGGCGATTGCAGAGCTTCGCCACATCGGGGTTGAACAATGGACCCACAACAAAGTTTGCACCGAGCTGAATATAGAGTGCTGCCGTAGCTGCATCCACCACGCTGCCTACGCCCAGCACCATCTCGGGACACTCCTGCGCCACCCAGCGGCTCAACTCGCCAAAGACCTCGTGGGCAAAATCACCTCGGTTGGTGAACTCGAAGGCACGCACACCGCCCTCATAGCAAGCCTTGACGACCTGCTTTGCCACCTCTACATCTGCATTGTAAAATACGGGAACGATACCCGCCTGCTTGAAGTTCTGCAAGACTTCCAATTTTGTAAATCGCGCCATAGTATTGGGAATTCAAAATTTTCATTCTTTATTTCGTCATTGCGAGGAGGACTTTAGTCCGACGTGGCAATCTCTTTGCTCTTTCATCTTCCATCTTTGCTCTTTCATCTTTTCTCTTATCTCGCTACTCGCCCCGAGCCGTCGCCGCCCATAAGGGTCTCGACCTCGCTGACGCTCACAAGATTGAAATCGCCATAGATGGTATGCTTCAAAGCCGATGCCGCCACAGCGAACTCCAACGCCTGCTGCAACCCCTCGTAGTGACGCAAGCCGTAAATCAGACCGCCCATAAATGAGTCGCCGCCACCCACACGGTCAACAATATGTGTTATGTCGTAACGCTTCGACAAGTAGAGCTGCTCGCCATCGTAGAGCACACCTCCCCATGTGTTGTGGTTGGCATTGATTGAGCCTCGCAACGTGATAATCACACGCTTTGCTCTGGGGAAACGCTCCATAAGCTGCTGGCAGACACTCTTGAATGACTCCTGATCCACTGCGCCCTCGGTAGCAGTCACATCAAAACCCTCGGGCTTGATACCAAAGACCTTCTCGGCATCCTCCTCGTTGCCGAGTATCACATCGCAGCACTCCACCAGCTTGGGCATAACCTCTGCCGCCGTCTTGCCCCACTTCCAGAGGTTTTTGCGGTAGTTCAAGTCGCACGACACGGTAAGACCCATCTTATTAGCCATCTGGCACGCCTTGAGGCACACCTGGGCAGCCTCGGCGCTGATGGCTGGCGTGATACCCGTAAAGTGAAACCACTCGGCACCAGCAAAAACCGCAGTCCAATCAATATCGTCAGCGCCTATGGTTGAGATAGAAGAGTGCGCGCGGTCGTAGATTACCTTGCTTGGGCGTGCTACAGCTCCCGTCTCGAGGAAGTAGATACCCATACGCTCGCCGCCATAGACAATGTTTGAGACTCCAACACCGTAGCCTCGCAACTCACGCACGCAAGCTGCCGCGATATCGTTTTTAGGCAGGCGTGTCACAAACTCGACATCCTCGCCATAGTTAGCCAGCGACACCGCCACGTTAGCCTCGCCGCCTCCAAATGTAGCCATCAGACTCTCACCCTGACCAAAACGCATATTGTCGGGCGTAGCCAGGCGCAACATAATCTCACCAAATGTAACAATCTTTGCCATATAGTTTTAGTGCATTATTATACAAAACTAATAAAAATAATTTACATTTCTGCACATTGCCGCCACATAACAGAGATAAACACAAAAAAAATAGTGCCTGACCTCGTGGGTCAGACACCATCTTCATCTATTTACTCGCCGATTATTTCAGGCGGTTGATTGTTTGAGTTATCTCCTTTGCAAGTGCCTCGTCTGATGCGCTCACGCCCTGCAAGCCCTCCAGAATCTCCGACTTGCGGCAAGAGAGGTTGAACCAACCAAGTGCCTCGGCAGCAGCCACACGCACCTCCAAAGGCTCATTCTCGTCAGCTACAAGTGCCACCATCTGTGGCACGGTGTCGTGATACTGAAGGTTGCGGAAGCCACGAATTGCACTCACGCGAGCAGCAGGTTTTGATTCCTTATCCAGCGCACCCTCAACATCCTGCGCGCGCAGATACTGCATACGACCAATACGCTTGCGGAAAGCATCGAAATACTCCTTCACAGGATAGCCCGACTTCGCAATCTCCGCCTCCAGAGCCTTCTCCACAGCCGCCTCGGGCATAACCTGCCACAAAGAGTTGAGCGTAAAGACTACGCGCTGGCTCTCGGGACGGTGGATAACCGCATCGGCGCACTCATCCAACAGCTCCTCGCTACCAATCATCGCGGCATAGCGCGCTGCATTACGGCGCACAACCTCATAGCTGTCGAACATAGCCTCACCAACGGCTGTTACGAACTCCTGACACTCGCCACCAAAGCGAGAGAGCAGCTTCAGGCACTCCATACGCGTTGTAGCGTAAGAGCAAGAGCGATACTTCGCAAGCAACTCCTCTGCCGTGAGCTTGCCGCCATCAGCCAGCTGACGCAACGCAAGGCTCTGAACATCAGCATTTGGAGCATCCATCAGCTCCTGCCAATACTGCGCGTTCTTGGCATCCAGCTTGCCGCCCTTAAGGCGCATAGTGACCATCTCCTGACGAAGATTGTTGGCATCATTTGGCACAAAGTGGAAGGCTGGGTCGCCAATGATGTGACCCTCAAGCGTAGCAATCATACGGTTGTACTGACCCACACGCACGCCATTTGACAGCAGACCGAGCATCTCGTAGGTCCATCTATCCTGCAACACATTAACGGTGTTACCCTGCGCCACAACGGTGCGACCACGACCGAAGATGTAGCTACCTGCCACATATCCCTTCTGGTGGAATGAGCCGTTATAGCAAGCGTTGAAGATAACAAAGCGAGGCATTGGGCGCAGCTCGTTAATCTCCTCCAGCACAAGGTCGTCGATATTCTTCTCCTGCTTCTTTGTTGGGTTGTCGAACTCCTCGAAGAACTTATCTGTCAGGCGGTACTTCTCCTTGAAATACTCCTTCGTACCTGCTACGTCGCCACCCTCCTTGCGCTGCTCACGTCGAAGGTAGTAATATACCTCATCGCGCAGTGCCTCGGCACGTCGGTCGAAGCCTTCGATTGGCTCCTCGCCATCGAGGTGCTGCTTGTCGGGCGAGCCGTGCTCATTGAAAATCATCACATCCACCTCACGACGCTCAATCTGGTCGAATAACTGCTCCTTGGCATCACGCATACGGAAGTTGAGCTGTGTGAGGGCTGCAACATCGTTGCGAGCGGTGAGCTGTGGGAACATCTCGTCGATGGCGATGCGCTCGTCCATCCACGCAACCAAACAGTCGGAGTTATAGGCTGCACCAGCATAGGTCACTACGTGGTCAATCTTCTCCAGACGACGGCGCTCCTGCACCACCTTGCGCAGATAACGGCTAATCTCCTTATATTTGTCGCCACCCATCTGCTCGGGGTAGTGGATACGACCCGAATAGAATGTAGGATTGAGGTTCTGTGCAGACTCCTCCGAAAGACGATAGTAGAAACGCAAAGGGTTGATAGAGTCGCGCTTGATAAACTCAAACTCAAGGTTCAGGTCATCGTAGAAACGGTCCGATGTAACGGCTGTCTCCTCGATAGGGAAGCGCTCCTCGTTCATCTTGAAGGCGGTGGTCATATGCTGCGCATTCTGCACGCTCACATAAGGCACGTCGCCAATGAATACAACACCCTCCAAAGGCATCTTCTTGAGGTTTTTCTTATGCAGCTTCTTCAGCTCGGCACGCACCTCGTCGGGTGATGACCAAGCGTTAGAGATGATATATACAGCGAGCTGGTCACGCTCCAGCGCTGCACGGTAGGCATTAACCTCCAGACGGCACTTTGAATAGGTCTCGCTGTCGATGACAATAGCAAACGAGGTTGGCTGCTTGTGCGTAGGTTGCTCGATGACAACCTTCGCTGCTGCCGAAGCAAAGAGAGTCGCAACAGAGAGAGCGACAGTAAACAATATCTTTCTCATAGCCTCTTACTTTTTAGATGTTAAGCGCGAATAAGCGCGTGTTACTTCACGGGTAAGCTCCTCCGACATACCCCCCTTATCCAATAGCTGCTTGCAGGTGGCTGCAATCTGCTCCTTATTGACCGAGATGTTGAACCACGCCAACGCCTCCGCCATCAATACGCGAATCTTCTCCTCCTCCGTTTCATCGGCGAGAATCTTGCAGAAGGTGTCGGTGAATTGGTGGTAAGGGTGGTTCTTCAAGGCTGCGATGTAGAATGGTCGCCAGCGTTTATCCTCACGGTCGGTGAAGTTACGCAACGCCGATGGCTCGCCGTTGTCGGCTGTGCGGGTATCTACATAACGCATAATCTCGGTCTTATATCGCTCGGCATTGTGGAACGTAGCCTTCTCGAAGCGCTTGTCGATAGCAGCAATAACCTTGTCGCGGTCGAACGAAGCTAGAGCGAACGTAGTCTGGAACATCACACGAATAGAGTTGTTATCCTTGATGTAAGACTCTATCAGGAGTGGAATGAAATCCTCGTCACCCACCTGACCCATACGGGTCACAGCGATACGGCGGATGAACTCATACTCATCGCTCCACGCCTTCATCAATATCTGCTTGTAATTCGCATCATCCAGGCGCTCCGACAGACGCATCGCTGTGCCACGCACAACGGCATAAGGCGACTGCATATACTTCTGCAACAGGACATCCGACACGCCCTCATAGTCAAGTTCCAGCAGACGAGTCATCGCCAGGCACTGTATGTCGGGAATCTCGCTTGAGAGCTGCTCAACCCAATATTTTGGGTCGTTGTTCAGAACGTTGCGGTTGATGTCATACTTGGCAGCGTCCTTATAGTAGAACGCCAGCGTAGGGTCACCGTGAATATGCGACTCAAGGATATTGACGTGCTTTGCCCACACACCTACGCGTGCGCCATAGCCCAACAGACCCATCAAATCGTAAGAGGTCTTATCCTGCAACACATTCACACTGTTTGCCCAGCCGATAACGGTCTTGCCCTCCGCGAAGATGAACTTACCAGCGATATAGTCGCTGTTGCGGAAGTCGCCGTTGAAGCAGGCATCGAAGAATATCATTCGGGCATTAGGGCGAATATCGTTAATCTCCTCAAGGATGATACCTGTCTTGAGGTCAAGCACCGAGTCAAGCTCAATCATCGCCTGCTCGTTGGCGTTGGTGTGCCACTTCGTTGAGTCCAGACCCCACTTATCCGCCATCTTGTTTGCCGAGGCGGGGCTGCGGCGGTACTGACCACGCAAACGGAACTCCATCTGCTCGATATGCTCCTCAACAGAGCTTGTCTGTGGGTCGCCCGACACATACATACGGAAGTAGTCACCGTGCTGGTGCCAAATCATAAAGTCGAGGTCGTCACGACGCAACTCGCGGATGCAGTCATACTTCATATATGGGTCCATCGTGTAGCGTGTGAAGCGGGCGTTGTTATTGTGCTTGAAGCGGTCACCAAACTGCTCATTAACCACCTGCTGCTCACTGCGCCATGCTACCAGAGAGTTTGAGTGCGAGCCGTGACCTGTATAAGAGAGGAACTTGTCAAACTCATTCTTTGACTTATGCTCCGCAACAGCCTTCTTCAAGTATGCCGATACCTGCTTATATGGGTCGCCATTGCTTGCCTGTGGCTTGATACGAGCCGAGTAGATGTCGCACTCGATATACTGTGGCGATGTGGGACTCATAGCGAAGAAGTGCATCAAACCCTGCGCGGGGTGCTCCTCCAAACGCTCAAAGACCAAATCGAAATCATCGTAGTAGCGGTCAGATGGTACGGTACACTCCTCGATAGGGTGCTTGCGCTCGTCCATCTTGAAGGCTGTGGTGAGGTGCTGCGCGCGCAACACCATAGGGATTGGAATCTCGCCAACAAAGACACATCCCTCAATCTTGTACTCCTTGTGCAACGAGAGAATCTCCTCGCGCACCTGCTCAGGCGTAGCCCATTTATCAGCCACAATAAGGGTAGGCAAGCCCTCACTCTCCAGCGTCTGCTTGTAAAGCATCAGCTCTGCTCGGCAGGCAGAGAAGGTGGCCTCATCGACAATAACGGCAAATGACGAGTAGCTCTCCACAGAGGGCTTCTCAACCTGCTTTGCCTGCGTCGCAGAGAGTGCAGTGAAGCAAAGTATTGCCGCCAGACTAAAAATTTTATTCAGTTTCATTGTTAAAATATTTTACGCTCAAAAGCAACCCTTCCTGCTCGAAGGGTTGCTCTTAAATCTTACATCGTATGCTTAAAACGTCAGACCAGCCTTAACCATCAGCCAAGTGCGAGAGCCAAAAGGATAAGCCGCAGGGCAAGAGGTCGCCTTCGAGTGGTCGAGCGTAGCCTTCACAAAGAGTGAAGAGTTCTCGCCCACAACACCCTGACGCGTATAGCTCAACTCGCCACCCAGCGTGTAAGCGTCGTTGATAAGGTAGTTGAAGTCACGAAGAACCATATCGGTGTAAATCTTCGAATCGGCGTTGATACCTGTGTAGGTGTGTGAGCCGTCGAGGTTGCTCTTCAAACCACCGTTCACGCCCACCAGAATCATATTCTCGCCAAACGTAAAGTTCTTCTTCAGCGAGAGCTTGAAGCTCAGGTTCTCAACCGTCTGCTCGCTCAATGGCAAGTAGTAGATATCCTCCAGCTTCTCGTAATTGACATCTGCGCCAGCCAACCAGCTGTAAGCGTTGCTGCCGCCGATATTCATATAGTCCAGGTCGAGGTTAATCTGCTCGGTAGAGAAGTTCGAGCGCACGCTCTTTGACATAACAATCCACTCCGACACCTCGTGCGAAGAGTCCCACACCTGCACATACTCGATACCGTCAATGCTGCGGTTGAAGTACTGCAGCTTGGCAAAGAGTGAGTTGTCGTCATTCATTGCCCACTTCAGATTAGCCGAAGCATCCCACACATTCTCCTTCGTTGTGCCGATGATTTTAGGCTGCGTGTAGTTGTTGTTCACATCCTCAACCGTAAAGGCATAGTTCGCCTCAACGAGCAGAGTCAGAGCGTCGCCGCTGAACGAATACTGCAAGCCGCCACCCAGCGAGTTGGCGTTATAGTCGCGCAAGCCAGAGAGTGTGCCGCTACCAATCTCGCCCGCCTTGAAGAAGCCAGGAGCAACAACCTCCCACACAGGCTGTGAGGTGAGTGAGATAGAGTTTGATGCGGTACCATCCTCACGACGTGAGAAGTACTCGAAGTTGGCACCCACAGCGTGTTTGCCCGCCTTGAACACAACAGAAGGAGTCACCACGAACTTCGACATCTGCACATTTGGACGTGGGTCCATCTGCTTTGCGCCCTGCGCGTTCTCGTAATCAAGACCCAGACCTACAATCCAATGGTCGCCCATCACGGGTGTAGCGCCCTTCATACCGAGCTTATAGCTCTGGTGAATCCAGTTGCTCAGGTTCTGGTCGGCGATGTAGAATGGTGTACCACGCAGAGGGTCGATAAGCGATGCGTTGAACGCCGCATCACGCACCTTCTCGCGCGAGTAGTCGAAATAACCCCACAAGAACATACCCTTCAGGTTATCCATCACGCCACCACCATCGGTCGAGAAGCCGTAGCCGTTGTTATTCTCGCCAAGCTGTGTGCGCTTGAAGTCACCCTCGGTAGAGTTGTAGTTGATGCCGAGCTGGCTGTAACGACCCATCTGGTCGAGCTGCACACCAGCGGCATTGTTGCTATTTGAGAACCAGAGGCTCTCCATCTTTTTACGCTCGATGCTCTGCAATGAGCTTGCCTGCTGTGCTACGGCTGAAGTGACGGTAGCAGCAAGAACAAGAGCGGTCAATGTATATTTAATATTTCTCATTTTGCAATTCAGTTTTCAGGTTAAACTACTCTGTTCTTGGACCGCCCCACGCAGGTTGCTTCACATTATGGCGGCGAATCATAGGAGCATCACACACCTCGAAATCGACTGAAGAGTTGTTGGTATCCTGGAAGATTGGAGTGCCATCCTCGCGGTAGCTGTCAATCTTACGCGATACGCTCTTGCCGTTGTAATATCCATCAACTGTTGTTGCACCAGAGTCCAGAATACCTGGCACACGCTTCATATTCATATCAGCCGATGTTGGGATACACTCCACAGCGTCGTAGATGTCGGCAAGTGGAATACGAACATACTGCTGACCGCTTGAGCCTACCTGTGCCGATGTGGTAACACCCTCCTGCCAATACTCCGAGCCGAACTCGAGGTTCTGGCGTGGCTGATAGAGAGCCATCGCCGAGCCATCAACCGATGTAAGCCACTGCATAGTCATAATCCATCCTGACCAGAATACATAAGGAAGGTCGGGCACCTCGGGATTTACACGGTCGTGGTTACCTGCCCAGCACTCCCAATCGGCGTGAGAGGTATCTACCAGACCGAAGCCCGCCCAAGTCTCAATCTTGGTGTGGTCGGCAGCCTCCTGCGCCAACACTACTGACTCGCCAGGAGCCAAAGGATAGTCGTCACCATCGCCCTGAATCTGCCACAAGGTAACGGCGTGAGCATACTTCAGCTCGCCCGTCTTGGGGTCATAATCCTCGGCTGGCCACTCTGGCAGCGACGTTGTCGCATACTCTGGTACAAGGTGAGCCAGACAGAAGTGGTCGAGATAAACCACCTCGTCACCGTTGTTGTAAATCTCATAGAACTGGTCACGGAAGTAACCGCCCTCCGAGCCCGCGTAGTACATCTCGCGGATACAGAGTGGAGAGTCCATCACAGGGTTAATCGAGATGGTGTTCTCTTTGGTGATTGCGGTCACATCCTTTGTAAGAGCTACGTTCTGCGCCAAACCGTTTACGATATACTTACGGTGGCTGTGCTCCTGCTTCTTATCCGTTGAAGCCATAACGTTGTAGATACCAGGGATAAGTTCTGCCTTGGCTACGCCCTCGGCATCAACCGACACAACGGTCTCAAGACCCTCGGCGAAGTTGTTGAACGTAACCTTGATATTCTTATACCAATCTGCTGGCGCCTCTGCCACGTTACCGTCGGCTGCGGTAAAATCCTTGATATCAACCTTGTATGCTACCTCGATAAGCTCAACCTTCTCGGTATCGCGTGCATCGTTCATCATCTCGGCGCACGAGAATGAGCTGATGGCTACAAGGAGCATTACGATGTTAAAAATATATCTTTTCATATCTCGAAAGTTTTAACTATTTAATTGTTGCATTGAGCGACAGACCAAAGAAGAAGGCGCGGTCGTTACGACGACGGAACGAGCCTGGAGTCTTGGTGCTCTCCCACAATGGAGTGCTACGGAATGCGTTGTTGGCGTAGAACGAGATACGCAGGAAGTCCTTAATCTCCTTCGTCACGTTCACATTCATACACAACACAGGCGACATATAGCTATCCTTGATGTTACGACGTACATCGAGGTCTGGTCTTACGTCGAGCTTCTTGAACTCGTCCTGCGAGAGCATACTCTCGTTGAAGTCGTAGAGCTTGCCATCGTTTACAGATATATAGTGTGTAGGAATCTCGTCGTTCTCATAGAGCATCCACGAGCCCTCGCGCCAGATGACGTTGGCAGTAGCCGAGATTACGAAACCGATGCTTGGGATGTTATGCACAGCCTTGAGGTTGGTAGAGAGGTTTTCGTAGAATGAGCTCTTGCGCGCATTGAACACACCCATATGGTTGTAGTAGTTACCCGAGTTGGCGCGGTCGAATGAAAGACCGTTGTTCCAGCTCTCGGTGCGTGACCATACACCATCGAGGATGAAACGAGTGCGGATAGCGTCGATACGACCGAAGTCGATAGATGCCTCGATACCACGTGTCTCGTAAGATGAGTTGTTGGTTGGTGTAGCGTAAGAAAGCAGCACCTTGCGGCGTGAAGCCTCCTTCAAAGCTGGCATTGAGCCATCCTCGGGATAGAGAGCCTCGTAAGTGACCATATCAACGCTCTGGAAGCTGTTTACCGTTGTGCTGAACATATAGCCGTTGTCGCTGCTATCCTTGAAAGCGGTGATAGCACCTGTAACCTGACCAATCTTGAAATCAACGCCCACCTCATACTTCTGGGTTGTCGCCATCTCAAGCTCATCGTTTGTGGTGTCGAAGGCGTGAGTTGTCACAACCTGGAACTTCTGCTTCTCTGATGCAACCGTAGATTGTGAGTTGTTGAAGTTCAGAAGGTCGAAATATGCCTCCTGTGGATTGAGCATCTCAAGCGTTGGGGTTTTGGCTGTGATACCGTAACCACCACGAATAGAGAGGTGCTCGGGGATGATGTCAAACGAGAGGTTTACACGAGGTGCAACCACATCGTCGAAGCCGAAGATGTTGTCATAACGCACACCCGCAACAATATTGAGGTTGCGGCGACCCATTGCCCAATTGAATGACTCCTCGGCGAACAAGCCCAGAGTGTTCATAAATGGGATGTCGTCGTAAGAACGCTCACGCTGTGTAGAGAGGTTGTCAGAGGCAGTACGCAGAGGTGTGCCACCGAAAATCTTACCCTCGCCCACGTTACCCTCGTTACGGAAATCGGCACCCACCTTGATAAAGTGAGATGTTCTGCCCGCCGTACCAGCGAAGTTAGCGATTACCTGCGCGTAGGTGTTGAGCTCCTTACCGCGCACGCTGTAATTATACATATAGGCATTTGGTGTACGCAGTGCATACTCGCCATCGGGGTTGGTGATAACCGAGCCGTTCTCCAAAGTGAACTTGCCACCTGGGGCGCTGGTTGTGATGGCGCCGTTGGTCTTTGATGTTGAGAACGAAGCCTCGGCATTGACAGCCTGGTCCTCGAAGTAGCTGTCCTTATCGGTGTAGGTGAACGAAGCTGCATACTTCAGGTTGTTGAACCAGCCCTTGTTGAACGAGAGCGTACCCTTGGTGTTGAAACGCAAACGCTCCTCCTTCTGCAACGCATAACGGAAGTCATTCTCGTCGCCTGGTGTTGGCTTCGCCTTATCGCGATATACACCCACCGAAAGTGTAGAGTTGGTGTACCACTTGCCGATACTGTTGGTGTAACCCACCTGACCATTCACACGCTCATAGTGAGAGTAGCCCTCGGTAGGTCTGTACTGCGAGTAAGAGTAGTCGGCGCTATAGTTCAACGCACCTGCCTTGCTACCTGCTGCACCGAGCTGCACACCGTGAGTGGCAGAGAGCTGATAGAGGTTGGGGTTCATCGTCAGCTTCACGTTCAGTGGCGCACGCCCCGCCTTTGAGTTTACGATAACAGCACCCGAGGTGATGTCACCATACTCAACCGATGCGATACCACGAATTACCTCCACTGACTCGATGTTATCGGTAGAGATCTGACGCATATCAACGCCTGATGTTGGGGTAGCCATAGCTGCCGAGCCTGGAGCGTCAGAGGCGGCAAAAGGCATCTTGCCTGCACCGAGTGACTGCAAGTTGGCGTTGTTCGACATTGGCGTACCATCCATAATGATGGCTGTACCAAGACTCGCACCACCACGAATTGAGAAGCTCGACGCCTGGCTCAATGTAAGGGTACGGGTGTCGGGAGTAGATGCACCTGGCAACAGGCTCATCACATCGGCAAGCGACGATGACTGGATGTGGTCCATCGCCGTACGCGAGATTGTAGATGAGGTGGCAGCACCCGCCTTCGATGCGGTAGCCGTCACAACGACATCCTCAACCTTGAAGTTGGCAGGCACAAGCTCAAACTTGAGCGAGTTATCACCCGCCTTCACTGTGATTGTCTGCTCCAGATTCTCATAACCGAGGAACGAAATCTGCATCTTGTGATTGCCTGCTGCAATCTGCTTGATTGTGAAATCTCCCTCCGAATTGGTTACCGCCTGCAACCCTGTCTCTGGGAAGTGGACAAGAGCGTAGGCTACCGCCTGCTTGGTGTCGGCAGATACTACTCTACCCACCAGCGAGGCCTTCTGCTGCGCGAATGATGGCATAGCGAACGACAGTGCCATAATCACCACAACGCAGAGCTTTGTAAAGATTTTCATACGCAATTTTATTTAAGTTATATTTAATCTATTTTGAGGCAAAGATATGGGTTCAGACAAAACGCCACAATCCCCAAAATTGGGGAATCGGCAGCCTTGCATATACCTTTTGCGCTAAAAATAACTAACCTATCAAGGGTAAAGATGCTGAAAATTCTCAAGTTATGCAAATTTTAGGGCATAATTTTGCACTTTCGGACAGCAGTAAGCGGCAAAACCGCATAATAAACGCAGATTTTTATATAAATAAATTTCTGACGGGAAGCTGAAATGGGCGACAAACACGATGTGCATAATTATTCTATGCGAAATGCAACACCTCCGCTAAATACCAATTTTAGACCTTTTCGGGGAGGGGAGATTGCCACGTCGCTAACGCTCCTCGCAATGACGCTACTGCGGAAAGCATATCCCCTGGAGCGCAGCGACCAAAGTCCCCCTTTACAGAAAGGGGGATTTAGGGGGATAGGTAACATTTGCCCCAATGGCGAATGCCATAGGCTGTGACTACGCCAATAAAAGCCGTAACAGTCACACACTTACATCCACTAAACAAATGCAACTTACAAAAACGCAAGATTGCCACGAGCCTACGGCTCTCGCAATGACGTGTTTTTTGTGCTTTATTTGAATATGTAGCCCTAATCTTGAATTTCAGATTTACTCCTCGTTGCTGCGGATAAGATTGCACATAAGCTCGCGGGCACGGTGGATTTGAGTCTTTACGGTGCCCATCGGCAAATGGAGTTTTTCGACTATCTCCTCGTAGGAGTAATCTTCCAGAAAACGCATCACAAAGATACTGCGATACTTTTCAGGCAGTGAGTTGATATATTGCTCTATTTGAGAGTGTTGCTGTATCGAAATAAGGCTCTCCTCGGGCGAGGGCGTAGAGGCTGCAGGGGCGGAAAATTTCTCGTCAATCGAAAGCTCCTCCTGGCGGCGGCGTTCGAAGTCGATATGGGTGTTGCGGGCGATGGTGTAAATCCACTGCCCGAAGGTATATTCAGCCGAGTAGCGTTGCAGATTGACATATACTTTGATGAAGGTCTCCTGCAACAAATCCTCGGTATCCTCGACCGAGGCGGAGCGTTGCAGCAGCAGACGACGTATGGCATCGCTGTAACGGTTGAACAGATACTCAAAGGCGATGTCGTCGCCCGCAAGCGACAACTCCACCAATCGTTTGTCGTCGGCAATTATGTAATCAACTATTTCCACGCAGAGTAATCCTTACGCAACATTATCACACCCAGACAGAGCATCAGCAGAGGGTTGAAGAGGTCGAAGAGGAAGTAACGCAATGCGACACCCTTCTCTCCCACACGCTTACCCACGCTACGCATACGCACAACCACAATAATGTAGCGCAACAACAGCAGCACAAGAGCTGCCAGCTTGAACTCCAGCGGCATAAAAATCAGCGCTGTGAGCACCGCAAGGAAGAACAACGTCTGACTGCCTATATCCCACTTTGCGGCGTTCAATGCCCAATCGGGATAGTAACGCCACGCCTGACCGTAGTGGCGCAATGAGGCGAGCCACCAGCGCAGACCGCCCCAGGGCTGCTCTATCACGCGACCCTTGGGTATCATCACCACGCTCACATTGTTACGCTTGGCGATGCGCTGTATGAAGAGGTCATCCTCGCCGATATTGAGGCTCAAATGAGTAAAGCCCTTCACGCCAAAATAGAGCTCCTTGGTAAAGCCAATATTGTGGCGTATGCCTCGGTAGGTGGCGTGATTGACCGCCTGCGCCAGCCAATAGAGCGAGAAGTGCAAATTCGACATTCGCACGATGTAGTTTGCCAACCCCTTCGCGGGCTTTATGGCGGAGTAGCCCAGCACGATGTCACCGCGCATAAACGCCTTGCCCATCATCGCCAGCCACTGCGCCGAGGCGGGTGCGGCAGAGGTTGTGGTGAGGATGACGTGCTCGTTGTGTGACGACTTGATACCCAGATTGATAGCCTGCTTCACCGAGATAGGGAAGCGAGGGTTGAAATCGAACTTCGTAACCACCAGATTGGGGTGCGCCAGGCGCAGTCGCTGGAGCTCCTCGTAGAAGTCGCCATCGCAACCCACATAGACCAGCACCACCTCGTAGGTAGCCTCATACTCCTGCTGGAAAAGCAGCGGCAGACGCTCGTCGAGGTAGTTGTAATCCTCCGAAAAGAGGGTCACCACGATAGAGATTGGAGGCTCCTGCTCCAGATGCTTCTTGCGGCGACCGTTAAGGTAGCGGCTTACGCGGCGGTAGGCTATGGCGTAGTAGTAGAACTGCACGGCAAAGAGCACCAAAATCACCCCCGCCAATGCTACACCCTGCCAGCCGTAGTGAGCAATTACATCCTCAAAAAATATTGACATATCGAATTTTGCTTTTTTTCGTGAAATAATCGACAAAGATACGATATATAAATTCAAAATTCAAAAATTATGTAACACATTTATTTTTGTTTCTGCTGTGTTACCGTTATTTCGTACTTCATCGTCGGCGCAACCTATGGCATTCGCCATTAAAGCAAATCTTACCCAACGCCGCCGATAAGGCGAGAGCAGAGAATGCTTGCATACTATGCCGAGCCGAGGCGGTGAAAAGCCACCCTTGCGGTGGATTACCCCCTAAATCCCCCGCCTCAGGCAGGGGACTTTGGTCGCTACGCTCCAGGGGATATGTTTCCGCAGGTGGGTTAATCTCCTTGCTATTGATGAATAAGATTCCTACGCCCGCTATGTTCGCTCGGAATAACGGAAAAACAAATGGTTGCCACCCTTCGTGAAGTGACAACCATTTATTTAGAGAATTACAAAATTTTACTCTTTGTAATTAAGATAAACCATCATAGGACTTTCGCCCTGACCGCCCCAGCTTGAGACCTTCACGCTCTGCACATCCTCGGCGGCAATGGAGCGCAACATATTTGCGAGCATCTGCGGCTGTGCTCTGTTCATCCTTGAGTTAAAGTGCATTGTAACATTATCGCTTCCCGCAACCTTCAACCCACCATCAGAGAAATCAAACAACGGCAAATTTACCAGCACATCATAGAGCGACTTACCCTCATAGGCAGGATGCTTGCCGTTGATATTAAAGAGAATACTATTTCCGCTTGCCAAAGACTTATTGCCTGACGCCATCATCTTCTCCGCCCCTTTAACAATGGGTTTGAGAACAATATTTTTGTTCAATGGGCGTTTATTTGACGCATAAATCTCCTCAACATATTTTTCGAAACCAGGAGCGGAAACTTCTATAGTATAATTTCCAGTTAGTACTCTAGCTTTATATTCCCCTTTCTTATTACTTGATGCATCAAAAAAATACCAGCCATTATTCAATACAATAGTAGCATTAGAAATAACCTTTCCATTCTCACTCTTTACGCAACCATTTACCGTACCCAAATCTTCATCTTGGAATCTCAAATTTGGCATCTGCATTTCACGCAAAGACCCTATAATTCTATACTCGCCCTCTTGCGAATAAGAAATTATAGGCATTAGTAAAAATAGAACTACAAATAAATTAAATTTCATAAATTAATTATAACCAAAAATAATTTTACAATCCCAGCACATATATACAATTTCACCCGTATCAGCGATTGTAGACTTTACCGCTGCTTCTGACCCACAATTTGGACAAGGAGGCACTTTTGAGACAATTGTCTGTGAACCAGGTCCACCCTCTACACCACTTGCATTTGCATCCATTGAAATTGCACACATTACAGCAGTTGCGAACATCGCAACAAAAGCACATTTTAATAACTTTTTCATCTTAACAAATTTTTAGGTTATACTTTTAATCTATAAATCCAAAAATAATTTTACAATTCCAACAAAGATAGCAAATTTCTCCATTTTCATCTTTACACTGAATAACACCTGTATTTCCGCAAATCGGACAAGGTGGCAATTTAGAAACAATCGTCTGTGAACCAGGTCCACCCTCTACACCACTTGCATTTGCATCTACATTCAACGCACACAAAGCTGCCACAGCGAATGCTGCAACAAAAGCTACTTTCAAAAATCTTTTCATAATTACAAACTCTAATTTGATAATTTTCCCGTTTATTGACTTTAATCAGCAATACAAAATTAAACAAATATTTTCAAATTTTCCATATATTTCAAATATTTTTCTTTTTTTTCATTAACCCAACTTTATTTTACGTCTGCATCTTTGTAACACTAAAAATTTTGAATTTTGAATTCTTAATTTTGAATTACATTGTAACTTTCCGCCGAAAAGCCTCTTTTTTCGTAGAAAAAATAGTAACTTTGTCCGAATTATGCACCGACGCATAGTGCGTCAGTAAAAACCAAAGCGTGAAAATGAAATTTACATTACAACATAAAGCCCCCAATTCAAAGGCGCGAGCAGGAGAAATCACCACCGACCATGGCGTGATTCAGACCCCCATTTTTATGCCTGTGGGTACAGCCGCAGCGATGAAGGGAATATTCCACCGCGACCTGAAGCAGGAGGCTAAAGCACAGATAATTCTGGCAAACACCTACCACCTCTACCTCCGCCCAGGTATGGATATCATCGAGCAGGCGGGCGGCGTGCATCGCTTCTCGACGTGGGATGGCCCGATGCTCACCGACAGCGGCGGCTTTCAGGTATTCTCACTCTCGGAGTGCCGCAAGCTCAAGGAGGAGGGTTGCCACTTCCGCTCTCACATCGACGGCTCGAAGCATCTCTTCACGCCCGAGAGTGTCATCGACACCGAGCGCACCATCGGCGCAGATATTATGATGGCATTTGACGAGTGCCCCCCAGGCGATGCGCCACGCGACTACGCAGCCAAATCGCTGGCTCTGACAGAGCGCTGGCTGGAGCGTTGCTTCAACCGCTACGCGCAGACTCAACCCAAGTATGGTCACTACCAATCGTTGTTCCCCATCGTGCAGGGCTGCGCCTACCCCGACCTCAGAGCAAAGGCGGCAGAGAATGTGCAGCAGTATTACGCTGACGGCTACGCCATCGGAGGCTTGGCTGTGGGAGAGCCTACGGATGTGATGTATTCGATGATTGAGGTTGTAAACGCCGTACTGCCCGAGCATAAGCCCCGCTACCTGATGGGTGTCGGCACGCCGATAAACATTTTGGAGGGCATAGACCGAGGTGTTGATATGTTCGATTGTGTGATGCCTACGCGCAACGGTCGCAACGGTCAGATATTTACCTCGGAGGGTACTATCAACCTGCGCAACAAGAAGTGGGAGAACGACTTTTCGCCACTCGACCCCAACGGCGTGGCGTTTGTGGACAAGCTCTACACCAAGGCGTATGTTCACCATCTGGTTGTCTGCAAGGAGATGATGGCGGCGCAGATTGCATCGCTGCACAACGTGGCGTTCTACCTATGGCTGGTGGGCGAGGCACGCAAGCACATCATCGCGGGCGACTACGCAGAGTGGAAGCGAGTGATGGTAGAGAAACTCGGCAGACGACTCTAACCTGCCCAAAACAAGAAAACCCTCTCAAGCATAGAGTATGAAAGGAAAACTGAAAATATCATTCCCTGGCTACAAGATTATCGACGGATATATCTTGCGTAAGTTCTTGGGAACATATCTCTTCTCGATAGCGCTGATTACCGTCATTCTGGTGGTCTTTGACTATGCCGAGCGTGTGGATAACTTCACCGAGTCGCACGCCCCCTGGTCGGCTATCATCTTCGACTACTACCTGAACTACGTGCCCGAGTTCATCACGCAGTTCAGTGGTTTGTTCACCTTCATCTCGGTAATCTTCTTCACTTCGAAGATGGCGTATCAGACCGAGATTATCGCCATCCTGTCGGGTGGTGTGAGCTTCCGCAGATTGATGTGGCCCTACTTTCTGGGAGCATTTGCCATTATGGCGTTGTCGCTCTCGCTCAATCTGTGGGTCATCCCGCCCTCGCAGGTGAACTGCGTGAACTTCAAGCGCACCTACTTCAAGAAGTACAAGAACGAGCAGTATGACCGCCACATATATCGTCAGGTGGCACCAGGCGAGTTTGTCTATGTGCGTGGCTTCGACAACGACTACACTGCCGAGTACCTCACGCTTGAACGATATGAGGGCACCGAGATACGACAGATGCTGGAGGCAGAGAATGTATCCATCGACCCCGAGACAAAGCGCTGGACAGCACAGCGATACATCACGCGCACCATAGCCGAGGATGGCAGCGAAACATTTGAACAGCTGCGCGACCTTGACACCCTCATCAGCCTCGACGTGACGGAGCTGGGACGTATCGACCAGACGGTCAAGACGATGAAGATTGGCGAATTGAACGAGTTTCTTGAGCAGCAGCGACGAAAGGGCAGCGACTCGATAAACATCATCGAGGTGGCTCGTCACACGCGCTACTCCTACCCTATGGCGACCTTCATCCTGACACTCATCGGCGTGTCACTCTCCTCGCGCAAGGTGCGAGGCGGTACGGGTCTGCACATCGGAATAGGTATCACGCTCTGCTTCTCTTACATTATGTTCAACCGTGTCTTTGAGGAGTTTGCCAAGAGTGGCGCACTGCCTGCGTGGCTGGCGGTGTGGATGCCGAATATGATATTTGCCGTCATTGCCGTTTATCTATATCGTAAAGCACCGAAATAATGAGAACGTGGGAAGAAATAGCAGCCCGTACAGCTTCGGGCGAGAGACTCTCGGCAGAGGATGCCTTGACACTGTGGCGTGAGGCGCCGTTGTGGCGTCTGGGTGAGCTGGCGGTGCAGAAGAAGAGAGCCATAAGTGCCGACAAGGTATTTTACAATAAAAACTTCCACCTTGAACCGACAAACGTATGTCTGTTCAACTGTAAGTTCTGCTCATTCCGCCGTCCTCGCGGCAGCGCCGATGCGTGGGAGTGGAGCGTGGAGCAGATGGAGCAGATTGTGCGTAGCTACAAGGATAAAGGCGTGACGGAGGTGCATATCGTGGGTGGCGTACACCCCGACCATTCGCTCGACTACTACTGCAAGCTGATACGTCGCGTGAAGGCTATCCTGCCTCGTGTGGCGGTGAAGGCATACACGGCAATCGAACTTTCGTATATGATTCGCAAGGCGGGGCTTACCATCCGTGAGGGTCTTGAGCGACTCATCGAGGCGGGTATGGAGGCTATACCTGGCGGCGGAGCAGAGATTTTCGATGAGCATATAAGACAGCAGATATGCCCCGAGAAAGGCTCTACGGCAGAGTGGTTTGAGGTGCATCACACGGCGCACGAGCTGGGGTTAAAGACCAACGCCACGATGCTCTATGGTCACATCGAGAGCGTGGAGCACCGTATCGACCACCTGATGCGTCTGCGTGAGGAGCAGGATGCGACAGGGGGCTTCAACGCCTTCATCCCGCTGAAGTACCGCAACCTCAATAACTCAATGTCGGAGATAGGCGAGGTGCCAATCATCGACGACCTGCGTACGCTGGCTATGAGCCGTCTGATACTCGACAATGTGCCTCACATCAAGGCTTATTGGGTGATGTATGGCAAGCAGACGACGGAGATGGCATTGAAGTTCGGTGCTGACGATATTGACGGCACGATAGATGACTCAACGAAGATTTACTCGATGGCAGGAGCCGAGGAGCAGCGCCCGACGATGAGCGTTGGCGATATGCAGCAGATGACGCAACGCGCAGGCTTCCGCGCTGTGGAGCGAGATACACACTACAACGAGATTAAATAACGAAAAAACTTATATTAAATGGAAAATACCCCTATTCGTCCTCGCCGCAGACCACGAAAGGCTGCAAAGCAGAGTCTGTGGGCAGGGATAAAGCAGCGCCCGTTGATTTATCACGCGATACTTATCTGCGGCGTATTGGCAGCGATAATCATCTTCTCGAGCATTCTGATGAATGTCATCACTCGTCACGGCACACATCGTACCGTGCCCGACTTTATGGGTGTGAAGATAGCCGAGGCGGAGCAGATGGCGAAGAAGTCCAAGCTTGAGATTATCATCAACGACTCACTCTTTGTGCCAGCCTATGAGGGCGGCATCGTGCTCGACCAGCTGCCCAAGGGCGGCGTGCAGGTTAAGGCGGGTCGCAAGATTTATGTTACGATAAACTCTTTCCGACAGAAGATGGTGGCGGTGCCATATGTGGCGGGTCGCTCGCTGCGTCAGGCGAAGAATATGCTGGAGGTGGCAGGTCTGGAGATTGAGAAGCTCATCTACGAGGAGGACATCGCAACAAACTACGTTTTGGGCGAGTATGTGGGTCACGAGCAGGTAACAGACGAGAGCAAGGTAGAGATTGAGATGGGCTCGGGTGTGATACTCAAGGTGGGTGTGCAACCCGAGAAGAACTCCACCATCGTACCAAAGGCTATCGGTCAGAGCCTGCAAGGGGCAAAGAGCCGCTTGTGGGAGCAGGGTCTTAACATCGGCAAGATAAACTTCGACGAGGGTATCAACCTGCTGAATCAGAAGGATGCAAGGGTATATCGTCAGAGTCTGGCGCATAACTCTACCTCTACACTCGGTGCGGCAGTGGATTTGTGGCTCACGCTCGATGAAAAGGCTGTGGAGAAGAGCAGCAACGCTTCGGACAAGGCAGCCCGTGAGTTGGAGGAGGAGCGTCTGAAGGCGGAGGAGGCTCTGCGCGACTCGCTGGAGCAGGCCGACAGGGCAGCACGCGAGGAGCTGCTCAACGCATTGGAGCAGACACAGCAGCAGAGCACCGAAATCGTTGAGAGCGAGGAGGATGAATTTTTCCAATAAGCGAGAATTATGCAGGATATAGCAGAAAAAGATATAGAGTTGCAGGATGAGTTGCAGGATGAGTTGCAGGAGGTAGAGGGCTCGGACGAGATGTATGAGCACTTCGCCATCACGGTGGATAAGGGGCAGAAGATGTTGCGTCTTGACAAGTTCCTTGTCGATAGGATGGAGCACTGCTCACGCAACCGCATACAGACTGCCGCCGACAGCGGAAACATATTGGTCAATGGCGTGGCAGCGAAGTCGAGCTACAAGGTCAAACCTCTCGACCACATCACGCTCGTTATGCCCTACCCCAAGCGCGAGCTGGAGATTATACCAGAGGATATTCCGCTTGATATCGTCTATGAGGATGACGACCTGCTGATTGTGGATAAGGCGGCGGGTATGGTTGTCCACCCTGGCTGCGGCAATTACAGCGGCACGCTGGTAAATGCGCTGACCCACCACTTGAAGGACTTGCCCCTGTTTCAGGATGGCGATATGCGCGCGGGATTGGTACACCGCATCGACAAAGATACATCGGGACTGCTCGTGGTGGCAAAGAATGAGCGTACCCATGCACGTCTGGCAAAGCAGTTCTTCGACCACACCATCCACCGCCGTTATGTGGCGCTGGTGTGGGGCAACCTGCCCGATGACGAGGGCACAATCATCGGCAACATCGGTCGCAGCCCGAAGGATAGGTTGCAGATGTATGTCTTTGCCGATGGCTCGGATGGCAAGCACGCCGTGACGCACTACCGAGTGCTGAAGCGTTATGGCTATGTGACGCTGGTGGAGTGCCGCCTGGAGACAGGTCGCACACACCAAATCAGAGTACATATGTCGTGGCAGGGACACCCTCTGTTCAACGACCCACGCTACGGTGGCGACAGGATACTGAAGGGCACGACCTTCTCGAAATACAAGCAATTTATCGAAAACTGCTTCTCGCTGCTGCCCCGACAGGCTCTGCACGCACGTTCGCTCGGCTTCGTACACCCCACAACGGGCAAGGATGTCTATTTCGAGAGCGAGCTGCCCGAGGATTTCAAGTCGGTGATTGCCAAGTGGGATACCTATGTGGCTTCGAGAAATGTTGAAGAGGCGGCAGAGTACTAATTTAGAAAGAGATGTTTCTACCAACAACCATAAAGGAGGTGCGCGCGCTGGGGTGGGATTATATTGATGTAATCCTCTTCACGGGCGATGCCTATATCGACCACCCCGCCTTTGGTGCTGCCGTCATCGGACGACTGCTGGAGGCAGAGGGGTATCGTGTAGCCATCGTGCCGCAGCCCAACTGGCGTGACGACCTGCGCGACTTCACCAAGCTGGGTGCGCCGAGGCTGTTCTTCGGCGTCTCGGCAGGCGCTATGGACTCTATGGTGAACCACTACACGGCAAACATACGTCTGCGAAGCAACGACGCATATACAGCAGGGGGCAAGGCTGGCTTCCGCCCCGACTACGCCGCAACGGTCTATTGTCAGATACTCAAGCGACTCTACCCCCACGTTCCTGTGGTGGTGGGAGGTATTGAGGCTTCGTTGCGTCGCCTCACCCACTACGACTACTGGAGCGATTGTTTGAAGCCCTCGATGCTTATAGAGAGTGGCGCCGACCTTTTGATTTATGGTATGGGCGAGCGCGTAGTGCAGCAGGTGGCACGCGCTATGCGTAACGGATACAACGCCAAGCTGTTGCGAAAAATAAATCAGGTGGCATTCGTCGCCGACCGCAGCTATGTCGAGCGACTTGACCCCGCAACAACCAAGATACTGCACTCCTTCGAGGAGTGTCAGCAGAGCAAGCGCGCCTTTGGCGAGAACTTCGTGGAGGAGGAGCTGTTGAGTAATGTGATGGAGCCAACGACAACGCTTGTCGAGCAGGTGGGCGAGAAATATGTGGTTGTCACACCGCCAAACACTACCCTTACGACCGAGGAGCTTGACCACTCGTTTGACCTGCCCTATGAGCGTGCGCCTCACCCCCGCTATCGCGGCAAGGGCGACATACCCGCGTGGGAGATGATTAAGCACTCGATAAACATCCACCGAGGCTGCTTCGGCGGCTGTGCATTCTGCACCATCTCGGCACATCAGGGCAAGTTTATCAACTCGCGTAGCGAGCGCTCCATCCTCGCCGAGGTGGAGAAGGTTACAAAGATGCCCGACTTCAAGGGTTACCTGTCGGATGTGGGAGCACCATCGGCAAATATGTACCTTATGGGAGGCAAGAACAAGGATGCCTGCCGCAAGTGTCGCCGCCCATCGTGTCTGCACCCCAAGCTATGTCCAAACCTTGATAACAATCACCGCCCACTGCTGGCTCTGTATGAGAAAATCAGGAGCGTGAAGGGAATCAAGAAGGCATTTATCGGCAGCGGTATACGCTACGACCTGTTCGACGACTCTCCATACCTCGCGACGGTGGTGAAGCACCACACTTCGGGACGTCTGAAGGTTGCGCCCGAGCATACCGAGGATCACGTGCTGAACCTTATGCGTAAGCCTTCGTTCTCAATGTTCGAGCAGCTCAACCGCGACTTTAAGTCAATATGCGAGCGCGAGGGGCTGCGCTATCAGCTCATTCCATACTTTATCTCGTCACACCCTGGCTGCCGCGAGTGCGATATGAAGGCTCTCTCGGAGCGTGTGCTGGGGCGTCTGCACTTCGATTTGGAGCAGGTGCAGGACCTTACGCCAACGCCTATGACCCTGTCGTCGGTGATGTTCTACACGGGCGAAAATCCATATACTGGCGAAAAGGTCTTTGTGGCACGCTCGCAGGAGGATAAGCGCCGACAGAAATCATACTTCTTCCGCGACAACCGCACCGCCAACGCCCCTCAACGTGGCGGCAACAGAGGCAACAAGGGCGCAGAGAGGAGTACAAAATCGGGAGCAAAGGCAGGGGCAGGAACAAAATCGGGAACAAGAAAATTTCAATATAAACCCATAAAAAAATAAAAACGCTATGAAGAGATTGATTGTGACTTTAGCCGCATTGTTGTGCGTGGGAGCGTTAGCAGCAGCCATCACCCCTATCGCGGCACAGACAAAGAAAGAGGTAAAGGTTAAGCCGCTGAATACCAAGAAGTGGCGCAAGTATGATGTGGGAGAAATCCGCTTCCACGACAAGGCGACCCACACCGAAGGCTCGAAGATTTACAACCGCCTCATACCAAACCCTGCGGAGTATATCTCGGAGTGCGCGCGCGAGGTGCTGGCGACACTATACTTCTCACCCAAGGACAGCATCACGCCCGTAAAGTCGATTTACTACACGCTTGAGGATAAGGAGGGTGTATCGGCAAAGGGTGGCGGCAGAGGTCGCATACATATCTTTTACAGCACACGCCATATCGAGAGCTCATATCGTGGCAAGGGCGACGAGAAGGTAATGTTCGAGACACGCGGCGTATTGCTGCACGAGCTCACCCACGCCTACCAGCTTGAGCCACAGGGCATAGGCTCTTACGGCACAAACCGCACCTTCTGGGCATTTATCGAGGGTATGGCAGATGCTGTGCGCGTGGCAAATGGAGGTTTCTATGGAGAGAAGGACCGTCCAAAGGGAGGTCACTATATGAACGGTTACCGCCACGCAGGCTACTTCTTCGTGTGGATCCGCGACAACTACGACGCCGACTTCCTGCGTAAGTTCAACCAGAGCACGCTGCACGTGGTGCCTTGGTCATTCGATGGAGCCATCAAGTCTATCCTGGGCGAGCAATACGACATCGAAAGCCTCTGGCACGAGTATCAGGTTGCCGTCGGCGACATTAAGGAGTAACCGCCGTCACCAACTCCAACAATAAATGCCATACCCCGCAAGGTTATGGCATTTTTGTTAGACAATAGATTCAAGCTGCACTCAAACATTTCGCTACATCCCATCAAAAAAAGAGGTTGCCAACTTGCTTGTTGGGCAACCTCCGAAATATTGGTTATGAGAAAGTTTAATCCTAATCCTCGTCGGTGTCGGTGTAGGCCTTCAGGAGCTTGTCCTGAACATCTGATGGCACCTGCTCGCCAATCTCACTAAGCGCATCCTGATAGAGCCACTCTATAGGAATCTTCATCAAATCAAAGGACTCAACATCGTATTTTTTGCCACGCAATTTGATGCGAAGCCTATCTCGTCCCTTTGTGATTTTTTCGCTGTTAGTCATATGTTATTCTTATTTATACTCTACCCTTTTTCTTCGCTGCAAATGCCACATATCGTGACCGAAGAATCGTTTTCTGCCTACGCGTTCAAAGCCGAGCGATGCGTAAAGTTTCTCAGCATTATAGTTATCGCAGTCAACGATCAAACCTACTTTCTCACACCCCGCAGCAAATACCTTATCACAGAAGGCCTCAATCAATGTACGCCCCACTCCACATCCTCTAAACTCAGGCAATACACCCACTGAATCAATATAATATTCTCCCGCCTCGGTCTCATCAGCAACAATAGGAATATGCCCCATACGCTCACGCAAAACAGCAAAAGTTCCCTCACGCAGTTCGCTCAATCGTGCACCATCATAGCCCACAACAGCACCTGCCGTCACTCCATCAACCTCGGCCATAAGTGCATATTGCCAGCTATACTGCGTAGCCTCACGACGGGCAATCTCTGCCAATACGTCGAGATACTCTGCTCCACAATAATTTTGCAACGCCACCTCGTCACCGATAGCCATTGCAACCGCTTTTGCCACAACCTCAGCATCGTTGCTCCGGGCTGGGCGTACTACAATTCTCTGATTATACATACTGCAAAGTTAACCAAATTTACAACACATTACCACTCTCACCCGCTCGAAATAGTTATTTCAAACAAATACACAACATATCAAATTAATATATCAGAGGAAGTGCCAAAAAGTGGGAAAATAATATCCTGGTAAATCCCAGATTAATCTTTTTTGGCCTTTTCAAAACTGCACTAATTATATGGACGAATTTAAGTAATTATTCGGGAAATGCCAAAATGTTGAGGTTAAATGGTTTAACTGAATATTGGGAAGTCCTATCTGGTAAGATTTGGAATGTTGAGGATGACTGTATCACTTGTGATATATTAATTCTTTTTCCTTATTTCATAATCTTATCTATTTCTTTGTAAAAATCCTCTGTTTCGCCTGTGAAGACTTTGTGGATGCGTCCCTCGGGCGTGATGATTACTTTGGTAGGGTAGAGACTGACAGCATATTGTGCAGATACCTTGTTGTCATCTTTAATATTCGTAAATGGCAGAGAGTATTTCTTTACTCCCTCTCGCCATCTATCGTCGCTGTCTATGCAGTTGATGGCAACAATCTCCAGTTTTTCTCTGTATTTATTGTAATAATCCTTTAATTTTGGAAACCCTTTTATGCACCATCCGCACCACGTTCCCCAAAAGTCAAGTATAACCCATTTACCTTGCAGTGATGAGAGAGTAAACTCCACGCCAGATAAATCCTTTAATGTAAAATTAGGAGCTATGCTGCCTGCGGTTAATAGTTTTTCGGCATTGGCTTTTATCTTACCCGTTTCGATTAACTCTATAATTGCCTCTTCAACAGGTCGGAATGTGTGCGAGAATACCGATTTATCCATCTGTTCATAAAGTGCTACGGCATCTTTTGCTCGAATGTCAAGCAATAGATAGGCCGCCACTTTATCGTTTATATGCTCGGAGATAAATTCGGTTCTTATATCTTTTATCTTATCTCCAACTGATAACATTTTTTGTCTTATTTCTTGCGAAGGGATACCTTGCTCAAATACTATTTTATTTATTTGTGTTCCAATATTATCTCGCTCTAAATGTAGGGGACGAAGAATATTATCTATCTCTGAGATATGCGCGTTGAGTTTTGAGCCCTTTACCGAACTTAATACATAGCCATCGGCTTGAGTGATGTTTACTTTCACTCTATCCTTGTTGTCCATCACCAAAGTAACTTTGCCTGCGGGATGAAACCCTACGGTGCCGTGATATTGGTCAATGTGTCGATATTGTAGGTTATTTATCCAAATATATTGAGCTTGTGATAAATCTATATTGGCTTTTGCTGTGCCGCCTTTGAGAATAATGGTGTCGTGCTTGAATTTTACATTATTCTGTTTTATATAATCTGCGTATGGCATTTGTGAGATAACGATGGTATCGTTAGAAAATCCTTCGTAGCTTACCTCAATATTATGTTTTGGTGCACAGCCAATGACCGCAATAATTGTCAATAGGGAGAGTAGTTGTTTCATATAATTTATTCATTAGTTACACAAATATAATATTAAGTTTTTTGTTTGGCAAGTGTTGCTAATCTATATTTTATTAGTAGCTTTTTCCAATTAATATATCAGAGGAAGTGCCAAAAAGTGGGAAAATAATATCCTGGTAAATCCCAGATTAATCTTTTTTGGCCTTTTCAAAACTGCACTAATTATATGGACGAATTTAAGTAATTATTCGAGAAATGCCAAAAATGTTGAGGTTAAATGGTTTAACTGAAATAGGGAAGGCCTATCTGGTAAGATTTGGAATGTTGAGGATGATGGTACCACTTGTGATATATTAATTCAAAAAAGCCCCACCTTTTGGGCGGGGCTTGAAATATACCAAAGGAAAATCCTAATCCTCGTCGGTGTCGGTGTAGGCCTTCAGGAGCTTGTCCTGAACGTCTGATGGCACCTGCTCGTATGAAGCGAACTGCATTGTGTAGGTTGCAGCACCTGATGTGAGCGATGACAACGATGTAGAGTAGCGGTAGAGCTCTGCCAATGGCACGCGTGCGTTAAGACGGTCGAAGCCCTTGTCTGACTCCATACCCATAATCATCGCGCGACGGTTCTGCAAGTCGCTCATAACTGAACCCATATACTCGCTTGGTGTCAATACCTCAACATCGTAGATAGGCTCCATAATCTTTGGACCTGCGTTGCGGAAGGCCTCCTTGAAGGCGTTACGCGCTGCGAGCTTAAACGAAATCTCGTTTGAATCTACTGGGTGCATCTTACCATCGTAGATAATCACGCGGATGTCGCGAGCGTAAGAGCCTGTCAATGGACCCTCATCCATCTTCTCCATAACACCCTTCAGGATGGCTGGCATAAAGCGTGCGTCGATAGCTCCACCAACGATAGAGTTGTAATACTGAAGCTTACCACCCCAATCCAAATCGTACTCCTCCTTACCCTTGATATTCACGGTAATCTCCTTGCCTGCAACCTTGTACTTTGTAGGCTCTGGCATACCCTCGTAGTAAGGCTCGATAACCATATGCACCTCACCGAACTGACCAGCACCACCTGACTGCTTCTTGTGGCGATAGTCGGCCTGTGCTACCTTGGTGATAGTCTCACGATATGGAATCTTTGGTGCGAAGAACTCAATCTCCATCTTGTTCTCTGTTGAGAGGCGGCTCTTGAGGATATTCAAGTGGTGCTCACCCTGACCCTGGATGATGGTCTGCTTCAACTCCTTTGAGTACTCAACCAGAATTGTTGGGTCCTCATATTTAGCGTCATTCAACAACTTGCCGAGTTTCTCCTCGTCGCCCTGCTCCTTCGCCTTAACGGCTGCGCGGTAACGTGGCTCTGGGAATACGATAGGCTCAACCTTAACGTGTGCGCCAGCAGCTGCCAACGTATCGTTTGTGCGTGTGCCCTTGAGCTTCACAGCGCAACCGATGTCGCCTGCCGAGAGCTCTGTAACCTTGATACGGTTCTTACCTGCAACGGCAAAAATCTGCGAGAGCTTCTCCTTGTTGCCTGTGCGGCTGTTTACAAGCTCCTGACCCTCTGTAATCTTACCACGTACTACGCGGAAGTAGGTAATCTCACCGATGTGCTGCTCAATCTGGCTCTTGAATACGAACACAACTGTTGGCAGTGTCTCGTCTGCTATGAGCTCCTCACCCTCGATAGATGAGAACTTTGGAGCAGTTGTAGGAGTAGTAGGACCTGGGGCTACGTTGATGATGAACTCCATCAGACGCTTTGTACCGATGTCGCGCTTTGCCGAGCAGCAGAAGATAGGCATAATCTCGCGGTTGGCAACGCCGAGCTTCAAACCTGAACGGATGTCGTCCTGTGTCAGAGCGCCCTTCTCGAAGTAGAGCTCCATAAGTGCATCGTCATATACGGCAGCAGCCTCCGAAAGCTCTTGATTGAGTGCCTGTGCATACTCAAGCTGATCCTCTGGGATGTCGAGCTCCTCGCGAGTACCGTTCTCGTCGGTGAAACGATACATCTTCATCATCAATACGTCGATGAATGATGTGAAACCTGGACCCACCTCAACAGGGTACTGCACGATGACAGGCTTCACGCGTGATGCCGCGCGGATACCCTCAACCATATTGTCGAAGTTAGCCTTCTCGCCATCGAGCTGGTTTACCACACCAATCAAAGGCTTGTTCAGGATGCGAGCGTAGCGTGACTGAATCTCGTCACCCACCTGCCAACCGTTTTGTGCATTCATCACCAGGATGCCCACGTCACCCACCTTGAATGCAGAGTAGAGGCTACCGCAGAAGTCGTCGGAACCTGGACAGTCGATGATATTGAGCTTACGACCCATAAACTCTGTGAAGAGTGTAGTGGCGTAGATTGAACGCTTGTATTCGTGCTCAATGTCGGTGTTGTCCGAAAGTGTGTTATTTGTCTCGATGCTACCTCTGCGGTCGATGACCTTGCCTTCGTAGGCCATCGCCTCGGCAAGGGTAGTCTTACCCGCACCTGGGGCTCCAATAAGAACTATGTTCTTAATCTCTTTAGCTGAATAGTTTTTCATATTCTTTGAAGTTTTATTTAGGTTTTACTTTAATAGTTCTGTTTGTCAGGTTGGTTTTGCCTCCTCGTTTTAGAGGTGGGCGTTCAAATCATAAAGTTACGAAGATTTTTTTAATCTCCAACAAAAATCGGCAAAAAATCAATAATTATCCCTAATAAATTAAATTTTTATCTTTCCGCAGGGTTGGTTTTGAGCAGATTTTGGTGTGCTTTTTTGGTACGAAATAATGCTGAAAAGTTTGTTTTTCTCGGCACAGAGAGTTAATTTTGTAATGAAATCAACAATATTTTATCATTTGATAGTTATGAAAATCAGAATCCTCTGTTTTGCGGTGCTCTCGCTGGCTATGGTGGCTTGTCAGAGCGTGAGTACAGATGAACGCCTCAATAGTCAGGCGCGCGAAGAGTATAACATCCCCGTACGCCCAGGCTACGAGGGGCGTAATCCCTATTGGAACGCCTTTTCGGGGAAGTTTCTCTATGCGCCAGCCTTCGATTTCAAGGCTGTGGAGGGGGCTGCACAATATAAATATAGTATAAAGCCTGCGGCGAAGGATGCCACCCGCGAGTGGACGTTCATCGCCGCCGAGCCTAATCTCTCGCTTGCGCCTGTGTGGGGCGAGGTGGAGGTTGGCAATGTGGTGCTGACGGTAGAGGCGCTGGATGGCGCGGGCGAGGTTATTGGTGTTGCGGGCGAGAGAAAGTTTTATCGTGACACACCATTTACAGCCCCATACCACACTGCCGTGCGAGGTTATCGGGAGGCGGCACTGCTGGCGCTGCTGCACATCCACAATATGCATCATATGCAGAGTTGGAAGAGGGCTGCGCAGCCTGATATGTCATACAACCTGAATACCTACCCCTGCAAGATTATCGGCTCGACCATCTCGCTTGAGGTGCTGCTGTCGAAGCTCTGCCCCGAGTTGAAGGCCGATGCGCTGCTCATAGCCGAGAATGCGGCGCAGTTCCTTATCGCCGAGAGCCGTCCCGAAGGCGATGCTTTGGCGTTCTTCCCGCCCACCTACTACGGTAACTACATCACCTCGGGCGCAACACGCAACAAGGGCAAGACGATGACGATGGAGGCTCTCACCGCCGCCAACGCCTTTCTTGACCTCTATGACGTGACACAGAACGAGGAGTACTACAACCGCGCGATAAACATCACCAACACCTATGCCCGCCTGCAAGCCGACGATGGCTCGTTCCCCATAAAGATGGATTTCCTTACTGGCGAGCCTGTGAATGGGGTGAAGGCTATGCTGCACCCTCTGCTTGAGTATTTGCAACGCCTGGAGCAGCAGTATGGAGTGAAGGAGTATGGTCAGATGTTTGAGCGTGCCGAGCAGTGGATGCGAGAGCATACTCTGTCGAGCTTCGATATGACGGGTCAGTTTGAGGATGGCACGGTGCTGGGTCTGCAGCCTTACGAAAACCTCACCAACTGCACCGCCGCACCCTATGCAACATATCTGCTGGGCAAGGAGGATATGACCGATAGTGAGTTGCAGGATGCCATCGACCTTATCCGCTTCAGCGAGGATCAGTTTGTATTCTGGGATTCGCCCGTGAAACGCTACGGCGTGAAGCTCTACCACACGCCCTATGTTGCCGAGCAGTATAAATATATGATGCCCGTTGACCACAGCGCCTGCAACGTAGCCAATGCGTGGCTCTCGCTCTATCAGCGCACGGGTGATGAGCTCTCACTCGCCAAGGCAAAGGCACTCATCGACCATATCACCATCCTGCAAAACGCAAATACGGGAATGATTCCCACCTTCTGGCGCAACTTCTTCTCGGGCGAGGATTGGATAAACTGCACGCTGCTCTCTATTCAGACTTTGTTGAGAATGGAGGAGCTTGAAAATTCATAATAAAGAAGTTGTCTAACAAGGTGATTTCTGTGTTACGCTCGTGTTCAAAATGCTCATTTACGCTTAGTAAACTCCGCTTTTTCACACTTCGCAAGCCTAAAAATCCCTCTTGTTATACAACTTCAAAGAAAAAGTGGTTGTCCAACAAGTCAAGTTGGACAACCACTTTCTTTCTCTCTCCGCCTGCTTACTGCGGCAGATAAACCTCATCGCGAGGCAGTTTTTTGTCAAGATTGGCTGTGCCAAGCACCATAATAGCCAGCGCCGTCGCCGCCTGCTCCTGATATTCGGCAATGCTCTTGTTGTAGATGTCGCGCTCGGTGTGCCAAATCTCGTTGTAGTCGAAGCCGTAGCCCATAGGGTCCTTCCAGTCGTGCATCTGAAGCGCAGGGATACCCTTTACGGCAAACGACGATGCATCGTTTCCACCAAGCTGGGTTGGTCGATTGCGAGGCTTCAACTCATTGACCTCAAACCCGTATTGAGGGTACAGCTCGCGCAGAGGCTCCGAAATCTTCTCATACTCCTTCACCAATGATTTTGGCGCATTGAAGGCTGTATATGGCAGAGGACCGCCATCGCGGTTGAACATATTTGTAATCTTGTCGTGAAGCTCTGGATGCGCCTCAAGCCACGCCTGCGAGCCGAGCAGACCAAACTCCTCGGCAGCAAAGAGAATAAAGACGATTGTGCGCTCTGGCTTTGCGCCCGACTCGGCAATCATTCGTGCCGCCTCCATCACAGCCGACACGCCCGAGCCGCAATCCACGCCGCCTGTACCCACGTCAAAGGCGTCGATATGTGCGCCCACGATGACATACTCGTCGGGGTATTTCGAGCCCTTCATCGTCGCCACCACGTTGTTATAAGGCACAGGACCCAGCTTGAAGTAATTGCGGATGTCGAACTCCAGCTGCACGTTGCGTCTTTCGCGCGCCATACGGTAGATGTGGTCGTACTGATGCTCGTCAAGGATGATGTTTGGCACGGTTGGCAACGAGTCGAAAGGTATCTTCTCGCCAATCACGTCGCGGTCATACAATGCGCGGATAGGCACCGAGCCCTTCTGCACAAAGCCCAGGATACCCGCCTCGACCATCTGGTTGTAGAACAGCGGCGCGGTGTCATCGTCGATATGCTTGCGCTCGCCATCCTCGCCCGCGTGCTCACGGTTCCACTTCTCCGCTTCGGCATTGCTTGCGATAATCTTCTCACGTCTGTCGTCCCACTTCTTACCGTAGCCAAACGACCAGCCTCGGTTGTGACCGTTGAGCAGTACCCACGACCCCTTGAGCAGATGCTTCACGCGGTTTACCTGCTCCTGCGTACGAGGCTCAATCACCACGTGACCACGCTGCACGCCCTTTGTACCTGCGGTGAAGGATGGTGTGGCGAAGTGCAACTGCATATTCTCCTCGCCTGTCATACGTCCCCACCAGCCACCTCGGTTGAAGCCTACGCTTAGTTCGCCCGCCTTCTCCAGCTTCACGTCATAGCCCCACTCTTCGAAGCAGCGCATAGCCCACTCCGAGGCGTTGTCGCACGCGTCAGAGCCTGCTGGGCGACCACCAAAACGGTTGCACAAAATGTCGAGATGCTGCATCGTGCGGTTATCCTCACGCGCCATCTGCATAATATTCTTCACTGCGGCACTCTGCGCCCAGCCAAGCGCGGGCAGCACGATGAGTGCCAGAATTAAAAGTCTCTTCATTATTAAATACTTCTATAAATAACTATCATTTTCATCGGATGAACAACTTTTTATTGCCCATTGTCAAACATAGTTATTTAGTTTTAAGTTATTGTTCTTCCATTAAATTTGCCATTGTTCTATTCGTCTCCTCTGCTATCTTTGTCAATCTTTCACGCTCACGCTGAAAAGAATTCCACTCTTGCTTTGTCACGGGAACTAAAACAGATATTTGATATATATTCAGTTCTTTTTCTGGCGATTTTTTCAGATAACCTATCGCTATACTATCACCACTACAAAACAAAATATCATCCGAACTCCGTCGCCATTCGCGAATTATAGGGGCATCTCCCGACATTC
The DNA here is from genome assembly GCA_015059905.1 of Rikenellaceae bacterium. GTDB lineage: Bacteria > Bacteroidota > Bacteroidia > Bacteroidales > Rikenellaceae > Alistipes. The sequence continues at coordinate 73,480 of SUZN01000005.1, forward strand.
TTGCAGATGCTTCATCAAATAGCCCATAGTAGCATACACTATCGCCTCTAATATGCATCATCTGACGAGATGCTCCTCCTACTGTGACCTCTCTATAATATAAATGAACCTCACCATCTACAACACGCCCACTTTTATACCTCACAACCTCCCAATATGGACGACTCTTTAGCCTCTTGTCCAACACCTCAACATCCGAAGCCAGAGGATAGACACGCTTCTCACAACTGTTATAATATTCCTCAAGGTCTCTTAAGATAGATGCCTGCCAATCTTCTACACTCTCTTTGACAACTCCCTGCGCAGGGGCCTCCTCTTGCGGCTGTTTATCCCGCTTCGCACAACTGCAAAACAAAAATATAACAGATACTATTACAAGTAACCATTTATTCATAATGATACAGCACTCTTAAATTTCTAATTTGATATGGTTGAGTCGAACAAATATCTCCACTTGACTGATCGTAATATTCTTCCTCTAATCGACTTGTAACATCAAAAATACTACCAGTATAATATCCATCACACCGTCCAGACCATCACGGGCAGCAGTGCAAGTGCCAAAATAAGTAGCTTCTTCATTCCTTCTAACCTTGTTTTAATAAACCAAAAAAGGTGGCTGTCCAAATCATCAGACAACCACCTGATTTAATAGAGTTCTGTTATTTCTGCTGCTTCTGCCAGATAAGAGCCGATGAGCCGAGGATGGCTGCATTCTTGCCCTCGATACCCGATGGGAGCAACTGCACCTTGTTCTTGAATGTAGGCAACATATTCTCCTCCATATACCACTTTGTTGGCTCGAAGATATACTTGCCAGCCTTTGCCAGACCACCAAAGAGGATGATAGCCTCTGGTGATGTTGTAGCAACCAAATCAGCCAAAGCCTTACCCAATACCTCGCCTGTGTAACGGAAAGCCTCCTTGGCAATAGGGTCGCCCTTGTCGGCAGCGATAGAGAGCATTACAGCCTCGAACTTTGAGTATGGAGTGTCGCGCAACTCACTGTCGCAGGTCAACTTTGCCATCAACTCAAAAGCAGTACGCTTGATACCTGTTGCCGATGCGTAAGCCTCCAAGCAACCACGACGACCGCAACCGCACTCACGACCTGTCACGCGGCTGTCAACCATAATGTGACCATACTCGCCAGCGAAACCATCGTGACCATAAATCATCTCGCCATTGCTCACGATACCAGAGCCAAGACCTGTACCCAGAGTGATGACAACATAATCCTTCATACCCTTTGCGTTACCGAACACACCCTCGCCGATAGCTGCTGCGTTGGCATCGTTTGTAATGAGCACCTGCACGCCAGGGAAGTATTTCTGTACATCCTCCACGAAGTAGAACATACGGCGGCTCTCGTCGGGATTAGGCTCGTCGTCGCGGAATTTCCAGAGGTTTGCTGGAGTCTCGATAGTGCCCTTGTGATAGTTTGCGTTAGGCGCACCGATACCGATACCGATAAGCTCGAAGTCGAATGATACGCTGCTGATGAGCGCCTTCATTGACTCGCACAGAGTCTTTACATAAGCCTCATAGTCGTCAAACTTCTTGTATCTTTCGGTAGAGATTGCTGATTCGCAGAAGATTGTACCCTCCTCATCAACCAAGCCAAACGCTGTGTTGGTACCGCCGATGTCGATACCCATAGCCAATTTTTTCATAGTCATAAAGTAGTTTTATAGTTAAAAAATCAATAATGTTTTCAAAGTTCGTTTGTCAAAGTTAATGATAAAATTCTTTTTCTTCAAACTTTTTCTTAAATTTGGGGCATTAACACCAAAAAACTTTATCAACCGATGAGAAACAACGAAGAAATACTCTCTCTGTTTGAGAATTATCTGGCACAGATTCAGCTCCCCGAGGAGCCACAACTACTATACCAGCCAATACTTTACGCTATGTCGGGCGGCGGCAAGCGCATACGCCCTACGCTGCTACTTCTCTGCTGCGAGGCTTTTGGTGGCGATGTGCGTGAGGCGTTGTCGGCAGCTTCGGCGGTGGAGATGTTCCATAACTTCACGCTGCTGCATGACGATATTATGGATAACGCCCTGGTGCGACGTGGCAAGCCCTCGGTATTTGCCGAGTGGGGCGAGAATGTAGCTATCTTGTCGGGCGATGCAATGATGATTTATGCCTACAAGCTACTGCGCAATGTGCCCGAGAACAAGCTCCCACGCATCATCGGCATCTTCACCGAGATGGCGTTGCAGGTGTGTGAGGGTCAGCAGTATGATATGGATTTCGAGCAGCGTCAGAAGGTGGCTGTGGCAGAGTATATGAATATGATTGAGCTCAAGACATCGGTGCTGCTGGCGGGCTCGGCGATGATAGGTGCCATCCTGGGTGATGCCTCGGAGGATGACTGCCGCAAGATTTACCGCTACGCGCTGGAGCTCGGTCTGGCGTTTCAGCTGCAGGATGACCTGCTCGACAGCTACGGCACGGAGGAGGTGCTGGGCAAGAAGATTGGCGGCGACATCCTGGAGGGTAAAAAGACCTGCCTGATGCTCAACGCTATGAGCCGCGCAACGGAGGAGGACCGTGAGGTGCTGCGCTCTACGCACCTCGACGCAAGCCTCACCAACGAGGAGAAGATTGCCCGCGTGAAGGAGGTTTACGACCGTTACGACGTGCCACGAATGATTAACCAGCAGATTACCACCCGCTTTGAGCGCGCGCTGTCAATACTCTCGACACTCGACATCCCTGTTGAGCGCACCGTCTATTTGAAGGAGTTCGCCGAAAACCTGATGGGCAGAGAGAAATAGTAAAATTCATAATTAAGAATTCAAAATTCAAAATTAATAAACACGTCATCCCACATTTGTTTGAAATGAATAAACAAAAAAACGTCATTGCGAAGAATTGCATATTAGTTGAGTTGTAGAAGTGATTAGGCTGTATGCAATTCTGTGGCAATCTACCGTTTATTTAAGTACGGTCGCAGTAGTGATAATATTATCATTTGAGATTACCACGTCGCTACGCTCCTCGTAATGACGTTATAAAAATTCGAAAATCAATTTTGAATTTTGAATTTTGAATTTTGAATTGCAATGGCGCAAGCCATAGGCTGGGACTACATTAGCAAAAACAATAACAGTAACACAGCGAAAACAGATATGAAAAGAACTGACATAGAGATAATGGCACCCGTAGGGTGTATGGAGTCGTTGCACGCGGCGATAAATGCGGGTGCCGATGCCATATACTTCGGTGTGGGAGTGCTGAATATGCGTGCCAAGTCGGCGGTGAACTTCACCCTCGATGATTTGGCTACTATCGTGCAGATAGCACACGCTGCGGGCGTCAAGACCTACCTCACGGTCAATACCATCCTCTACGACAACGAGATGGATGCGGTGCGTGAGGTCATCGACCGCGCCGTGAAGGAGGGCATCGATGCCGTTATCGCTGCCGATGTGGCAGCCATTATGTATTGCCGCAAGGTGGGTATGGAGGTGCATATCTCCACCCAGTGCAATATCTCCAACATCGAGGCTGCCGAGTTCTACTCGCAGTGGGCTGATGTTGTGGTGCTGGCACGCGAGTTGAGTCTGGAGCAGATAGCCTCTATCACCGAGGAGCTGGAGCGCAGGGATGTGAGGGGTCCTCGTGGCGAGCGCCTGCGAGTGGAGATGTTTGCTCACGGAGCGTTGTGTATGGCTATCTCGGGCAAGTGTTACTTGAGCGAGCACGAGGAGCACTGCTCTGCCAATCGTGGTGCGTGCCGTCAGATATGCCGCCGCCGTTATATCCTCACCGACGAGCAGACGGGGCACCAGCTGGCGACAGATGGGCGTTACATCCTCTCGCCCAAGGATTTGTGTACGATAGATTTTCTGGATAAGTTCATCGCAGCAGGTGTTCGCGTGCTGAAGATTGAGGGTAGAGCGCGTGGTGCGGAGTATGTGAAGCGCGTGGTAGAGAGCTACGATGCAGCTTTGCGAGCTATGGAGGCGGGCGAATATACCCCAGAGCTTGCCGCCGAATTGAAGGAGAGACTCTCAACGGTCTTTAACCGAGGTTTCTGGCAGGGTTACTATGCAGGTCGTCCTATGGCGGAGCATACCCAGCATTACGGCTCGTCGGCTACTGAGCGCAAGGTGTATGTGGGCAAGGTGACCAACTTCTTCAAGAAGATTTCGGTTGCCGAGGTGCTGACCGAGGCGGACATCATCAACGAGGGCGACAACCTTGTGTGGATGGGCGAGACCACAGGCGTTGTCGAGCAGCGCGCCGAGGGCTTGACCCTGCACGAGAAGGTTGTGCAGCAGATACCCAAGGGTGTCTATTGTTCTATCAAGGTGCCCGAGCTGTTACGCCGAGGCGATAAGCTCTATAAGATGGTCCCCGCCGCCGAGGCTACGCATTAGAAATTCAAGATTGAGGTTTGGTTTTGAAAATGAAAAAATAAATAAGTACGTCATACCACGATGGGCATAGCCCAGCGGTTGGTATCCTCGGGGAAAGAAACGTATTGCATCAAAACATAGAGGATCCCCTACGCCTTGCTACGCAAGTCGGGGGATGACGTTGGATTTTTTGAGATTACCACGTCGCTTACGCTCCTCGTAATGACTAAGAAAAATTGAATGATAAAAACTTAAAACTACAAAATATGCGACTGATGAGAAATATAATTTTTGCAGCAATTGGTATTTTGTTTCCCGTTTTTGCTGCTGCACAGACATTGACAGCGGAAGATTCGGTTACAATTTTGAAAGCATACAAACGGTTTGTCAAATATAAGTTGGATATAACTGAAGAGTTTACATGGGATGACTTTAATCAAGTTATTGAGTCTAAACCTTACTGGCGGTTGGAGAAGATACACGACTCTTATACAAAGTATAGATATTTTATGGGGCGTCGGTTAGACGCAATACGAGAACTGTATGTGAAATTCCAGTCGGACAAAGTAGAGTTTTGCTATCAATTTTATGAGATTCCGTTCGGCTACGCTGAATATGTGTATCCTTTCTTTCAAAGGAAAGAGTTTGAATTGAAGGATTATTACATTCTCTATTGTTCCGATGAAAAGATTCTGATATGCGATATTTCATCGCCCATTTGGAATAAGATGACAAGTAAAAATTTTCGAGTATATGAATTGCGCCCAATCACGCAGAAGGAGATGCTGATGTGGGAAAAACAGTATAAAGCCGACCTAAGAAAACAGAAAAAGTGGAAAAGGGAAAAGGCAAGAATCGAAAAAAAGAAGGAAAAGATGCCTCCTGAACCAATCAGAATATATGGACTTTTGTTTCTTCAGGATGATGATTGGAGAGCAATTATACGAGAACAATGCTTTAACGACAAAAAACGGGGAAATAAATAACTTAAAACAAAATAACTATGTTTGCAAAAGAGATTTATATTGCGCGCCGCAAGGAGTTGTGCAGCCGCATTGGCAAGGGCTTGATTCTTCTGCCAGGCAATGTTGAGTCACCACTCAACTATCCAAATAACACATATCATTTCCGTCAGGACTCTACGTTTATGTACTTCTTCGGTCATAGCGTACCTTCGCTGATGGGTTTGATTGATGCCGAGTCGGGCGTGGCGACCTTGTATGGCGATGACTTTACGGTTGATGACATCATCTGGATGGGTCCACAGCCTACTATCGCCGACTTCGCATTGCAGGTGGGCGCCGATGCGGCGAAGCCTTCAGTGCAGCTCATTTCGGACCTCGCGGCAGCTATTACGAAGGGTCGTGAGGTGCATTACCTCCCTCCATATCGTGGCGAGACAATACTGTTGCTCTCATCACTGCTCGGCATCAAGCCCGAGATGTTGCACGCCCGCAAGTCTATCGACCTGCTGTTTGCCGTTGCCGAGATGCGCGAGAAGAAGTCGGCAGAGGAGATTGCAGCTCTGGAGGAGGCGTTCGAGATTGGCTATCAGATGCACACCACAGCTATGTACAACACACGCCCAGGTCGCTCGGAGCACGAGGTAGCGGGTATGGTCGATGGTATGGCTCTGCGTTACGGCACAGGCACATCCTTCACAACCATCCTCTCGCAGCACGGCGAGGTGCTTCACAATCACGACCACTCGGGCACGATGGAGGAGGGTCGCCTGCTGTTGTGCGATGCGGGTGGCGAGCATAAGAATGGTTATGTATCTGACCACACACGTACATTCCCCGTTAGCGGCAAGTTCACACAGAAGCAGAAGGATGTATATAACATCGTGCTGGCGGCACACGACGCTGCGGCGGTGGCTCTGCGCCCAGGTATGATGTATAGCGAGTTGTCGGATGTTGCCTCACGCACACTGCTTGAGGGATTGAAGGATTTGGATTTGGTGAGCGGCTCTGTGGATGACGCTTTGGCGGCGGGTGCTGCTTATCTGTTTATGCCTCACGGCTTGGGTCACGGTATCGGTCTGGATGTTCACGACTGCGAGAATATCGGCGAGCGCTCATTCTCATTTGAGCCTCTGGCGGAGCGCGCGAAGGCTTCGGCCTGCTGCATCACACGTCAGTGGTGGCGTCTGATGCCTGGTACAGTGCTCTCTGACGAGCCAGGTATCTACTTCGTGCCAGCACTTATCGACAAGATGGAGGCAGAGGGCAAGTATAAGGGCATTGTGAACTATGAGAAGCTGAAGGAGTATCGTGACTTCGGCGGTATCCGTCTGGAGGATGACCTTATCGTGACAGAGACAGGCTGCAAGATTATCGGTGACAAGACTATCCCAATCACTGTGGAGGATGTCGAGGCAGTGGTCGGCAAGTACTAAATATTAAATATGGCAACACTCTATCTATTCCCCACCGCCGAGGAGGCGGCGGGGTTGCTCTCTCGGCGACCCGACTTGCGTGAGCAGGTGGCTGTCATCGGTGTGGGTCAGGCGGCGGCGGCTGCCTCGGCGGCACGACTGATAGCGCACAGAAAACCCTCGTGCGTGGTGCTTGGCGGCATTGCGGGGGCGTTTGATGGGCGGCTTGCGCTGTGTGAGGTTGTGGCGGTAGTGCAGGATAGAGTTGCGTTTTTGCCCGAGAGATATAGCAAAGATTATCACGCCTCCAAGGTCGAGGGCTTGACTGCGGTCGGCTCTTACACCGTCAATCGCACAGGCGAGGCTGCCTTGCTATGCAAGCATAGTCCTCTGCCCGCCGTTGAGCAGATGGAGGGCGCGGCAGTGGCGGCTCTATGCCAGGAGATGGGTGTTGAGCACTACTACCACCTGCGCGCCATATCGAACTATGTGGATGACGAGCGCTCGGCGTGGCGCATAGGGGAGGCTGTCGAGGCTTTGGGAGAACGAATTGCTACACTGAAATTATAAACAACCAAAAACGAACCTAAAATATGAAGAAGTTTCTATCGCTTTTTGTGGCGAGTGTTGTGTGTTGCGTGCAACTTGTTGCGGCGACAATCTCGCCCATAGAACTGAAGTGCGAATATGAGCGCTCACCCCTTCTGGAGCGTCAAAATCCTCGTTTGCAGTGGATTAACTCCAACCCCAAACTCCAGCAGGGCGCACGTCAGACAGCCTACCGCATCCGCGTGGCAACCTCGCCCGATGGCTTCGATAACCCAACGTGGGATACAGGCAAGGTTGCATCGTCGCAGTCGGCATTTGTGCGTTATGAGGGCGCACCCCTGCGTTCACGCACATCGTATTGGTGGCAGGTGATGGTGTGGGACGAGAACGACTCCCCCTCGGCGTGGAGCGAGCCAGCGCAGTGGCATATGGGTCTGCTCTCTGATGATGAGTGGCAGGGCAAGTGGATAGGCGCACCCTGGCAGGGCGAGCAGTCATACGACTCGCGTGGCACGATGGAGTTCGACGCAGCGCCGCTTCTGCGTAAGGAGTTTTCTGTAAAGAAGGGATTGAAGTCGGCACGTTATTACGGTACGGGCGTGGGCTATCACGAACTATACCTCAATGGCGAGCGTGTGGGCGAGGATTACCTCTCGCCCAACCAGACCAACTACACGTTGCGCCCCGAGCTGAAAGATAAGGGCATTGTGGTGACCGACCCATTCGAGGAGTACACCATTATGTACCTCTCGCACGACTTCACGTCACAGCTTAAGGAGGGCAAAAATGTCCTCGGCGTTATTCTGGGCGATGGTTTTTATAATATCACACGCCATTGGGTGCAGGGTTACGGCACTCCCCGCTTTATAGGTCAGATTGAACTTGAATATGAGGATGGCACGAAGGAGATTATCTCCTCGGATGAGAGCTGGCGCACAGAGCGCAGCGCAATCACACGCAATCAGATATATTATGGCGAGTGCTACGATGCACGCCTTGAGCACGAGGGCTGGAGCAAGGCGGGCTATGATGACTCGGCGTGGCAGGGTGCGGCTCTGAAGGCTGCCCCTTGTGGCAAGCTCATACCGCAGAATGGTCCAGCCGACCGCATCACCGAGCGTTTCGCTCCTGTGGAGTTTGAGAAGAAGGAGGATGGAGTTATCCGCGTAAAATTCCCTGTCGAGGTGTCGGGATGGGTGGTACTGAAAAATATCAAGGCAGAGAAGGGTCAGCAGATTTCAATCAAATATTTGAGCGAGTCACCTGGCAATGGCGACAATATCTATATCGCCAAGGGGTCGGGTGATGAGTCTTACCACGCCCGCTTCACTTGGTTTGTATTTTCGGAGGTGGAGATTTCGGGCATCAGCGACCTTGCAGTGGAGCAGGTAGAGGCTCACGCAGTGAATTCTGCGGTTGAGCGCGCAGGCGAATTCAAGACCTCTAACGAGCTGATTAACAAGATTAACGAGATATGGCAGCGCAGCCAGCTTGACAATATGCACGGCTCTGTAGCCAGCGACTGCCCCCACCGCGAACGCTCGGCATATACGGGCGATGGTCAGGTGGCGTGCGTGACGGTTATGCACAACTTCTCGGCACAGACATTCTACAACAAGTGGATACGCGACATTCGCGGCGCACAGACGTTGGGCGGCTACATCCCTAATGGCGCACCCTGGCAGCCAGGCTGCGGTGGCGGCGTAGGCTGGGGCGCAGCGATGGAGATTATGCCTTGGGAGTTCTACCGCCACTATGGCGATGTGGAGATGCTCGAGGCAAACTACGACGCTATGCGCAGGCACGTTAAGTGGATGACAACGTGGGTCGATGACGAGACCTTCCTGATGGACTCGCACGACGTCTGCCCTTGGAAGAATTTGGGCGACTGGCTCCCTCCACGCGCACTGCCTCGCAAGGATTTAGTGCATACCTTCTTCCTTTGGTACTGCTCCGATATAGCCTCAAAGGTGGCAACCCTCTTGGGTCATAACGACGAGGCGAGTGCCTATGCGCGCCTGCGAGATAGGACTGCGGCAGCCTTCCACAAAGCGTTCTACGATGAGGCTACGGGCTCATACGGCAAGCACGGTAGCAATGTGCTGGCTCTTACTATTGGCGTACCCGCCGAGCGTAAGGCGAAGGTCGTGGATGCTCTGAAGGCAAACATTGCCGAGGTGAACGACCACCTCGACACAGGCATCGTCGGCACACGTCATCTCTTTGAGGTGCTGTGCGACAACGGCTTGAAGGATTTGGCATATAAGATTATCAATCAACGCGACTTCCCATCATTTGGCTGGTGGATTGAGCAGGGCGCGACAACCACCTGGGAGCAGTGGGATGGCGGCAACTCTCGCAACCACCCTATGTTCGGTGGCGGCATTGGCTGGTTCTATCGTGACCTGGCGGGTCTGGAGCCTATCGGTGCAGGCTACTCTACATTCCGCGTGCGCCCCGTCTTGCCCGAGGGGCTGGAGTGGGTCGAGTACTCTCATTTGACCGTCTATGGCGACATTGCAATCAAGTGGCGCAACGAAGAGGGTAAATTCACGATGCAGTGTGATGTGCCTGTGGGCACAAGTGCCATTGTGTGGGTGCCATTCTCTGGAGAGAAGCCTAAAGTAAAGCTCTCCGATACGGTGCGCTCGCTGGGCGTAAGAGATGGCTATGCGCTATATCAGGTTGAGTCGGGTCGATATAACTTTAACTCAAAACTTTAGGCTGACTATGAGGCTGAAACTATCCATCTCGCCCTGTCCCAACGACACCTTTATGTTTCACGCGCTGGTGCACGGATTGGTTGATTGCGAGGGACTTGAGTTTGATGTCGGGTATCACGATATCGAGGAGCTTAACCGTGCTGCAATGGCTGCGGAGCCTGATGTGAGCAAGATAAGCTGTGCGGTACTGCCCGCCCTGAAGCGCAACTACGCAATGCTTGACAGCGGCGCGGCACTTGGGCGTGGCAATGGACCCCTGCTCGTTAAGCGTAAGGGCTTTCAGGGCGAGCTGAAGCGTGTGGCTGTGCCTGGCGAATATACTACGGCAAATGCTCTGGTGTCGGGATTGTTCCCTTTGATTGACGAGCTCTCGCCTGTGCTCTTCTCGGAGATTGCCGAGGCTGTGGAGCGTGGCGACTTCGATGGCGGTGTGCTTATACATGAGGGTCGCTTTGTATATGAGCGCCGTAATCTGGAGCTTGTCGCCGACCTCGGTGTGGAGTGGGAGCGTATGACCGACCTGCCTCTGCCGCTGGGCGGTATTGTGGTGCGCCGCGAGCTGGGCGATGATGTTCGAGGGCGCGTTGAGCGCACGCTGCGCCGCAGTATCGAATATGCCTTTGCCAACCCCTCGGTATCGCGCGACTATGTGAAGGCTCACGCCCGCGAACTCGAAGACGACGTCATCGACAAACATATCGCCTTGTTTGTCAATGAGTTTTCCCTCTCTCTCGGCGCGCAAGGTCGCCACGCCATCGCCTACCTCACAGGCGAGGAGCCGTAGTGAAAAAGGTGTGAAATAGAATTCAAAAAGAGGTTTCACGCCTCTTTTTTTTGCTCATTCGGTACGATATATCAGTTGAAGGTATCTTTTTTGTAACACTAAAGGGTATAGAAATAGCCAATACAGTTTTCAAATTTTAAGAAACATTGATTGATAATTGGTAAAAATTTTGGTAAATTAAAAAATTTTTTGTAAATTTGTAGTACTTTTATAAAGTTTATCAACTTGGGGTTAGTACTGAAATTGACCGCCCCAAGTTTCGTTCTTACTAAGTTTTTCAGCACCAAATGTGCCTTAGTTGAATTATGAGCTAACAACGAAATCAATCCTATAATCCTTATAAATTTTTAAGCTCATGAAAAGACTATTAATTTACATTTGTGCTGTGTCAATTATGGCATCGTGCAATCTGCTGGAGTTTGATGTCTCCAGTCCGTCGCAGATAGCTCGGGACGCTGTGCTCGCCCAGTTCTCATCTGCAAACATTAAAAATTGTAATAGCCGATTAGGTTATTTCATTGTTCATTTTTCACTTGATGCCGAAAATGACACAACCACAGACTGTGTGGCGTGGTACGACAGTGATGGCAAATGGTATCTCACAGAGAGCAGTATGGACTACAAAGACTTGCCACAGGCAGTAAAGACCGCACTCGAGACAGGCGAGTTCAACAATTGCTCTGTTGAAAAGGTATTTTGCCTTGACACTCCTGATTATAGGGAGTATGCCATGTTCATCACAGGAACAATTTATGGTTATGCGCCCAACGGCTTTCTCTACTACAAAGAGAATGGTACGTTGCACATAAGCATTGCGAATCCTCGCTCAGATTACACTTTTGGAGATTATCTGTTAGCTCCTATATGTAAAAAGCGAGAGACAAGTAACACCAACGACACAACTTTTGAGAATTAACCCCTTACTAGTTCTCGATTGAAGGTCCGAAGGTCTTACACACGAGCTAAAGCGATCTTCCTGCAAACTATGGAGGGTCGCTTTTTTGTTTATAACCAGAGAGTGTCAAAACACAAACTCACGCATACAAGTCATTGCTAACGCGACCATAAAAACTATTATCGAAATCATAACTAACCAACGGCACGTTCAGACTCGTAACGCGCCTTAAAACACACTCCAAACCCATATATACAGAGAGTGTGAGCCTGTCTATATCTGACGGTAGGCCTTCGACTGCCATAGGTAGATATAACGACTCACACCTTGGTGGTATATGTCCCTGAAACATAATACATACCAAAGCAGAGCATCCGTTATTCCCTACCACAAATGAGTTGTCGAAGTTCACCGTCAAGGAATAAGAATACACTTCTTAATATATATGTGTCGCACGCTGCGACAATACAAATTTACACTATTTTTCTCAAATTACAATCCCGACAACAATTTTGTCGTCCGCCACGCACAAAAAAACCCGCTTCGCCTGGGGCGAAACGGGTCATCAGTAATATAATGTAAAATTACATCTTCTTACCTACGTTGGTCTTCTTTGCAACTGGAGCTGCCTTTGCAGTTGTTGCCTTTGGAGCACGTGGAGCCTTTGCCTTCTTCTCGGCTACAACTGTTGCGTCCTCTACAGCGTCGGTTGTCTTCTTGCTGCGTGAACGGCGTGTCTTTGGCTTCGCTGCCTCCTCTGTTGATGGGAGCTTGCCAAATGTGTAAGCCTCGTTGAAGTCAACGAACTCGATGATGCACATATCTGCTGCATCGCCAAGACGGAAACCAGTCTTGAGGATACGTGTGTAACCTCCTGGACGCTCTGCGATCTTTGGAGCGATTGTGCGGAACAACTCTGTAACTGCCTCCTTCTGCTTGAGGTATGAGAAAACTACACGACGTGAGTGAGTAGTATCCTCCTTTGACTTGGTTACCAGAGGCTCAACGAACTGCTGTACAGCCTTTGCCTTCGCAACCGTAGTCTCGATGCGCTTGTGCAGGATGAGCGATGAAGCCATATTTGAAAGCATCGCCTTACGGTGACCCGCCTGTCTGCCAAGGTGATTAAAATTCTTATTGTGTCTCATAATTAATCTTTATCAAGTTTGTAGATAGATACGTCCATACCGAACTTAAGATTCAGCGATGCCAACAACTCATCCAACTCTGTGAGCGACTTCTTACCGAAGTTACGGAACTTCAGAAGGTCGTTACGGTTGAGCTTAACCAAATCGCCTACGGTATCAACATCAGCGGCCTTCAGGCAGTTCAGGGCGCGAACGCTCAAGTCCTGATCTGAGAGCTTGGTCTTCAGAAGCTGGCGCATACGCAATGCCTCGTCGTCCAATGTCTCGTTCTCGCTGGTGTCGTCCATATTGATTGTGATCTTCTCATCAGAGAAAAGCATAAAGTGCTGGATCAAAATCTTGGCAGCCTCCTTCAAGGCCTCCTTTGGATGAATCGAGCCGTCGGTAGTAATCTCCAAATTCAACTTCACATAGTCTGTCTTCTGCTCAACGCGGTAATCCTCTGTCGAGAACTTGACATTCTTGATAGGTGTGAATACAGAGTCGATTGGGAGTACATCCAACTCACCGCCTGTAAGATATGCGTTCTCCTCTGCTGGCACATATCCACGACCCTTACCGATTGTGATTGTAATCTGCATCTTTGTGCCTGGAGCCAAGTGACAGATAACAAGCTCTGGGTTAAGGACCTTAAACGATGAGAGGTAATTAGAGATGTAACCCGCTGTAAGCTCTGTTACGCCTGCTACGTTCACAGTGATCTTCTCAGAATCCTGATTATCAACTGTACGAAGGAAGCGAACCTGCTTAAGCTTGAGGATTATCTCCAACATATCCTCCTTCACACCTGGGATAGCGGCAAACTCATTGTTCACTCCGGCTACCTTTACGGTCGTAATTGCATAACCCTCCAATGATGAGAGCAAAACGCGTCGCAAAGCGTTACCGATAGTCTGACCGAAGCCAGGCTCCAACGGACGGAACTCGAACTTTCCGAACGATGCCGTAGCCTCGAGCATAATAACCTTTTCAGGCTTCTGGAATGCTAATATTGCCATAATTGTTATTGAATTTGTGTGTTACTACTTAGAGTAGAGCTCGACGATCAGCTGCTCCTTAATGTTCTCTGGAATCTCCTCACGCTCTGGCTTCTGGAGGAACTTGCCACTCATTGTAGCGCCATCCCACTCCAACCAAGCGTAGCGGCTTCTGGTAGAACCTGCAACTGATGCTGTGATTACCTCAAGGCTCTTTGACTTCTCGCGTACGGCTACTACGTCACCCACCTTCAATGAGTATGATGGGATGTTCACTACCTGACCATTTACGCAAATGTGACGGTGTGAAACCAACTGACGTGCTGCTGCACGTGTAGGAGCGATACCCAAACGGTAAACTACGTTATCAAGACGGCACTCCAAGAGCTTCAACAGGTTCTCACCTGTGATACCACCCATACGAGCTGCAGCCTCGTAGGTACGAGCAAACTGCTTCTCCAAAATACCGTATGTGTACTTTGCCTTCTGCTTCTCTGAAAGCTGCTCGCCGTACTCAGAGTTCTTCTTACGCTTGCGAGCAAGACCGTGCTGTCCAGGAGGGAAGTTGCGCTTCTCAAGCACCTTATCCGCACCATAGATAGCTTCGCCAAACTTACGGGCGATCTTTGACTTTGGTCCAATATATCTTGCCATTGTTTCTACTTTTTAATAATAAAAAATACTTTTTCGTTAAAGTCTGTTTTTTCCTTATGCCGATGCATTATACACGACGGCGGTTAGGAGCACGGCAGCCATTGTGTGGCAGTGGAGTAACGTCGATGATCTCCATTACCTCGATACCTGCACCGTGAATAGTACGTACTGCACTCTCACGACCCTGACCAGGACCCTTAACATAAACCTTAACCTTGCGCAAGCCCATATCGTAAGCAACCTTGGCGCAATCTGCAGCGGCAGTCTGCGCAGCATAGGGAGTATTCTTCTTTGAGCCACGGAAACCCATCTTACCTGCTGATGACCAGCTGATAACCTCGCCAACCTCGTTGGTGATGGTGATGATAACGTTGTTGAAGGTAGAGTGTACGAAAGCCATACCAACGGCACCAACCTTAACAACCTTCTTCTTAACTGTTCCTGTTTTCTTTGCCATAATAACTTCCTATTTATTACTTCGTTGCCTTTTTCTTGTTTGCTACTGTCTTCTTGCGACCCTTACGTGTACGAGCGTTGTTCTTTGTGCTCTGACCACGAACAGGAAGACCAAGACGGTGACGGATACCGCGGTAGCAACCGATATCCATCAATCGCTTGATGTTGAGCTGTACGATAGAACGGCACTCGCCCTCTACCTTCAAGCCCATCTCGGCAATTGTTGAACGGATTGCACCGACCTGATCGTCAGTCCAGTCGCTTACTTTTACATCCTCGCTGATGCCTGCTGCTGCGAGGATCTTGCTCGCCGTGCTACGACCAATACCGTAAATATAGGTAAGACCGATCACGCCGCGCTTGTTTTTTGGTAAATCTACACCAACTATACGTGCCATAAATTCTTTACTTTAATTAATCGTTTGAATATTACCCTTGGCGCATTTTGAACTTTGGATTCTTCTTGCAGATCACATACAACTTACCCTTACGGCGTACGATCTTGCAATCCTCGCTTCTCTTCTTGATTGATGCTTTTACTTTCATAATTTTCAAGCAATCTTAATTATTTGTACCTAAAGGATATGCGACCCTTACTCAAATCGTAGGGGGTCATCTCCACTTTGACCTTATCACCTGGCAAGATCTTGATATAGTGCATACGCATCTTACCAGAGATATGAGCCGTGATAACGTGTCCGTTATCCAATTCGACACGGAACATAGCGTTTGACAACGCCTCGATGATGGTTCCGTCTCGTTCAATAGCAGTTTGTTTTGCCATAGAGTCTTTGCTTACTTATTGTTAAGTGCCTGTTCGATTATATTAAAGTCTGTCAACACGTCTGCTCCATCGCGGCGGACTGCCACTGCATACTCGAAGTGGGCTGATGGTTTGCGGTCTTTGGTTCTAACCGTCCAACCGTCCTTCTCGAATACTACTGCCTTCGTTCCCATATTGATCATAGGCTCGATGCAGATAACCATACCCTCCTTCAGCAGCGGACCCCTGCCTCTTGCGCCGTAGTTGGGCACCTCGGGATCTTCGTGCATTTTTCGTCCCAAGCCGTGTCCAATCAGTTCGCGCACTACGCCGTAGCCAAAGCTCTCGGCGTAAGACTGCACAGCTGCCGATATGTCGCCTATGCGATTACCAGCCTTCGCCTGTGCCGCACCTCTACGAAGAGCTTCTTTGGTGACCTCCAGAAGTTGGCGTGCCTCTTTGCTAACCTCTCCTACGGCAAACGTATATGCCGAATCACCAACAAACCCCTTCATATATGTGCCCAAGTCCACTGACACGATGTCGCCCTCGCAGATGACTCTTGAGCCTGGGATACCGTGTACCACCTGCTCATTAACCGAGATACAAGCCGAAGCAGGATAGCCCTGATAACCCAGAAACGCTGGCACAGCGCCATTGTCGCGGATAAACTCGTCGGCTATACGATTGAGCTCACCTGTGGTGATGCCTGGGCGGATGTTCTTACCAACCTCGGCAAGCGCACGGCTCACCAGGATGTTGTTCTCGCGCAGAATCTCAATCTCTTCGTCGGTTTTCAGATAAATCATCTTTGTGTTGCTTTTTTGTTTGCTGCGCACCGCTACCGATTCGCTCGTCGGGCTGTTGCGGAAATCTCCCGCTTGCACCTGAATAGCCACCTCGCGGCGCGCGCTCACATCTTTAATATCTTACAGACTACCGATTTTTAATCTCTCAATCTACAATCGGTGACTCATTAACGACCCTGAATACGTCCAGTCTTCATAAGACCGTCATAGTGACGCATCAACAGGTAGCTCTCAATCTGCTTCAGAGTGTCGAGAACAACACCCACCATAATCAGCAATGATGTACCGCCATAGAAATAAGCGAACTGCTGCTGAACGCCCAAGAACTTCATAGCAAGACCTGGCATAATAGCCACCAGCGCCAAGAAGATTGAGCCTGGAAGAGTGATTCTCGTCATAATGGTGTCGATATAGCTTACGGTCTGCTTACCTGGCTTAACGCCTGGGATGAAGCCACCGTTACGCTTCATATCGTCTGCCATCATTTGAGGGTTGATGATAATCGCTGTGTAGAAATAAGTGAAGGCGATTACCAACGCAGCAAGTGTAAAGTTGTACCAGAAGCCCTGCATATTTGAGAATGCGCCCTGCAAGCCAGGGATGAAGGCTGGAATCATAACAAGTGCCTGTGCGAAGATGATAGGCATTACGTTTGCAGCATTCATCTTCAGTGGAATGTACTGACGTACACCACCGTACTGCTTGTTACCAACGATACGCTTTGCATACTGTACAGGCACCTTGCGGACAGCCTGGATTACAGCAATTGATACCATAAACACCAAGAACAGTAGGGCAAGCTCTACAACGAACATAATCAGTGAGCCAGTCGAAGTGCTGACGCGAGCTGTGAACTCTGCGAGCAGCGCCTGAGGCAGACGAGCTACAATACCGATCATGATGATCATTGACACACCGTTACCGATGCCCTTGTCCGTAATACGCTCACCGAGCCACATGGTAAACATTGTACCTGCGATGAGGATAACTGTCGCATAGGCGAAGAAGTAGAATGTACCACCATAAACGAATGCCTGTGGCATCTGCATATGGAGGTTGGCTACGTATGCAGGACCCTGGATGCACAATACACCGATGGTCAGCAGACGTGTCCACTGGTTCATCTTGCGGCGACCACTCTCACCCTCCTTCTGCAACTTCTGAACTGCTGGCACCATAATACCGAGCAGCTGAATGATGATCGAAGCGGTGATGTATGGCATTACACCGAGTGCCAGGATGGCTGCATTGGCAAATGCACCACCAGAGAATACGTCGAGCAAGCCAAGCAAGGCGTTGCTATCCATCTGGTTTGCCAATGCCGAATCAGTACCCAACATATTTGGGTTGATACCCGGTATTACCACAAAACAGCCCAAACGATATACAAGCAGAAGACCGATTGTGTAGAACACACGCTTGCGGAGCTCCTCAATCTTGTATATGTTTTTCAATGTTTCAACGAGTTTTTTGTTGGTTGCAAGCAGCAGAATGATGACCGCTACTAACACACCAGCAATAACATAACCGTTCATATTAGTTTCCTTTTATTAAGTTTACAACTTCTCTACACTACCACCAGCAGCTACGATAGCAGCCTCGGCGCTCTGTGAGAATGCGTGAGCTGTAACGTTCAAAGACTTTGTTACGTTGCCGTTACCCAAGATCTTAACGCGGTCGTTACCCGAGATAAAACCTGCTGCAACCAAAGTCTCAACATTGATTACTGTAAGCTCCTTCTTTGCTGCCAACTCCTCCAATGTAGAGAGATTGATTGGCTTGTACTCTACGCGCTTCAAGTTCTTGAAACCGAACTTTGGCAAGCGACGCTGCAAAGGCATCTGACCACCCTCGAAACCGAGCTTGCGTGAGTAACCAGAACGTGACTTGGCACCCTTCAAACCGCGAGTTGAGTAACCGCCGTGACCTGAACCAGCACCGCGACCCACGCGCTTGTCGTGGTGAGTAGCACCCTTGGCGGGCTTCAAATTATTGAGTTCCATCTTCTGAAATTCTTTTTGTGGTTAAACTTATTTTACCTCCTCAACTACTACGAGGTGCTTCACGCGCTCGATCATACCCTTGATGATTACTGAGTCGCTGTGCTCTACGCTCTGGTTAATCTTGCGAAGACCCAAAGCTGCGAGATTCTTGCGCTGCTGCGCTGTTGTGCCAATCTGGCTACGAACCTGAGTGATTTTCAACTTTGCCATTGTCATTCAATAAATTAACCGTTAAACACCTTATTCATTGAGATACCGCGTACCTGGGCTACGCTACGTGCGTCACGCAACTCGCAAAGTGCACCTACTGTTGCCTTAACCAAGTTGTGTGGGTTAGATGAACCCTTGCTCTTCGCAAGCACGTTCTTAACACCTACTGACTCCAACACTGCACGCATCGCACCACCTGCGATGATACCTGTACCAGGAGCTGCTGGGCGAATCATAACCTCTGAACCGCTGTAACGCATCTCCTGCTTGTGAGGAATTGTACCGTTGATTACAGGAATCTTAACCAGATTCTTCTTTGCATCCTCTACACCCTTAGCGATAGCCGATGTAACCTCCGATGCCTTACCAAGACCGTAGCCTACAACACCGTTCTCGTTACCTACTACGACAATTGCTGAGAAGGTAAATGTACGACCTCCCTTTGTTACCTTTGTAACGCGGTTGATAGCTACCAATCTATCCTTGAGCTCCAGGTCGCTTGTACGAACTTTCTTTACATTTGTATTTGACATATCGCTTAGAATTTAAGACCACCCTCACGAGCGGCGTCTGCCAACATTTTTACTCTACCGTGGTACAGGTAACCGTTACGGTCGAACGCAACTGCCTGGATACCCTTCTCGATTGCACGCTGTGCTGCCAGCTTACCTACCAAGGCTGCAATCTCACACTTGTTCTTGCCTGCTGCCTCGGCTGCTACCTCCTTATCGAGTGAAGAAGCTGTTGCCAAAGTTACACCTGCAAGGTCATCAATAAACTGAACGTAAATCTGCTTGTTTGAGCGGAATACGGTCATACGAGGCTGCTCGGGCGTACCGTTTACGATCTTACGGATACGCATCTTGATCCTCTCTCTTCTTTCTATCTTTGTTAATGACATAATGCTTGACTTATTTTACTATTTTGATGCAGACTTACCAGCCTTACGACGGATAACCTCACCAACAAACTTAATACCCTTACCCTTGTATGGCTCTGGCTTACGCAATGAGCGAATCTTTGCAGCAACCTGACCTACCAACTGCTTGTCAACTGACTTGAGTGTGAGGATAGGGTTACCCTTCTTCTCTGTTACTGCTGTTGCCTGAACCTCAGCTGGAAGCTGGATTGCGATGTCGTGTGAGTAACCAAGACCCAACATCAACAAACCATCCTTAACCTCAGCCTTGAAACCAACACCTACCAACTCCTGCTTGATCTCGTATCCCTTTGATACGCCGATAACCATGTTGTTGATGAGTGCGCGGTACAAGCCGTGCATTGAACGATGACGTGGCTGGTTTGTAGGACGTGTAACCAAAACGGCTGCAAGCTCCTTACCCTCCTTGTCTGTGTGGGTGCCAACCTCTACCTTAATGTCTGAATCAACCTTCTGACTCAGTGTACCAAGTGGCCCTTTCACGCTTACCGTGTTGTCTGCTGCAACCTCTACGGTTACGCCTGCAGGTAAGATTACAGGTAATTTACCAATTCTTGACATTTCTTCTTTGATTTTTAGTTAATTAATGCTTGAGACACTGATTAGTAGATGTAGCACAATACCTCACCACCTACGTTCTCCTTGCGAGCCTTAGCGTCGGTCATGATACCCTTTGATGTTGAGAGGATGGCGATACCCAAACCGTTCAACACGCGTGGCATAGACTCTACCGATGCGTACTGGCGCAAACCTGGACGGCTAACGCGCTTAAGGTTCTTGATTGCGTTTACCTTGGTTGCTGCGTCCCACTTCAGAGCGATCTTGATTGTAGGGTGACCCTTCTCGTCTGTGTCGAACTTGTAGGCCAAGATGTAGCCCTGCTCGTAGAGAATCTTTGTGATCTCTCGCTTAATTTTTGAGCCAGGAGCTTCAACCACCTTGTGGTTGGCTTTCACTGCGTTTCTAATTCGAGTTAGAAAATCCGCGATTGGATCTGTCATAATGAATTAAAAGTTAAAAATTAATAATTTGGTTAATATTTACGCCTAAAGGGTTCATCCTCAACAGACTCGCCCTCGTGGCAACACTTTCTGTAAAATGCGCGCAAATATACGCAAAAAATTCCAAAAATTCGCAACTAACTGCTTATTATTAGGCTTTTACGGCTCTTTTTGCGAAAAAATAACATTATGGTAACATTCGACCACAGCATTTTCCACGAAAAACCTCCAGCTATCGCTCCACATACGCCCCTTACTCACGGACACAACAAAAGAAGTAACCGAAGCCGCCGAGCGACCCTGCCACAACTCTTGTCACTGTCAAGGTAGGTAAGAGAGCAATGTATCAGCTACATAAGCACACTACGAACATTGAAAGTGTAACTCGATGCCTAACCCTTTCTGTCGCACCCTCGCCGAGAAGTTACCACCACCAGGCGGCACTTTCCCCGACAAGAGTCGCCACATATTCGGGACTCTGCATCAGTATAGAACTCACGTTTGTTGTTATACCTATATATATAACATCGGCACCGAAGCACCTACAAAGATTGAGTTCTTAATCAATTCGGTTAGTCAGAGGGTATCTACCCATTACGATGCCCATACACAGCAGCTCACCGCTTCTGTCGTTTGGCACCCTGCCCCTATAATCTGGCACCCTGCTTCTGTCATTTGGCACCCTGACCCACCTTGATCCAACGGGGTTAGGCTGTTGCCTTCCGCACGTTGAGATGATAATAAAATGTCGCCTGGGGCGGCTCTCCCGCCCCTGCGACACGATAGCTACTACCAGCTAGCCTTCTTCACACCTGGGATCAGACCGTTTGATGCCATCTCACGGAACTGAATACGGCTGATACCGAACTGGCGCATATAACCCTTTGGACGACCTGTCAGCTTGCAACGGTTGTGCTGACGGATAGGGTTAGAGTTGCGTGGCAACTTTGAGAGGGCAATCCAAGCCTCCTCGTGATCTATCTCGCCTGCCTTCAACTGTGCAGCGATCTCCTCACGCTTGTGAGCGTAACGGTTTGCAAGCTTTACACGCTTTACCTCGCGTGCCTTCATTGATTCCTTTGCCATATCCTACTGGTTATTCTTTTTAGCGTTCTTAAATGGCAGACCGAACTCACGCAACAGGGCGTAACCCTCTGCATCGGTGTTTGCCGTAGTTACGAAAGTGATCTCCATACCGAAAATCTTTGTGATCTTGTCGATATCGATCTCTGGGAAGATGATCTGCTCGGTGATACCCAATGTGTAGTTACCGCGACCATCGAACTTCTCGTTGATACCCTTGAAGTCACGAACGCGAGGCATAGCCACAGCGATCAAACGCTCCAAGAACTCGTACATACGCTCACCACGAAGTGTCACGCGAACACCGATAGGCATACCCTTACGCAACTTGAAGTTAGAGATATCCTTTCTTGACTTTGTCTGAACTGCCTTCTGACCTGTGATCTGAGTAAGCTCTGCCTGTGCAATATCGATAAGCTTCTTATCAGCTACTGCCTGACCCATACCCTGGTTAACCACGATCTTCTCGAGCTTTGGACACTGCATTACGCTAGTGTAGCCAAACTCCTTCATAAGAGCAGGAACGATCTGCTCCTTGTACTGTGTTTTGAGTGTTGGTACGTATGCCATTATTTGATCTCCTCTCCTGACTTTTTAGCGTAACGAACTAATTTACCATTTGCATTTGCCTTGCGACCGATGCGAGTAGGCTTGCCACTCTTTGGGTCGAGCACCTGCAAGTTAGAGATGTGAATCGGAGCCTCCTGCTCGATGATTCCACCCTGGGGATTCTGTGCATTAGGCTTTGTAGCCTTCTTGCTCATATTAACGCCCTCGACGATAGCGCGCTGCTTCTGCGCATCTACCTTCAGGACCTTACCCTGCTGACCTTTGTTGTCACCAGCGTTTACGTAAACCACGTCCCCTTTCTTAATATGTAACTTAACTGACATCTTTCTACTGTGTTTTTAATATTACAATACTTCAGGTGCCAATGAGATGATCTTCATATACTGATCACGCAACTCACGAGCTACGGGACCAAAGATACGAGTACCACGCATCTCACCCTGGTTGTTAAGGAGAACTACGGCGTTATCGTCAAAACGAATGTATGAACCATTCGCACGGCGAATCTCCTTGGTTGTTCTAACTACCACCGCCTTTGAAACGGCGCCCTTCTTTACGTCGCCCGAAGGAGAAGCGCTCTTCACCGTCACGACGATCTTATCGCCGATAGAGGCGTAGCGACGCTTTGTTCCGCCAAGCACGCGGATGCAAAGAACCTCCTTCGCACCGCTGTTGTCTGCTACTACGAGTCTGCTTTCTTGCTGTATCATAACTACTTCGCTCTTTCAATGATTTGTACTAATCTCCAACGCTTGGTTTTGCTCAAGGGGCGGGTCTCCATAATGCGAACTGTGTCGCCCTCCTTTACAGACTCATCCAGACACTCTGCAACGAACTTTGTTGTCTTGTTCTGGAACTTACCGTAGATGGGGTGCTTAACCTTACGCTCTACTGCAACCACAATGGTCTTCTCCATTTTGTTGCTGACAACCAACCCAATACGCTCTTTTCTAAGATTTCTTTCCATAGTGGTAATTATTTAGCGGTCTTTTGACGCAGGATTGTCAGCATACGAGCTATATCTCTGCGAGATTTCTTAATAATTGAAGGATTCTCTACAGGTGATACTGCGTGCTGCACCTTCAAAGTAGCGAGCTTCGCCTTCTCTGACTCGATGCGCTCCTGCAGATCCTGAATTGACATATCCTTTATTTCAGCACTTTTCATTTGTCTTGTTGTCTTAAAGATTATTCAACGTAGTCACGTCGTACAATAAACTTGGTTGTAATAGGCAACTTCTGTGCGCCCAAACGGAGTGCCTCCTGTGCAATCTCCAATGGTACACCCTCTGCCTCAAAAAGGATACGACCTGGGGTAACGGGAGCTACGAATCCTTCTGGATTACCCTTACCCTTACCCATACGTACCTCTGCAGGCTTCTTGGTGATGGGCTTGTCGGGGAAGATACGGATCCAGATCTGACCCTCACGCTTCATATAACGTGTGATGGCCTGACGCGCTGCCTCGATCTGACGACCTGTGATCCACGTTGACTCAAGTGCCTTGATTCCGAATGAACCGTATGCAAGCTGGTTTCCTCTCTGAGCGAAACCCTTCATACGACCCTTTTGCATTCTTCTAAATTTGGTCTTTTTTGGCTGTAACATAATTGTCTTTTCGCTTAAAAGGTCCTACTTACTTATTGTTATTTCTTCTCTTGCGGGGTGCGCCCTTGCCGCCTCGGTGCTGCTGTGAGCCACCCTGCTGCTGTGACGCTGCGCCCTGAATCTCGAACAAGTCGCGCTTGCCATACACTGTACCGTGACAGATCCATGTCTTGATACCGAGGATACCTACCTTGGTAAGTGCCTCTGCCAAGCAGTAATCTACATCTGCACGGAATGTGTGCAATGGAATACGACCCTCCTTTATGGTCTCTGAGCGAGCCATCTCGGCACCGCCTACACGACCAGAGATCTGAACCTTGATACCCTCGGCACCCATACGCATTGTTGATGCGATTGTGGTCTTGATTGCACGACGGTAAGATACACGACCCTCGAGCTGGCGAGCGATGTTGTTCGCTACGATAACTGCATCTACCTCTGGACGCTTGATCTCGAAGATGTTGATCTGAATCTCCTTACCTGTGAGCTTCTTCAACTCCTCCTTGAGCTTGTCAACCTCCTGACCGCCCTTACCGATGATGATACCTGGGCGTGCAGTTGAGATAGTTACTGTAACCAACTTGAGCGTACGCTCGATGATAATCTTTGAAATACTTGCCTTTGCCAAACGGACATTCAAGTACTTACGAATCTTCGCGTCCTCTACCAATTTCTCTGAGAAATCGCGACCACCATACCAGTTAGAATCCCAACCTTTGATGATACCAAGACGGTTTGCTATTGGATTTACTTTCTGTCCCATTTGTTTAGTTGTTTTCTGCAGTTACCATTTTATCTACTACGATAGTCACGTGGTTTGAACGCTTACGGATACGGTGTGCGCGACCCTGTGGAGCTGGCTGAATACGCTTCAGCATACGACCACAATCAACAGTGATCTCCTTTACACACAGTGTAACGTCCTCCAGACGCTCGTTCTCGTTCTTTGCCTCCCAGTTTGCGATAGCTGACTTGAGCAGCTTCTCCAAACGGATAGATGCCTCCTTCTTTGAATAACGAAGGATACCCAGTGCCTTGTTAATCTCCACACCGCGAATGATGTCAGCAACGAGGCGCATCTTACGGGGTGAGGTAGGGCAGTCGCGCATAATCGCGATAGCCTTCTGCTTCTTTTCAGCCTTTAATTTCTCGGCTCTTATTGCTTTTCTTGCACCCATTGTCTAACTATTTTTTCTTGTTACCTCCATGACCACGGAAATTGCGGGTAGGAGCGAACTCGCCCAACTTGTGACCCACCATATTCTCTGTTACATATACGGGAATAAACTTATTTCCGTTGTGGACAGCGATTGTCTGACCTACGAAGTCAGGCGAAATCATACTTGCTCGTGACCAAGTCTTGATGACTGTCTTCTTATTGCCCTCGGCCTGTGCTACTACCTTAGCCTCCAACTTGGGGTCAATAAATGGTCCTTTTTTTAATGAACGGCTCATTATGATACTCTATTTAATTATTTTTTACGCTTTGAAATAATAAACTTAGAGGTTGTCTTCTTAGGATTACGAGTCTTGTAACCCTTTGCCAACAATCCCTTGCGCGAACGTGGGTGACCACCAGAGGCGCGACCTTCACCACCACCCATTGGGTGATCAACAGGGTTCATAACCACACCACGGTTGTGTGGACGGCGACCCTGCCAACGGCTACGACCTGCCTTACCTGACGACTCGAGGTTGTGATCAACGTTTGATACAACACCTACGGTTGCGCGGCAAGTTACGAGTACCATACGAGTCTCACCTGAAGGCAACTTGATGATAGCGAATTTACCTTCGCGTGCCAAAAGCTGAGCATACGAACCAGCCGAACGTGCCATAGCAGCGCCCTGACCGGGGTAGAGTTCGATGTTGTGAACAACGGTACCGAGTGGAATCTCGCTCAATGGAAGAGCGTTACCTACCTCAGGAGCTACGCCCGCACCGCTTACGATAGTCTGACCTACCTGCAAGCCGTTAGGAGCCAAGATGTAGCTCTTCTCACCGTCAGCATATACAACAAGTGCAATACGTGCTGTACGATTTGGATCGTACTCAATAGTCTTTACAGTTGCAGTAATACCGTCCTTCGCACGCTTGAAATCAACGTTACGATACATCTGCTTGTGACCGCCACCAATGTAGCGAACAGTCATCTTACCTGTATTGTTACGTCCGCCTGTGCTCTTCTTTGGACTCAGCAACGACTTCTCTGGTGTTGAGCAAGTAATCTCGCTAAACGAACCAATGATCTTATGTCTTGTACCAGCTGTTACTGGCTTAAACTTTCTTACTGCCATCTCTTTTAGATATTACTGTAAAAATCTATCTTATCTCCATCCTTCAAGGTGACAATAGCCTTCTTGAAGTTATTAGCGCGACCCTCCAAGAGACCAGCCTTTGTGTAGCGGCTCTTGAGTTTGCCCATATAGCGAATAGTATTCACATCTGTAACAACCACGTTGTACATCTGCTCTACGGCGTTACGAATCTGCAGCTTGTTAGCTCGAACGTCAACGATAAAACCGTAGCGATTCAGCTTCTCGCCCTGAATCGTCATCTTCTCGGTCAAAATTGGCTTAATAATTACTTCCATTTTCTTGCGTGTTTTAAGCTAACATTACATTCAATACATTCTCCGCACCCTCAACCATTACAAGCACGTTGGCGTTCATCACCTCGTAGGTGTTTACGTTCTGTGCCAATACTGGCTTAACTGAAGGGATGTTGCGGCATGAGAGCTGAAGATTTGCGTTACCCTCCGGCAGGATGAGCAATACCTTCTTGTTCTCGACATTCAAGGCCTTTGTGAGCGCGATTACCTGCTTTGTCTTTGGAGCCTCCAACTGAAGGTTCTCAACAACGTTGATGGCACCAGCCTGTGCCTTGTAAGTAAGTGCGCTACGACGAGCCAAACGCTTAAGCTTCTTGTTGAGCTTGAAGCTGTAGTCGCGAGGTACAGGACCAAAGACGCGACCACCACCTGGGAAGAGAGGTGACTTGATGCTACCGCAACGTGCACCACCTGTACCCTTCTGGCGCTTCAGCTTGCGAGTAGAACCTGCTACCTCGTTACGCTGCTTTGCCTTGTGAGTTCCCTGACGCTGATCAGCCAAATACTGCTTAACGTCGAGATAAATAGCGTGGTCATTAGCCTCCACGCCGAAGACTGCATCTGAAAGGACTACCTTACGACCAGTCTCCTGTCCCTGTGAGTTCAATACTGCTAATTCCATACTACTTCTCAATTGTTAAATAAGCACCCTTTGCCCCTGGAATAGAACCCTTCACCAAGATGAGGTTATTCTCGGGAATTACCTTTAATACTTTCAGGTTAAGAACCTTAACCTGATCACCACCCATACGGCCAGCCAAACGCTTGCCCTTGAATACGCGTGATGGATAAGACGAAGCACCAAGTGAACCTGGCTTACGCTGACGGTTGTGCTGACCGTGAGTCTGACCACCCACACCACCAAAACCGTGACGCTTAACTACGCCCTGAAAGCCCTTACCCTTTGAGATGCCTGTAACGTCAACCCAGTCCTCCTCTGTGAACATAGTTACGTCCAAAGTATCACCAAGGTTCACCTCTGGCATATCCTTAAACTCCGCCATCTTGCGCTTTGGAGTGGTGCCGGCTTTCTTGAAGTGACCTAACAAACTGTTGCTGGTGTGTTTTTCACTCTTGTCGTCATAGGCAATCTGAACAGCCTCGTAAGAATCCTTCTCAACTGTCTTGATTTGCGTAACTACACACGGACCAGCCTCAATGACAGTGCATGGTATGTTCTTACCCTCGGCACTGTAAACGGAAGTCATTCCGATTTTCTTTCCAATTAGTCCTGACATTTTTCTGTCGAATTACGTTTGTTAATTAAAAGTGATTTGTGTTATATAAATATAATGTATATCTATTTTTGGGTTTGTCTGTCGTTTCCGTCAGACCGCACATTCGTGGGGCGCAACAAATCAATGCGCCCCTCGAACGGCTATGTTTAGTCTATCAGACCTGAATCTGTACCTCAACACCTGAAGGCAACTCGAGCTTCATCAAAGCATCGATAGTCTTTGGAGTTGAAGAGTAGATGTCGATAATGCGCTTGAAAGTGCAGAACTGGAACTGCTCGCGTGCCTTCTTATTAACGAAAGTTGAGCGGTTTACAGTAAAGATCTGCTTCTTTGTTGGCAGGGGCACTGGACCGCTAACCATAGCGTCAGTTGCCTTCACTGTCTTAACGATCTTCTCAGCTGACTTATCTACCAAGTTGTGGTCGAAAGACTTAAGCTTAATTCTAATTTTCTGGCTCATATTTAATTACTCTTATTATTCTAACTCATTACGCTTGCCGCTCTTCTCGATGATCTCCTTTGCAAGGTTTGCAGGAACCTCCTCGAAGTGTGAGAACTCCATTGATGATGTTGCACGACCTGAAGAGATTGTACGCAATACTGTAACGTAACCGAACATCTCTGACAATGGTACCTTAGCCTTAACAACACGAGCTGTACCCTTCTGATCCATACCCTGAATCATACCACGACGCTTGTTCAAGTCACCGATGATATCACCCATAGACTCCTCTGGAGTAACAACCTCAACTGCCATCACAGGCTCCATGATAACTGAACCTGCCTTTGGAGCTGCCTGACGGAAACCGTTGCGGGCGCAAATCTCAAATGAGAGCTGGTCTGAATCGACTGGGTGGAATGAACCATCCTTCAAAGTAACCTTCATAGCGTCGATTGTGTAACCTGCCAACGCACCGTTTGCCATAGCTGACTCGAAGCCCTTCTGAACTGCTGGGATGAACTCCTTAGGTACGTTACCACCCTTAACCTCATCAACGAATGTAAGACCTGTCTTACCCTCCTCGGCTGGACCGATCTCGAAGATGATGTCGGCGAACTTACCACGACCACCAGTCTGCTTCTTGAACACCTCACGGTGCTGAACAGTCTGTGTAAGAGCCTCCTTGTAGTTAACCTGTGGAGCACCCTGGTTGATCTCTACGCCGAACTCACGACGCAAACGGTCAACGATGATATCGAGGTGAAGCTCACCCATACCGCTGATGATAGTCTGACCTGACTCCTCGTCGGTACGTACTGTAAAGGTTGGATCCTCCTCTGCGAGCTTCGCAAGAGCGATACCGAGCTTGTCCAAATCCTTCTGTGTCTTTGGCTCAACTGCCAAACCGATAACTGGCTCTGGGAATGTCATCTGCTCGAGTACGAGTGGCGCATTCTCGGCTGTCAAAGTATCACCTGTACGGATCTCCTTGAAACCTACTGCTGCACAGATATCACCTGCCTCAACGCGCTCGATTGGGTTCTGCTTGTTAGCGTGCATCTGGTAGATACGGCTGATACGCTCACGCTTGCCGCTACGTGCATTCAGAACGTAAGAACCTGCATCCAAAGCACCAGAGTAAACACGTACGAAAGCCAGACGACCTACGAATGGGTCAGTAGCAATCTTAAACGCCAAACCGCAGAATGGATCGTTTACGGTAGCGTTACGAGTCTCTGTCTCGTCAGTCTTTGGGTTGATACCCTCAACAGCTGGAACATCCAGTGGTGATGGGAGGAACGCCATGATGTAGTCCAACAGGAGCTGAACACCCTTGTTGTGGAATGAAGAACCACACATCATAGGTACCAAAGACATATTCATTGTAGCTGTACGGATAGCTGCGATCAACTCATCTGGAGTGATTGAGTCTGGATCCTCGAAGAACTTCTCCATGAGGGCATCGTCAGTTGCTGCAACCTCCTCGATGAGCTTCGCACGCCACTCGGCAGCCTCTGCCTGCATTGACGCTGGAATCTCCTTGTACTCGAAGTTGTCACGAACTGTCTTGTCGTCATAGTAGTAGATAGCTCTATTATATATAAGGTCAACCAAACCCTCGAACTTATCCTCTGCACCGATAGGCAAAACTACTGGGAGAGCTGTTGTGCCGAAGTGCTCCTTAATCTGTGAGCAAACTGCGTAGAAATCGGCACCTGTACGGTCCATCTTGTTTACATAACCGATACGTGGTACGTTGTACTTATCAGCCTGACGCCATACGGTCTCTGACTGAGGCTCAACACCACCCACAGCACAGAATGTTGCAACAGCACCGTCCAACACACGCAATGAACGCTCTACCTCAACGGTAAAGTCAACGTGTCCTGGGGTATCGATCAAGTTGATCTGATACTGGTGGTCCTTATACTGCCAGAATGCAGTTGTAGCAGCAGATGTGATGGTGATACCACGCTCCTGCTCCTGCGCCATCCAGTCCATTGTTGCTGCACCCTCGTGAGTCTCACCAATCTTGTGAGTCTTACCTGTGTAGAACAGGATACGCTCTGATGTAGTGGTCTTACCGGCATCGATGTGCGCCATAATACCGATATTACGAGTATATTTAAGATCTCTTGCCATTTTACGTTCGGTTTTTTAGAATCTGAAGTGTGCAAATGCCTTGTTTGCCTCCGCCATACGGTGCATCTCCTCCTTACGCTTGAAGGCTGCGCCCTGTGAGTTGTATGCATCTACAATCTCCGCAGAGAGCTTCTCCGCCATTGACTTACCAGCGCGCTTACGCGAGTAAAGGACAAGGTTTTTCATTGAAATTGAAACTTTGCGCTCTGGTCGAACCTCCATAGGTACCTGGAATGTCGCACCACCGATACGCTTTGACTTAACTTCGACTTGGGGTGTGATATTCTCGAGAGCCTGTTTCCAGATTTCCAGTGGAGATTTATCAGCATCCTTCATCTTCTTGCTTACCAACTCCAATGAATCATAGAAGATGGTGTAAGCAATACTCTTCTTACCATCCAGCATAAGATTGTTCACGAAACGTGTTACCTCAACGTCGTTGAACTTTGGATCTGGAAGTAGAATTCGCTTTCTTGGCTTAGCTTTTCTCATTTTGTTTACTTAATTTAATTTGTCAATTTTACTTCTTACCAGCTTTAGGTCGCTTTGCACCGTACTTTGAGCGACGCTGACGACGTCCGTCCACGCCTGCTGAATCCAGAGCACCACGAACCAAATGATAACGTACACCTGGAAGGTCCTTAACACGACCACCGCGTACCAATACGATTGAGTGCTCCTGCAAGTTGTGACCCTCGCCTGGGATGTAGGCATTGACCTCCTTGCCGTTTGTCAATCTTACACGTGCCACCTTACGCATAGCCGAGTTTGGCTTCTTTGGAGTGGTTGTATATACACGAGTACATACGCCACGACGCTGGGGACACGCTGCGAGTGCTGGAGACTTACTCTTGTCCTCCATCTTCACTCGACCGTTTCTAACTAACTGTTGAATAGTTGGCATTTTAACTTGTCCTTTAGTTTTTTGTTAAATAAAATTTTGATTTTCGTCTTCAATAACGTCCAAATCGGGTGCAAAGATAATCAAAAATTTTTAAAAACACTATATAAATGACTCTTTTTCGGGGTTTTTCATCACTTTTTCGGGGTTTGTAATTCTTTTTACTTATGGTTTTGGCGAAACTATAAGCATTTATTTATATGCAAGAAAATAGTGCCATATATTTCAGCGAGTTACGTTAACAATTTCTTAACACAGTCCACCCTGCCGCAAGAGGGTTATTAACGACTTTTCAACATTTATCATCATTTTGTTTATCCCGAAATTTTGCCGTTTTCATTAAAAATTTTACCTTTACAATTGGATTGCGCCATAAGGCAAAACCCAAGCAACAAAAATCGTGAAACTATGAGCAGAAAGACTTTGATTATTTGCGCCGTTGCCATCTTCAGCGTGGTGATTATCTCGCTGGTAGGCAACATCATAACCATTGGCGACAAGGCAGCAGAGATACACCCCTGGGTGGGCTGGGGATTCTACATTGTGCTGGGGTTGTTCCTTGTGCGATTCATTCTCTACCCTACGCTGAAATTCCTCTTTACGCCCGAGCTGAAGGGCGATGGTCGTGAGCATCTGGAGGATATGGACTCAAACGAGCTGGCGAGCTATATCAAGCGTATGTCGCTCACGCAGCAAGAGAAGGAGATATTTTCGACAAAGGAACGCGCGCTTGAGGGTGTACGCGAGGTGCTGCGCCACCGCGACAACGAGGCTAACAAGCTGGTGCGCCGCGCCGCGCTCAACGTCTTTATTGTGACGGGCATAAGCCAGAACGGCTCACTCGATATCATCACCGCCTTCGGTATGAACTTGCAGATGATTAACCGCCTGGTGAGCTTGCGCCACCGCCGACCATCGCTCACTCAAATGCTTGAGTTGTATGTGATTGTGATTTCGTCAGCACTCATCATCAGCATCACCGACGACCTGCTCGACCAGATTGACACAAGCGAGATGTTCGGCTCGATGGCGAGCGGCGTGGCAGGCTCGATAGCCAAGACATTCTTAAGTTCATCGGTCAATGGTGCGATGAACGCCTACCTCACACTGCGTATCGGCAAGCTGACGATGAAGTATCTCGAGCTGGGTAGCAAGGAGTACAAGCACAACAAGAAACGCATCCGCAAGGAGGCCCGCCGCCAGGCGATGAAGGAGCTGCCAGCCGTTGCAAAGAGCGGCCTGGAGAGTGTTGCCTCGGCAGTCAAGGAGAGCACCTGGGAGAAAATCTGTAACCTCAACCCCTTGAAAAAGACAAAGGAGTAATGAAACGTCTGCTAATCATACTATGGCTGATCGTCACAACTTCGCTATATGCTCACTCGCAAGTGTACTACATTCGTGAGGGCGGCACCTCATACGGCAAAATAAAATACTACATCGACAGGCGGTAGAGAAGGCTATTCGCAAAAAGATCGTTCTACAACAACCAACTGCAGATGAAAACGACCACACACATACTCACGCTGTTACTCTGCCTGATGTTTGCGGGCAGGGTGGGCGCGCAGAGCATGAAGGATTACGTTTTATGCCTCCAAATGAACACGCAGTCGCTAGAGGAGAAATTGCAGTTCAAACCGATCCCTATACCCGACAATATAAAGGAGATTGTCAGCAAGGTTGAGTATTGGGATATGGTTTATCAGTGGACTGGGATATGTAACGGAGAGATATTTATCAAAAATACATCCTACTACGATGAATATTGGTATAGCACAATACAATTCATCCGTAACGACGAATATGGTATCCTCCACAGAACAGCAAAAGGCAGTACACTACACCACTCCATCGATAACAACTACTACCCTACAAGATACATCCCTTTCGCCTACGACGGAGAGAGGCTTCTGGTAATGTTTGAGTCTGACTGGAATGAAGGACATGCAAAAGAGAACTTTCCAAACATTAACGTGCCGCTGGTTCTCCTCACCCCTGTCGGCAAGGATAATTTTCTCAAACGAATTGAGATTGAAGAGCATCCCGAAGCCTCAAGCGAGGCGGCGATGGTACACAACATCCCACCGCGCGACATTGTGAATCGGATTGGGCTAAGACCTCTGCCTGTGGATGAAAAGTTCTTCCAGCGCTCGAGTGAGGAGAAGAAGAGACCATACAAAAACATAATTTACTCTACACCCAACATCAGAGACACACTTTACAAAGTTCGTTATTGGCGCTCGTTGGGTTCTGTGGGTTATACAAAATGGGAGAATGGAAGAGTGGTCTTTGACGATGAAAGGATTTTATTTTTCGGCTTGCCTTTTGATGACAATTATAATGAATTTGACGCCACTAAAACTTACGTTAAATTACATCGCATTTCTCATATTGACAAGAGTTACTCTACTTACAAACATAAGTTAGAAAATTATACCGTATCTGCATACGATGGAGAACGGATTATTTTATCTTCCACAAACGATGGAGAAGCCTTTGTATTAACTTGTCTTACCCCTGCCACCCAGGAGGAGATCGAGATATTACACCTGTTCGCCAACCGAGAATCTCCAATTTTAAAATATAATAGAAGGTTATCATCACTGCGAATAACCTCCCTCGTCTGCCGTTCACTGACAACAGAGCCTATTGGCAAAGTCGAAGTGCCGCAGCCAACAACAAAGAGAGTAAAAAGAGCAAAAAGAGGGTAAGAGCTTAAAACCAAAACTACACGACTATGACACCACTAACCAACATCCAGCAGCGCCTGCGGTCGATGCCGATGCTCACGGTGGTGGTGCTTGTGGCGGTGGGGATTATCGTTGCCGACGGTTTGCAGATGGGTGTGTGGACGGCGGTGGCGTTGTTTGTCGTGGCGACAGCAGCGGCTGTTGTCAGGCGCGAGGCGGTGGCGATAATGGTGATTATGGCGGGTGCGCTGACAATCTCGCTGCGGCGCGAAGCGGAGCAACCCATCGCAGAGTCACAACTACTGAAGGTTGAGCTTCTTACACTCGCTCACGACCTCCCTTCGAGGGTCGATTTCAACGCAAAAATCACAGCTTCATTTGGAGAAAAAGGTTGGCAACGACGCGCCGCCGAGGTGCGCGTGTCGGCGCATCCAGCACTCGGCTTGCAGGTGGGCGAGAGGATTGTTACTCGAGCGCGGGTACGCCCCTATGACGAGGAGACGAGTTATGGCGGATATATGCTGCGCGTGGGCAGAGTCGGCACCATCTGGCTCGACTCGACAAAGATTCTTCGACGCGAAAGATGCGCTCCGTCGTTTGGAGAACGACTGCGGGCAAAGGCTATGCAACGCATTGAGGCTCTGCGATTAAGTCCCGAGACAAGACCCGTTGTCGCAGCAATCAGCATAGGCGAGAGAAGCACTCTCAAGAGCGACCTTCGACAAACATATGTTCGCGCAGGCGGAGCGCATCTGCTGGCGGTGTCGGGTCTGCACGTCGGCTTCCTGTTTGTGGTTGTAAATTTGTTACTTCTGCCCTTGATTGCCCTGCGGCACGGTCAGATTATGCGAAGTGCAGCAGCTATCGTGACGATATGGTTATATGTGGCAATGGCAGGTGCAGCGCCCTCGGTTGTGCGCGCCGCTATAATGTTCACACTCACGCAGTTAATGCTCACCGTAGCAAGTCAAAACAAGTCCCTGAATACGCTATGTCTTGCAGCCTCGCTAATGCTTGTGTGGGATGGGCGGATGATATATGATGCGGGATTTCTGATGTCGGTGCTCTCCGTCGCAGCAATCATCGCGTGGGGTGTGCCACTCTCGCGCACGTTGCGGTTATCACGGCTTTTGCGATGGGGCAGAGAGCAGAACTACTCGCGCTGGCGCAAATGGGCAGAGCTAATTTGGAATGGTGCTGCGGCAACCATCGTGGTGAGCTTTGTCGCCTCGGCTGTGACAATGCCGCTTGCGGCACATCTCTTTGGCGAGGTGTCGCTGTGGAGTGTGGTTGTGGGTGGTGTGGCTATGTGTGTTACGATGTTGTGGATACTCCTGCCGATAACTCCTCTTGCGGGCGTTGTGAGCTGGGTTGTGGAGCATAGCACGAGCGCAATGAACGCCATTGCGGAGTGGTGCTCGCACTCAAGCGTGATGAGCTACCAGATATCAATCAGTCTCGCCTCGTGCCTGATGATTTATCTCGCCTATGCGCTTCTGACCCTCGCCCTCTGGAGCTATTCGAAAGAGGGATAATTTCCATTTATCTTGCGTTACGCACCGCCGATGATGATGGGAACGCTACGCTCGCGCTGGAGCTTCATTCCGCGAGGGAGCGTAAGGCGCAGCGTATATTCGCTCTCGACGCCCTCGCCATCCTTCATCGCTGGACACCAGCGTGGCGATGCGGGGAGGAGCTTCTGAACGCGCTTGAGCAGGCGTTTATCGGTAGCCTCCAGCACCTCGTCCTCGACGGCCACTCCATCGGGCATAATCTTCAGCCGCAAAACGACCCTCGCAACAGGGTTGGCGGGGTGTTCCCACTTAATCCTCTCGGCAAGATAATCAGCAAGTTGCATAACCTTATCATCTACCTCAAAGCGGGCAGGCGTATCGTAGCGCAGAGTGATTAAAATCACACCATTCGAAGCCTCCTGACCATATTTGGCGATACTCTCCTCATCGGCTGGCAACAACGTATTTGTCGCAATATCGGCAGGGTTAATGCGCTTGACATCCGCCTCACTCATACGCTCGCCATTGACGATGTAGAGGGGTGGACGATGCACAAAGACCTGCGCCACCGCATCGGCGTGGCACATCACAACAAGAAGAGCTATAAACGTGAAAAACTTTCTCATAATAGGGTTCTTTTTCATCAAACGGCACAACCTGCGATTTAGTGTGTCGCCTGAAAAAGGAAGCCGCCTGCCCCAAAGGTCAGACGGTCTCCAAATCATATCAAATACACGCTCTTACAGCTTGAACTTGTAGTCCAAACCAAAGACGTGACAATTCTGTTTCTCGTGTGTCCACGACTTCAAATCGCCCTTGTTTGCCTTGTAGCGGGCATCGTAGCCTTGATTGAGGTGGAAACGATAGTAGATGTCAAGACGGTGGTAGTTGTTAATCTTGAACTCGGTACCCACCGAGAAGCGTATGCGGTTGATATACTGCTTGTAAGCTACGTTGTAGTTCTTGTAGTTTGGCACCGCATTACGGGCGTTGAGCGTGGTGTAAAGCTCAACATAGGCATAAGGCTCCCAGCGGCACTGACGGATATCATACGCAGCCTTCAGACGTGAACGCAACGAGATAAATGGGTCAGGGTGCTCGTACTTATTGACCGAATCGGTGCGGAAATTGAAGCGTACACGCTCACGCAGCGAGAGCTTCACGCGACCCACCTTGTATGAGCCTGTGACATCGACATTCACCAGATGGCGGTTTTTCCATTCAACCTCCTCGGCACCCGTAGCGGCATTGAGCTCCGCATCGCGCACATTCACAAAGCTATAACTTGCGCCCACCTTGAGCCAAGGCAACACCTTATAATTAAGACCCAGCGACGAGAGAATCTTATCAACATCGCTCACATTGTTGTGCATACGCACCTGCTCACTCCACTCAAGCGAGAGGTTTTTAGCCAAAGGCACATCCAAAATAGCACGGAAGCGGGCCTGAATATCGTCATCGAGTTTTACCTCCTGCGGTGCAGGAACTGACATAACCTCCTGCGCGCCAAGCGTAACGCAACCAAACAGAGCCACGACGAGCGTAAGAAGGCGTAGTGAATATTTCATAGGTTACAGTTTTTAATGTTAATACACTATTTATCAGGTCGTTTCGGCTTACAACGGCTAAACGAACTGGTTTGGCTTGGTGACGTTCTCAACCGTGTTTGTCTCACCTGGAGCCAACTCGTAATATACCTTCACGAAGGCTACATCACGCAGGAAATCGACGTGACCGACCTCAACCTTATCGACCTTGTGACCCAGACGCTCCTCCAAATCGGCAATCATCTCCGCACGCTTGTCGGGTGTGATAAGGTTAATCTTCTCGTAGATAACCAGCTTGGCAGAGGTGTGACGCAACAGCGAACGACCCTCGACAAGGAATATCAGCAGAATCAACAACGCATTGGCAACGATAAGCTCAACGTAGCTGATATTGAGCGCCAAACCATTGATTACGGCTACTGTGATGAAGATAAACAGATAGGTCATCTCGCGGATGGGCACCGTCTCGGTTCGATAGCGTATCACGCCAAAGATAGCGAACAGACCGAGCGTCATACCAATCTGTATGCTCACGCTCTCCATAAGGAAAATCAAGAGGAACATAGCCGAGCCAAAGAGCATATAGGTAAGCACATAATCCTTACGCTGGCTCTTCACATAGTAGCAGTAACGCGCTATAATCCAAGTGATAAGCAGGTTGAATGCAAAACGCATCAAAAGATGCAACAAACTCTCGGTGTCGCACAAGGGCACGCCGAGGAAACTGATTTGGTTGGAGATTTCGTAACCGAACTCTTCGGCAATCGAAGGATCAAACTCCAGGAATTCTTCGTTTTGGAACATATTGTTTAGGTTTTAGTTTTTAGAATTGTGATTGCTCAGCAATGGTTTTGTGGATAAGTCGTATCTTACGCTTGAAACGGTTAGCCTTCACCGTAGGGTTGGAGAGGGCTGTGCCGACACAATACTTGCTCACCTTGAGCTTCTTGACTCTCAAGTCGAGCAAAATCTCCTTCATAGGCGAGTAGCACAGACCATCCTGCTTGAGCTCGACAATCACCATACGGTCAATCTTCGCCTCACAGGGCTCTGCGGCGCGCATATTGACAAAACGCAGGTTCATATCAATGGTCAAACGCTCGGTGTGAGCGTGGTTCACCAGCGTGATACGGTCAAACTTCGTGATAAGCGCAGGAGAGATAATCTCGGGAGCGAAATTAGCCCTTTCGCGCAGGAACGCCGCAGCCTCTGCCGACTCGGAGACGCGCGCGAAGTAACTCTCGTCGATGGCGATACGCTTCTTCTTGGTACGTCCCTTGTTGGTCTTGTTCTTCACCTCGATGAAGGTAACACCCGACTCGACATAGGTACGTGTGCGTATCTTCTGACGTGTGAGCTTGCGGTTGTGGTGCACGGTGTACATCTCCAGGTCGGGGGTGTCGTAGTAGAGCGTCGAGTAACGGCACGCCCTCACATCACCGATGACCTGCACCGAGTATTTATCCACCGCACGGCGCAACAGCTCCATACAGCACTCCTCGCTTATGACATACTTGGTATCGACGCGATTCATCAACTTGATTGATGACATCTCGTCGAGCGTGATGGTGGGCATCTTCTGCCACACTTCAAGCGCATTTAGCTGCTCGTAGGTCATAGTTGGGGTTAAAGCGGTTAGTTCTCGTCAAAAACGTATTCAAACACCTTGATTGTGTAGAGCTTGCCGTTGGGCAGGTAGTTGTATTGCTTGTGTTTGGTGCCATCCTCGTTGTACTCATACTTGCGGATGCGCTCCACCTTGTTGCGGTCGTTGTAGATGACCTCCTTGATAACCTTCTCGGTCACAGGGTCATACTCGCAGGTCTCACGACGAATCTGACCAAACTGATTGTACTCAATCTCCTCAATCTTACGACCGTGCTCGTCATATACGGTGAGGTGGTCGAGCCAGCGGCTCTTCTTGCTTGAGTCGGTGTTCCACTCCTTGACGGTGAGGTTCTTACGCTTTGCGCGTTTCGCCAGCGTTTCAGGGCTTACAGTCTGCGCCGCCAACCCCTGCACAAAGAAGATAGCGAGTGCGATAAGCAGTAACTTTTTCATATTTTTTCGATTATTTTGGTTTAGTTTCTGGTTTAGTTGGTTATGCCAAAACCTATTGACACGGTTACAAATATAGTAAAATTTTGTTAAAGTGTTATGTATGCCATAGATTTTTCTAAATATATTAGTCAAAAAAAGCGGAGAATTAGGCAAATTCTCCGCTTGAAAACTATTTTTTTGTGTTATTTACTTCTTCTTGCCGCCTACGATGTCAAGCTCTGACATAATGTGCTGGCAGCCAGCGAACTTATCAACAACCCACAGAACGTAGCGTACATCAACGCCGATGCAACGCTGCAACTCTGGCTCGAATGCAACATCTCCCGACATTGCCTCCCAGTTGCCATCGAACGCCAGAC
This sequence comes from Rikenellaceae bacterium, assembly GCA_015059905.1. GTDB lineage: Bacteria > Bacteroidota > Bacteroidia > Bacteroidales > Rikenellaceae > Alistipes. The sequence continues at coordinate 112,901 of SUZN01000005.1, forward strand.
CAATCAGACGACCCTTGCCGTCAAGCATTGGAGAGCCCGAGTTACCGCCCGTGATATCGAGGTTGGCGAGGAAACCGACGTGCAGCTTGCCATCCTTATCGGCATAACGACCGTAATCCTTCTTTGCGTAGAGCTCCTTGAGCTTTGGCTCAACGGTGAACTCCAATGGGTTAGAGGTATCCTCCTTGGCGATTACACCCTCCAGCGTAGTGAAGTAGTTGTATGTAATGGCATCGGCAGGGTTGTATGGCAACACCTGACCATAAGTGAGGCGGATAGTGAAGTTTGCGTCAGAGTACCACGCCTTGTTTGGCTGCATACGCATCAAACCCGCAACGTAGAGACGGTGTGCCTCGTTCACGGCTGGAGCGTACTTCACATACTCCATATATGCTGTGCGGTAAACATCCATCACAGAGTTTGCAAGTGCTACGGCTGGGTCTGCCTTCTTCTGCTCGTCTGTGGCAGCCTCTGCCTTCTCGAGTGATGTAAAGACAGAGTTGTCGTAGAGCCAATCAACATAGGCGTCGCTGTTGCCACCGAAATCCTTGTCAATAACCTCGGCATAGATTGATGGGAGGTTCTCTGGTGCCATATTCTCGCGCACGATCTGCATCATACGCTTTGCCACCTTGCGGTCAAGAGCAGCGTCATAATCCTTGTAGAAACCTGCGTAACGGGCTGGTGTTGTGCGTGCTACGCTGATAAGCTCGATGCCGCGCAACATAGCCTCCTGCAAGTACTGCATAGTACCCTCGACAGGTGTAATCTTCGCAATAGCCTCCTTCATCTTTGGCAATGCGTCGATGAAGCCCTCCTCGGGCAGAGTGTTCTCGTCAGCCCACTTCTGGAATGCTGCCTCCTGTGCCTGCTTCTGCGCCTTCACGCCGAGCTTCTGGATGCCACGAGACATACCGATTGAGTTCTTCCAGTAGTTAGATGAGCCAGCATACTTCGATGCGTACTTGATACGAATCTCGTCGCTCGCCTCCATAGCCTCCCAGAGGATAGCCTGACGCTCGCCACGAATGAAGATGCGCTGTGGGTTATCAACCTCCAGCATCTGGTCAATCTCGTGTGATGTCATATAACGTGTTGTTGAGCCAGGGAAGCCCATAACCATTGCGAAGCTGCCCTCCTTGTAACCGTCGAGTGAAATCTCGAGGTGACGTGGAGCCTTGTAAGGCACGTTCTCCTTTGAGTAGGCTGCAGGCTTGTTATCCTTGTTGGCATATACGCGGAAGATAGAGAAGTCGCCTGTGTGACGTGGCCACATCCAGTTGTCGGTGTCGCCGCCGAACTTACCGATTGATGATGGAGGAGTACCCACCAAACGCACATCGGTGAAAACCTCATAAACAAATGCAAAGTACTGATTGCCACCGAAGAACTCCACAACGCTGTATGTCTGGCTTTCGCCCAGCTCCTTCTGCTTTGCCTCGGTCATAGCCTGGATGTTGGCGCGGATGGTCTTCTGACGCTCCTGCTCGCCCGCGATTGAAGGCACGTTGCCCAATACGTCAGCTGTAACATCCTCGATAGAACGCACGAAACGTACTGACAAGCCTGGGCAAGGCAACTCCTCGTCGTGTGATGATGCCCAAAAACCATTCTTCAGGTAGTCGTGCTCAACAGATGAGAGCGCCTGAATAGAGCCGTAACCACAGTGGTGGTTGGTGAAGATAAGACCCTTCTCTGACACGATTTCGCCTGTGCAGCCGCCACCGAAGATTACGATAGCGTCCTTCAGAGAGGATTTGTTTACAGAGTAGATATCCTCGGCAGAGAGTTTGCAGCCCTTCGCCTTCATATCCTTGATGTTCATCTTCTGAAGGTAAGGCAACAGCCACATACCCTCATCAGCCATAGCGGTGAATGATACAATCGCCGCCGCAAGTGTTAGAAATGCTTTTTTCATAATTATTGTTTTTTGTTGTGATTTTCACACCATTTATATAACATTTAGGGCGTAAAGTTAGATATAATAAATAAAAATTCAAAATTGGAGTGTTTTTTGAGATTGCCACGTCGCTCACGCTCCTCGCAATGACGTGGTTTATACTTTTAGGCTTTAGCCTGTATCTTTGGAGGCATAGCGCTTTAATTAAGGCGCAAATAAAGTAAACATAAAACACCCGTTACGGGTGCGCTCCCACACGCCGCCAAAGATAAGTTTATAGCGACGACACACGCGTCAGCCTAATTTTGAATTCTTAATTTTGAATTTTGAATTAAAATATCTCTATCTTTGCGGCAGAAATTTTAACAACCCTGAAAATGAAGATTCTATACACTATCTTGCTGCTCGTGGTTTCCAACATCTTTATGACCTTTGCGTGGTACGGACACCTGAAGTTGCAGCAGATGAAGCTCATCTCGTCGTGGCCGCTTTATATGGTCATCCTCTTCTCGTGGGTCATCGCACTGGCGGAGTACTCGTGTCAGATTCCTGCCAACCGCATAGGCTTTACGGGTAACGGAGGTCCATTCACGCTGATGCAACTCAAAGTCATCCAGGAGGTTATCACGCTGGTGGTCTTTACGGTATTCTCTACCGTTGTATTCCGAGGCGAGAGCCTTCAGTGGAACCACCTGGCGGCATTCTGCTGTCTTATCCTGGCGGTTTATTTCGTCTTTATGAAGTAGAGATGACGCGCGAAGAGCTTGACATATTGCTCAAGAGCGAGGTGCAGGAGGCTATCGGCAAAAACATCGAGCGCGACCCATTGCAGGTGGCTCTCGACGGCAGAGTGCCGCACGCCCGCGAGGTGGCTACGCAGGTAAAGTATCTGCAACGCGTCCGCAAAAAGCTGCCCCGCCTCTATGCCGCGTGCGGAATTGTCCCTGCACGCGCCTTCGAGCAGTCGTCGAGCGAGGAGTGCGCTGCCGCGAAGCGTATCGAGGGCGATAGTCTGCTCGATTTGACCTGCGGTCTGGGAATGGATGCGGCGGCTATGGCAAGCCGTTTCAGGCGCGTGGTAGCGCTGGAGCGTGACGAGGTGCTGGCGGCTGTCACACGCGAAAATATGCGCCGTATGGGCATCGAAAATGTGGATGTGGTGAATGCCTCGGCAGAGGAGTATCTCGCCTCGACAGCGGAGCGTTTCGACTGGGTCTATGCCGACCCCGACCGCCGCACAGCCGAGGGGCAGAGGGTTTTCAGGCTGGAGGAGTGCTCGCCCAATATACTGGCGCTGATGCCGCAGATAGAGCGTCTGACAAGCCGCGTGGCGATAAAGAACTCGCCTCTGTTCGATGTCGAGGAGGCGTTCAGATTGTTCCCCCGCGCGAGTGTCGAGGTGGTGTCGCTTGGGGATGAGTGTAAGGAGGTGATGATATATCTCGATGGCGGCACGCCCACCCTTTCGGCATTGGCAATAGGCAGGGGAAGGGTTGATATTCAACGAGATGCGCTTGCTGACGTAATCCCTCCACAGGAGTTTGCGGCAGAGGAGTACCGCTACCTCGTTATCCCCGACGTGGCGCTACAAAAGGCGCGCATCGTGGCTCAGGCATTACAGGGTAAGGCGGATGTGTGGAGCAACAACTCGTTTGGTTTTGCGCGCGAGCTGCCCGAGGGCGTTGTGGGGCGCATCGAGCCTATTGAGCGTATCGAGCCGTTCGATGTCAAGAGCCTCAAGCGCGAATTGAAAGGCAAGGGTGTCGATATCATCCTGCGCGACTTCCCTATGGGCGTAGATGAACTACGCAAGCGTTGCGCCGCCCGCAGTGGCAACAGCAAAAAAATAGCTCTCACCCGCATCGGGGGCAAGAGCTACACTATCTTTCTTAATTAACAATCACACTACTTTGTCGCAGCGCTGCCTTCGCTCTTGAGCGCAAGGCGTTTCACTATGATTACAAATCCGCCCGTGAGGATAAGGTTCGAGAGGATTGTCAGAAGCGATATGGCGAGCAGCGGACCGCCCAAACCGTAGCCAAGGCTCACGAAGATGATTCCTGCACCTACCTCGCCACGTGTGAACATACCGATACTCAACGCAAGACGCTCGGTGAGGCTCTTGTCGCGGTAGAAGAACATTGGCACCATCTTACCGATGTTGGAGAGTGCCGTTACAACGGCAACGTGCAGGGCAATCTCGCCCCACGACATCTCGCCCACCTCGCCTATCAGGCAATCACCCGCCGTAGCCGAGAAATCGACGCCGACAAACAGAGGCGCACTCATACCCACTAGGAACATAAACAGATAGGAGATAAGCGTTGAGACGCTCTCGTCGGTGCGCGAGGTAGAGTGGCGCGTCTTCATCACCATACCCAGCACAAACGCTGGCAACAACACCTCGATATGAATTGCACCATCGTGACCAAAGACGTGCGATGAGACCACATAAAGACCCTGACACAAAAAGACAAGCACGGTGGCATAACCGAGTATTGAACTCCAATCCTGCGACATACGGAACCTGTCAAGCTTTGTCCACGCAAGATATAGACAGACAAAAACAAACAAGGCAACAACACCCAACTGCCACTTCCATCCAATCATAAATATCTGCAACGGAATCATCAGCAGAATGGTGTCGAGGTCATCGAAGATAGCCAGCACTCGAGTCTTCTGATAAATCCACGAATTTTTCAATCCCGCATTGGCAAGCATCGTGAAGAGGATACCCGCCGAGGTGGGGGCTGCGAAACGGCTCAACAGAAGATTCTCCTTCCACGCATCCCAGCTTGTGAAGAGGTCGTCGGGCAACAACATCATATAGTAGAAACATATCATCAGCCAAGGAGCTGCGGCTGTCGCCATTGCAATGAAGTAGTCGGCTGTGTAGCTGCGCCAACGGCTCTTGTCGAGCTCAAACTCACGACCCACGTTAATCATAATAAAAGCCAGACAGGTGTAGAGCATAAAATCGAGCGTAGGCTTCGCTGCCGAGTAACTCTCAACACCAACAAGCGTGGGCAAAGTCTGCGATCCAACAAGACCGAGGATTAGGAATAGGGAGAAAAGTACAATTTTCTTCATATTAAAATCACCTAAATCAATTAGTTATAAAAATTCTCCACAAAGATATGTTATCGCCACTACAAGTGCAAGAAAAAGGCAGATATTTTTTTGCGCGCGAGGCGAGGAAGGAAGCAAGCTTTGCGTGCTACGCCGCCGAAGATACGGGTCAGAGCCTGAAAAATATAAAAACCACGTCATTGCGAGGAGCGTGAGCGACGTGGCAATCTCAAGAACCAAGGGGGATGACGTAAAAATGAAATAGTACGTAAAATTCAGAAAGTCACCAGCTGGCGACAGCAAAAACACGGCAGATGAATTTTCGCAGGCGTAACGCCTGTTTTATGAAGGATGCGTCGGAGACTTTTCGAATGTCATCTGTTGGCGATAGTAACAATCACGGCAGATGAATTTTCGGAAGAAGGTCGTAGCGCAGACGGAGGGTTAAGAAATGGTGACCTTTTGATCCCTCAAAAGTGCGAAGCAACCATTTTACCGACGGCAAGTTACGAGCCCGAAAATTTATCACCGTGCAATTTTAATCCGCATTCGCGTCTTTTCCTCCTCGCGGCTCGGCAAAGTGTGCAAGCCCCCTCTGCTCTCGCTCTTAAAAAGCGGTTAAGCCTCCAAAGTCGGCTTTTCCTCGCTCCGCAGCGTCGGTTGGCACTACCTTTTGTTGGCAAAAGGTAGTAAAAAGAAATTTTAATTTCTTAAATGAGTAGAGTATTCCCATCGCCTTGCTATGCAAGTCGGGGGATGACGTGTATATATTATGAGATTGCCACGAGCCTACGGCTCTCGCAATGACGTAGAGGACAGAAAATAAGGATTACCCCTCCGCTGCTTCGCAGCACCTCCCCTACATTAGGGGAGGAGTTGAAAGCCGAGGGGCGGGGAGGGCAGGCGGATAGAAAATCCACGTTACTCCCACCCTGTGAGGTCAAAGCCTTTCTCTACCTGGGGGCGGAGGGCGGGGAGACCGTTTTCGATGCGTGACATTGCCACCACGATGGGCACCATATCGCGGCGGGAGCGGGTATCCAGCACCTCGTCGGCGGCGATGCCTGTCCACTCGCACACGGCGGCGATGTATGCCTCGGTGTTGTTCTCCGAGGGCGGTGCGTAGCGCGAAATCATCCCTCGGATGGTGTTAAGACCGTAGCGGCGCGCATAGGTGTCGAGCAGCACAAACATCGCCCTATAACCCCACTCCATCGAGCTGAACTGCTTGAACGCCGCATCCTGCGAAGGCTGCACCTCGCCCCGATAAAAGACCTTCGAGAGGCGTATATTGCCTGGGTTGCAGTTATCAATTCCTCTACTCACGCTCCACCTCCTTCCTTACTTTTCCACCTACCCAGCGGCGCAGGTAGTTGAGCATTGGTGAGGAGCTTATGCGGCAAGCATTCTCCAGGAAAGACCACATCTCCACACCGCAGACAAAACCTGCAAAGAGCTTCGTCAGGTTAAGGTGCATAAAATCAAGCATCAGCGTATCAATCAGATACGCCATACATAGGGCAATAATCGTAAAGCCCAGCTTCTGGGCGGTGCGCCACGCCTCGGCACTTGTGAAGTACCACTCAGCCCCCTCACGGCGGGCGTCGGCATGCGAAGCCAACACCCCCGTCAGGAAGTCAAACGAGATGAAGCCCACCACGCACCACACAAGCGGCACAATGGGGGCAAAGAGCGCCATCAGCGCAGCCACACAGCCGTTAAAGTATCTGCACAAAGCCTCCATCACAACTGCATCGTTTTAATATGTTACACTTTTCATCATACTCCGCCACCTCGCTGGTGTGGGCATCAAGATAGCGCGAGAGGCGTTTTAACGCTGTCTTGGCACGCTCGCGGATGGCTCTCGAAAGTTCACTGCGGAGCGCATCCGAGGCGGCACGCTGTGGCGTACCTCCCACCACCGTAAGTCCCAGCTGACCCGTAGCCGCTGCGAGGCGTGGCTGCACCACAAGGCGGGTATAGAGAGCTATGGCGGGCTTGAGATACTCCTCCTTCAGCTCCTCATATTGCCCTGCCGCCACAGCCTCAAGCAGAGCCTCACCCACAACGGGGAGAATCCACCGCTCCACAGCCACCGCAATATCCGCCTCGGAAATCACGTCGGGCGAGAGGTAGCCGCCATCGGTAAACGCCAAAGCGACAACCTCCGCAGGTGTTATTATGTTACTTCTCATAGCCTTATCCGATTTTTGTTACGTTATACTTTGTTATCTCCGAGAGGTAGTACTGCTGCTTCTCGTCCTCGGCATCATACTCCAGACCGTCAGCCTTACGCGCCTCCCACACCTTCATATATATAGGCTTGGAACGTGTCGGTGGGCGGTTTACCACCTCGAGTGATGTCGGGTCGATACCCACAACCTCGCGCATCACGCGCTTGATGGGCGACAGCAGCTCCTCCTGCTCGGCAAGGATGACGGTGTTGAGCGCCACCTCATACTCGTGCAGGATGCGCTCGGCGCTGAAGCCCGACGAGTAGTCCAATCCGCTCAACGAACGGAACCACGAGTGAGCAATCACAATATCGCTCGTCGCCTGGTCGTGCAGCTCGCTCCAGTCGCCCTCGTTACGCGCCTCGACAGGGATAAAGCGCGAGTTGTCGTTCTCGCTACCCTCCTTGATGACAAACATCACCTGACCAGGGTTACCCGCGAACTTACGCTGTGCCGCCTGCACAATCTGCTCCGCCTCCTGCTCCGAGCCAACCGATGCGTCTAACATCATCACACCCGAGAGCTGGAACGAGTTATCCAATCGCGAGATATTCCAACAATCTGTCTTATAGGCTATTGCCGACACGCCCATACCTGCGATATACTTCGGCACGCCATAGTGCGAGAACATAGGCTCATACTCCTTGTAATGCACCACCGAGCGCAGCGAGCCATCTGCCTGACGCTCGAAGTGGGGATAGAGAGGCAGCGTCACAGCCTCCGCCGCGCGGTAGAAGTTCCAATCGTGGTGGAGGATGACGTGCTTGCCATCACGCGCCAAACGACAGCGCGAGGCATCCTGATGATAGAGCGAGAGGAAGGTGTGTTCCTCGTCGGTCACAATCTCCAGAAAGGCGTTGCCCATCAGCGACTTATCGAAAGCAAGCCTTCCCAATACCGCGCGCAGGGAGTCGCCCTCGCCATTGGCACGCTCCACCAGACGGGCAAGCAACGGCTGCTGCTCGTCGTAGGAGAAGCCCTTGCCTGCTATGTAATCAGCCTTGTCGTTTATGATACGGCGGTGGGTGGTGCTGCGGCGTGACATCAGCGAGAGGGCGTATGGCAACATATTATCATCGCCCCAGCGCCAGAACTGCTCACTCTGCACCACACGCGGCGAGAGCGAGAACAACGGCTCGGGAGTTCGGTTGCCCACCGCCACAAGGCTCTTGGTTTGAGTTTTTTCCATATTTCTTGGTTTTATAGGTTAAACAATCGCCGACTGCGTATCCACAGCCTTCAGTTTCAGGCATATGCGAGGCTCGTCGGTGGGCTTGCTGCCCGATTGAAGGTGCATCTGCTCCAGGCGCAGCGCCTGCTCCACTCCGAAACGCTCGCTCCAGCCTACGGTGAGGCTCTCGCCACTTGAGAGCAAGACCCTCGCAACCACACCCTGGGCAGCACACAGCTCCAGAAAACGCTTGTCAAGCCACTCGTCTGCCACGCCTCGGCGGGCGGTGAGGGTGAGCGTGTGTTGCACGCTCACCAAACCATCGGTTGAGATGAATAACTCCTCATAGCTTGAGCCATCGTCGATAAGCTCCACCTCGATGCCTCCGCCCTCAACGACACTCTCCACAGAGAAGCCATCGCCGACCACAAAGAGCTCTGCCCGACTGACGCCGCCAATGGGTTTATAACTCTTCTTTACGGTCATAACTCACAGACTTTTAGACGGTTGCTACATTGATACCTGCCGTAACAAGCTCCTCGTCCAAAATCTCGCAGCCGATGGCGAACACCGCACGCTGACGGTTCTCCATCTCGTCAGGGTTGTACCACATACGCACCTCCGAGCCTGGGCTGTCGGCTGTGTTCACCGCCATCACGAGGTTGCGGCGGTCGGTGAAGATGATGAAGTCCTGCGAGAGCTTCGATTCGCCGATGGCAGGCTCAAGATTGACCTCAATGAGTGGGAAGCCTCGGAACATCAACTGCTTGCGACCATACTGGCTGTCGGTGTAGGTCGCTGTGCCGTAGTTGTTGTCCAGATATGCCTCATAGAGCTGATAGATGCTTGGCGAGACGAAGAACGCCACCTCGCCATCACTGAACAAGCCCTTCAGACGTGGGCTGGCGTTGCGGATGAGGTTATCCATCACCTCGGCTACGGAGTAGTCGCCCAGCTCGGTCTGCAAATCGCTGTATGCGAAGTGGAGCTGCTCGGCAGCCACACGCTCGTTGAGAATCTTCAACAGACCATCGAAGCTATTGTAGCCTGTGTTATAGGAGCCACTCTTGTCACCCAACCACAGATTCATACGGATGCTGTCGGCAATGGCGCGGCGGAACAACTCTGTCTCGGCAGCCTCAAGCTCGGTACCCGACAAATCCTCCATATTGACATCGGGACGGTTGGTGATAAGCTCGAAGATAGTCGAGAAGTAGTCGCTTGCCGAGAAGGCGTTTTCAGCCTTTACGCGCGACATAGGGATTGTCTTCTGGTAGTGGGTCGATTTCACACCGCCACTCCACGATGAGTGGTTGTCAAAGGGGGTGAGCACGTTACCCTTGCGGTCCCACATCTGCACAACGGTTGGCATTGGCATATTGTAGAGGATGCGGATGCCGAGCGCCTCGGCTGATGGACCCGACAAAAGAGGGCGGAAAAAGATTGTTTCAAGTTCGTGACCTGTGTAGTTCTTTGGGTTTACAATAATGTTTGACATAGTTTTTTTAGGTTTTTTTGGTTTGAAAAAATTTGGTTTTTATCGGCAAAATGCCTTGGCATCGTCGGTGTATGCCTGGGTGTTGGAGCCTACGTGGGGCTGGTTGAGCGAGGGGTCATCCACCTGCTTGAGCGTGGTCGCCTGATAGCTGCGCTGACCCGAGTCAAACGCCACCACCGAACGGCGCACAGCCTGCGCGGCAGCACTCTGTGCGGCAGCCTGCACCTGTGGAGAAGAGTCTATCGCCTCCTGCTCGGTGGCGGGCTGCGCCTCGACAGGCTTTTCAGCACTCTCTTCGGCAGCCTTATCAGCAGCCTTTTCGGCTCTCTTCTCTAAAACTCGCTGCTCGCGCTCCTGCTGACGCTCCTCGCGCTTAAAGCGCATACTCTCCATCCACTGCTCCCAGCGATAGGTAAAGCGGTTCAGGAGGTAACGTATCAGCACACCCGCAGCACGTCCGACAGCCTTCTTAACCTCCTTCGGCACAGCGGCAGGGGCGGCAGCAGGGGCTGACGGAGAGGGCGTTGCGGCAGGGTCAGAGGCGGCAGGGTCAGAGGCGGCAGGGTCAGCCATCGCCGAGGGTGTCACCTGCTCCAGCGCACCACCCTGCTCCGAGACGGTATCGGGCAGCTCAACGCCTGTGGCTATTCCCTCGATGATACGGTCGGCAAGACCCGCAGCGATAGTCTCCTCGGCAGTGAGCCAGCGACCCTCGCCATTGTTCTCTGCCATCAGCGCGGCATACTCCTCGACGCTGCGATGCGAGTGCAGGGCATAGAGTTGCGCCAGACGCTCATCGGTCTTGCGCAGCAGCTCGGCACGTGAGAGGAGCGACTGTGCATTGCCCTCGATGGCACACATCGAGCGATGAATCAGGTACATAGCGTTGCTCGAAATCTCTCTTGCGCCCTCATCTGCCGCCTGCGCGATGATAGTCGCCGCCGAGGCTGTATAGCCGTAGCAACGTGTGGTGACGTGGGCATCCAGCGCACGCAGGGCATCGTATATGAGCAACGCATCCTGCACGTCGCCTCCCGTTGAGCGTATATTCACCACCACTCGCTGCGCCGCCACCGAGGCTATGCGCTCCACCTCGCGACGAAAAGCCTCATAGGTGGCAACGCTCGTTGTGGGATTGTCGGTATGCTCCACGCCAATGGTGCCCTCGATGTCGATGAAGCAGGTTTGAGAAGAGTTGGTAATTGTGATTTTTGTTTGCATAATTTTTTTACGGTTAATAGGTTTTAATCATTTGTTTGGCGCACAAAACGGCACACGGCACATCCGCGCTCCACATCGTAGCTCTCCACCGCCTCAAGGTGATACTTCGCACGCTGCCCGTTGAGCCTCAGCACAAACGTCGAGCGCAGGTTTGCTCCGCTACTACACCACTCGCCAAGCGACTGCAGCTCAAGCGGTGTGAGCTTTAGCGTCAGGCGCAGGCGGCGGCGCAACGACCTCTGGCGCAACTCATCGTCATAGTATCGGTGCAGACCCTGCACGCCATCACGGTCCTCAAAGCAGAGAGTAAACTCCTCGGGCGAGTGAAACGCCGCAAAGGGGTAACTTTTGCCGTATGCTGGAAAGCCCCAACGCTCGCCCTGCGGCAACTCGCGCAGACCCTCATAGCGCACGATGCGCGTTGTAACCTTTGCCACCTCATCGGCATCACGGTCACCCACCTGCATCACCATCGCCGAAGGGGCATCGGCATAGGGCGTAGAGCTCAACGTAGGGCTGAAGAGCGGGTTCAGCTCGCGCTGCTCGCCCTGCTTTGCCGCGTGGGAGTCTATCTCGCCGCACCACACGCCCAGAGGCTCATCTGCCGAGGCGTTGAAGCGTGCCACAGCACCATCGCCCTCGGCGCGGTAGGCAAGGCGCAGACGCTCACTATGCTCCAGCGCGATATCCTCCGCCTCCACAGGGCACGACAAATCGACCTTTGCGCTCCAATCCCACTCATCGCCACGATAGAACTCATCGCGCGGCTCGACATAGACCCTGCGCGAGGACTCGTCGGTGTAGATACGCAGGTTGAACATCTGCTGCACCGCCTTCACAACATCGATAAGCTGCGCATCAACAGCCGCCACCGACCCGAAGTCGAGCTTCGTGCCAAATGCCGCTGTGGGCGAAAATATGGGTCGCAGACGACACTCTGCCGAGAGCGTCACACTCTGTCCCTCCTTGGCGCCGTGCAGGTAGAGCTGGTTGAATGACTTACCACTCCAGGGCGAGACATACTCTGGAGGCGACTGCACGGTAACCTCCACCATCGTCTGACCTACCAAATCGACGTGACCCTCATAGACAGCCCAATCGCCATTATATACCTTCGCCACGCCATCATCGCCCACCTTGAGTAGCACGCAGCTCATCTGACCCACATCGACCATAGGGGTAGTAAAGGTAAAATCACCCTCGACAAGGTTGCTCACCACCGAGTGTGACGAGCCGTGATAGCAGGTGAGGCGGTAGCGCGACCCCTCCTCGTGGTCAAAGACCTTGCATCGGTACTGCATATTTGCCTGCAACTCATCACGTTTGTTGCGGAAGGGGTTGGCAATCTCAAACTGCACATCGCAACCATCGCCCAGATAGATAGCATCGAAACCACGCAGACGTGTGCTTGATATCATCTCGTAGTCGGTGGCATACTTCAGGTAGTACTCGAAGCCTACGGTGAGCCCTGCTGCGGGCTTATAGACCACACCCTCGGTGGAGGAGAGCTGCAAGCAGGAGTTGTTGTTATAGAGCTCCTCGCCCTCGGTGGTGGTGACAAAAGCGCCGAGTGATGAGGTGAGCACCAGCGGCGAGAGCCACACACGCCCCTGACCATCCGCCGTAGCCACAGCCTCCGCATCACGTCCCGCCTCGAAGCCCGCAAACGCCTTACGACGTGAGAGCGAGCCACTCTCTGCCTCGGCATAGCGACCACTCATCATAAGCGAGCGGAACTCCTTGCTATTGACCCACTCGCCCGCGAGGGTGTAGCCGCCACGCTCCACCGCATCGCGCAGCAGACTCTCCACCGAGAGGAATGGGTAGTAGTCGCCCACAGTCATCACACGCTGCGGAGGGTAGAGGCTCTTCTCGTCGTAGGGGGCACGGTAGTCGTCATAGCACACGGGCAGAAACCTCACCGCCTTACTACCCATCCAGCTCTTGAGGATGGTGGTGCCGTTGAGCGTATCGCTGAAGGAGATGTTGGCTTGGCTGATGGCGGTGCGCGCAGCACTCTCGACCCACTCGCTGCCGCCTCGGCGCACGCGCAGACGATAGCTCAACCTCCCCTCCTCGCGCTCCACAGCAAGCAGATGCACCACGCCACGCATCATCTCCACACCCCCGATACGCACCACCGCCTCGTGCGCTGTGGCATTGAAACGCTCGGCACAGCAGGGGTCGGCAGCGTAACACATCAGCCTATCGTTCTGCGGCGTGGAGGGGATAACAAGCTCTACACTGTGTCCCGTGCGCTGCTTCTCAATGTCGGCTGTCGAGGCAAGGTCAATCTGAAAGATATTCTTCGGAGGGGTGTAGCCCTCCCACACGTCACATCGCGTGCCGTCAAGGATAATCTCTACCATAGGGTCACGCCCTCCACAGCGGCTCGCAGGTTTACCTCAAACATCAACATCTCATCGCAGGGCAGACAATGCGACCTATCCACCACAATCTCAACGCGCTGCGGCACGCACCCCTCGACCAGCCACAGACGCTCGGAGGGCAAAATGTCGGCAAACGCCTTGAGCTGCGCCATCGGCTCGTATGCCGAGATGAGCTTAAGCTCGTTCTTGCGCTCCAGAGCTGCCGCCTCGGTGCCGTAGAGCTTCTCGATATGCTTTCGCGTAGCCTTCACCAGCACGCTCTTTCTGAGTGGGAAGGTGTAGAGCTCGGGGGCGAGGTGTTCGTTGAGCCACGCCAGACGGCGCGCACCATGCAGGTTGGGCTTAATCTCATACTCCACAACCGTCACCACATCATCTCCGATTAGCAGCGATACACTCATCGTGTCGGGGTCGTTAGAAAAATCCAATGCGGTAATAGCCACCGCCTGCTGCCCATCTCCACTTGGGTGTATCTCCAGCGTCTCGGTACCCTTGCCGAAGCTCTCTACCACGACTCCGACCTCCGCCTCGGGTGATGAATACCAGGAGATTATGTCGAACTCGTCGCACGCCATCACACGCTTCGAGATGTTGTTCATCAGCGGCACATAGGGCTTGGTGTAGTCGATGTGCGCGGCGATATAGCGACGCACCTCGCTCTCCACGCCACCCACTACCACCTTCACATTCACCTGCATCGAGCAATCCACCTCGCCGCAACCTTCCACCTTCGCGGGGAGCGTGGGTCGCACATTGTCGCAGAGGTATGGCGAGATATCAATCGAGCCTGTGGTGAGATTGTAAAGGCGTTTTATGCCCAGCACTTCGAGCGTGTCGGCATTGATAATCTGCACATCCACATCTGCCGACTCGCCCTCGGTGTCGAATGAATAGACGAGCGGGCAGCGGAAGCACTGATGATTGTTAGGGATTTCTGTAAATTTCATATTGTCAATGTTTTAGGGTTAAGATTAGAAATAGGTCACCACCTCCGCCGTAGCCGTCAGCGCAAGCTCGCCACTTGACGAGAGGGTCGCAAAGTCGCTCTTGAGCGAGAGGTTTTCCACCGCGACAATGCTCTCCAGCTCGGAGAGGGCAGAGAAAATCTCAATCACATCGCGCTCCATACTCTGCCACGCCGCTTCGTGCTCTGCGGGGGCGAGCTTTGGTGCGTGGGTGAGGGCTCGCAGCGTGAGCGAGTAGGTCATCCGACCGTGCTTGCGCCCCTCCATCGACTTGAATTTGGGCGGCGCGAGCCACAGGGCGGGGTAACTCTTCACACGCTGCGGCAGCAGAGGGTCGGCGCCGCTGTAAAAGGTGTAGCCCTTGGCGGTTGAGAGTGTGTCAAGAGATTGAATAATTGCTTTTCTGTTCATAGAGTTTAGGGTGTTAGGGTTCTGGCTCCGCCTGTGGCAGTGCCTGTTCAAATGTTGTTGAATTGATGTTAATTGATGTTAATAGAGGTAATAGTTAAGAGTGCTAAACTACTTGTTTCAGGTAAGTTTGCCACGCTGACGGGGAGTGTTGATAACCGTCTCAACGCGCTTTGTTGAGATGTTGAAAACTACAATTTTGACCATATTTTTAGCGATTAAATAATTTAACTTGCGATACTCGACCCGCCCGCCTAAAAGTGCCGTTTCGCGCCGAATTACAGTGCAAATATAATACGCCAAAGAGCGTTTGTCAAGTATTTTAACAATAAAAATTCAATTATTTATCAAATATTTTAACGACATCGGACATAACTCGCTGAATAAAGAGGGGTTGCAAAATATAAATTTTTTAACTTTTTGATACGCAGCGCAAGTAGTATTAGACAATTACGCCTGAAAACTCAACAATCTCTCCGAAAGAGTTCCTGAAATCAGATTATATTGTTATATTTGCGAGTTGTATGCGCTTGCGCGCGCACTTGCACACGCGCCACGCGAGAGGAAAGAGCAAAGGGGAAAGAGCAAAGAGGAAAGATGAAAGAGGAAAGATGAAAGAGGGGCGCGGAGAAAGCGGAGTTTACTGAAGCGTAAATGAGCATTTCGAGCGCAAGCGTAACGCAGAAATTACCTTTTTAGGCAAGCTGACCGCAAAAGATATGTTAGAGAAATTAGCCAAACAGACCGCTATCTACGGAATAAGCACTATCGTGGTGCGAATGTTAAGCTACCTGCTGACGATAATCTACACAAGAGTATTCGGGCAGGCGGCTTATGGCATTGTGACCGACGTCTATGCGCTGATTCCTTTTGCGCTGGTGCTGCTCTCGATGGGTATGGAGTCGAGCTACTTCCGCTTCTCGGCAAAGGCAGAGGCTGAAGGGGGCAGCGAGGTAGAGATAAAGGAGCGCAAGCGACACCTCTTCGCCACAACGTGGGGTGCTACGCTGGTGGCATCGGCGTTGTTCTTCCTGGTGGTGGTGCTCTGCTGCAAGGATATCACAAGGTTGATGGGCGAGGCATACTACGGTCACGAGGAGTACATACTGATGGTGGGCGCCATCATCTTCTTCGATGTGGCTACGATGATACCCTTCTCGCGCCTGCGTGAGCAGGGCAGAGCGCTTAAGTTCGTGACGCTGAAGGCGTGCAACGTGGTTATCAACGTGGGACTAAACCTCGCGCTGTGGGGCGCAGGGCTCTTTGAGGGCGAATTTGGCGTGGGCTGGGTCTTTGTCACCAACCTTGTGGCGAGCGTGGCTACGTTTGTGATGATACTACCCACCACCGAGCGCACACTGCCCCGCATCGACCGCCGACAACTGCGGCAGATACTCGCCTACTCGATGCCGCTGCTCATTGGCGGCATAGCGGGCACGGCAAACGAATTCATTGACCGTCAGATGATTAAATATATCATCCCCGACGATGCTATGGCGCAGCTCGGAGTATATGGCGCCATCTGCAAGATAGCCGTTGTGATGACCCTCTTCACGCAGATGTACCGCATCGCCGCCGAGCCGTTCTTCCTCTCGAACTTTACGAAGGAGCAGTTCGTGGAGTCGAACGCCGCCGCGCTGAAGTATTTTGTGATGGTCTCGATGATGATATTTTTGGGTATCGCCCTCTTCCGTGACGTGTTTGCGCTGATTGTGGGGCGCGACTTCAGGGAGGGTATCTTCATCCTGCCCGTAATCCTGGGCGGCAATATTCTGGCGGGCGTGTGGCTCAACCTCTCGTTCTGGTATAAGCGCGAGGAGAAGACACGCTTTGCCATATATGTCACCTTCGTGGGGCTGGCATTCACCGTCGTGATGAACATCCTGCTGCTGCCACGCTTCGGCTACTACGGTGCCGCGTGGGCGCGCTTCATCGCCGAGGCTGCTATGGTGGGCGTGAGCTACTA
Organism: Rikenellaceae bacterium; assembly: GCA_015059905.1. Lineage (GTDB taxonomy): Bacteria > Bacteroidota > Bacteroidia > Bacteroidales > Rikenellaceae > Alistipes. Next base: position 129,723 of record SUZN01000005.1, read on the forward strand.
CCTCAACCGCCGTTACTTCCCAACGCCCTACAACGTAAAGCGTATGGTGGAGTATGTTGTGCTGGCGCTGGTGCTCTACTTCGCAAGCGAGTGGTTGCTCTCGCAGCTGGGCAAGGGCATAGCGATGTGGGGTGTGAACATAGTGCTGTTCGCTCTCTATGCCGCCTACGCTGTGTGGCGTGAGAAGATTGACGTGGGGGCTATGGCAAAGAGTTTTTTAAGACGTAAATAACTAAAACACTATAACGATGAAAGTAAAGATTGTAAACCATTCGCGCTTTGCGCTTCCAGAGTATCAGACACCTCTGTCGGCAGGTCTTGACATTCGTGCCAACCTCGACGAGAGCATCACGCTCCACCCGCTGGAGCGAGCATTGGTGCCAACGGGTCTGTATGTCGAGCTACCCGAGGGTCACGAGATGCAGATACGTCCTCGCAGTGGTCTTGCTGCCAAGCACGGCATCACGGTATTGAACTCGCCAGGCACCATCGACGCCGACTATCGTGGCGAGATAAAGGTTATCCTTGTCAATTTGAGCAACGACGCCTTCATTATCGAGCCAGGCGAGCGCATCGCCCAGATGATTGTGGCGCGCTACGAGCAGATTGAGTGGGAGAGTGTCGATTCATTGAGCGACACCACACGCGGCGCAGGCGGCTTCGGCTCAACAGGCAAGTAAAAATGAGATTTATGAAAAGACTTATATTCATCCTTCTTGCCTTTATGGCTGTTGCCTGCGGCGAGAAACCAAAAATGGAGGGCGCCGAGGTTAAGCTCACTACAACGCTGGGCGACATCACGCTGCGATTGAGCGACCTCACACCTGTGCATCGTGACAACTTCCTGCAACTGACCGAGGAGGGATATTTCGATGGGCTGCTGTTCCACCGCGTCATCGCCGACTTTATGATTCAGGGCGGTGACCCACGCACCCGCGACATCAAGGGCAGCGAGTTTGACGTGAATGGCGAGGAGTCGGGCAACCCACGTTATTGGGAGAAGATTCCTGCCGAGATATGCTTTCCACAGCTCTACCACCATCGTGGTGCGCTGGCGGCGGCACGCGAGGGCGATGGCGTGAACCCCGAGCGCAAGTCATCACGCACACAGTTCTACATCGTGTGGGGACGCACCTTCGATGCCGAGCAGCTGGGACGTATGGAGCAGCGACTGCTCTCGCAGGGTGTCACACTCCCCGAAAATGTGCGCGAGAGGTATATGACCGAGGGCGGCACACCCCACCTCGATGGTCAATATACGGTCTTTGGCGAGGTTGTAGAGGGGTTGGACATCGTAGGCAGGATACAGGGCGTTGCAACCGACGATATGGACCGACCTGTGGAGGATGTGAGAATACTGAAAGCTGAAAGGGTAAAGTAAAAACCACGTCATTGCGAACGAACGTAGTGAGTGTGGCAATCTCCAACAATCACTGCCACAAGAGATTGCCACGTCGCTAAAGCTCCTCGCAATGACAATACAATAAAAGAATGAGATTTGCGGACATTATAGGGCAACACAACCTCAAGCGTAAACTCGCCGAGAATATCGACCGAGGACGTATCAGCCACGCGCAACTATTTGTGGGCGAGGCGGGAGCAGGCTCACTGCCCCTTGCCATAGCCTACGCACAGTATCTGAACTGCCAGAACCGTCACGATGTAGATGCGTGTGGCGAGTGCCCCAGCTGCCGACAGATAGCCGAATTGGCACACCCCGACCTGCACTTTGTATTTCCCGTGAACAAGCAGGGCAAGAAGAGTGGCGAGGTGGTCTTGAGTCAGGATTTTATGCCTCTGTGGCGCGAGATTATCGCCGAGACGGGCGGTTACTTCACGCGCGAGCAGTGGTTTGAGCGATTGGACTTGGGCAAGACGTTGCAGGGCATTATCTCTGCCAAGGAGGCTGACGAGATTATCCGCCGCCTATCGTTCAAGAGCTTCGAGTCGGAGTATAAGATTGTCATCATCTGGCAGGCGGAGACGATGAACGACGAGGCAGCCAACAAGATACTCAAGATACTGGAGGAGCCCTGGGATAAGACCCTCTTCCTGCTCATCACCGAGCGTGCCGACCGACTGCTCAAGACCATCACTTCACGCACGCAGGAGGTGGCAGTGGGCAAGATTGAGCCTGCGGCGCTGGAGGCTGTGGCAACGACTGTTGCCGACCCTGTGCAGCGACAGAATATGGCACGTCTGGCATCGGGCAACCTTATCGAGATGCGCCGCCTCACAACGGGCGAGGAGGATGCCTCGCGCAAGGAGAGCTTCGACCTCTTCTGCCGCCTGATGCGCCTCTCGTACAACGACAAACACCTCGAGCTGATTGAGTGGGCTGACGAGGTGGCTACACTCACGCGCGAGCAACAACGCTCGCTGCTCAACCACTCGGCGCGCCTTTTGCGTGAGAGCTATATGCTGCACGCGGGGCTGGGCAAGATAAGTTATCTGTGGGGCGAGGAGGCAGCCTTCTGCACCAAGTTCGCACCCTTCATCGGCAACCAGAATGTGGAGTTCATTATGGAGGAGATTGAGCGCGCCCTGCGACAGATAAACCAGAACGGAAATGCACGAATCGTCTTTACTCACTTCGCCCTGGCGGTGAGCAAGACCATAAATAGGCTGAAATGATGCACCGCGTGACCCTGCTTTTAGGTGGCAACCGAGGCGATATGAGCCACACCCTGCACCGCGCCACAGAGCTGCTTGCGGAGCGCGTGGGCGAGGTGGTGGCGCTGTCGAGGATATACAAATCCGAGGCGTGGGGCTTTCGCGCCGCAGAGCTCTTCTCGAATCAGGCGGTGGTTGTGATGACCTCGCTTGAGCCGCTTGCACTGCTTGATGCGACACAGGCGATAGAGCAAGAGCTGGGGCGAGATAGGGCGAAGGAGCGCGAGATAAAAAACCTGTCGGGCGAAAGATACTGCTCACGCACGATGGATATCGACATAATGTTTTACGACGATGAGGTCTTGAGCGACCCTCGCCTTACCATCCCTCACCCCCTGATGCAGGAGCGTGAGTTCGCCCTGGAGCCATTGGCAGAGGTCGAGGGCGAGAGGCTGCACCCTGTGCTGGGGCGCACGATAAACGAATTGTTGAGCGAAAAAAGAAACAACAAGATATGAGACACAAACTTTCAATAATAACGGTTGCGTTGTGCGCTGCGCTGATGTGCGGTTGCTTCAAGGATGTTATTGATTACACCAACTTCAACACCGCCATCTACGAGCAGGCGACAACCACAGGCTCCTATGTGCGGGCGACAGATGTCGAGATGTACGCCTATGCGGTCGATACCACCGAGTGGCGCATCGCCTCGTATGAGGATGCCCTCGCCCACCGCATAACCAACAAAACCACAGGGGAGGTACTCACCGAGCCTGACGCCTACGGCTCGTTCAACCCCTCTGACGAGTATCAGTCGTCAATACGTCTGGATGCACCCATCTCGATGCTTGTCGTAGTATGCCCCGAGAGCAAGATTTACGGCTACCGCAACTATGAGCTGCCCGAAAACCTCGCCTCGGTAGATACCAAGCTCTACATCGCCCTGTGGCGACAGACGCACAATATAGCAGGCTGGCGCATTGTGAATGAGTTTTACACCCCTCCAACCAAGGAGTAACAAGCAAAGGATATGAGAACACTAAAGATACAACGTCGCCTCGCGGCAGCCTTTGTGGCGCTGCTCTTTGCAGGCGCATTCTTCACCCGCTGTGCCTCGGTGGGCTCGCCCTCGGGCGGTCCTATTGACACCCTGCCCCCTACGGTGCTGGGTATGATGCCCGAGCTGTTCACAACGGAGTTTAAGGATGACAAGATTTACATCACCTTCAACGAGTATGTCAAGCTCAAGGACCAGCAGAAAGAGCTCTACACCTCGCCCGCGATGCGTAAGAAGCCTACGCTGACGCTGCGCGGCAAGAGCATCGTGGTGGATTTGGTGCGCGACTCGCTCGACGAGAACACCACCTATGCCATCGAGTTCGGTGCATCGGTGGCGGACAACAACGAGGGTAACCCGCTGCACGGTCTGCGCTATGTATTCTCCACAGGCAAGAGCATCGACTCGATGATGATGTCGGGCTACACCGAGAACAGCCAGAAGGGCGACTCGCTGGGTAACTCGTTCATCTACTTCTTCGAGGTGGACTCTATCGAGAAACCCGACACCTACGACTCTACGATGTTCAAGTACAAGCCCTCGAAGATTGCACGCTCGCAGAAGAACGGTATCTTCATCGCGCAGAACCTCAAGCCTGTCGATTATCGTGTCTATGCCTTCTGGGACAGCAACGACAATCAGACCTATGAGCCCTCGATTGACAAGGTGGGCTTCCTCGACGAGACATACAACCCTGCGCGTATGCCCGCCTTTGCCATCTGGTACGACTCGCTGCGCCGCTACCCTTCGGCTGACCCACAGCTCTACTTCCGTATGTTCCAGGATGTGAGCTTCGCGCGTCAGTCGCTCAACGAGTACAAGCGCACCGACTGTCAGCGTATCGAGTTGCAGTTCACGGCGGCACACCCCGACATCCGCGAGCTTAAGATTGACGGCGTGCCCGACGACAAGATTATCATCGAGCCTATCACACGCGGACGCGACACGCTCGCCCTGTGGCTCAACGTCGCCAAGGAGAGCCTGCCCGACACGCTCCACGCCCATCTCACATATATGAAGCACGACTCGGTGCGTGTGTTGCGTGAGCAGAAGGAGGATTTGAAGCTCGTATGGCGCCTTATCGAGACACGCGAGCAGGAGCGCGAGAGGGAGCGTCTGGAACGCGACAAGAAGAAGGCGGAGGCAGAGGGCAAAGAGTGGATTGAGCCATACGCCCCCTCGAAATTTGTCTTTGAGAAGCTGCAAAAGACGGTGGAGGTAAACCCCGAGGAGGATTTTACGCTGGAGCTTGGCACACCCCCTTCACGCTTCGACAGCACAGCCTTCACACTTATGTCGTGGAGCGAGAAGCGCGACACGGTGAGCGAGAAGCTTACCTTCATCCCCGACTCCGTATCGCCCCGCAAGTGGCGCATACGCAGCAATTGGGACCCCAAACGCCAATATCGTCTGCACATCCCAACCGATGCGCTTGCCGACATCACGGGCGAGGGTAACGACTCGCTCGATGTGAACATCACCGTCAGCGACATCGACAAATATGCCACGCTGGTGCTCAACGTAGCACCACGCCAGGCGGGTGACGAGTACATAATACAGATTACCGACGCTGTGGGCAAGCTCCAGCGCGAGGTGCGCAACGTGGGTGCGGGCAAGCACACGCTGCACTATGTGCCTGTGGGCGATATGAAGATGCGTATCGTCGAGGACAAGAACCGCAACGGCTTGTGGGACGGTGGAAATATGGTTGAGCGCCGACAGAGCGAGCGTGCCGAGTTCTACAAGAACAGCGATGAGGAGGAGCTCTTCACTACCAAGACAGGCTGGGAGTTTGAGTTCTCACTCGATATGAACAAGCTCTTTGCGCCAATCACTATGGAACAGCTCATCGAGCGACTCGACAAGCGCGAGTTGCAGCGTCTGATAAAGCTTGAGGAGGAGCGCAAGAAGGCACGCGAAGCGGCAGGCGGCAACAATGGTCACAACCACTCGCACGGCTCATCAGGTATGGGCGGCAGTATGGGCGGAATGTTCGGCGGCGGCATGGGTGGTATGCTTGGCGGTATGCGATAGTCGCGGCGAAGAGATTACACATTTGAAAACCATTACTGAATGAGAAGAATAACCCTTATATTAGCTTTGCTTTTGTCGGCGGCAGCCCTCACACCTGCTGCGGCACAACATACGGTGGGAATCTTGGGCGGTGCTGGCACAGCCACAGCACGCATCTACCCCGCCCTGGAGACCAAATCGCTGATGGGCGTCACCAACTTCGGTCTGTCGTGGCGTTACTACTCGCTGCCCCGCTTTGTGGGTGCTGTGGGTGTCGATTTGGAGTTTATGCAACGCGGTTTCGCCTATGGCTACGACTACTCCACCACGATGGACGAGAATGGTATGGAGCAGCGCGAGTATTACTACTACAAGCGCCGTATGAACTCCATTATGCTGCCTTTGGTGTGGCAGCCCCACCTCTATCTGGCGAAGAACCACATACGTCTTTACCTCGAGGCGGCATTCACCCTCTCGTATAACTTCGGCGGCGACTGGGAGTATGACAACAAGCCCGAAAGCGGTGCCTACAACTGGCGCACCGAGCGCGACAACCATCTCAACTACGGTCTGGCGGGCGGTGGCGGCTTTGCGCTGCTGTTCGGTCGCTATGAGCTTGGTGTCAGGGCGCGTTACTACTTCGGCTATGCCGACGTGCTGCGCAACCGCAACAAATACTACAACAACGTCACCGACGGATATGAAAACCCCTTCTATCTCACCCCTTTGCGCTCGCCGCTGGACAATATCAACCTGAGCGTCACGCTGGCATACCGCTTCAACAAGGATGGATTCAAGGAGTGGACCTACAAACCAAAGAAACTCTCACGCACCCGCGAGTTCAAGTTTCAACAGACCAAAAAGCAATAAAACACATTAACTATGGAACAGATACAGACAACACGCCAACAGAAAATCGCGCGACAGATACAGCGCGACATAGCCGAGATTTTGCAACGTGATGGCGCCGCCATTGCCGCAGGCTCGATGATTACGGTAACGACCGTGCGCGTATCGCCCGACTTCGGCTACGCAAAGATTTACTTCAGCATCTTCCCCTTTGCGAAGGCCGAGGAGGTTATGCGCTCGCTGGAGAGCAACAACTGGTTCCTGCGCCGCGAGCTTGGCAAGCGCATCCGCAACCAGCTGAAGGTAGTGCCCGAGTTGCAGTTCTTCCTCGATGACTCGCTCGAATATATCGAGAACATCGACTCACTGCTGAAGGAGTAAAGGGGTCAGAATTGACCACTACATTTATAAAAACAAAAAAACACCAAAAGTTGTATAGCAAGAGGGATTTTTAGGATTGCGAGTCCGAGAAATAGCAGTTTACTTGGCGTAAATGAGGATTTCGAGGGCGAGTGTGACGCCAAAATCACCTTGCAAGACAACTTTTCTATGAGGCAATGGCTCTTGACCTGAAATATTTGATAGCCGCCCGCTATGTCCGTTCGCCGAAATCCCATTCGGTAATAAACATCATATCGGGCGTGAGCATTGTGGCTATGGCTGTGCCTGTGGCTGCAATCATACTGCTGCTCTCAATCTTTAACGGTCTGGAGCGTATGACCACCGAGCTATATAGCGCTGTCGATGCCGATATGAAGCTAACGCCCGCAAGCGGCACAACATTCCCCATCGAGAGCCTCGATACCGCCGCCCTGCGTTCAACCTCGGGCGTGGAGACCTTCACGCTACAACTTGAGCAGAGCGCGCTGGCGGAGTATGATGGGCGACAGTCAATAGTCAGCATCAAGGGTGTGGAGCCTACGCTGCGCGATGTCATCCCCATCGAGCAACATCTGCGTGCTGGCAGCTTCACCACCGAGCTTGACGAGAGTGACTGCATCGTGCTGGCGCACGGCGTGGCGCACGATTTGGGCGTGCTGCGGCAGAATGCGCTGGGCGAGCAGATATCGCTCTACGCCATCAACCGCAAGCGTATCTCGTCGCTACTGCCTGTGGGCGGCTACACACGCCGCGAGCTGCCTGTTGTGGGGCTCTACGCCATCGACCAGGACAACAGCTCCTCGGCTTACACCTCGCTGCGTGCGGCACAACGACTGCTTAACTACCCTGGCAGAGCCTCGTCGGTGGAGCTGAAACTGAAGCCCGATGCAAACCCCAAAGCTGTCAAGCAGGCGTTGCAGGAGCAGCTGGGTGCGGAGTTCAGGGTGCAGACGCGCTACGAGAGCAACTCAATCTACCGCCTTATGGCATTGGAGAAATGGGGAGTATTTGCTGTTGCGATGATGGTTATGGCAATCGCCTCGCTCTCGGTTGTGGGCACGCTTGTGATGGTCATCATCGACAAACGTGACGACATCGCCACCCTCCGCACGTTGGGTGCCAAGCAGAGTCTTGTGCAGGCGATATTCGCAAACGAGGGTCGCCTGATGGCTCTCATAAGCCTTACGGTGGGCGTTGTGATAGGCATAATCCTCACGCTCACACAACAATACCTGGGTGTCGTGCGTCTGAACACCTCGACACTGCTTGTAGATGCCTACCCCGTAGAGCTGCACCTGTGGGACGTCGTAGCCACCATCGCAGCCTACATCACCATAGCGCACATCATCATCCGTGTGACCGTGCGCCAAACATTAAAAACTACCGTTTATGAAGAGAACGTTTAACATCCTCACACCACTGCTGCTCGCCGCCGCGATGCTCTCGTGTAACTCGCCCAAGCTCATCCCCGACCGCGAGCTGGGACAGATATTCCACGATGCTATGCTGGTGAATGCCTACATACAGCACAACCGCCAGAAGGAGCTCGACTCGATGAACATCTACGAGCCGATACTCGCCCGCTACGGCTACTCCAAGGAGGATATGCACTACACGCTCAACAAGATTTCGCGACAGAAGAGCGCCAGCCTGGGCAAGGTGGCTGACTATATGATTAACTCGCTCACCGCCGAGAGCGACCGCCTGGCAGAAGATGTGGCGAAGCTCGATACCATCGAGAATGTGGCTCGCCGCCACTTCAAGAAGGTGATTTATCAGGACACCGCCATCGTGGCGAAGGTTGAGGCGGACTCTGCGCTGTTGCAGATAACCATCCCTCACGCCGAGAAGGGACTCTACCATATCGAGGCAAACTACACGCTCGACAAGGAAGATAAGGGCATCGGTCGCCGCTATGTGGTGAATTGGATGGATGGCAACGATGAGCGTGTGCGCGAGATAGCCAACTCGCCCCTCACACGCGGACGTAAGTCGAGGATTTCGCTTGATGCGTGGCTCACGCAGAACGACTCGTTAGCCGAGGCTCTTACAATCGACTTCACACGTTTCAACCTGAAGAAGAACCGCCTGAAAAAGACGCCGCTTACCATCCACGACATCACTATAACATTCACGCCCGACATCCACGAGAGCCGTGAACGCCTGTTCCGTGAGCAGTCGTCGATGCGTATCTTCTCCGACACAATGCTCAACCTGAAGCTCGGACAAGCCGCCGAGCCAACCGAGCCAACCGAGCCAACCGCTGAACAAACCACCGAAACCACCGAGTAACTATGCGCCGCATTGCCGCCCACTACCTTATCGACCGAGGTCGCATCACGCCGCGCCCCCTTGTGGAGTGCGACGACGAGGGGCGTATTGTGCGCGTCGGGCAGTGGGAACGGCTGGATAACATCCCGCAGGCGGAGTTCTATGCGGGGGCACTCACAGCAGGCTTTGTCAATGCACACTGCCATCTCGAACTCTCCTACCTGCGCGGTGCTATCGAGCGCGGCACAGGCTTCGGAGGCTTCGCGCGGGCAATCGGTCAGGTGCGCGGCAACTACACCGCAGAGGAGCGTCAGAGGGCACTCGTAGCCGCCTCTGAGCGTATGTGGGCGGAGGGTGTGCAGGCTGTCGCCGACATCATAAATGACGACAGCTCGCTTGAGCACAAGCGCCAAAGCCCTATCCGCTACCATAACTTTGCCGAGCTGTTCGGACTGCGTGCCGACGTGGCGGCGATGAACAATCTGCTCACAGCCCCCAACACAACCCTCACACCCCACTCCACCTACTCGTTGCAGAGCGAGGCATTTGCCGCAGCCGCCAAAGGGGAGAGGCTCTCCATCCACTTTATGGAGTCGCCCGACGAGGAGGAGCTATATCGTGGCGAAGGGTCGCTTGCCGCGTGGTATGGACGTATGGGCTGGGAGTGCGACTTCCTGCACTACGGCTCGCCCGTAGGGCGCATCATAGGGCAGGTGGAGCGCTTTAGGAGGGTGCTGCTCATACACTGCTGCTGCCTTAAGCGGAGCGATGTGGAGGCTCTTTTGAATCACTTCAGCGTGCCACCCACCTTTGTTGTGTGTCCGCAGTCGAATGACTATATTTCGGGCTTGCGCCCACCCGTTGAGCTGCTGCTGAAGCATAACGCTCGCGTTGCCATTGGCACCGACTCACTGGCATCGAACGACAACCTCTCCATCATCGAGGAGCTGAAGCTCCTGCCCGAAGTACCCCTCGCAAAACGCATCGAGTGGGCAACCGCAGGGGGTGCAGAGGCGTTGGGCTTGGCAGACGAGATTGGCTCGCTGGAGGTCGGCAAACGCCCTGGCTTGGTTATTGTCGAGGGCATCGAGGAGCAGGACGGCGAGCTACAACTTTCGCCCACCGCACACTCACGAAGATTGGTATAAAAGAAAATTCAACCCTCATACGGAAAGCATAACCCCCTGGAGCTTTAGCGACCAAAGTCCCACTCCTGAGGAGGGGGATTTAGGGGGAGGGTCAGACTTGTAAAATGGCGAATGCCATAGGCTGTGATTAAGCTAAAAAAAGAGATAACGGGAACACAGCAGAAACAGAAAGAAATGTAAAACAGAAAGAATATGGAACTAAAAGAAATCTTGACAAAGCGTCGTAGCACGCGCAAATTCCTTACCGACGCTGTTGAGCAGGAGAAGCTCCAGCGCATAGTGGATATGGCTCTCACAGCCCCCTCGTCACGCAATACGCGCTCTACGCGCCTGATGGTTGTGACCGACAAGAGCCTGTTGGAGAAGATGTCCCAGATGCGTGATTACGGCTCGGCATTTATGAAGGATGCAACAGCCGCCATCGTGGTTATGGGCGATAAGGAGGCGAGCGATTTGTGGCTCGACAACTGCGTTATCACAGCCACCATTCTGCAACTTGCGGTTGTGGATGAGGGTCTGGCATCGTGCTGGGTACACGTCAATGACCGCCCCTGCCTGAAGGATGAGCCCGAGGGAGCAAAGGCAGATGACTACCTGCGTGAGCTGCTCGATTTGCCATCGCGTTACGGTATCCTGTGTGCCGTAGCACTCGGCTACTCCGACTTCGAGCCAAAGCCCCTGCCACCCTACGAGGGCGAGGAGCGCGTGATGTGGAAGTAAGAAGGAGAATTCAAAATTCAAAATTCAAAATTCAAAATTCAAAATTAAGAATTTCAGACAAAAAAGCCGAGACTCAAACGAGTTCTCGGCTTTACCTTTAATATAATATAGAAAATTCATTACGTTAGCGACTGCATTTCGATAAGTTTGGCATAAATACCATTCTTTGCCATCAGTTCAGAATGCGTACCCTGCTCGGCTATGCGACCAGAGTCGATGACGATGATGCGGTCGGCATTGTGGATGGTCGAGAGTCGATGAGCAATAACCACCGATGTGCGACCCTCGAGCAACGATGTAAGGGCATCCTGCACCAGCTTCTCGCTCTCGGTGTCGAGTGCCGAGGTAGCCTCGTCAAGGATAAGTATCTCGGGGTTACGCAGCACCGCGCGCGCAATGCTCAGGCGCTGACGCTGACCGCCCGAGAGCTTCATACCTCTATCGCCCACATTGGTGTCGTAGCCCGCCTCGGTCTGCATAATGAAGTCGTGGGCGTTGGCAACCTTCGCCGCAGCGATAATCTGCTCGTCGGTGATATCCTCGCGTCCCATAGCTATGTTGGCGCGGATGGTGTCGTTGAAGAGAATAGTATCCTGCGACACGATACCCATCTTCTCGCGCAGGCTCTCCTGTGTGTATGCCTTCAGCGGCTTGCCATCGATAAGTATCTCGCCCTCGGCAGGGTCGTAGAAGCGTGGTATAAGCTCGCTCAAGGTAGATTTACCACCACCCGAAGGACCCACCAGCGCAACGGTCTCGCCCTTGCGGACATCGAACGACACACCGTGCAGCACCTCGCGTGAGGCGTCATAGCTGAACGATATATTCCTAAACTCGATACCCTCCTTGAACTCCTCCAGCGCCACAGCATCCTCGCTATCCTTGACAGCGCTCTCGGCATCTGTTATGGAGAAGATACGCTCACCCGCCGCGATACCCTGATTGATGTTGGCGAACTGGTCGATGAACGAGCGCAGTGGTCGTGTGAGCTGCGAGAAGGCTGCTATATATGCCACAAAACCCGATGCGGTCATCAGACCCTTCTGCACCAGCGAGCCACCGAACACCAGCACCACCGAGATGGCGGCGATACCCAAAAACTCGCTCATAGGCGATGCCGCCTGCTGCTTGCGCGCCATCGAAAGGAGGATGTCCGACATCACGGCGTTTATCTTGCGGAACTTCGCGCTGATATATCCAAATGCGTTGTAGCTCTTTATCGCCTTCACACCCGACAACGACTCCTCCATCACGCTCACCATCTCGCCCATACGCTCCTGACCCTGCTGTGCGGGGTGGCGCAGGCGCTTGACGATGCTGCCGATGATGAGTGCCACAACGGGCAGGTAGAGAATTGAAAAGACGGTAAGCTGCCACGATATATTGACCATCATAATGACATAACCCAGAATGAGGAAAGGCTCGCGGAACATCACCTGCAAGGTGTTTGTGATGCAGAACTGCACCACCATCACGTCGGATGTAATCTTCGACATAATATCGCCCTTGCGCTGGTCGCTGAAGTAACCCACGTTCATCGACATCGTGCGCTCGAACATCTCGTTACGCATACGTTGCAACGTGCGTGTACGCATCGTCTCGACGGTCATCGCGCCCAGATAGCGGAAGGCGTTGCTCAAGACATTACACAGGATAAGTATTCCCGACAGCAGCGCCAAAAGTTTGGTTGTGAGGAACTCGGTGCCGAAGATAAGGGTGTAGAGGTAGTTGATAACGCCATCCAGACACTCTGTGTTAAGCTCTACGGCAGGAAACTCATACGTCGGCGTAAAGACATACCCCTCCGAGAAGAGCGTACCGACGATTGGAATAATCATCGTATAGGTGAATGTATTAAACAGAGCGTGCAGCACCGAGTAGAAAAAATATGGCACTGCATAGCGACTCAATGGCTTCGCAAAGCCCAGCAGTCGCATATATGTTGACATCATCGATTTCTTCATTGTTTTTCGATATATGAGTTTTAACTCTTTTTTTCAAGCTTTAGCTTGTATCTTCGGCGGCGTAGCGCGTTTCACGCGCCACCCCCGCCGCCGCCGAAGATAATTTTTTCTTTAATCTATTTTCAAAACCCAATTTTGAATTTTACCCCACCACAAGGGTGGTGTTTCCTCCTTGCGGCTCGGCATAGTGTGCAAGCACCCTCTGCTCTCGCTCCGCTACGTCGGTTGAATTTTGAATTCTTAATTTTGAATTTTACAACAACCCCTCCTTGGCAAACTCATCCACCGCGCGTTCAAAGTGCGCGATGGTCTCCGCCATCGAGACGAACGACTTGCCGCCTGCGGCATTCTTATGACCGCCGCCGTTGAAGTAACGGCTGGCAAAGAGGTTCACATCCACCTCGCCGCGCGAACGCAACGACACACGGATAAACTCCTTATGCTCGATGAAGATTGCCGACATACGCATCTTCTTTATCGTCAGCGGATAGTTCACAAAGCCCTCGCTGTCGCCCTGCTGGAACCAGAAGCGGCGCATCTCCTCCTCGGTAAGCGACATATGCGCCACCGTACCCTTACGCAGTGTTCGCATCTTGCGGTTGATGGTGTAGCCAAACAGACGCGCACGACCCTCGGTGAAGGAGTTATATACGTTATTGTAAATCTGTGGAATGTTGATACCCGTTGCACACAACACCGCCAGCGACTGATACAGGTCGGGCGTGAGTGTCGAGAACGAGAAGTTACCCGTGTCGGTCATCATACCCACATACAACACCTCCGCCTGACGTGCTGTGACCGACTCGGCACCCCACAACGCCTCCACAACCTTGTAAATCAGATAAGATGTACTCGATGCCTCAGGGTGCGAGAACATCACATCGAACTCCTGCGGTGGGTTGAGGTGGTGGTCGATAAGCACACGCTTTGCTGTGGTGTTGGTAGCTATCAGCTCGCTCAATGGCGCATCCAGACGCTGCAACGAGTGGAAGTCAAGGCAGAAGATAAGCTCCGCCTCCCTGACCGCCTTCGCGGCGCGCTGCTGCTTGTCGTCCTTGAAAATCACCATCTCCTCCACGCCTGTCATCCACTCCAGATAGTATGGGAAGCGGTTAGGCACGATGCAGGTGACGCTATGACCCTTTGCGCGCAGAGCCTCTGCCCACGCCAGCGATGAGCCAATGGCATCGCCATCGGGGTTGGTGTGTGATAAAACGACAACATTGCGAGGCCCGCACTCAACGAGCCCTCGCAATGCCAAAATATTTTCTTGCGATATATTCATATCGTATGATTTAGGTTCTACTCCATCTGCATCTCGCTCAATACGCGGCGGTTCTCCTCGGTGAGAATCATACCCGCCTGCTCATGCTCTACCTTCACATCAGCCTTCTTGAGCTGGCGCGCAGCTGCGCGTGTCATAGGCTTCACGCTGCCTGGCAGGGTAAACTTGCGAGCCGAGATTGATGAGCCGAGGTCGTCGATGATTGGGTTACCATCCTCGTCGAGGAATACTGTACCGCCAATTGTACGAGCCACAGCCTCTGAAACAGCCACATCGTAGAGGTACTCGCCCCATGCCTGACCCATATCAGGAATTGGGAAGATTGAGAGAGCGTAGTACATCCAGCTATCCTGTGCAAAGTGCTCTGGCAGGGTTGTGAAATCTACGTTTGGCACGATACCGTCGGCATAGTCCACATCGTAGTCGTCGTAGAGAGCCATAAATGTGATAGGCGCAAACTCGTAGGTGTAAGAGCCGTAGTTGCGTGACATAACGTCCATACCGCAGTTCTTACCATTTGTTGTCTGACCGATGGTGTAAGCCTCCACGCCCTGTGAGCGCAAGCCCATAACCAGCATCTCGCTGGCAGAAGCGGTGCTTGATGTAGTGATTACATATACCTTCTCAAGACCCAGGTTTGGAAGCTCGACAACCTCATTGCCAATCTTAACCTCATTGACAATAGGCACCTTGGTGCTACCCAGGATGTTTGACTTGTGACGCTCCAGCGTAACGAGGTTCTTGCCCACCTTGTCAGCCGACATCAGCATACTGCCGAAGTATGAAGCCGAGAATACCGAGCCACCGCCATTTGTACGCAGGTCGATGATAATATCTGTTGCGCCCATAGCCTTCAGACCCTTGATAGAGTTGATAAGCTCCATATCGAAAGCTGCATCAAACGAGAGGTAAACGATATAACCAATCTTCTTGTCGCCAAAGACAAAGCCCGACTCCTTGTTCTCCTCCAGCAAGCCGCAGTAAGCCACAGGGTTCTCGTAGTATGGACCCTTATTCATCGTGAGGGTATTCTCCGACCAGCCCTGCTCCGAGTCATCAGGCTGCATAACGGTGAAGGTCACACTGTTATAACCCGAATAGACGATATTTATCCACGCGTTGCTGTAGTTAGCCGAAGTAAAGACTTCACCGTTAGCCGATGTGATGATATCGCCACGCTGCAAGCCTGCCGCCTCGGCTGGAGAACCTGGATAGACGTGCTCAACAGCAAAACCGTAGTTTGGCATTGCGCCTTCACCAATCTGCCATACGATAGAGCAGAGCAAAATACCCAGACCGTTAATCTGCGAAGCGCGTGTATCTGCCTTGGTTGTTGTGTAACGCTGGATGTTTGAGTAGAGCTTGCGCTTGCCCTGATAGTCGATGTAGCCATCATCCATATTGGTCTTCATACTCAACAGCGCCTTTGAGAGGAACTCGTTGTAAGCCAGCTCGTAGTTAATCTCGCCAGCGTCAGCCTTCTCGTTGTACTCGTCCAGCCAATAATACTCCTTGCTCAAGCGCTCGTCAATCCACTTCACAACAGGGTCGGAGATTGTGACCACACTCTGTGACAGAGTAGCGAACTTAACACGCTCCTTACCCTTCACTGTGATGTATGCCGTAGCCGTACGCATCACATCCGCAGTGTTGCCTGCCACGTTGAACTTCACCACGCGGCTCTGTCCTGCTGTGCCTGTGCCGTTCAACGCCACGGTAAACCACTCGCAGCCGTCGGTGTCAATCTCATACTCACCATCTACGCTGAAGGTAACCGATACACTCTGCTTTGCGCCCGAGCACGAAAGCTCTGCCGCGCCATCGGCATCAGTAGATATGGTGGATGCAATTGTCCAGCCCTTACCCGAAACCTTTGTTTCCTCGGTATTATCCTTTGAGCAGCTGTTCATCGCAGGAACAGTAGCCAGCAATGCAACTACAACGGCAACCTTTGCCATTGCAGATATTGCCCTGTCAAACAGGGTTGTAGTAAACTTTCTCATCTTATTTTTTGGTAAAATTTATTTCTAACTTACAAATGTAGTTATTTTTCTTTATTTCTGCGCCTTTTCGCGCAAAAACTGACCACAAAACGCCTGTATTCCACATTTTTCGCACTTCGGAGCACGCGCCGTACAGACATAACGACCGTGCAGGATAAGCCAATGATGCGCCACAGGCAAAAGGTGTGAGGGGATATGTTTTTCGAGCTGCAATTCGGTCTGCAACGGGGTCTTTGCGCCGCGCGTCAAGCCGATACGTGCCGCCACCCTAAAGACGTGAGTATCAACGGGCATAACCTCCTTCTGCCACACCACAGCACCCACCACATTGGCGGTCTTGCGCCCCACACCAGGCAATCGTTGCAGCTGCTTCAAGTCGCTCGGCACCTCGCCGCCGAACTCCTCCACCAGCATACGCGCCATACCTGCCAGGTGACGCGCCTTGTTATTTGGGTAAGAGATGCTGCGGATGTACGGAAAAATATCCTCCGCCGTAGCCTGCGCCATCTTCTCAGCCGTAGGAAATGCCTCAAACAGGGCGGGCGTGGTCATATTCACACGCTTGTCGGTACACTGCGCCGAGAGTATCACCGCCACCAGCAGCTCAAAGGGCGAGCTGAAGTTAAGCTCGCTCTCCGCCACAGGCATCGCCTGCTGAAAATAGGCAATCACGCCGTCGTATCTTTGCTTAATCGTCATACGCTGTAAAATTCTTAATTTTTAATCAACCACCGCATCCATCGTTTCGCCAGCAATCCATAACCAGCTATATTAAAGAGCAACCTCGGCGTGCGGCAAACATCTCGCCACCAACGAGTTATATATTCGCGTGTGGAGCCATCGCGCGAGAGCACCCACAGCGCCACCTCCATACGTTTGCGCTCCAGCCGCGCCACACAGCGCCCCGTGCCGACCGCCCTATCCATATCGAGATATCCATCAGCGAGTCGCAGAAGGCTATGCGCTTAAGGTAGTTCTGACTCTGGCTCTGGCTCTCCTTGAGCAGTCGGTGCGCCGCCGTCACTCGCTCCAGCGCCACCACCTTCGCCCGCGCCGCCACCCACAGCCACATCGGCTGGTCGTCGGTGAGCCACTCGGGATGTTGCTCGGGGCATACCTCGCGGTAGTATTGCAGCACCAGGTCGCGCCGCGCCAGCGCAGTCACATTATCCACCGTATTTTCAAATAACAGGCGCTCAAAATCGCAGTGCATCTCGCCACGCGGATATTGCCACTCCTCTCCCACGCCCTCATAGAAACGTATTGAGCGTGAGTAACATAACCCCACCTCGGCATCGCGCTCCAGCTCTGCCACCTGACGCTCCAGCTTCTCACAATCGACCCAATAGTCGTCACCGTCACAGATGGCTATGTACTTGCCGCGCGCAGCCTCTATCGTGCGGCGGTAATTCGCCCTCATACCCATATTCTGCGCCGCCTCCAACAGCCTCACGCGGTCGGGGTGCTGCCCAGCAAGTCGGCGCACAATCTCCACCGTCGCATCCGCGCTGCAATCATCACCCACGATGACCTCCACCCCGAACGATGTGCGCTGCGCGAGGATACTCTCCACCGCCTGCTCCACCCACGCGGCGTGATTATAAGTCGTTATGCATACGGAAACAAGTGGTTTCATCTCTCCTCTTTTATCTTTGCTCTTTTATCTTTCCTCTTTTATCTTTCCTCTTTTATCTTTCCTCTTTTATCTTTCCTCTTTTTTTATATTTTCTTCAGCTTTGCGAACTTCGCCAGCAGGGTCTTTTCGCCCGATGGGAAGCGCACCACAATCTTATGGTCGGTCGCCATCGCCTCGATGCGTACCACCTCGCCCGCGCCAAAGGTAGGATGCTCCACCCTCTCGCCCACAGCATAGGCACACGCCCCAAGTGCCGCGCCACCAGCAGGAGCACTCTCCACACGTCGCAACCCCTCGGTTGAACGTGGCTTCGCAATAGGCGCAACCAACTTTGGGTCAGGCTTTTGCACGCCTGCACGCTGCACGCCCGCACGCTCCGCCTCGCGTTTTTGCTGAAAACGGTAATCAAACTGCTGACGTAATTTCTCAATGGCGGTACTGCCACCTCGGCGCTCCTCGCCACGCGACCCATACCCACCGTGTGAGCCATAGGTTGTCGTGCGCCCCGTGCCTCGGCTGAAGTTACCCATACGCCCCACAAAGTCGTCATCATCATCCGCCCCGCGCTGTGGTCTGACATCTAACGACTCGTCACACTCCACATAGCGGCTGTCAATCTCCTTGAGGAAGCGGCTCGGCGAGGAGAACTCCATATTTCCCCACTTGAATCGCATCTCGCAGTAGGACAACGTAGCCTCGCACTTGGCGCGCGTCAGGGCAACGTAAAACAGTCGGCGCTCCTCCTCCACGCCATCGGGCGACTCCATAGCGCGCTGCGAGGGGAAGAGGTTTTCCTCGCATCCGATGATATATACATACTTGTACTCCAAGCCTTTGGACGAGTGTACGGTCATCAGCGTAACCTTCTCATCACTCGCCTCCTCCTCGTTATCCATATCTGTGAGAAGCATAATATTCTGCATCCACTCCTCCACCGTTGGCTGCTCCGACTCCTCACGCTCGCCGTTGCGTATCTCCGCCTCGCGCTGCTCCTTGAAGAGCTGCATCGTGTTGAGCAACTCCTCGATGTTGTCTATTGCGCTCTGCGCCTCGGGCGTGTTCTCCTGACGATACTGCGCCAGGATGCCTGTGCGTGATGCCACCTCCAGACCAAAGTCATAGAGCGACTTCGCACTGCGCTCGGTCTGCAACGCACGCACCAGATTGACAAACTCCGTCACCTTGCGTGCAATGGTCTTTTGCATTGGGTCGCCCAGCGTCTGCGCCTCCTCTACCAGCGCATCCACCGCCTCCCACATCGAGCCGCCACGCTGCTCCGCCAGCTGACCTATGCGCTGCTGCGTGGTGTCGCCAATGCCTCGCGCGGGGTAGTTTATCACACGCTTGAAAGCCTCGTCGTCCTTGGGATTTATCACCAGACGCATATACGCCAACATATCCTTAATCTCCTTGTGGTCGTAGAACGAGCTGCCCTTGTATATGCGGTATGGGATGCCTCGGCGGCGCAACGCCTGCTCCATTATTGCCGACTGGCTGTTGGTGCGGTACAACACCACCACCTCGTTCCACCCATCGCCCGTCTCGCGCATACGCTCACGCAGGGCTGTGGCTATCATCTCGCCCTCCTCACGGTCTGACGAGCTACGCATAATGCGTATCTTCTCGCCACCCTCGCCTTCGGAGTAGCACTTCTTCTCCATACGGCGCGAGTTGTGCTCGATGACCGAGTTGGCGGCATTCACGATGGTCTTTGTCGAGCGATAGTTCTGCTCGAGCTTGAATGTCTGTGCCGAGGGGTAGTCGTTGCGGAACGAGAGGATGTTCTCAATCTTCGCACCGCGAAACGAGTATATGCTCTGCGCATCATCTCCCACCACGCATACCCTGCCGTGATACATCGACAGGCGGCGTATGATTATGTATTGGGCATAGTTGGTATCCTGATACTCATCCACCAGGATGTACTGAAACTGCTCCTGATAACGGCGCAGCACCTCGGGCTGGTCGCGCAGCAGTATGTTGGTCTGCAACAGCAGGTCGTCGAAGTCCATCGCTCCGTTCTGCTTGCAGCGGCGGCAATACTCGGCATATACCTCGCCAAACTGCGGCATCTGCATCTGCCTGTCCTCGGCGGCAAAGCTGGTGTTCGCCACATAGGCACCAGGGGTTATGAGGGCATTCTTGGCATAGGATATGCGCGAGAGCACACGCGCAGGCTTGTACTTGTCATCCGCCAGGTTCATATCCTTGCAGATGGTCTTTATCAGGTTCTTGCAGTCGTTAGGCTCGTAGATGGTGAAGGTCTGTGGATAGCCTATAAGCTCGGCATTCTCACGCAGTATGCGCGAAAAGACCGAGTGAAAAGTACCCATACGAATATAACGCGATGCCGAGCCCTCGACCATCTGCTCGATTCGCTCACGCATCTGACGCGCCGCCTTGTTTGTAAAGGTCAGAGCGAGTATGTTCCAGGGTCTTACGCCCTGCTCCAGCATATATGCGATGCGCGATGTCAGCACACGCGTCTTACCCGACCCCGCCCCCGCGATGATAAGCGACGGCACATCATAATTCACCACCGCCTCGCGCTGCGCAGGATTCAATCCTTGTAATATCTTCGATTCCATAACGACAAAGATAGGCATTATTTAATTCAAAATTCAAAATTTAAAATTCAAAATTAGGCTTGAGGTTAATATTATACCCCTTTGGTTTGCTCCGCAACTCCCCTCCTAATTGAGCACTTACGCTATATTTTGATTATTAACTTCTGTATTTCTATGCGTTACTCATACGCCGAAAATATCACTTGCAACACAAGCAAGTATAGACACTTTTCATAAATTCACAATCTCACTCCCCCGATTTTGATATTTGAAATCCGCGCATTATCTTTGCGGGCGGAAAATAATCGACTATGTTATTCGTTATTTAATTGTGGCGCTGCCACTGATTGTTTAATGTGCCTCTGGCAATAATTGATAAATATATGAAAATTAAGATTTTAACTGCTCTTTTTTCACTCCTTGCGGTGGTCTCTTTCTCATCGTGCATCGATGACGACGACACGGGTGTGAATGGTGGCAATAGCACGCTCCCTACGATGAAGATTTACGAGTTGGATGTGAACAATACCAAGTGGAGCATCTACGCCTCGAAGATTACCCTTACGGACAATGCCGAGAAGAATCCCGAGACTTATGAGTACGACTACACACTCACTGTGCGCGCTATGGATGCAAGCAATATGATTAACGCCGACAGCAAGACCCTCAACATCAACTTCAACGCCGACGACCTCGCCGCGCTTAAGAACGAGAACATTGCCGAGGGCGAGGAGTTCCACCTGCTCTATCGTGGCAAGATGGAGACAAAGCCTACGCGATATAACACGACGGATGGCATAATGACCATCACCGAGATTGACGACAAAGGTATGACCATCGTCTTCAACAACCTCTCGATGAAGGCAGAGCGCAGCACCACTATGCTCCCTGGGGCAGAGCCTCCAACGCTCAAAATTCACGGCACAATCAAGTGCTCGCTATAACGCACACCACCACAATAAAACATCAGCCGCAACCCACCTCGGATTGCGGCTGAATTGTTTTTAAGCCCCCTATCTGCAAAAAGGTAATGACACAAAAAAGGAGCCCCGAAAGACTCCTTTTTTACTATTCTAATTTCCTGACTACTCCCACTCGATTGTAGCCGATGGCTTTGGCGACATATCGTAGCAGACGCGGTTTACGGTTGGTACCTCGTCGAGGATACGCTTGGTAATCTTGTCCAGAATCTCCCAGTCGATATGCTCGATAGTAGCTGTCATTGCGTCGATAGTATTCACGGCGCGAATGATAACAGGCCAATCGTATGAACGGGCGTTGTTACGCACACCTACTGACTTAAAGTCGGGTACGATAGTGAAGTACTGCCATACCTTCTTGTCCAGACCCGCCTTTGCGAACTCCTCACGAAGGATAGCGTCTGACTCACGCACAGCCTCCAGACGGTCGCGTGTGATAGCGCCCAGGCAACGTACGCCAAGACCTGGACCTGGGAATGGCTGACGGTAAACCATCTCGTATGGCAAGCCGAGCTCAACACCGCAAGCACGCACCTCATCCTTGAAGAGCTGCTTCAATGGCTCAACCAATGCAAACTGCAAATCCTCGGGCAGACCACCCACATTGTGGTGCGACTTAACCATCTTGGCAGTCTTGGTACCACTCTCAACGATATCTGGATAGATTGTTCCCTGACCCAGGAAGTCGATGCCGTCCAACTTGCGTGCCTCCTCCTCGAATACGCGGATAAACTCGCCACCGATAATCTTACGCTTCTGCTCTGGGTCCTCAACACCCTCAAGCTTTGTGAGGAAGCGCTCCGTAGCATCCACATACACAAGGTTAGCGCACAACTGCTTGCCGAAGACCTCAATAACAGCCTCTGACTCGCCCTTACGCATCAAACCGTGATTTACGTGTACGCAAACCAAGTTATCGCCGATAGCCTTCAACAAAAGGGCTGCTACAACTGATGAATCAACACCACCAGAGAGTGCCAAAAGCACCTTCTTGTCGCCCACCTGCTGGCGGATAAGCTCCACCTGATCGGCAACAAAGTTCTTCATATTCCAGTTAGCCTCTGCCTTGCATACGTCAAACACAAACGACTTAAGCGCAGCCTTGATAGCCTCCTCGTCATTTGTAAACTCTGGGAGCTTCACCTCGCACAACGCCTTGTCGTGACCAGCAGCGATCACTGGGAAGCCAGCCTCGTAAATCTCTGGCAATACGTCAATCTCCACGCCGTCGATTACGTTGTTCTTACCACCGTTGATAACGATACCCTTAACATTTGGCAACGCCTTCAACTCTGCGGCAGTGATGTCGTGTGGGTAGATCTCTGAATAGACACCCAACGCACGGATCGCACGAGCAACAACAGTGTTCTCGTGACTGCCCAAATCCAAGATAACAATCATATCCTGTTTCATTGTCTTGTATAATTTTTTGATTCTTAACTATTCTTTTTTATTTCAATTCTGCAGGCATCTCCAATTTCTTGAACACCCAGTTTGTCAGTTTATCAATACTATATTGCCACAATTCGCCAGTGTGAATATTCAGCAAAAAGCAGTCGTTCGTATTGTCCATATATAGCTGGAAGTTTATCTTGTCAGCTTCCACTGCTACAAGTTTCTCTACGGACACCAGTTGCAATGTTCCACGACCTGTTTTTCTCCAAACTTTGCCCGAATACTTATCCAGCAGGAAGGCCTGCTCGGCAAACTTTGTGGAGCTGATAAACTCAAAACGCCCATCATTTATATTAGTCGATATAGGTATCTGGTATTTCACTACATCCTGCGCTACGGCTTTTGTACAAAAGATTTGTAATCCCAGCAGTAGGATAGCTATTTTACAAAATATCTTCATAACGCATTTCTTTTATACCAAAGAGGCTCGCCCGCTAAAGTGCGTGGCGAGCCTCTTTATTGTAGTTACTCTCCGCGAGTGTAGTTAGGTGTCTCGCGTGTGATTGTGATATCGTGAGGGTGGTTCTCAACAACACCGTTTGAGGTGATGCGCACGAACTTCGCTTTCTGAAGCGTCGGAATGTTCTGTGCACCGCAGTAACCCATACCCGCGCGGATACCTCCAACCAACTGATACACCGTCTCGCTGAGTGAGCCCTTGAAAGGCACACGACCCACGATACCCTCGGGCACCAGCTTGAGCGCATCCTTCTGCTCACCCTGGAAGTAACGGTCGCTTGAGCCAGCCTTCATCGCGTCGATAGAACCCATACCGCGATATGTCTTGAACTTACGACCATTATATATAATAGTCTCACCTGGAGACTCCTCCGTACCTGCAAACATCGAGCCGACCATCACACAGTCGCCACCTGCAGCCAGCGCCTTCACGCAGTCACCCGAGTAACGCAGACCACCGTCGGCAATAACAGGAATACCACTGCCCTTGATAGCGTTCGAGCAGTCGTAGATGGCTGTGAGCTGTGGCACACCCACACCCGCAATGATACGCGTTGTGCAGATTGAGCCAGGACCGATACCCACCTTCACGCCGTCAGCGCCATTCTCCACCAAGTACTTCGCCGCCTCGGCTGTGGCAATGTTACCTACGACAACGTCAAGCTCTGGGAAGTTGCTCTTGATGCTCTTGAGCATAGTCACCACATTCTTTGAATGACCGTGAGCAGAGTCCAGCACCACCGCATCAACACCCTCTGCCATCAACGCCTTCACGCGGTCGAGTGCATCGGGAGTGATACCGACACCTGCCGCTACACGCAGACGACCCTTCTTGTCCTTGCAGGCATTGGGGTGATCCTGAATCTTTGTAATATCTTTGTATGTGATAAGACCTATCAGACGACCGTTGTCATCCACCACAGGCAACTTCTCAATCTTGTTTGTAAGCAAAATCTCCGACGCCTTCTCAAGCTCGGTAGAGTGAGTGGTGATGATGTTCTCCTTGGTCATCACATCCTCGATGCGGCGCTCCATATCGCGCTGGAAACGCAGGTCGCGGTTTGTGACGATACCAATGAGCATATTGTCGGCATCCACCACAGGGATACCACCAATCTTGTTCTCGCTCATCAGCTTCAGCGCATCACCCACAGTCTGCTCCTTCGAGATGGTGATAGGATCGTAAATCATACCACTCTCGGCACGCTTCACACGGCGCACGTGAGCCGCCTGCTCGGCAATGGACATATTCTTGTGAATAACGCCGATACCACCCTCACGCGCCAAGGCGATAGCCAGACGAGCCTCGGTGACGGTATCCATCGCAGCCGACACAATAGGAATGTTTAGTTTGATATTGCGCGAAAAACGGGTCTCGGTAGAGACTGTACGCGGCATAACTTCTGAATAGGCGGGTACAAGCAACACATCGTCGAATGTAAGACCAGTCGAGAGTACCCTTTCATCTATGAATGACATAATCTCGGGTTTTTGTTGCGCACAAAGTTACGCAATAGAATTCAAAATTCAAAATTCAAAATTCAAAATTCTTTCACTTGACGCAAAAAAAATTCTCTAACCCAAAAACAGGCATTGCATCTACCTCTCGCAAGCCGCAAACTTGATACATTTTTTAATAATACAATCCTCTGTTGCCGAAGATGGGGTGACCGAAGTTGAAGGTCAGGTAGAGGTTGTTGCGGGTGGTGAAGTTGTACTTCGTGGCGGAGAGTGATACGGGACCCAGGCGGGTGTGGTAGATGAGCGAGAGGTCGCCGATGTAGTGCATATAGTCGCTCACACGCAGGTGCTGCTTCGATGTAACAAGGTCACGAAGCATTGCATAGGCGCCGAGGCGGAGGTAGAAGTTGTCGCGCAACTTGAACGTAGGCATCGCCCCCACAGCCACATAGCTATTGGCGAAGAACTCGGGCATATATATCATCTTCGAGTGCGCGATGGGCGTATAGCGTGGCGAGGAGAGCGTAGTGGAGTAGTTATTCGCGAAGTCGGGGTGGTTGGTCCAGACCGCCTCGAAGTTATATCCCATCGAGAACCACGACTGCGCCCAATTGCTCGGATAGTGCTCCCATTGGAACTTCGCGCCCACCCACGAGCGCTGCTCATAGGCATACTCGCCCAGCGCGTTAAGTGCCTCATTCTCATATCTGTCGCGTCCGTGCACGCCTATGATTGAGAGTGCGAGGCGTGTGCCCTGCGTGGCGAAGCTCATCTTGTCGAGTGTGCTGCGCTCAATCTTCATCTCGCCCGCCACAAAGCGGAAGCGGTCGTGCGTATGCGGGCTGTCGGGCTCGTCATAAGGGGCTTGGTATGAGAAGAAGTTAAATCCCGTATTCACCGACATCTCGAAGATGCTCTTCTGGGTCATCACCATACCAAAACCCGCGTGGGCGAAGGTCTCGATTGTGCGCGCCTCGATAGCGCTGAACGAAGGGGTAATCTTGCCGAATGTACCACGCAATGTAGAGAGCCACGACGCCTCGACCGAATAGTCGAAATACATCGGTTTCTTCTTCAGGAAGATAGATCTGCCTCCCACCTTCGCAATGCTCGACACAGGACCCAGGAAGAGGTCGGCAGAGACATTCTGCGAGGTGCGCGAAAGACGTGTATAGTTAAATCCCAGGAATGCCTGGTTGAATGCCGTCGAGGATACGTTTCCGCCTATGAGGAAGCGCACATTTGGCTTTGACGAGAGATTCAACCCCACCGAAAAGTCCTGATGCAGAGAGTCATACTTAATCTGCGGGAAGCCACTCGATGTGAAGTTGCCCGAAGCCATCAGCGTGAGGTACTTATCCTTCATCTCCGCCATCGTCAGATTTTCGCGCTTGGTGGTGTCGCGGTACTTATCCATACCCACCAGCACACGCGCATACTCCCTCTGTCGCTTACGCAGACCATCGGCACGCAGCTCGCCCACACGCAGCTCGGGGCACGAGGCGAGGAATTTTTCTCGCATTGCCGCAAGCTCCTCCGTTGTGCGGCGCGCTGTTATGCGCTCCTTCAGCACGCTCATCTGCTGGAGGGCATCCTTATATCCCTGCTCGATAATCTTCGCGCCCGCCTTGAAGTCAAAGACGCTGAAATCGACATTGCGGAAGATGGTCACACCATCCTCTTCGGGAAGAACATAGTCCGTAGGCATCGTAACCAGCGCCATCACCTGCGTCTCGATAGATGAGTCGGGGCGCGCAACCTGCTTACTCTCAAGGCATACCGAGCCAATGATAAAATCGGGTGCAAGCTCCTCCTTCATCGGCTGCCAAGGGAAGTTATCGTAACATCCGCCATCGACCAGCACACGCCCCTTACTGTCGGTCACGGGGCGATACGCCATCGGATATGCCATCGAAGCACGCACCGCGAAGGACAAATCGCCCTCGCGCATACGCACCGCCTCGTGGGCGTTCATATCGGTCGAGATACACATAAAAGGCACCATCAGGCGGTTGAAGTCACCACCACACGCCTGCGTAGCAGGGGCAAAGAGCTCCACCAGCGCAAGGTCAATCTGTGAGGTGTCGATAAAGGCGTGGGGCAGAGCGAGGTTGAGCGAGTTTTTGTTTCTCACCGAGTCTTGCTTCACATCGAGATATATCGACAGTCGCGAGGGCGAGTTGGGTCGCTCAAGGTAGTAGTAGCGATACTTTTTATCAATCGTTCCCATCGCCCATTTCTCCACCTGACCCGAGAGTACCAACTCCTCCATCTGCTCTGGCGTGTAGCCCGCAGCATAGAGCGCACCGATGATAGCACCCATCGACGTACCTGCCACATAGTCTATCGGTATATTATTCTCCTCCAGCGCTTTAATCACGCCTATATGGTAAAATCCCTTTGCGCCGCCACCCGCCAGCACCAGACCCACCTTACCCTCCGCAGGGGCAAATCGAGGAGTCCCAACCGAGTCGGGTTGAGCCACAAAAAAATCCTTTTCGACCATATTTTTTTTCATCGCCTCGATGGCAAAAGCCTCAAAAGTCGAAAAAAGCACCGCCAGCAGTAGTGCAAATAGTGGAAAAAAACGGGTTGTTTTCATATTTTTTACTTAACTTTGCACGTTATATATACCGTACTAATGCAAAATTATCGAAAAATATATAAAATACAAAATTACAATGATAGAGAAAATTAACTCATTGCTCCACGAGGTGGAGTCATTTGCCCCCACAACGGCTGCCGAGGTGGAGGAGTTCCGCATCAAAATCCTCGGTAAGAAGGGTGCGCTGAATGCCCTGATGGAGGAGTTCAAGCAGGTGCCAGCAGAGCAGAAGCGCGAGCTGGGTCAGAAGATTAACGCCCTGAAGCAGGCGGCGCAGGAGCGCATCAACACCTTGAAGTCATCGCTCGGCAGTGGCGCAGGCGTGAAGGTTGCGGCTGTGGAGGATATGACCCGCCCAGGTTCGGCAGCAGCTGACGGCACACGTCACCCAATCTCTATTGTGAAGAACCAGATTGTTGATATCTTCTCTCGCCTGGGCTACACCGTAGCTGAGGGTCCCGAGATTGAGGACGACTGGCACGTATTCTCGGCGCTGAACTTTCCTCTCTCTCACCCTGCACGCGATATGCAGGATACATTCTTTGTGGAGAAGCAGTCAAACGAGCCAAATGTGAAGGATTTGCTGCTGCGTACCCACACCTCATCAATTCAGGTGCGCGCTATGGACCACCAGAAGCCACCTATCCGCATCGTATGCCCAGGTCGTGTGTTCCGTAACGAGGCTATCTCCTACCGCGCACACTGCATCTTCCATCAGGTGGAGGGTCTTTACATCGACGAGGGCGTGTCGTTTGCCGATATGAAGCAGTCTATCCTCTACTTCGCCAAGGAGATGTTCGGCGAGTCGGCTACCATCCGTATGCGTCCATCATACTTCCCATTCACCGAGCCATCGGCAGAGGTGGATGTGAGCTGTAACCTCTGCGGCGGCAAGGGCTGCAACGTATGTAAGGGTACAGGCTGGCTGGAGATTATGGGTTGCGGTATGGTTGACCCTAACGTGCTGGAGGCAAGCGGCATTGACTCAAAGAAGTACTCTGGCTTCGCCTTTGGTATGGGTGTTGAGCGTATCGCAATGTTGAAGTACGGCGTGAAGGATTTGCGCCTCTACTTCGAGAACGATGTCCGCTTCCTGCACCAGTTCGACTCGGCGTTGTAGGAGAAAAGAGCAAAGAGCAAAGTTCAAAGAGGAAAGATGCGTCGGAGACTTTTTGAAAGTCATCTGTTGGTGACAGTAACAATCACGGCAGATGAATTTTCGGAAGAAGGTCGTAGCGCAGACGGAGGGTTAAGAAATGGTGACCTTTTGATCCCTCAAAAGTGCGAAGCAACCATTTTACCGACGGCAAGCTACGAGCCCGAAAATTTATCACCGTGCGGTTTTGGCTCCACCTTTTGGCGGCAAAAGGTGGTAAAAAGAAATTTAATTTCTTAAATTAGCGGTAGATTCCCATCGCCTAACCTAAAGGTTAGTCTGGGGATGAAGTGGAGGATAAATGAAGCAAAACGCATTATTCAATTTTGAATTGAAAAATAGGCTTATTTTTCTGGTGATGAGCTTTTTGCTCCTCGCTCCAATCGCTGTGCAGGCGCAACCTTTAGCAAAGCATATTAAAGAGCCTACGGCGGTAGAGGATAAGGTTATCGCCAGCAAGATAATACAGGATAAGGCGGGTGTTACCGAGGGAGATGGAATGTACTCTATTCTCTTGCCCGATGGACGCTCCATATTCCTGATGGGTGACAGCTACACGGGCGAGGTGACCAACGGCAAACGTACAAAGGGCTTTCATATGTACCGCAACACCTACCACATCTACGACAATGGCAAGGTGAGTTCCATAAGTGATGTGCAGGGCAAGCACTCGTCAGCAGCCGTGCCTCCTGGTGTAACGGATGAAGGCAAGTGGTGGTATTGGCCTGGTCACGGATTCGTGAGCGAAAACAAGTTATATATCTTCCAAACCCTTATGTATCAGGGCGGTGAAGGTATGTGGGGCTTTCGTTACAAGGAGACTCATCTGCTGGAGTATGAGTTGCCCTCTTTGAGGCTTCTGCGTAACGAGAAGATTCCATTCCCAGGCGCGAGCGAGGTGCATTACGGTATGGCGGCGATGAACGATGGCGACTACATCTACATATACGCCCAGGTGGATGAGCGCAACGACTGGAACCCTATCGCCCACGCCTATGTGGCGCGTACGACCCACGACAAACTCTTCACCGAGTGGGAGTACTACACAGGCAGCGGATGGAGCAAAGACCATACACAGGCGGTGAAGATGGAGGGCACCGATGGGGTAGCCATATCATCGCAATTCAACGTCTTTAAGTTGAAGAACAAATACGTGTTACTCACCCAGCATAAGCAATTTAACTCGGGTAAGGTATATACGTTTATTGCCGATAATCCTTGGGGACCTTGGCGCAATCAGAAGCTCATTCTGCGAACCAAGGAGCAGGAGATAAAGGATTTGTTCACATACAACGCTATGGCGCACCCCCAGTTCGAGAAGAACGGTAGGATACTTGTGACCTACAATGTCAATACGAGCGTTTTTAGCCAGCAGGCTGAAGATGTAACAACATACCGCCCACGTTTTTACTGGGTTAAGAAGAAGGAGATATTACGACCTTGAGAGTAAGATTTTTACATATACTGACAAGCATTGCGATAAGCCTGGTGTTTCTCGCACCATTGGCTTATGCCACTGTGCCCGATGATAAGCCCAAACTTATCATCCCCGACTCGTTGCGCGCAACCTACAAGTACACCGATGCGTTGAAGGCTCTTGCCATCCACGACGACACGCTCAAGGCGTTGCCGCTGCTGAAGGAGGCGCTGGAGATTGACTCCACCTACGCCCCCGCGCACTATGAGCTTGCGTCACACTACCTGCAACAGGATGTGCGTCGTGCCATCCACCACGCCCGCAAGGCTTATGAGCAGGACACCACATCGCGCTGGTATATGGGTCTTTACGGTCAGACACTCGCCATAGGTGGCGAGTATGATGCCGCGCTGCCCATCTTCCAAAAACTCATCAAGGAGGATAAGAACAACCCCGACCACTACCGCATCCTCTCCATCCTCTATCAGCAACGCAAACAGCCCTACTCGGCTATCGCTACGCTCGACTCGGCAGAGGTGCGCTTTGGCAAGATAAGCCAGCTCTCGCAGATGAAGCGCCACCTGCTCATCCGCACCAACCAGATGGACCGTGCCATCGAGGAGGCGCAGCAGGCTCTCAATGAGGCTCCCTATGAGGTGGATAATGTCCTCTCGCTGGGTCAGACCTATGCCGCCGCAGGGCGTGACTCGCTGGCAAATGTGACGTTGCAGCAGGCTATCCGTATGGACTCTACGAGCATTGATGCGCTCACTACCTACGCCGATTTCTGCTCACGCCGCCACGACACCAACGGCTACCTCGCCTCGCTGAAGCTGCTCTTCGCGCAGGAGGGCTATCCGCTTGAGCGTAAGGTGGATTTGTATAAGAAACTCACCGTTGACCGTA
The DNA here is from genome assembly GCA_015059905.1 of Rikenellaceae bacterium. Classification (GTDB taxonomy): domain Bacteria; phylum Bacteroidota; class Bacteroidia; order Bacteroidales; family Rikenellaceae; genus Alistipes. The sequence goes on from SUZN01000005.1 coordinate 160,669, forward strand.
ACTTCTACGGCAACCACTTCTACGTCATCGGCTCGCTGGCGCAGACGCTGATGATACACTATCCCGATGAGAAGAGCGTCATCGACCTCTATGGCGACCATCTGCTGGCAAGCGGAGATTTCGACCACGCCCTCATCCACTTCAAGAATCACCTTTCGAGCGAGCCGCCGCAGATGGATTACTATATGGCGGTCATCGACATCGAGGATTACCTGCAACGCCCCGACTCGGTCGATTACTATGTGCAGCGGGCTATGGAGCGCTTCCCCGAGGACCCCAAGCTGCTTATCCGCAAGGCTAACCGCCAATATATCAAGGGCAACCTTACGGGCGCCATAGATAGCTTCCACGAGGCTATGACCCTCACCGAGAGCGACACCCTGCAAGGCGAGCTGTGGGGATATGTGGGCGACACCTACCACGCCATTGCCGAGCGTCGAGCCGCGCAGCTGAAGGCTAAAATCAAGCGCGACACGTCGGCATATCCCGTAAAGCTGAAGCCCCAGAAAGCTATGGAGCTGTGCTTCGATGCCTACGACAAGGCGCTTGCGCTCTGGGCGGATAATGCTATGGTACTCAACAACTACGCCTACTTCCTGAGCGAGCAGGGCAGCGACCTTGAGCGTGCGCTGGTGATGTCCTCACGTGCGATAGTTCTGGAGCAGAACAACTCCACCTATCTGGACACCCACGCCTGGGTGTTGTATGGGCTGGGTCGCTACGAGGAGGCGCGCAACGTGCAACGCAAGGCTCTTATGCTCGACACGACGGGCAGCGAGGCGCTGATGATGCACTATGGCGATATACTCTACGCCCTGGGCGAGAAGTTTATGGCGGAGACCTATTGGCGCAAGGCGCTCGATGCGGGTGCCGACCCCCAGGAGGTTGAGACGAGAATGGCAAAACTTAAAACACCACCCGCAGAGTGATGAAAACCCTACTTAAAATACTCTTTCTGCTGGCTCTGACTCTTGGGGCAGAGGTAGTCTATGCCCAGAAGGAGGAGCTTACCGCAGAGGAGAAGGCGCGCATCGCCCAGCAACGCAAGGTTGTCGAGGAGCTGGAGGAGCAGCTCGCCAGGGATGAACTGCGCCTGAAGGAGATTAAGGAGGATAAGTCCAACGCCCTGAAGCGTATGCGTACCATCACCAAGCAGATTAACTCGCGCAACACTCTGCTCTCGCGCACCGAGGGCGAGATACTCTCTATCGAGAAGAATATCGCGCTGAATGACAATATGATAACCCAAACGCGCGAGGAGTACGACACCGAGCGCGAGAAGTACGCCGAGATGGTGCGTGAGGCGTACCGCAATTATCGTCAGAACAACTACGCGACATACATCCTGGCGTCGGAGAGCTTCACCGACATCGCCCGCCGCATAGCCAACATACGCGCTGTGGCGAGCCTGCGTGCGGCACGTCTGCACCGCATCGACTCGCTGGGTAAGGCGCTCGAGGAGCAACAGACCACGCTTGCCGAGCGCCGTCATAAGCTCGACTCTGTCAAGGGTAAGGCTGTGGCGCAGCGCGACAAGCTGCAGAAGGATGTCAAGTCGGCACAGCGCACGATGAATCAACTCTCCACCAAGGAGAAGGCTGCGCTGAGGGAGAAGCTCGAGAGCGAGGAGCGTCTGGATGCCGCCATCGACGAGCTGCGTAAGCTCACCAAGGGCAATAAGGAGGGTGCTTCGTTCTCGCGCACAACCTCTAACCTTAACCTCCCCGTTGAGGGTGGCACGGTGCGCCGTTATAAGGGTAATATGGCGGAGATTACCGCGCGCAAGGGGGCTGCGGTGACCACCATCTACGATGGCAAGGTTGTCGAGGTCAAGCGCAACCGCATATCGGGTCAGTACGATGTCTTTGTGGCTCACGGCGAGTATATCACCTCGTACGCTAATCTGGAGAGTGTTACGGTCGAGAAGAACGCTAAAGTTGGTAAGAATCAACGCATTGGCACCATCGGCTCGTCAATGAATCTAAGCACGATGCAACCCGAACACAAGATGGTCTTCGGCATCTACTCCCCCAACCCCAAGGAGACTATGCGCGCCGCCGACTGCTTTAAGAAAAAGTAAGAATTGTGTGTTCACAATAAATATTAAAACAATGATACGTTACTACAACGATTCGATAGAGTATCGCTTGCGCGAGAAGCGCCGCATAGCACGCTGGGTGGCAGCGATTGCCGAGGCGGAAGGCTATACTGCGGGCGATATAAACTACATATTCTGCTCGTCGGAGGTGCACCGCAAGATGAACATCGACTTCGTCGGGCACGACTACTTCACCGACATCATCACCTTCGATTACAGCGACAGAAAGGGTAGCAGGGTGGTTGCTGGCGATGTATTTATCGACGTGGAGACTGTGGCGGACAATGCACGAATATATGGCACCACCAAGACCAACGAGATGCACCGCATCATCGCTCACGGCGTGCTCCACCTGTGCGGTCAGAAGGACAAGACACCTCGCGCCGAGCGACAGATGCACCGCAAGGAGGATAAGTATCTGAAGCTGCTGGAGGAGCAGTTTCTAATTCAAAATTCAAAATTCAAAATTCAAAATCAAGATTGATTTTTTTATTTTTAAGTTTGACAAAACCATTAAAAGAAGTTTAAGACTGACAACGATATTTTTTGTAAATATTACCGAGCGTCAGCCCAATAATTTTGAATTTTGAATTCTTAATTTTGAATTAAATTATGTCTTGTATTCAACCAAATAACGACCTCTACACCTACGACATCATCGTCATCGGCGCAGGACACGCGGGATGCGAGGCGGCGGCTGCGGCGGCACGCCTTGGCTCACGCACGCTGCTTGTGACGATGGATATGCAGAAGATTGCCGCTATGTCGTGCAACCCTGCCGTTGGCGGTGTGGCTAAAGGTCAGATAGTGAGAGAGATAGACGCTTTGGGCGGTCGTATGGGAGTCATCACCGACCTCTCGACCATCCAATTCCGTATGCTCAACCGCTCGAAGGGTGCGGCGATGTGGAGTCCGCGTGCGCAGTGCGACAAGGAGCTCTTCTCACGCCTGTGGCGCAAGGAGCTGGAAAACGAGCAAAATCTCTTCATCTGGCAAGACTCTGCCGTTGAGCTTATAACGATAGAGGAGGGCGGAAAAAGGCGCGTAAAAGGGTTAAAAACGGCTATGGGCGTGGAGTTCCGCGCCGAGGCAATCATCCTCACGGCGGGCACGTTCCTCTCGGGCATTATGCACTGCGGCGAGCAGAGCGCCGAGGGTGGCAGGGCAGCCGATGCAGCCTCAAAGGGTATCACGGAGTGCCTCGTGCGGCTCGGCTTCGAGGCGGGACGAATGAAAACAGGCACGCCTGCACGTATCGATGCGCGCTCGATTGACTTTTCGGTGATGGAGGTGCAGGAGGGTGATGCAGAGCCTTCGAAATTTTCCTTTTCAACTGATACTCAAGCAGTTAAAGAACAAAAACCTTGTTATTTGGTCTATACCTCGGCAGATGTTCACTCAACGCTCCGCACAGGTTTTGACCGCTCGCCCCTCTTTAACGGCACCATTCACGGCATAGGACCTCGCTACTGTCCGAGCATCGAGGACAAGCTGCGAACATTCGCCGACAAGGAGCAGCACCAGCTCTTCCTGGAGCCCGAGGGGTGGGAGAGTAACGAGTATTACATCAACGGCTTCTCTTCATCGCTGCCACAGGAGATACAGCTCGCGGCGCTGCGCAAGATACGCGGATTGGAGGGTGCGCACGTCTTTCGTCCTGGCTACGCCATCGAGTATGATTACTTTCCACCCACGCAGCTGCGCCACACGATGGAGACCAAGCTCGTCGAAAACCTCTACTTTGCGGGTCAGGTGAACGGCACAACGGGATATGAGGAGGCGGCAGCGCAGGGTCTTATGGCGGGCATAAATGCTCACCGCAAGCTCAGGGGTAGCGAGCCGATAGTGCTGAAGCGTGACGAGGCATACATCGGCGTGCTGATTGACGACCTTGTGACGAAGGGTGTCGATGAGCCATATCGTATGTTCACCTCGCGTGCCGAGTACAGAATTTTGCTCCGACAGGATAATGCCGATTTGCGATTGACTCCACTTGGTCACGAAATTGGACTTGTGACGGAGAAAAATTGGGAAAAATTTGTCGAAAAAAAATCACTCGTATTTTCGCTTATTTCCTTTGCGCACGAACACAGTGTCAAAATATCGGAAATTGAGAGCGTTTTAAAAATGAAAAATTTGGAGGCTCCAACGCAGGGTAGAAAGCTATATGCTCTCATTGCACGCAACGAATTTTCATTCAGCGAGCTGATTGAGGAGCTGCCAAGAGTGAAAAAATTTATCACAGCCAATAACATAACAGCCGAAATTATCGAGCAGGCAGAGATACAAATCAAGTATCGCGGATATATCGAGCGCGAAAAATTGCTTGCCGAGAAGCTGCGCCGACTGGAAAATATCATCATTCCCGATAGTTTTGACTTCAACGAGATGAACGCACTGACGATTGAGGCCCGCCAAAAACTTTCCAAAATCAGACCTCACACCATCGGTCAAGCATCGCGCATACCAGGTGTAAGCCCAGCAGATATCAATGTCTTGCTGATAAAGTTCGGAAGATAGAGCAAAGATAAAAGATGAAAGAGCAAAGAGATTTTCCCTCTTTCATCTTTCATCTTTCATCTTTCCTGTTCCACGTGGAACTATTTATATTAAGTATATCAATTTTACTTAACTTCCAAAGTCCAGCCGAACTTATCCTCGGCGCGACCATACTGGATATCCTGCAAAGCGTTGTAGAGTTTCAGGCAAGTTGCACCGACAGTCTCGCCATCGCCATAGGTAATTTTCTCGTCAGTGTCGAGGTCGAAAATATAACCGATAGGGGAGATGACAGCCGCCGTTCCGCAAGCACCAGCCTCCTCGAACGATGCAAGCTCCGACACAGGCACAGGGCGCTCCTCGACCTGCAAACCCATATCCTCGGCAAGCGTGCGCAGACTCTTATTTGTGATTGAAGGCAGGATAGATGGCGACTTTGGCGTGATATACTTACCATCCTTGATACCAAAGAAGTTAGCCGCACCACACTCCTCGATATAGTTATGCTCAACCGCATCGAGATACATCACATTTGAGTAACCCAAAGTGTGCGCCTTCTCACCCGAAAGGATGCTTGAACCGTAGTTTCCACCCACCTTGGTGTCACCTGTTCCACGTGGAGCAGCGCGGTCCTGCATACGGTCAACGATAACCTTGATAGGTTTCATACCGCCCTTGAAGTAAGCGCCAACAGGCGAGCAGAATACGATAAACATAGCCTCGTGCGATGCCTTCACACCCAAACCAACCTTTGTACCAATCAATACAGGGCGGAGATAGAGCGATGCGCCCGACTCATACGAAGGTACATAGTCGATATTGCGCTTCACAACCTCGTAGCAAGCCTCTACAAACATATCAACCGATGGCTCTGGCAGGCAGAGTTTGCGTGCTGATGACTGCATACGCTTGGCGTTCTCGTCAGCACGGAACAGGCGCACCTTACCATCCACACCGCGAAAAGCCTTCAAACCCTCGAAGCACTCCAAACCGTAGTGGAGGCAGGTGGTTGACATATGCATCTGGATATATTCGTCGTCGGTATATTCCAACTCGCTCCATTTACCATCCTTATAATATGCTCGTGCGTTAATATCGGTCTTGAAATAATCAAATCCCAACGCGCTCCAATCAATGTTTTTCATAATTCAAAATTTATTTTCTTTTTATAAAATTATCATAATTTTAACTATTTTGAAGCTGGTCGCAGATTGAGGGTGCGGAGTATACTTTGGCGTATGTGAGCAACCCGAAATCAAGCCAGATGCCAAAAGAGTAAAATTAGGAAATTTTATCCTACTATTGCGCCGTTATTGGTTGCATTTCCTGGGGCTAAAAGCTCCAGCTTACCGCTTGCATCCTCCGCCATCAAAATCATACCCTTCGACTCGATGCCCTTAAGCTCGCGTGGGGCGAGGTTTACAAGCACAAGTACCTGACGACCAACAAGTTCCTCTGGAGTGAAGTGCTCGGCAATACCCGACACGATGGTACGCTTATCGATACCTGTATCAACTGTAAGCTTCAGCAGCTTCTTTGTCTTGGCAACCTTCTCGGCAGCGAGGATGGTTGATACACGGATATCCATCTTCTGGAAGTCGTCAAATGTAATCTCCTCCTTCTGCTCTGTGACGTGCTCGGCAGCGGCAGCAGCAGCATTGGCAGCCTTGATATCAGCCAACTTCTTAAGCTGTGCCTCAATCACATCATCCTCAATCTTCTCGAATAAAAGCTCGGGCTTACCAATTGTGTGGTCGGCAGCGATAAGCGACATTGAACCTAACTCTTCCCAACCCAACTTATTGATATTCAACATATTGTTAATCTTCGCCGCGCTAAATGGCATAAATGGCTCGATGGCGATTGCCACGTTGGCGGTAATCTGCAAAGCTATGTTCAGGATTGTTTTCACACGCTCGGGGTCAGTCTTGACAACCTTCCAAGGCTCTGTGTCGGCGAGGTACTTGTTACCGATACGGGCGAAGTTCATTGCATCCTTCAATGCCTCGCGGAAACGATAACCCTCGATATTTGCCTCCAAAGAGGCCTTTATTCCGCTTAACTCCTCGATGGTGGCACGGTCGTAGTCGGTAAGCTCGCCAAGCGCAGGAACAGCCCCAGAATAGTATTTCTGGGTAAGCACCAAAGCGCGGTTTACGAAGTTACCCAAAATAGCAACCAGCTCGTTGTTGTTGCGTGCCTGATAGTCCTTCCACGTGAAGTCGTTATCCTTGGTCTCGGGAGCGTTTGCGCACAATACATAACGCAATACATCCTCCTTGCCTGGGAACTCGTCGAGGTACTCGTGCAACCACACAGCCCAATTCTTCGAGGTCGAAATCTTGTCGCCCTCAAGGTTCAGGAACTCGTTGGCTGGCACATTCTCTGGCAGGATATAGTCGCCGTGCGCCTTCAACATTGATGGGAACACGATGCAGTGGAACACGATGTTATCCTTACCAATGAAGTGAACCATCTTGGTCTCCTCGTCCTTCCAATACTTCTCCCAATCAGGTGTAAGGTCTTTAGTAGCAGAGATATAGCCGATAGGCGCATCAAACCACACATACAAAACCTTGCCCTCCTCGCCCTCAACAGGCACAGGTATACCCCAATCCAAATCGCGGCTTACGGCACGTGGCTGAAGACCTGTGTCGAGCCAACTCTTACACTGACCATATACATTTGACTTCCACTCTTTGTGACCCTCCAAAATCCACTCACGCAGGAACGCATCATACTGATCCAAAGGCAGATACCAGTGCTTTGTAGCCTTCTTCACAGGCACAGCACCCGACAACTTCGACTTTGGGTTGATAAGCTCATCTGGTGAGAGTGTTGAGCCGCACTTCTCGCACTGGTCGCCATAAGCACCCTCGCTCTGGCAGCGAGGGCAGGTACCTACGATATAACGGTCAGCAAGGAAGGTCTTTGCCTCCTCGTCGTAGAACTGCTCCGAGGTCTTTTCGATGAACTTACCCTCCTCGTAGAGCTTACGGAAGAATGCCGATGCTGTCTCGCGGTGAGTAGAGGATGATGTACGCGAATAGATATCAAACGACATACCCAGACGCTGGAAGGCATCCTTTATGATAGCGTGGTAGCGATCCACCACCTGCTGTGGGGTGATACCCTCGTTGCGCGCCTTGATTGTGATGGGCACACCGTGCTCGTCACTACCGCACACCGAGATAACATCATTACCCTTCAGACGCTGATAACGTGCATAGATATCCGATGGCACATAAACGCCCGCCAGGTGACCGATGTGCACAGGACCGTTGGCATAGGGTAGTGCCGAGGTGATAAGATAACGCTTAAATTTCTTCTCTGACATAATATTTTTGTTTTACTCGTTTCTTTTACTGGCTTATCCTCATAAAATGAAAATAATCCCCCAAATTTAGGTATTTTTTACTTGAACAACAAATATTAAAGTAATTTATACTTAATAATATGTTTTACTTTTTTATCGAGAAAAAAAACAGCAGACCTTGCAGTCTGCTATTTTTCACTACTCACGACCGAGATAGGTTTTGTTATACCAACGTATCCAGCCCTCAACATCCTCCCACTCAAGAACACGAATTTTGTGGCGGCGGATGAAATCAACAAAGTAGTCATAAGTGCCATCCTCAAGTGCCTCGTGTGGCTTACGAACAAGGTGAAGATACTTCATTTGCAGGCGCACTAAATCAACTCGGTATTTAAGTTCATCACTCTCATTTTCAACCGCTTCGCAAGCCTTGTCAACAAGCTTATTTGCACGCTTCAAAAACTCCTCGCTAAAGATTGGATGGTTCTCCACATAGTAGATATCCAGCACCATATCATCCTTTAGCTGCTTGTGACAAAGGTTGAAATACTTCTTCACATAAGGGGCTGCCGCACCGTAATATCCACCAATAAAATCATCCACCAGAGCCATTGTATCCTGCTCGGGATTCCACAGAAGTTTATTCAATACCCAGGTGCGCAAATCGGCAAACGAGCCTCCCGTAGATTGATACTGACCCTCCTCATAAATTCCTATCACATTGTGGTCGATAAAGGTCTTGATATTGGGCGCAAGGACATTGAAATTTGGGAATGGCGCGAGGTACTGGCGGAAATTGGTCACATAGTCCCATATAAATAGTTTTCCCGCAACATCCTTCCACTTCCTTATATCCTCCATAAATGGCTTGTTGTGGTCGCACTCTGAAAGCGGATGACCGAAGCAACACTCAATGCTACACAGGCGTATAACCACATTGTCGCGTGGGGTGATTCCAGTAGGTACACCGCGCGTATATTGGTATGCAAAGGTGGAGATATGCTTGTCGGGGTGGTGCTCCTTCACTACATCTGCCACCTGATTTACAAACCACAACAGCAGACCCGACTGACCGCCATATCGGTTGGCTATCTCGGTACACTTCTCGCACTGGCAGTAATTCTGATTATCATTCTGCGAAAGGCTATACACCCAATAGTTTGGAAACTCCTTGATTACCTGCAACATACCCTTTCGGCAAAGCTCCAGCACATCGGGGTTTGTAAGGCATAGCTGCGTGTAGGGCTTGCGCTCACCGTCACGCAGACTGAAATACTCTGGGTGAGAATCAAAATATTTGTTTGAGTTTACAAAGTGCTCAAAAGTATGGCATCGCCAGTAGCCCACTAAATTACCATAATCATTCACCTGCGAGTTCCAGATGGAGTTCACCTTGTTGTGCGCCAGAAAAGCTGCATCCTGCGCATCGAAGTAATCCATCTGACGAATACCCACAGCGGGCTTCTCTCTATGATTTAGCTCCGAGAACTTCCAACTCTTCGCCTCGGGTACTTTGGTGCAATCCTTGGTGTACCATCTGATGCCGAACTCACGCTCAAGGAATGTATAAACACCATACATCGTACCGCGCTGCTTACCGCCATATATCCATATGTTTTTACCCACGTTGCGATAGGTAAAACCCTCATCACCTTCAGCTGGAGACTCCACACCAAGCATCTTGCCATACTTGTCACAGTAACCTACAAAGATATGAGGCTCATTTTTCTTTACTTCCTTCTCACTCATTATGGGTAACTCTACTCCCGAAATCTGTTTTAGGTAATTCTGAAGCTCTTCGGCAGCACTCTTTTCCGACTTCGAAGCATTGTCACACACCACTATCGAGTAGCGACTCTTTCCCGCCGAAAATAGCTTATGCCCTGCAAAAACACTACTTGTCGCAAATAAAAAGAAGGTTAGTAATAAGAGTAATTTTTTCATAATCAATAATGATTTGTTTTTAAGGTTGAATTTTTTATCTCTTTTTTCTATTTGTTTTCTTTTTATATTCCTCCCCTATATTAGGGAGGAGACCAACGGGCGAAGGGAAAATCTCTTTCATCTTTCATCTTTCATCTTTCATCTTTCATCTTTCATCTTTCATCTTTTCTCTTTGCTCTCACAAAGATAATACTTCGCGGGGGCGGTTTGCAACTTTTCGGGCGGGAATTTTCGTGCAAGTTATCGACACTATTTTTCTATTGATTTTTACTTTTTATAAATATTAAATAAAAAAATATAATAATAAGAATAGCTGTTCATAGTGTTTATAAGTTTTTTGAAAAATAATTTCTAACACCTCTCAACATCCTTTCAACAAAATTTTTATAACTTCTTAAATTTCTATATCTCAATATTTTATAATCAAAACAAAAGAAAAAAAAATTAAAATTAACACCACATCCTACACACTTATCCACATATCAACACCTACTTTTTATCACCAAACAACACCCTGAAAAGGGTTAATAAAAAGTTTTAATTTTGATAACATTTTTTTACTTAAAAATTTGCAAAATGATAACCCTATTTGTACCATAGCGACTTACGTTTTGACAAGGGTTTCGGGCAAAAATATTTCTTAAAATTTCTCAACACCTTTCATCACGCTTATCAACATAATTTTCGTATCTTTGTTTAAGATATTAACACCAAAAACCAACCTTATGAAAAAGCTTTTTTCCACTCTCGCAGCTCTTTTGCTTCTTACGCTGCCCCTCGTGGCAAAACAACAACCCCGTAACCACAGACAAACCAAAGGCGGTTATCTATTTGCACATATGACAAACGACAACTACGCCCGATTGTTCTACTCACTCTCGCGTGACGGCATCCATTGGGAGCAGCTCAACGATGGTAAAATTGTGGCACCCAACTACTTCGGTCATCCTACTATAAGTCGCGGCAAGGGAGGAATATATTATATGATTTCGCTCACTACAGGCTCCATTCCCCGCCAGCCTGTACTCTTTTATAGCAAGGATTTGGTTGAGTGGAAGGAGCGACCATTGAAGTTGGAGCACTTCGACGTTAGCGACCAGGGCTACGCAAATGATGTCTATTGCTACGGCGCCCCCAAGATTTTCTACGACAAAAAGAGCCGCCAGTATATCATCACCTGGCACGTAGGTCTTACGGGTAAGGATGGCAACGAGAGCGAGTGGATGACAAAACGTACCTTTTATATATTAACCAAGGATTTCAACACCTTCACCAAGCCTCGCAAGCTCTTCGATTTCACAGGCTCGGATAGCGATATGGCGACCATCGACGTGATAATCAAGGAGCATAAGGGAACCTACTACGCCATCATTAAGGATGAGCGCTGGCCAAATAAATTCACCCACTGCCCTACGGGTAAGACCATCCGCGTGGCAACATCCAAGAGCCTCACCGAGGGTTGGTCAAACCCAGGCGTAGCCATCACCCCTTCGTGGCACGAAGCTCCTACTGTCGTACCCTCGCCCGATGGTAAGGAGTGGTACCTCTACACCGAGCGCTACCCTCACCGCTATGTGATGTATAAGGCTCCCGCGCTCGACAGCCCCCACTGGCAGGAGGTCACCCTCTCCGCGCCCCATATGCGTCACGGCTGGGTTCAACCCCTCTCAGAGAGAGAATACCGCCACCTAAAAAAATCCTTCCCCAACAAAAAATAAAAAAGTACCGACTCTGTAAGGCGGGTCGGTACTCTTTGTAATAAATTTTATTAATTTACTAAAACTATTATAATTAAACTATAGTTTTCACTAATAAAGACCCTTCAACATCAGGTTGAAGTAGATTGGCTTCAGGGCGTAAACCTTCAGGAGCCAAGCGACCCACTGCTCCTTCGACATATCGAGCAACGAGAGTGGGAATGTAATCTGTGGTTTCTTGTCGTAGTCGAACTCACACATCAGAACGTGACCGTAGTCCGTAACGATTGGGCAGGCGGCATAGCCGTTATAATGCGCTTCAGGGGTGCGACCCTCCATCAGCGCGATAAGGTTCTCCACTGCGATAGGCAACTGCTTGCCTACTGCTGCCGAGGTCTTGCTCGTAGGTATGCCCGCCACATCGCCCAGACTCAAGATATTTGGATATGTCTTGTGAATAAGAGTATGCTTATCAACCATCACCCAACCATCTGCAGCCAACTTACCCTCGGTCCAGCTCAAGCCCGACTCACGCACAAAATCGGGGGCGCACTGTGGCACCATAAAGTGCATAAAGTCGTATGACTCGGTAAATGGAGTATAAGTTTTGTTACCCTCTGCATCTGTCTCCACACGCTCAAAGTAGGCACGTTTTGCCTCGGTGTCGATACCTCTCAAGCGGCAATTCACATCCACAGGGATGTTGCGCTCGCGGTAAATCTCCTCCAGACGAGGTGTGAAGTGAGGTACATCGTAGAGCTGCTTTGAGGCAGTGTAGTAGTGCAGGTCGATATTATCCAGCACCTCATTCTTGCGGCAGTTATCCCACGTCAGAAGCGAAATCTTCTTTGGTGCACCGCCACACTTATGCTTTGTAAATGTGTCGCAGAATACACCCTTACCGCCCTTCTGGGAAAACTCCTTCATCGCCTTCCACGTCATTTGCGCGCCGCGATGGTCGTAGATTGTGTGGGCATTACCCGCGCCAATGGTTTGATAGGTGATACCCTCGATGCGGCTCCAGTCGTACTTCACGCCAGGCGCAACAACGAGAAAATCATAGGCGAGAGTGCCGTTGTTGGCTGTATCCACCTTGTTCTGTGTGGGGTGGATGAGCGTTGCCTTATCCTTAATCCATTTCACGCCACTTGGCATACAATCCTCCTGTGGCTTCCACACATCGTCAGCGCCATAGACACCACCACCAATGAGGGTGAAGCCTGGCTGATAATATTGACGGCTGCTGGGGTCGATGATTGTGATGTCGGGATTTTGCAGCTTGCGCTTGAGTTGTGCAGCCATAGAGATACCTGCCGCACCACCGCCGATAATGACGATTTTACCCTTTGTACTGCTCTTTGCGGCATAGGCCTTATCTGTGCCGAGTGCAAAAACAGCACCCGCCGCTGCCATAATCTGAAGGAATTGAGCGCGCGAGATTACGCCTTCGCTCTCTAATTTTTTCATCTGTTTTTCAAACTCCGACATCGCCATAGTATAGTGGAATAAGTGTTATAATGATTGGATATTTGGTTGTTTTTCAATTTCGCAGACAAAGTTACAAATAAAAAACATAATGTAAAAAAATAAATCGGAAATAAAGATAAAAATAATATAGAGGTTATCTTTGGCGGCAGGGGGTGAGGAATTTAAGAAAAAATTATCTTTGGAGGTGGCGGGGGTGGCACACCCATAACGGGTGTTTTATGTTTACTTTATTTGCGCCTTAATTAAAGCGCGATGCCTCCAAAGATATAGGCAAAGCCTGAAAGTATAAACCACGTCATTACCCGACACGAACGTAGAGAGTGGCGAAGGTAACGCCGCCATTAAGGCGAGAGCAGAGGGAGCTCGCTCACTATGCCAAGCCGAGGCGGTGAAAAGCCGCCCTTGCGGTGGATTAATCCTCCAGTAAAATATATAGAACTGCGGTTATGGTTAGTAGAGGATCCCCCTCGCCTTGCTACGCAAGTCGGGGGATGACGTGTATATATTATGAGATTGCCACGAGCCTACGGCTCTCGCAATGACGCGTTTATATTTCCTCTTTCATCTTTCCCCTTTGCTCTTTCCTCTTTTATCTTTTATCTTTTCTAACTTAATTTTGAATTTTGAATTTGTTTGTAGTATCTTTGCTATATTATTAAAACTCATTTATGGAAGCAAACTATACGCGTGAGGAGCGTTATGACGCTGAGCGCATTGAAAAATTAGCATATCACTATCGTGAAATTCTCTCTCTGCTGGGCGAGGACCCATCTCGTGAGGGACTTATCAAGACCCCAGAGCGAGTGGCGAAGGCAATGTCGTTCGTCACCAAGGGCTACACCCAAGACCCTGTGGAGATTATCACATCTGCCATCTTCAAGGAGGAGTATCAGCAGATGGTGCTGGTGAAGGATATCGAGCTCTTCTCGATGTGTGAGCATCATATGATGCCATTCGTGGGTAAGGCGCACGTTGCCTACATCCCCAACGGTCGCATCACAGGACTATCGAAGATTGCCCGCGTGGTGGAGTGTTATGCCCGACGCTTGCAGGTGCAGGAGCGTCTGACGGTGCAGATACGTGACTGCATACAGAAGGCTCTCGACCCAATAGGCGTGGCTGTGGTCATCGAGGCAAGCCATATGTGTATGCAGATGCGTGGCGTGGAGAAACTGGGCTCGGCAACAACCACATCGGCATTCACAGGCATCTTCCTCAAGGATACACGCACACGCGAGGAGTTCCTGACGCTAATAAGTAACAAATACCGATAAACAACTAATACTTATAAAGATGAAAAAACTAATCTATCTGTTAGCCGCATCGTTGGTTATGCTGGCTATGTTCTCGTGCCAGGGCGAGAAGACAAACGCTATCAAGGTTATATCTTACAATGTGCGTTGCAGTGGAGGCGATGGCGAGAACCATTGGGACAAGCGCAAGCACGCATCAATCAATATGATTCATGACGAGAAGCCAACAATCTTCGGCTTGCAGGAGGCTAATCCCGACCAGATGCAGTATCTGGTTGAGAACCTGCCCGAGTATGGTTACATCGGCGTAGGTCGTGAGGATGGCGTAGAATCGGGCGAGCATATGTCTATCTTCTACCTTAAGGATGAGGTTGAGTTGCTCGATGGCGGCACCTTCTGGCTCTCGGAGACTCCCGAGCAACCATCAAAGGGTTGGGATGCGGCGTGCAAGCGCTCTTGCACCTGGACAAAGCTCAAGATGAAATCGACAGGCAAGGAGTTTGTATATATGAACACCCACCTCGACCACGTTGGCGTGGAGGCACGCAAGCAGGGTCTGGCGCTTATCGTTGAGCGTGCAAACGAGATTGTACCCGAGGGTACTGTATTCCTCACAGCCGATTTCAATGCCCTGACAACAAATCCTATCTTCGACGATTTGAAGGCGGTGATGAAGGATGCTCGCGAGGAGGCTCCCGTGACCGACCGTCGTGGCACATACAACGGCTGGAACGCCGAGAACACCAGCAACCCTAACTGCGTGATTGACCACATCTTCTATCGCGCAGCCGAGGCTCACTCGTTCCGCGTATTGTGCGACAAGAACTACGGTGCGCCATACATTTCAGACCACTATCCTGTGGTAATGGAGGCTACCTTCTAAAAGTGTGTTACCGTTACAACTTTTATTAGCGGAGTGCCAGCCTATGGCATTCGCCATTATATAAATCTGACCCTCCCCCTAATCCCCCTCCTCAGGAGGGGGACTTTGGTCGCTAACGCTCCGAGGGTAGAGACAAGAAAGGTTGATTTACAAAAAATAAAAGCTAAAAATGCAAGAAAAAGTAAAATCGGTGTTGAAGGGTATTATCCACCCCGAGACACAGCAGAATATTGTCGAGAACGGCGTTGTGGAGCAGGTAACGGCGCGTGAGGATAAAATCACCGTTGTGTTGTGTTTTCCAAAGAGCCGCGACCCATTTGCCGTGAGGATTAAGTCGCTCGTGGAGCAGATGCTCAAGGAGCAGTTCCCTCAGGCGGCGGAGAATATTACAGTCGTGATTAAGGAGGGTACGCCCCGTCCGCCACAGCCCAAGCGCGAGAGTACTACCGTCAAGGTGGGTAAGATTATCGCCGTAGCTTCAGGCAAGGGCGGTGTGGGCAAATCTACTGTGACGGCAAACCTCGCCCTCACACTGCGTAATATGGGTTTCCGTGTGGGTGTGCTCGATGCCGATATTTATGGTCCTTCACAGCATAAGATGTTCGACCGCGAGGGCTACCTGCCCGATGCTGTGCAGGAGAATGGACAGGACTACATCGTGCCCGCCCAGAGTATGGATATCGAGTTGATGTCGATAGGCTTCTTCATCAACCCCGACGATGCGCTTATGTGGCGCGGAGCGATGGCTACAAGCGCGCTGAAGCAGCTGCTGCACCAGACTATGTGGGGCGGGCTGGACTTCCTGCTTATTGATATGCCCCCAGGCACGGGCGATATCCATCTGACGATGATTTCGGAGATTAAGCTCGACGGCGCCATTATCGTCTCTACACCACAACAGATAGCCGTT
This sequence comes from Rikenellaceae bacterium, assembly GCA_015059905.1. Lineage (GTDB taxonomy): Bacteria > Bacteroidota > Bacteroidia > Bacteroidales > Rikenellaceae > Alistipes. The sequence continues at coordinate 176,757 of SUZN01000005.1, forward strand.
GCTGATGTTGTGCGTGGCGTGGAGATGTTCCGCCACGAGCAGGTCAATGTACCTGTGCTGGGCGTTGTGGAGAATATGGCGTGGTTCACGCCCAAGGAGCTGCCCGATAACAAGTATTATATCTTCGGTCGCGGCGGTGCCCGCGCCTATGCCGAGCAGGCGGGCGTACCATTCTTGGGCGATATCCCCATCATCCAATCGATTATGGATGGCGGCGAATGCGGCAAGCCATCAGTAGCCACCGACCCCGACGTCGAACACTACTACCGCGAAATCGCCCAGAAAATCATTGCCGCACTGTAATCGCAAATCACCTAACACAATAAAAGGACGAGATATTTCTCGTCCTTTTATTATATAATAGAGAAAACTCACTTATTTCTTTGGTTTGTGCATCTCGTAGTAGGCTTTTGCCTCAATCATTGTGCAGGCGCTGGTCTGCGTGTTGAGGTCGTAGCTCTTGTTGCCTGGCTTTGACCAGTGAGGACCGTAGTGGTAGTCGCTGCCTGTGCCATACTCGTTCAGCACCTTGGCGTTGTTATTGAAGAAGAGCGTGTAGCGGTTTCGGTCGCCTACTGCCAAATTCTTCTCCAGCACCAGCTTCACGAAGTAACGCACAAAGACAGCCTTGAACAGACCACCATCGCCCGTACCCTCGTCCTTGAGGATGTTGTTATCCTTGTCGATAAGGTTTGTGATGCAGTATGTAGCAGCCTTGTTAGCCATATCGAGGTAGCGCTGTTCGCCCGTGATGGTGTAGAGCTCGTGAGCCATACCCATATAAGTGCCTTGGTTATAGGTGAATATCCAATCCTTGCGCTCGCCTGTTTGGTGGTTGGCGATGTGGTCATACACCTTGCCGTTGCTGGTATCGACCAGCTTCGCGGTCTGCCACTCGTAAATCTTCTTCGCCCAGTCGAGGTCCTCCTTCTTCTTGCCGTTGAGCTTATACATACGCGCTGCGATGATGCCCGCAGGTCCGTTCGAGCAAGAGTTCTTGCTGTCGGGCTGGCTCTGCTTCCACGCGATACCACCGCCCGAGTACTCCTCGTTCCAGTTTCTTTTGATTATACGCCACAATTCCGTAGCAGTGTTGATATACTTCTTGTCACTTGTGTGTTCATAGAGTCGAATCATTGTTAGACATATCCACTCCATATCATCAACAAAGTCGTTATCGTAGTTGCAATTTTTATCTTCTTGTATAAATGATACCCAATTAGTTTTCTGTCTAACACCCACATACCAGGCATCGAAGTAGTTGAGCCAGCTCTTGTTGCCGCTGCGCACATAGGCATCGATAAGTACATCCATAGCGTGCGCCTGTGGCCAGTAGCACCAATCCTGCTCCCAGGTGTCTGCTCTACCTGCGAATGAGTTGAAGAACTTTTTATCCTTGTTCCAGAAGTGGTTTACAAAGGCTATGGTGCTGTTGTTTGCCTCCTTTTTCCAATATTCGAGCTCTTCATCGACCTCGACCTCCTCTTCGGGAGTCTCATCAATCACAACATCCTCCTCGTCGGAAGAACTACACGCAACCATACCCACCGTGAGAATGGCACAAATAAAGTAAAAAAAGAATTTTTTCATAGTAGTAAGGTTTTCTTGCTTACAAAGTTAAGATAATTTGCCACAGCAACAAACTATTTTCGGGGAATTTTCGGATTGCGACTCCCCAGAATTAAGAAGTTGAGAAATATAGATGTAAGTATTGACACAAAAAAAGGGTTGTCCCGCAGGACAACCCCATAAAAATATTGGTACTTTCGAAATTCTTTTTTTCAAAAAAAGTAATGCTCTTACCAAATTATCACGCGCTCATGCTCGGGCAAGAACATAGCGCCAGAGGTAATACCGAACGCCTTGTGGAAGGTGTCGATGTTGCGGAGGGTGATGTTCACGCGGTTGCAGCCGAGTGAGTGTACGTCGGTCTTGGTGAGGCGTGCAATCTCCTCGTCACGAACGGTCTGACCCCAGATTGTAGCGTAAGAGAGGTAGAAACGCTGGTCGGCAGTGAAACCGTCGATAGGTGCTGGCTCGCCCTTATCCTTGAGCGAATTGCGAAGTGCTGTATATGCCACGCGCAGACCGCCCTGGTCGGCGATATTCTCACCCAGCGACAATGCGCCATCAGCCATAATTGCAGGCTTGCCATCCTTGGCGGGCAACACCTCAACCTTGTTGAACTGCTCCACCAATACATCGGTACGCACCTTGAATGCCTCGCTATCCTCGGCAGTCCACCAGTTGTTCATATTACCATCCTTGTCGAACTGGCGACCCTGGTCGTCGAAGCCGTGAGTCATCTCGTGACCGATAACCACACCGATAGCACCATAGTTCACCGCATCGTCAGCAGCCGAGTTATAGAACGGAGGCTGAAGGATAGCCGCAGGGAAGCAAATCTCGTTTGTGGTAGGGTTGTAGTATGCGTTCACATACTGTGGAGTCATATGCCACTTCTCGCGATCAACCTCCTTGCCCATCTCGGCGATGTTGTCGGCGGTGTACCACGCAGAGGCATTCTTGCGGTTCTCCCAGTATGACTTCTCGGGGTCAATCTCCAGTGATGAGTAGTCCTTCCACTTGTCGGGGTAGCCAATCTTCACAGTAAACGAAGCGAGCTTCTCGCGTGCCTTCGCCTTTGTAGCCTCTGACATCCACTCCAGAGCGTCGATATGCTCACCAAGAGCCACCTGAAGGTTCTTGACAATCTCCAGCATACGCTGCTTGTCGCTCTCTGGGAAGTACTTCTTCACATAAATCTCGCCCACAGCCTCGCCCAGCACATTGTTAGGCACCGCCATAGCACGCTTCCAGCGAGGACGCTGCTGCTGCTGACCCGACATCACACGACCGAAGAACTCAAAGTTTGCCTCCGAGATATCGTCACCCAGAGAGCCTGCTGCCGAGCGAAGCAAAGAGGCTACCAGATAGCTCTTCACAACAGCCAAAGGCTCGCTCTTGAGCATTGAGCAGACGTGCTCGATAACCTCTGGCTGACCCACAACCATATGGTCGAACTCGCCCAAGCCCATAGCCTTGAAGTAAGCATCCCAGCCAAATGCAGAGTACTTCTTTGTGAACTCCGAGTGAGTTGTTGGGTTGTAGTTGGCTGCCACATCGCGCAGCTCCACATTTGAACGGAACTTCTCCGCCATCTTGGTCTCAAATGCCAACACATCCTTCGCCTTCACATCAGCATCAGCCCAGCCGATAAAGCCGAAAGCCTTGGTAAGCCAAGTGATATAACCCTCGCGCTTTGCAGCGTTCTCCTCGTCGAGGTAGTAGTCGCGGTTGCCCATACCAAGACCACCCTGCTCAACGTAGAGGGTGTTGATGTTAGAGTTCAGAAGGTCGGCACCCACACCCATATTGAACATAGGAGAGCCTGCCACAGTGTGGATATATGCCAGCACCTCGGGCAGTTCGGCGATGCTCTGCATAGCCATAATCTTCTCTACGTCAGGCATTACGGGAGCCATACCCTCGGCGTTGAGGCGTACAGAGTCAAGACCCATCTTGTAGAGGTCGGCAATCTTCTGCTCGACACTGCCCGCAGCAGCCTCGCTCTTGGTCATTGTGTCGAAGAGCTCGTTGATACGTACCTCGTTGTTCTCGCGCATAACGTCAAAGACGCCATAGCGTGCGAACTCGGGCTTCAGGGGGTTCTTCTCCTGCCAGCCGCCTGTCACATACTGATAGAAATCCTCATTCAGAGCTACGCTCTCATCAAAATTTGTGCGGTCGATAGCAGGTGTTGCCTGCTTGCCGCTCTGACAACTTGCCATAACTGCAATGGTTGTTAATGTTAATAAAATCTTCTTCATAATATTGTTTGTTAAAACCTTTCTAACCTGTAAATTATTGTGTTATTGCGAGGTGTATTTACCCCTCATAATATATAACCGTCATTGCGAGGAGCGTAGCGACGTGGTAATTTCATCCTCCCACGTCATCCCCCGACTTGCGTAGCAAGGCGATGGGGATCCTCGGGGAATAAATGAGTGGAGGATGCCAACCGCTGGACTAATGTCCATCGTGGCATGACGTACTTATTTTATTTAATATCAATACGGTACACCTTCACATCCCTGCCTCCGACTGTGGTAGAGAGTTTGCCTTGCAACTCCATCTGCTCGCCCGACCACAGCTCCTCGGCTTGGAGGGTGCGCTCAACGGGGAGCCCTATGCGCTCCAGCATTAACTGCTTGTGCTCACTGCGAGGGCGGTAGTTAAATATGGCAACATACACCACCTCGCCCGCAGAGTGGTAGAACATATCAGTGCCTCGGTCGCCACGCGCAATCTCGACAGGGCGGAACGAAGGGCAGGTGCGGGCAATCTCGTTTATGGCAGCATTGGTAGTGTGGCGCACAATCTTTGCCTTGACCTCTGCCTTACCCCCTGCGCTCATATCGTCACCCAGGAAATAGACCCCCGTGATAGCCGACGAGGTGATACGCGCACGATTCTCGCCCTCGCTCACATCCTTATAGACGATATGGTCGCCATCGTTGTAGTGGTAGATGCGGTCTAACCACCAGCCATAGGTGAGCGAGTTAAGCACATACTCCGTATTGTTAATATCTGCCCACGCATCGCAACTTATGCGGCGGCTGTGGGCGTAGTTGCCAGGGAACAAGGGGGCGATGGAGAGGTTTATCCACATCTTGCCTTCCGTCTGCTCCACTATATACTGCATACCCTGATTGTACGCCTGCATAGCGGTTGTTACGCTCTTGTCGTAGTAGGAGTCCGACTGATAGGCTCCGTGAGCCATAAAGTCGAGCTTCACATACTCGTAGCCCCACTCCAGGAACTGCTTTATCTGAAGCTCTATGCGGCGGCGCACGGCGGGGTGTGTGGGGTCGATGGCTATGCCGCCATCGAAGCGCACAGGCTCGCCCTTGGCGCGGATATATACATCCTCCCAACGGTAATCCATATCGCGCACAACCTTCGCCCGCGCATTGCCGCCCCAATCGGTGAAGGGACACCAATAGATGCCCGCCTTCTGACCATTCTTGTGGCAGTGCTCCACGAAAATCTTATGCTCGTGCGCCTTGAAGCCGAAGTCCCAGAAGGAGTCGATGTCGATATATACCGTGCCCTCGTTCTCGAAGCTATGGTTCTGGAGGTTGTCGTGGATAAAGTCCGACACCTCGATAGACTTCTGGAATGTAACCTTCGTAGCCAATGCGCCCCAGCTGTTCCAGCCAAAGGGACGTGCGCCCAGCGAGGGGAGCTTGGGTGCAAAAGTGGCACACTGGTCGCCAAAGGACTCCATACCCTCACGCCAATCATCATACGCGCCCAACATAATTCGGGGCGACTTGACACTCCGACCCACGACCTTGCCGTGTGGCAGCAGGTCGCGCGTTACGGATGACGAGGCACCGCCATAGACACGCAGCGAGTTGATTGCTCCCGCACGCGAGGTGGTGGCATCAATGCCCGTCTTCCACTCGGTATGCTCAACAGCACCAACGACCACGCCACAGCGCGAGGCGGCATCGAAGAAGGCGGTCACGCCATAGCTCTCGGTGCGCTCACGCCCGAACTCATAGGTGCGGTAGCGGATGAAGGCGTCATTGTCGAAGGGGATAAAGAGCGAGTTGGTGCATCTGCCACCCAGCGGCGAGTATGCCACCGAGGTGCTGATGGGTGCCATATAGTTTAGCGCCACGCCATCGGTTGCCTCCACCTCCAGCTCGGTGTGGAGATAGGGCTTGCCCGAGTATAGATATATGCGTTGCTCAACGTGCTGCGCGGCATAGGTAGCACGCAGGGTAATAAGCTTGCCCGAGCCGTAAATATCGCTATTATCGCTCATCGCAGCGCGGTAGGCGGAAGCCTGCCTCATCGCCCTGCGGTGGTTGTCAGCACCCCACACAGCGTTGCTTCCCAGCAGCAATGTGTCGGCACCATATACGATGGTTATATTGCCGTTGGAGGAGTCTATGCCGACCCTCCAGCTCTCAAACTCAAACACTCTCTCTGCCGCCCAAGCCTTCGCACCGAAACCAAGCGCAGCCAACAGGATAAAACACCTCACAAACACACTTCTCATCACTCTTTCGCCCTAAAGAAATTATCAATCAAACAAGGGTCGAGAGTGACTCGACCCTTGAAATTCAAAATTCAAAATTCAAAATTCAAAATTAGAATTTAGAATCTTCGTTCTATATAAAATCATTTATCGTGAGCAGTGCCACGAGAAATAATTTTACCCAAAAAGTTGGATAATTTGAGCTATTTTGAGGCTGGTCGCAGAGGGCGAAAGCGGAGCATACTAAAGCGTATGTGAGCATTTCGCACTCAAGCCAGACGCCAAAAGAGCCAAATTAGACACTTTTTACTTTCTAATAGCTGCTACGCCTGGCAATACCTTACCCTCCATATACTCGAGCAAAGCACCACCACCTGTTGAAACGTAAGATACGTTCTGTGCCAAACCGAACTTGTTGATGCAAGCTACAGAGTCGCCACCACCGATTAGTGAGAATGCACCGTTAGCAGTTGCCTCGGCGATAGCGTCAGCTACTGCGCGTGAGCCTGTTGCGAACTTGTCAATCTCAAAGACACCTACTGGACCGTTCCAAAGGATAGTCTTGCACTCAAGAATCTCCTTGCGGAAGAGCTCCTTGCCCTGTGATGCGATATCAACACCCTCCCAGCCGTCTGGAATAGCTGTTGCGTCGCAATCCTGTGTGTTGGCTGACTGTGAGAAGTCATCAGCGATAAGAGCGTCTGGAGATGTTACAATCTTGATACCCTTCTCCTCTGCCTTCTTCAAAATCTCCAATGCTACTGGGAACATATCTGGCTCGCAGATTGAGTTACCTACCTTACCACCCTGTGCCGCAGCGAATGTGTATGTCATACCGCCACCGATGATAATCTTGTCGCACTTCTCCATAAGCTTCTCGATGATGGTAATCTTGGTAGATACCTTCGAGCCACCTACGATAGCAACGAATGGGCGCTGTGGGTTCTGCATCACGCCGTCGATAGCCTTCAACTCGTTCTCCATAACGTAGCCGAACATCTTATCCTCTGGGAAGTAGTCAGCGATGAGAGCTGTTGATGAGTGAGCACGGTGAGCTGTACCGAATGCGTCGTTGATGTAGCAGTCAGCATAAGAAGCGAGCTTCTTCACGAACTCCTTCTGTGGACCCTCCTTCAGAGCCTTCTTTGCTGCCTTCTTCTCCTCGTCGGTAGCATCCTCTGCCAAACCGCGTGGCTTGCCCTCCTCCTCGGCGTAGAAACGGAGGTTCTCCAAAAGCATAACCTCACCTGGCTTCAGCGCAGCAGCCATCTGGGCAGCCTTCTCGCCCATGCAGTCGCCTGCGAACTGAACCTTCTCGCCCAAGCGAGCCTCGATAGCAGGGATAATCTGCTCCAATGAGAACTTTGGATCTGGGTTCTTCTTTGGACGACCCAGGTGTGACATCAGGATTACAGAGCCACCCTTCTCCAACACCTTCTTGATTGTTGGGATAGCAGCACGGATACGAGTGTCGTCAGTTACCTGACCCTCACCATTGAGGGGCACGTTGAAATCAACGCGGATGATTGCACGCTTACCAGTGAAATCGTAGTTGTCAATTGCGAACATAATTTTTACTGTTTTTAGTTTATGATTATTGTAAATTCTTTCACTTTTCAACCCCGCGACAGCGCCCATTCGCCCCACACGGAGTCAAATTCGCCACGCAAGATGCATATTCACGACAAAGATAGATAAAAATTTTCTTATTATCACTCTCTTTCGAGCTATTTGTTTACCTTTGACGCAGTAACATTGGTCGCGGAGGGCAAAAAAACCCACATATTTTTGCAGCCGCACAACTAAAAATTGAATATTATGGGAAATTTACTTCAAGGAAAGAAGGGTCTTATCTTCGGAGCCCTCAACGAGAACTCAATCGCCTGGAAGGTGGCAGAGCGCGCCGTTGAGCAGGGTGCCGAAATCGTACTTACCAATACGCTGGTGTCGCTACGTATGGGCACCATCGCCGAGCTGGCAAAAAAGTGCAACACGGTGGTTATTCCAGCCGACGCAACAAACGTGGAGGATTTGGAGAACCTCATCGACAAAACGATGGAGCACTTCGGTGGCAAGTTCGACTTTATCCTCCACTCGGTAGGTATGTCGCCCAACGTGCGTAAGGGACTCACTTATGACAATCTTAATTATGAGTATCTGTCAAAGACACTCGATATCTCGGCTATCTCGTTCCATAAGGTTATTCAGGTGGCACGCCACAAGGATGCGCTCAACGAGTGGGGCTCAATCGTGGCACTGTCATACATAGCGGCACAGCGCACGCTCTATGGCTATAACGATATGGCTGATGCCAAGGCGTTGCTGGAGTCTATCGCACGCTCGTTTGGATATATCTACGGTCGCGAGCGCCACGTGCGTATCAACACCGTGTCACAGTCGCCTACACTCACCACTGCGGGAGGCGGCATTATGGGCTTTGGCGACCTGATGGAATTCGCCGAGAGTATGTCACCGCTGGGCAACGCTACGGCGGAGGATTGCGCCGACTATGTGCTGACGCTCTTCTCGGACCTCACACGCAAGGTGACGATGCAAAACCTCTACCACGATGGTGGCTTCTCGTCAATGGCAATGAGCCACCGCGCGATGCGCACCTACGAAAAGGGTCGCCGCTTCGAGGACGTCCAGGAAAACCAATACCCCTTCGGCAAGGAGGAGTAAACCATCAGAGTGCGTACCATCGCGCTTACACGCGCCCCACGGCGCTCTATTGCACACAAAAAGCAGACTCTCGGGTCTGCTTTTTTGCTTGTTATCCCACTCCTTGCCCGCTACTTTACAAAGAGCATAGGGGCGAGTTCGGAGAGGTAGATGCGCCAGTTGCGCCAGGTGTGACCGCCGTCGCTCTCGCGCCAGGTGTAGGGGAATGAGATGGTGTCCAGATACGCCATATAGTCGCGGTTGAGCTTGTAGAGGAAGTCATCCTTGCCGCACGCTATCCAATAGAGTTTGAAGCCGTTATCGCGCTGCGCCTTGAGTGCCTGCTGGGTGTTCGGCTCGTTAAAGCCCCTGACTGCCGCCGAGAAGAGTGCTACATAGTCAAACATCTTTGGATACTCGCGCGAAATCTGGAACGTATGTCCGCCGCCCATCGACAAGCCCGCAATAGCTCGGTACTCGCGCTTGCGTATTACGCGATAGTTATCCTCGACATATTTAATCACATCGCCAAACGACTCCACGAACGAGGGCTCGCCCTGCTTCCCGTTGCGGTAGTGCTGCATAGCCCTGCCACCGAGGTGCGTGGGGGCACACTGCTGCCACGCATTGCCGTTGGTCATCACCACAATCATCTCCATGCACTTGCCCGTAGCAATGAGGTTATCCATAATCTGCGCCGTGCGACCCAGCTCGACCCACGCCGTCTCGTCGCCACTCATTCCGTGCAGCAGATAAAGAACGGGATATTTCTTCTTACTCTGCTCATAACCTGCTGGCAGGTAGATGGTTGCACGTCGGCTCGCAGAGAGTGTTGGCGAGTCGTACCACACCGTATGTAGCGTGCCGTGAGCCACATCCTGCACCTCATACAAGTCGCCACGCTCGCCACCCACTATGACGCTGCTGAAGTGCTGCTCGCCATCGCGCAGGCGCATCATATTACGCCCATCGCACGTACGCACGCCGTCGATATAGAAATTATAGGAGTAAATCTCGCTTCGCAAAGGGGGTGTTGTCACCGTCCAGACGCCCTTCTCGCCGCGCTTCATATCGAAGTGGCGTTTGTCGCCGCCCGCCTGCAACGTGAAGTCGCCCACGACACTCACCTTCTGTGCACCCTTCGCCTCCACCACGAAGGTTACGCTGTTATCCTCATTTACCTTTGGGTACTCTGTTGCTGCACCCCATCTACCCTGCGCCAAACCTGTCAGCGCGACACTCACCAATAGGAGTAAAGAGAAAATTCGTTTCATAACTAAAATATTTGTTGGTTGGATATATCAAAGGTATAAAGAAAAACGGAGAATTTCAAAACAACGAAAGGAAGAGTTGTTTTAACTCTTTCACTATGAATTTTAATTCCCGATTGTTTTCAGGTATAATTTGGAGTTTTTGGGAATAGCGTAATACGTTAAATTTTTGTTAAGAAACAATTTCATATATTGTAATATACTCATAAATGACTAATTTTGAGAACTGAAAAGGACCATCGTTGGGCAACACGGGGTGCTGCCACAGGTCGAAAACTTAATTTTTATGAGTGAATTTTACACAGTAGTTTTAGCCGTACTTGCCATTCTGGCAGTATCGGGACTCTATGTCGGCGTGACAAACGACGCCGTAAATTTCCTTAACGCAGCTATCGGTTCGAAAGTCGCAAAGATGAAAACCATCCTGCTGGTTGCATCGGTGGGTATCATCCTGGGCGTGCTGACCTCAAGCGGTATGATGGAGGTGGCGCGTAGCGGTATGTTCAACCCTGGGCTGTTCACTTTTCACGAGATTATGATGCTCTATGTGAGCGTGATGTTTGCCAACGTCATCCTGCTCGACATCTACAACTCGCTGGGTCTGCCAACATCCACTACCGTTGCGCTGGTTTTCAGCTTGTTGGGAGCAGCCATATCAGTTTCGCTTTATAAGATTTCGGGCGACCCAACACTCTCGCTGGGTGATTTGGGCGGATTCATCAACACCACTCGCGCGATGGGAGTTATCTCGGCTATCCTCCTATCGGTGCTTATCGCGTTTGTGTTCGGTACGATTATTATGTGGTTCTCACGCCTGTTGTTCTCGTTCCGTTACATCACACTATTCCGTAAGCTGGGTGCTATATGGTGCGGTGCTTCGTTCACAGCCATCGCCTACTTCGCTGTATTCAAGGCGTTGAAGGGTATCCTGGCAGGCACAGCAATGTATAACTGGATTAGCGACAATCTGTTTCTCGCGCTTATCGTATGCTGGATATTCTGCTCGGTGGTGCTGGCTTTTATGCAGCTTTTCCGCATCAATATCCTTCGAATAAATATTCTCTCGGGTACATTTGCGCTGGCATTGGCATTTGCGGGTAACGACCTTGTAAACTTCATCGGTGTGCCTATCGCAGGACTCGACGCTTACAACATCGCCAAGGAGGCGGGCTCGATAACAATCACGATGGAGGCCTTGAGCCAGAATCTGCCCGCGCAGTTTATCTGGATGCTCCTCTCGGGTGTGATTATGGTCCTTACACTCTGGACATCGACAAAGTCAATGAACGTATCGCAGACCGAGATTTCGCTGGCAGGTCAGGGCGACGATATGATTGTAGGCGAGCAAGACTCAAACGTATTCTCACGCTCTATCGTGCGTGCTTCGCTCGGCATCTCCAACTTCCTCGACCGCGTGATACCACAGTCAGTGCAGGAGTTTGTGGGCAAGCGTTTCGAGTATGAGGATGTGGAGAAGAATGGCGCGCCTTATGACAAGATTCGTGCTGTGGTAAACCTCACAACAGCAGCGTTGCTTATCTCGGTGGGTACTTCGCTCAAGTTGCCACTCTCAACAACCTACGTATGCTTTATGGTGGCGATGGGTTCGTCATTGGCTGACAAGGCGTGGGGACGCGAGTCGGCGGTACACCGTATCACAGGCGTTATGACCGTTGTGATGGGTTGGTTTGTGACAGGTATCGGTGCCTTTATCATCGCTATCGTGGTGGGTCTGTTGCTTATCTGGGGCGGCACACCAGCCTTTATCGTGGTGACAATCGCCTGCGCCTATATGCTTGTCAAGAGTAACCTCAAGTCGGCAAAGAAGAGCGATGCGATGCCAGAGAATGCCACAGAGAACGACACCGTGGACAGCATCCTCGGTGAGGTGTGCCGAATGATGAAGGTGACTACAAAGATTTACGACCGCACGCTGGTGGCGGTATTCAAGGAGGACCGCCGCGCATTGAAGGATTTGGTGCGCGAGGCGGGCGAGATATATGACGAGTGCCACAAGATTAAATATAGCCTGATGCCTGCACTGCGTAAGATGAAGGGGTCGGGACTGGAGCTCTCGCTCTACTACATCCAGGTGGTGGATTATCTGAATGAGATGGCAAAGTCGCTCGTTCACATCACACGCCCCGCCTTCGACCACATCGACAACAACCACAAGGGATTGTCGGAGCAGCAGACCGAGGACTTGAAGCATATCAACGACGACGTGGCAGAGATTTACGGCAGCATCAATCGTATGATTAACGCCAACGACTTCAGCGAGATTGACACCGTGCTGACGATGCGCGACGAGCTCTTTGAGCGTATCGCCATCACAATCAAGTCGGAGCTGGTGCGTATCAACGCTGGCGAGGGCAACACCAAGGCAAGTATGTTCTACCTGACGGTGTTGAGCGAGACAAAGGCTATGGTGCTTCAGGCGCGTAACCTTCTGAAGGCACAGCGCTACTTCCTCGAGCACGCAGGTGTGCAGAAGAATTGGGCTGCGATGGGCAGAAATAGAATTCAGTAAGCTACGGGGTAGCGAAATTTATACTGACAATGGGTTCGGACATTTGTTCGAGCCCATTATTTTTTAGATATTACACTGTTTTTTGAATATTATATTTCGCAAAAAACATTAACTTTGTAAAGTTACAAATGAAACTAAAAACCAATTTACCTAATATGAAAAAGAGCTTGTTACTATGCTTGGGTTTTATGCTTATCTCGCTCGCTTGCTTTGCAAAAGAGAGCACCCACAGCAACACCTTATGGTATAACCAGCCCGCCAAAGTGTGGGAAGAGGCTTTGCCTGTCGGTAACGGCAGATTGGGAGCTATGGTATTCGGCAATCCATTTCACGAGACCATACAGCTGAACGAAGAGAGCCTATGGTCGGGCGCTCCAATCAACAGCAACAACCCCGCAGCGAGAGAACACCTCGACGAGATACGCAGGCTCGTTTTGGAGCACAACTATGTTGAAGCGAACAAACTTGTATCACGACATATGGTGGGAACACCTCCGAGGGTGCGCTCATATCAAACATTCGGTAACATATTGCTTGATTACCAAATCAAGGATACCACTGCTTACCGCCGCTCGCTCGATTTGAGCCGAGGCATAAGCTCGACAACATTCTCCGCCGACGGCATAGACTACACCCAAAATGTCTTTGCCTCAGCCATCGACAATGTGATTGTCACCCACCTCACCTCTTCACAAAAGGGCGGATTGAACCTCCTCGTGCGCCTGCAACGAGAGAAAGATGCCACTGTGAGAGTCGCTGACAACGAGATTATTATGCAGGGTCAGGTGATAGACGAGGATAGCCCTGTGGCGGGCAAGGGTGGCAAACATATGAAGTTCGCCGCCAAGCTCCACATCACCCACAAAGGTGGAAAAATCGAAGCGAGAGATGGTGGCATATACATCAGCGGCGCACAACAGGCAACCCTCATATGGCGTGGCGCGACCGACTACAACCTCTCACAGCTGAACTTCGACCGCAGCATCAACCCGCTGGCAATATGTGAGCAGACAATCTCGCAGGCAGAAAAACTCGGATACAAGAAGCTCCACAACCGCCACATTGACGACCACACCGAGATATTCAACCGCGTGTCGCTCGACCTGGGCACTACGGAGCAGGATATGCTGCCTACCGATGTACGTTTGAAGGCTATAAAGACGGGCGCGAATGACCCCGGGTTGATTGCACTCTATTTCCAATATGGACGATACCTGCTGATGAACAGCTCACGCCAGCCTGCCGCGCTGCCCGCCAACCTGCAAGGTATCTGGAACCATCATTACAATGCTCCTTGGGGCTCGGATTTCCACACCAATATCAACCTGCAGATGAACTACTGGCCTGCCGAGGTCTGCAACCTTTCAGAAACGGCACTGCCTCTTATTGAGTTTATTGATAAGTTGCAAAAGCCAGGAAGCGTCACCGCCAAAGAGATGTATAATGCTCGTGGCTGGACTCTGCACCACCTCACCGACCCATTCGGTCGCACAGCCATTATGGATGGTGTGTGGGGCTGCTTCCCAATGGGAGGTCCCTGGATGACATTCCCCATATTTGAGCACTACGCCTTCACGCAGGACAAAGAGTTTCTGGAGAACACCGCCTACCCTATCCTGAAATCATCGGCGGAGTTTGTGCTCGACTTTCTGGTAAAGGACAAGAAGGGGCAGTGGGTGACAATTCCATCCAACTCGCCCGAAAACCGTTATATCGACCCTGTGAGTGGCAAAGCCTTCGACCTCACTTATGGCGCAACGATGGATGTGCAGATTATCACCGAGCTCTTCAACAACTGCATCGAGTGTACCAAAATATTGGATAAAGACCACGACTTTGCCGATAGACTGCGACAGGTACTCAAAGGGCTGCCACCTGTGAAGGTGTCGCCATCGCTGGGCGGTATTCAGGAGTGGATTGAGGACTACAAGGAGGCATATCCAGGGCATCGCCATATGTCGCATATGCTGGGACTCTACCCAGGCACACAAATTACTCCTTCGACCCCCGAACTCTTTGCCGCAGCCAAGAAGACCATCTCGCTTCGTCTTGCAGCGGGCGGTGGTCATACGGGTTGGAGCAGAGCGTGGATTATAAACTTCTACGCCCGCCTTTTGGATGGCGACAACGCACTTCATCACATTGGTGAGTTGCTGAAACGCTCAACGCTGAACAACCTCTTCGACAACCACCCGCCATTCCAGATTGATGGTAACTTTGGTGGCACATCGGGCATCGCCGAGATGCTCATTCAGAGCCACGCGGGATATATCAACCTGCTGCCCGCCCTGCCAAAGGCGTGGGAGAGAGGCTCTTTCGAGGGGCTGAAAGCCAGAGGAAACTTTGAGGTTAGCTGCTCGTGGGAAAACAACAAATTGCAGAGTGCAACCATCACATCACTCGCTGGCAAGGTGTGTATAATCCACGCCAGCCGACCAATCAGCATCACGCACAAGGGCAAGCAGATAGCTGAGTCACACGCCGTCACAAAAGATGGAATGACCTACTACGAGGTATCGTTCCCGACAAAGATTAACTCAACATACAACATCAACCAAGAGTAAACTTTTGCACTATGAAACGCACGCTTCTTTCACTCGCTATGCTCCTGCTCGGTGTGGGCGCAACGGCACAGGAAATCACGCTCAAGGCACAGAAGCAATATCTCAACATTCCCATCTCGCATAAGCAAAACCGTGAGCGAATGACCCTTGAGGTGGATGGCAAGCCAGAGCGCACATTCAACATACGCATTGCCGAGGGAGAGCCCGACTACTGGGTATTCTGCGACATCGCAGAGTTCAAGGGCAAGCAACTCACGCTCAAGTATCCTCGCCACGCGGCGGGGCTTGACAAGATTTATCAGGCAGATGAGATTGCGGGACAGGACTCGCTCTATCGGGAGCGTTACCGTCCACAGGTGCACTACACGCAGCGCCGAGGCTGGAACAACGACCCCAACGGACTTATCT
This sequence comes from Rikenellaceae bacterium, assembly GCA_015059905.1. GTDB lineage: Bacteria > Bacteroidota > Bacteroidia > Bacteroidales > Rikenellaceae > Alistipes. The sequence goes on from SUZN01000005.1 coordinate 192,243, forward strand.
ACTATGAGGGCGAATACCACCTCTTCTATCAACATAACCCATTCGAGCGTGAGTGGGAGAATATGACGTGGGGACACGCCGTAAGCCGCGACCTGGTGCATTGGCAGGAGCTTGCGCCAGCACTCCATCCCGACCACCTCGGCACAATGTTCTCGGGCTCGGCAGTCATCGACTACGACAACACCTCGGGCTGGGGCGAGAAGGGCAACCCTGCTATGGTAGCCATCTACACCGCCGACGGCGCACGACAGACGCAGTGCGTGGCATACAGCCTCGACAATGGCAGAACGTGGACAAAGTATGAGGGCAACCCCGTGATTGACTCTGGCGAGAAGTGGGCGACACGCGACACACGCGACCCAAGGGTATTCTGGTATGCTCCCAAGGGGCATTGGGTGATGGTGCTCAACGAGCGTGACGGTCACTCGATATACACCTCCGCCGACCTAAAGGCGTGGCAGTACAAGAGCCACACCACAGGCTTTTGGGAGTGCCCCGAACTGATTGAGCTGGCTGTGGACGGCAACCCCGAGAATAAGAAATGGGTGATGTATGGTGCATCGGGCACATATATGATTGGCTCTTTCGATGGCGAAAAGTTCACGCCCGAGGCGGGTAAGTTCTACTACGTGAGAGGCAATATCTACGCCGCACAGTGCTACAACAACATCCCCGCAGAGGATGGGCGCACGATACAAATTGGCTGGGGACAGATAAACCACCCTTACCTGCCCGTAAACGGAATGATGACCTTCCCAACGGAGCTGACCCTCCGCACCACACGCAACGGCGTACGCCTTTACAGCTACCCCGTAGCGGAGCTTGCAAAGCTGCAGGAGCTGAAGGGCAACTGGGCAAACCTCAAGGCAGAGGAGGCTACAGCCAAACTCAAGCCCTACGACAAGGAGGGGGCATTGCTGATAAAGACCACTATACGCCTCTCGCACGCCACAAGTGCGGGTATCTCGCTCGACGGGCAGAACATTGTCGATTATGATATGAACCGCAACACCATAAACGGCACCTTCTACTCGCCCGACGAGATTGGCTCGATGGAGCTGAAGATGACCCTGCTTATCGACCGCACATCGGTGGAGGTGTACATCGACGACGGCACATACTCATACGTTATGGAGCGCAGGGCACACAACTCGTCGGGCTTCAACTTCTGGGGTAATAACATAATGGTCAAGGAGCTGGAGGTAAGCACATTGCGCTCGATTTGGGAATAGGAGTTCAAGGAAGAAAGATACGCATATTAAAGACCTGTCTAACTTAAGTTGGACAGGTCTTTATATTTAGTAAGGTATCTTCAGCGCTTAATCCTCCAGGCACTCGACGTGGATTTCGCGGCGGAATGACTCGTTCAGCGACATATAGGTCTGCGTGCTTGAGACGCCCTGAACCTGCAAAATCTTGTCGAAGATGGTACGCATCAGGTGCTCGTTGTCGATGCAGTAGATTTTGACCATCAAATTATAAGAGCCTGTGATGTAGTGGCACTCAACAATCTCTGGTATTTCCTTCAGGCGCTCAACAGTATCCTGCTGGCGGGTGATATCCGATACGCGAATTGAGATAAAGGCGCACACGTCGAAGCCCAGCGACTTGGGGACAACAACCATACGGCTGCCCTGGATGACACCCATATCCTCCAGCTTCTTGATACGCTGGTGGATGGCGGCTCCCGAGATGCCGCACTCGCGGGCAATCTCCAGGAAGGGCGTACGCGCGTTCTTTATCAGAAAGCGGAGTATCTTCTTATCTATCGAATCCAAATTTGTTCTTGCCATAGCGCTCGCTACTTCAATACGCCCAACTCCTTGCCTACCTTCGTAAACGCTGCAACGCAACGGTCAAGCTGCTCGGTTGTGTGACCTGCCGACACCTGTACGCGGATACGAGCCTGTCCCTTTGGTACTACTGGATAGTAGAAGCCTGTAACGAATACACCCTCCTCCTGCAACTTGGCAGCGAAGTCCTGTGAGAGCTTTGCGTCGTACAACATCACAGCGCAGATAGCCGACTGTGTAGGCTTGATGTCGAAGCCCGCAGCAATCATCTTGGTGCGGAAGTGCTCCACGTTGGCAACCAGACGGTCGTGAATCTCGTCGCTCTCGCCGAGCATCTTGAACATCTCGATGCTTGCGCCCACAACTGCGGGTGGCAATGAGTTAGAGAAGAGGTATGGACGTGAACGCTGACGCAACATATCGATAATCTCCTTGCGACCTGTTGTGAAACCGCCCACAGCACCACCAAATGCCTTACCCAGCGTACCTGTCAGGATATCCACCTGACCGCGCAGGTTGTAAAGCTCGGTAATACCGCGACCAGTAGCACCCAGCACACCTGCCGAGTGGCACTCGTCCACCATCACCAATGCGTCGTACTTCTCTGCCAGAGCGCAAATCTTATCCAGCGGAGCTGCGTTGCCGTCCATTGAGAATACACCGTCGGTCACGATGATGCGGAAACGCTGCGCCTGTGCGCGCTTTAAGCAATCCTCCAACTCCTCCATATCGGCGTTGGCGAAGCGGTAACGTACAGCCTTGCAAAGACGTACACCGTCGATGATAGAGGCGTGGTTCAGGGCGTCAGAGATGATGGCATCCTGCTCTGTGAGGAGAGGCTCAAATACACCGCCGTTAGCGTCGAAGCAAGCTGCGTAGAGGATAGTATCCTCGGTGCCGAAGTAGTCGGCGATAGCCTTCTCCAGCTCCTTGTGCATATCCTGGCAGCCGCAGATGAAACGTACTGATGACATACCGAAGCCACGCTCGTCCATAGCCTTCTTCGCAGCGTCAATCAAACGCTGGTTGTCCGAAAGACCCAAATAGTTGTTTGCGCAGAAGTTCAATACGGGCTTGCCCGCCACCTGAATCTCGGCACGCTGTGGAGATTCAATCACACGCTCTGTCTTGTAGAGTCCAGCAGCCTTAATCTCTGCCAACTCATTCTGAAGATGTTCTTTAATCTTTCCGTACATTGTTTTATGTTTTAGTTAATACTTTGAACTGCCAAATTTTCTTGTAAAAGTAAGGAATTCATTCCGCTCTCGCATTGTTTTAGGCTCCGCACCCTCTCTCGGAATAACAATCAACACAAAGGTATAAAAAAATGCATCCCCCACCAACAAAAAGTTACTTTTTTTACGCAAAAAATTACGATTTGTAATTTGGTGACTGCTTTTTTGGAACTTTGAAGGGCGAAAAATCTACTTGGCAGAGTGTTTGGCGTGAGGTTGTAGGAGACTTTTAGAATGTAATTCAATATGCTTACACAACGTCTTGGGCGGGAGAGAGAAAAAAATAACAAAAAATTGTTTCGTTGGCACAATAAAAAGCGGAGGGTGGGCGTTTTCTTTGCAAACAGAATGCCTATGGAGAATATCGACACTAATTTCATTTCAGATTTCAAAGCAGACGACGAGAGGCTGATGCATAGTATGGTGATATGCGAGGATGCCGACCTATTTTATATAGATTGTTATCTTCAGGAGCTTTTCCGCTGCGAGAGCTAATTTTGGTTTACTCGCCAAAATAATTTAGGGTTAAACAATGAGAAGGCTGCCGACTTTATCGCTCGGCAGCCTTTATTTATTTCTGCATGTAATGCCAACCTTTACCTCTCCACCCAATTTTATTGTGAAAAAAGTGAAAAAAATTCACAGCCCTGTTTTGGGCGATTCACCCCTCGGAATGTGTCATTTCAGGCACGCTATTTGTAAAAATGTGCCAAAAACAACATTTTTCTATGAGAGTAGAGCGCGGTGAAAATTTGCAAATTTGATATTTTGTGCGTATCTTGCACCCAGAAAACAATAAAATTAACTCTAAAAACCAGACGCCTATAGATTAAATTCTACTCTTTTAGACATTATTAACCTTATACGAGGTGAGTCGATTTCGATGCGGATATTCCGCAAAAAGATTGGGTGCGGCGGTCCCGCAACAATAGATGAAAACACTCGCGCGTATATTAAAAAGGAGGAAGAGTATGAACACACAGGTATTGAGCGATAAGGTTTTGCTTAATCGCTATCTCGCAGGTGATCGTGGTGCTATATCACAACTCATAGAGAGACACTCTAATCGCGTTCGCGACTACATCCGTATGATGGTCAAGGATCGTGATTTGGCTGATGACATCCTTCAGGAGACATTCATCAAGGCCGTAAGAGTGATTGACGAGGGGCGTTATGCCGACACGGGAAAATTCCTCTCGTGGGTGTTGCGTATTGCTCACAATCAGGTGATAGATTATTTCCGCTCGCAGAAGAGTTCAAAGACTGTCAACGAGTCGGAGTCGGGCTACAATGTGCTTGGTACTCTGCGTTTTGCCGACTCAACCGTAGAGGATAAGATGATTTCTGAACAGATAGCAACCGACGTTCGCCGCCTGGTGGAGCACCTGCCAGAGGAGCAGCGCGAGGTGGTTATGCTGCGCTACTACTCGGGTCTGAGCTTCCAGGAGATTGCCGACCAGACCGAGGTGAGCATCAACACCGCGCTGGGACGTATGCGTTACGCACTTATCAACCTGCGTAAGATGATTAAGGATAACGACATCATATTGAGTTAATGATAAGTGATTTAGGCAGTTATGGCGTTAGAAAGAGAAAAATGTAGTTCCCGTCGGGAGCTACATTTTTTTTGTGGTGGTGGGGCAGAAGTCGCTTATCTTTTCAAACGACCCTGCGCAGTTTTGTAAGGTGTTCAAGTTTTTTGGGGTTGCATGGCAATAGCAAAATTACGTTTATTAAAGGGTGGTGTTTTGCTTCTTTATTGTAGTCATAAATCTTTGTGTTAAACATATTAAAGTAATCGAAAATATAAGGCTATAAATGATTGATTTATATAGGATTAGTAGCTTGAAGCAAAAATAATTGCGATTTTTATTAAATTTTTTCCTCGATTTCTTATATATAGTGTGAAGATTGGATAAATTTTAATAAACTTTTTATTATGATGATTAAAGCATACTTATCTATGACCGAGGAAACAGACTTACACATTGACCAAGTTGAGGCGGAAGAAAACCCCAAACGAGTGTTAAAGATTACCAAGTCGCCTGCTCGTGGTGCTCGCCCCTTACATCCACACGAGCCGAAAATGGCTGTGAGGATAAATGAGAGGGATGATGAGCAGTCGCTGTTCCCGAAAGATAAATATATAGTAACCGTCGATTTGCCCGACCCAAATCAGCCGCCATACATCCACATTTATTCGCGCGAGGAGCGATGGAGTATTGGTGTGTATATATATTCCCCAAAACTCTACAAAGTATATTTGTATGGTGAGCGTGAGGAGGGCGACACATTTGAGGATGTTATAACAAGGGTTTGCGAGTGGTTGCCAAAGCCTACACAGATGCCTGCACAAATCTTCCCTCCTGTACATCCTTCAGATGCCCCAAATCGTGAGGGTACAAACTACGATATTGCACTTTATGAAATAAGAAATTGGTAATGTCGGGCGCAACGTGTAATTTTGTTGTGGTTTAGTGCGCGCAGATAAATCATTTGTCGAGCGTCGTACTAAACTGCAACAAAAAAGGCAGGATTATCCTGCCGCCCGCTGTCGTAATAATTTGCCCATACAAGGCTCTTTATTACGACTTTTTATTTGCAATAAATAATTGATGGTTAACACATTATCGCTGTATACTTTTATGGTATATTGAAAATTTGAAATACTTTTTTCGGA
>SUZN01000006.1 GCA_015059905.1 Rikenellaceae bacterium
TTGATTGTATTGTCAATCAATACACCGATAAGTTTCTCAATCCTATGGTAATGTGGGGTAGATACAGAGAGAGTTGGTTTAAGAAAACATTGCCTATCTCTTTCCAATTCCACCACACCCAGATGGATGGTGCTCACGCCGCGAAATTTCTTGATATCTTGCAGCGGGAGATTGACGGAGTGAATATATAGGCAGAATAAAAAGTGTATCTTGTCGTTATACTCGCCCTCAAAATGCTCATTTACGCCCGACAAACTCCGCTTTTTAGGGCTTCGCAGGCCTAAAACTACCTCTTTTTATTCACTCTCCTAAAGTAGAGGTGGCTACGATTATGGAATAAAGAGAAAAAGTTTCGGCTTTTTCTCTTTTTGTTTTTGAATTATGCGTAACTTTGGGGTAAAATAGAACCGTTATGACACCGCAACAATTCATTGAGAAGTTTCGTGAGGCGTTTGGCGAGGCCGCACCGATGCCTATTGCCTTTTGGTATGGCGATACCGCCGTTAATCCCGAGAGCCGTGTGCCAAGATGTATGATTGGTGTAATTCGCAAGGTATGTGATGGCAACCCTCTGACACTCACCGCCGAAAATGTGCAGTGTGGAGGTGGCGGACTATATACCGCCTTTCGCCCGATGCCCGAGCGAGTACCTCTTTTTGTGTCGGAAACGGAGCATTACAAGCAGAATCCCGAGCAGGTGCGAAAGTATGTCGAGAGCCTCGAAATAGAGATTACCGACAAACCCTATCTTAACTTTGTAAGTGTAGATAAATTAGAGAGTTGGGCGGGAGTCGAGGCGATTGTTTTCTTCGCTACGCCCGATGTACTGTCGGGGCTTTGCACTTGGGCGTTCTACGACAATGATGCCGACAATGCGGTTGTAACGAAGTTTGCCTCGGGTTGCGCGGCAATCATTTCGTTTGCCACAACGGAGAATCGCAAGGGTGGTCGCAGTTGTTTTCTCGGTATGTTCGACCCCTCGGCACGCCCACTTGTACCGAAGAATGAACTGACCTTTGCCGTGCCGATGAGCCGCTTTAAGGAGATGCTGACAACAATGACGGACTCGGCACTCTATCAGAAAGCCTTTTCGGTTGTTAAGAGAAGAATAAATGGTGAGATAGGATAACTAATCAGATGTGATATGGAAGAGAAAAAACCGAAATACGGTGAACCATACTTAGGTGATTCCAAGTTTGTTGCCAAGTGTAGAGCATTGCAATCGGCATATAGAGTAGAGCGTGGTGAGGCGATACGACCATATCGTAGCAGGGATAAGGTCCACTATTTTGGTAACTACATCGAACGAGGCGAGGTGAGTGGCGTTAATTTCTTAGAGGACTACATCTATGTGTATGCACGATACCGCGTAGCATACAAAAAGCCGTTTGAGACAATAAATTCGGACCGATTGTTTAACAATCTACTATCGAGCCAGCCGATGGCATTCAATCTATTTTGTCCGTTGCGCAAAATGCTTTGCGAGTCAGTGGAAAAGGCTACGAAGGTGCTGCGCTATGCTTTGCCTAATTTTGATATTGGGCGAGTTACTGATGTAGATTTGGAGTTTATCCCCGATAACTATTCAGAACTTACTGGCGATAGAAGTGCTATGGATGCCATTATTCGCTATGTGGATAGTGAAAACCGAGAGAGTTTTATTGCCATCGAGACTAAATATTCCGAAAACCTTGGCACGAACGAAGCGTCAAACAAAGATAAGTCAATGCAACTTATCAAAGAACTTGGTTGTTTTAAATGCAATGTTGAGCAGGAAATAAAGCTGTCGCAGATATATCGGAACTTTCTACTTAGCGAGGCTTATGGCAGGCATATTGGCGCAGAGTCCTATTCATTGATTATCTCTCCTGAAGAGCACCCCTCGACAGTTGATGAGTGGAGGTCGGTAGTCGATGAGCTTACTCCGGAGTATAGACATAAGCTACAAACATTATCTTTAGAGGAGTTTGTAGGTAGATTAATAAGTTATAGCACGGGTGAATACAAAATAACATTTGAAAGATTCTATGATCGCTATTTACGATTTGATAAATCGTGTGGATATTAAAATATAAGAGTAAACAGGCGACAATATGAAGGTAACAACTCACGACCGACTCACCGAGCAGGGCATCTCATGGATTGCCACAGGCCGAAACGGAGTTAATCTTGTGCGCGCTATGGAATTGCTTGCCGAGGAGTTTGGTGTTGAACGATTGGCTGTTACGGGCGGCGGACATATCAACGGAGCATTTTTGGAGGCAGGCCTAATTGACGAGGTGAGCTATATGGTTGCTCCAGGCATTGATGGTCGTGCAGGAATGGTTGCGGTGTTCGATGGTATTACCGACAAAAATCGTCCCGCCACACAATTGCGTCTTGAAAGTGTCAAACAGATGGGCGAAACCGTTTGGATGAAATATAAATTTAATAATTAAACAGTTATGCGTAAAAATTTTGGAACAAAGAGCTGGCTTTATCCTATGCCTGTGCTGATTGTGGCGGCGTATGATGCCGAGGGCAAAGTCAATGCAATGAACGCTGCGTGGGGCGGAATATTTACCGACAACCATATCGGAATTTGTATCTCGGAGGAGCATAAGACCACGAAAAACATTCTCGCCACAAAGGCATTTACAGTGAGTATGGCAACTGCCGAGCAGCTTACAGCATGCGACTATGTGGGTATCGTATTGGGCAATAAGGAGCCAGACAAGTTTGCGAAGGCGGGCTTTACGGCTATGCGTTCGGAGGTGGTTAATGCTCCGATTATCAACGAACTGCCGATGACATTGGAGTGCGAGATGGTATCCTACGACGTGGATAGCAACCATCTTGTGGGTTGCATCGTGAATGTGAGTGCAGACGAGTCGATACTGACCGACGGGAAGATTGACTATCGTAAACTGCGCCCCATAACCTACGACCCCATTAACCACTACTACATCGAACTTGGGGCGGTTATCGGAAATGCCTTCACGGCGGGCAAAAAATTGAAATAAATTTTCAAGCACATAACGGACACGTGGCGTCCGCTTTACTTTTATTCATATTCGCATAACAACACAAATGTTAGGCAAGTTGCTTTTTATGCTTTAATTACATCAGGTTATCCCACATATAAAAATAATCACTATATTTGTGGGAAAAATAAACTAACCCACCATGAAAGAACTAAAAGAGCGCATATTACGTGATGGCAAATGCTTTGAAGGCGGAATTTTGAAAGTCGATAACTTCATAAACCATTTGATGGATCCTATACTTATGCGCAAAATGGCAAAAGAGCTCGTAAGACGATTCTCCGACCATCAGATTAACAAGGTTATGACAATTGAGGCAAGTGGTATTGCACCAGCCATAATGGTTGGTGACTATTTGAATGTGCCAGTTCTCTTTGCCAAAAAGAAGACTCCAAGCACAATGGAGAATATGTTGGTGACCGAGGTCTTCTCATTTACCAAGAACAAGTCATATTCGGTTTGTGTAAGCGGCGACTATCTAACCTCGAACGACAGAATTTTATTTATTGACGATTTTCTGGCTAACGGCAATGCTGCTAAAGGTATTCTTGATTTAGTGGAGCAGGCGGGTGCCAAACTGGAAGGTATGGGATTTCTCATCGAGAAGGGTTTTCAGAGTGGCGGCGAGGAGTTGCGTCGTATGGGCATACACGTTGAGTCGTTGGCGATTATTGACAATTTGGATAATTGTACTATTACATTTCGGTAGTTTATGAATAATAATGGGCTCATTTATGGTCTGATGGATAGACCACCGATAAAGGATACGCTGTTTGCAGCATTGCAACACCTTTTGGCTATATTTGTGGCAATCATCACCCCTCCATTGATTATTTCTGGAGCATTGGGTTTCGATGTGGAGACAACAAGTTTTCTCGTATCAATGTCGCTATTTGTGTCAGGCATTGCCACCTTTATTCAATGTAAGCGATTAGGAGGCGTTGGATGTGGTCTGCTCTGTATTCAAGGCACAAGTTTTTCATTTATCAGTCCTATTATCATGGCTGGTTCAATCGGCGGATTGCCTGCAATTTTTGGTGCGACCATGATTGGTGCATTTGCCGAGATATTGATTAGTCGCATTTTGAAGTATGCGATGAAGATAATCACACCGCTTGTGTCGGGTATTGTAGTTACACTAATCGGAATAAGCCTCATCAAGGTTGGCATCACCTCTTGCGGAGGAGGAGCTGCTGCAATAGAAAATGGAACGTTTGGCTCGTTTCAAAACCTCGGCATTGCAGCTCTTGTATTGCTGCTTATAGTGTTTTTTAATCGCAGTTCCAACCGTTATCTGCGAATGGGCTCGATTATCATAGGAATCATCATTGGATATATAGTTTCCTATTTCTGTGGGATGGTTGATTTCGGCAATATGCCTGAATATTCGGTATTTAATATCCCTGTTCCATTCAAATATGGCGTATCATTCAATTTCTCTGCAATATTGGCTTTTGCGATAGTCTATATAATCACAGCCATCGAGGCATATGGTGACATTACTGCAAATTCTCTTATTTCGGGAGAGCCTGTTGAGGGAGAAGTCTTTTTGAAGCGAGCTCAAGGTGGCATACTTGCAGATGGCGTAAACTCGTTTATCGCTGGTGCGCTTAACTCTTTCCCAAACTCGATTTTTGCACAAAACAACGGAATGATACAGCTTACAGGCGTAGCAAGTAGATATGTCGGTTATTTTATCGCTTTGGCACTTGTCCTTTTGGGCTTTTTCCCAATCATCGGAGTTGTCTTCTCGTTTATGCCTGACCCTGTGCTGGGAGGAGCGACACTGCTGATGTTTGGTACAGTTGCCTCTGCGGGAGTTAAGATTATCGCCTCGCAACATATCGATCGCAAGGCGACGCTGGTTATAGCCATAAGCTTTAGTATGGGACTTGGAGTAGAACTCTACCCCGATGTGCTTATGCAGTTCCCAGAGACAATTAAGAATATCTTCTCGTCGGGTATCACCACAGGCGGTTTGGCTGCTATCATATCTAATATGGTAATCAGAATTAAGGAGTAGCCGACCCCGTAGAGCCTGAAAATATGCGTAAAATTGAAGTTTGTTGTTCTTCGCTCGATGAGGCGCGCGCTGCCGAGGCGGGCGGAGCTGTAAGGATTGAGTTGTGTGCCGCCATCGGGTGTGGAGGTGTGACGCCGAGCTATGGTGTGGTTCGGAGCATCGTGCAGGCTAATCTCAAACTCGATGTGAATGTGTTGATTCGTGTGCGCGAGGGCGGTTTTTGCTACTCTGCGTCGGAGGTTGATGCTATGTGCCGCGATATAGAGTTCTGCCGCAGTGCGGGTGTGCACGGTGTGGTTATAGGGGCTCTCACCGCCGAGGGCGATATAGACATCGAGGCGTGCCGACGTATGATGGCGGCGGCAGAGGGGCTCTCGGTGACGTTCCATCGCGCCTTCGACATTTGTCGTGACCCATTCGAAGCGTTGGAGCAGATTATTGAGTTGGGCTGCGACCGTCTGCTCACATCGGGTCAGCAAAGTAGTGCCGAACAGGGTGCGGAGCTTATTGCCGAGCTGCAAAGACGTGCCGCAGGTCGCATCATCATTATGCCAGGCGCGGGCATCAATCCTCGTAACATAGCCACTATAGAGAAAAAAACTGCAGCCGCAGAGTTTCACTCCACAGCCGCAGTAGATTTCACAGACACAGCCTATCGAGGCTCTGCGGTATCGTTTGCCGCCAACCCCCAGCGCGAAGGCATACGCCGCCGCACTGCAAGGGAGGTTGTATTAGAGCTTGTGAATAACACCCTTTAACTGCTCGGCGAGCGAGGTGTTGTAGCCTTGCGAGAAATATACCACTCGCCCAAAGCTGTCGCACAGCGCCACTACGGGCAGAGTCTTTGATTTAGAGTTGCATCCCGAACATAGCATAGAGCGCACTTTGTCGTCCACATCCACGCCGAAGTGCGCTTTTGTGTTGCCCAGCATCTGACGGTTATACTTTTCGCTATCCTCCTTTGAAGCGTGCAGGATAATTAGCGGACGACCCCACTGCTGAAGCTCCTCGGCAATGGATTGAAGACCGCGTGAGGCGTGGTTCGTGGGCTCGTCGCTTGTGCCCATCACCGCCACGATAAAGTAGCCACGACCCGCAGTTGAGAGCAGCGATTTCTCGCTCTCTGCGCCCTCGGGCAGATAGAGCTTCTCGGCGTCCATCGAACCTATTACACCGATGTCGTCACTTGCGGGACGGATAACCATCTTCACATCCTGCACCTCGCCGCCCTTCACGCTGAACGTCGTCGAGCGAGCCAGTACCTTGCCACTTGCCATACGGTTGCCCGTTGTGAGCATATAATATCCTTCGTCAAGCGTTATTTTCTGCGTCAGAAGGCTTGGGTCTGCTGTTGCGCCGAGGTCGTTCTCGGTGTTCGCGTCGAAGCGTATCGTGCGGCATTTGCCATTTTCGATGCGGCATATTGAGCAGTGGCGGTAGTAGTTGGGCGTAGGGATTGTGGGGACAATCTTTGGGTCGTATGTTGTGCGGATAGTACCCTTCGCAGCCTCCTTCGCAGCCACATCTCCATCGAGCATAACATCTATCCATCTGCCCTCGCTCTTGTATTGTGGATTGCCACTCACACCACCCATACGCGCCGCTATGCCGAATGTGCGGCACGCCGCCACGAAGAAGCGGTTGCGTGAGGCGCTGTCAGCCTTGCGTATGCGAAGCACGCCTGCGGGTGTTGCCTGCAATGAGATGGGGTTATACTCATTCGCCAGCGATATATTCTCCTTTACCCAACCGATAATCTCTGCCGCCGATGGGTTTTCGCCGATGGCGGGTGTCAAAGCCTCGCGGATTGCGGTGCGGTATGGCTGGAGAAACTCGCTCTCGATACGAGGTGAGAGTATGTAACGTACATAATCGGGCGAGAGTGGTGCGGCAGGCGTTGTGGCGAGCGCATCCTCCAGCACCTGAAGTGGCGTGTCGTGCAGGTCCTTTCGAGAGATAGCACCCAGCAAAGCCACTGCGCGCTCACGCTCCGCGCCCGACTTGGAATCGATAAAGGACTTCACATCACGCCAGTTACCCATTGCCCCTACAATCAAATCCTGCTCACGAGGGGTGTAGTCGGCGCACTTCTCGGCTGTCATAAACGTGGACTTGTACTTTAGACGTATAGCATCCTCTGCCGCCAGACGCTCACGGTTGGCAGCGATAGCCTCCTCTGTTAGGTTTACAGGTATCTCGCCAGGTACGGGCGGAGTCATATTCTCTTCGAATGAGAAGATATCACCCTCCTGCTTATCAAGCTTAACGGTTATAGCCTCCCCATCCAACTTGCCAAAGCCAAACTGACCCTCGTGCGATGCCCAGATAAGCATATCGCCCAAGCCCATATGCAACGTAACCTCGCCTGCGGCATTTGTTGGCAGCGTAACGACGGTGGTGTATTCGCCATAGTTGAAAATCTTGAACTCTACGGTCGCGCCCTCTACGGCTGCACCCTCGCTATCAACCACCTTGACGGTCGAGTTACGCATCGGAGCGTAGTTCTCTATCACGTTAATCTCGGTGTAGCACTTGCTGCGCTGGATGACATCCTCCTTGCCGTAGTAGTCGCCATATACGCGCGTGTGCATCAGCAGGGCGCGTGTAGCGGGCTGGTTGAACCACGCCACATTCAGCGCAGGCTCGGGCTCGCAGGCCCCCAGGAAGTACCACTCGCCATCAACCCACGCCTCTACCCACGCGTGGTTGCTGTCGGTATGTGCCCAGCGTGGTGTATATACCTGACGTGCAGGAATACCCACCGCACGCAGAGCCGACACCGTGAAGGTTGATTCCTCGCCACAGCGACCCTCTGCCGTCAGCATTGTAGCCATAGGCGATGAGGTGCGGCTGTCGGAAGGGACATAGGTAACCTTCTCGTGACACCAATGGTTAATCTCCAGCACCGCATCGTGCAGCGACATCCCCTCCACGCGCATTCGTAGCGTGTCGTAATATATCATACGGAACTCATCCAGTCGCTCGTTGTTTACCCTTATGGGTAACACAAAGTGGCGAAACAAATCTTCGGGAACATCCTTGCCCCACGCCATCTGCTGACGTGCGCGCAACGACATACGCACATTGTCGAGGAAATATTCTCCCTCATAGTCGCCCATATCGGCAGATGACATCGCCGAGTAGAGGAACTCCATTGCGCCACGCTCCTCGCTGGTCATCTTGCCCTGGTCGAAGATTGCGAAGATATCGCCCTGGGTAAAATGCGTTCTGCGCTCTTCGAAGGCGTTGTGGACTGCCTCGCGCACCTCTGCGTCCGAGATAAAATGCTTTTGGCAGCTGCTTGACAGCAACGCTGCCGCCGCAAATAAAAGTGTGAGTCTAAAGATTTTCATTTTCGTTTGGTTTTGGATGTAAATATACGAAATTATTCCTAAAAATACTCTTCGCATCGCATCCTGCGAAAACAATTTTGCGTTGTTATGCCGCAATCTCGCTAATTTGTCTAACTTTGTGGTATGGATAAGGCTATGAAAAGAGTAAAAATCACCGTGATGCGCATCACCGAATATAAGGATTTGATGGCGCAGTATGAAAACCCCATTGAGCACACCTGCGATATGCAGCTCGGGCAGACATTCTTCGTGGAGCGAGGCGAAAAGCCCGCAGGGATGTGTGATAGCGCGTGGGAGTCACTACGCCCCTTTGTCGAGGAGCTTGCGGCGGGCGGCGGCAACTTCTTCGATGGCTGGATGCGAAATCCCCATTCGGCGATGCTCTCGTGCAACGATGGCTTTCGCCCTGTAAGTTTTTACGTCGAGGTGGTGGAGTAGAGATGAAGTGTAAATTCCTAAAACTATAATTCTATGCGTATAGCAATATATGGTGCTGGTTCGCTCGGCACAATTCTCGGAGCGTATATCTCGCGTGCGGGCGTTGAGATAGAGCTTATTAACCGCAACAAGGCTCACGTTGAGGCTCTGCAAACAAAAGGAGCGCAGGTGGTTGGCACGGTGCAGTTTACCCAAAAGGTGGTGGCATACACCCCAGCGGAGATGAGTGGCACATACGACATCATCTTTCTTATGACCAAGCAGCAGCATAATGCCGAGGTTGTAAGCTCCCTCAAGGAGTATCTTGCCGAGGATGGCGTGATTGTGACCTTCCAGAATGGTCTGCCCGAGATGCAGATTGCCGACATTGTAGGCGAGGAACGTGTTCTGGGCTGTGCTGTGGCGTGGGGTGCTACGCTTAAGCAGGCGGGAGTGTGTGAGCTCACGAGCAGCCCCGATGCCTTGTCGTTCTCGCTCGGTGCAATATCCTCTTCGCGCAGCCACCATTTCGCACGCGTGAAGGAGCTCCTGGAGTTGATGGGTAAGGTCGATGTGGAGGAGAATTTTATCGGCACACGCTGGAGTAAACTGCTTATCAACGCCTCGTTCTCGGGTATGAGCGCGGTGCTTGGTTGCACCTTTGGTGAGGCAGCGGGCGAGCGCAGGTCACGTCGCGTGGTGCAGGCGCTTATCAAGGAGTGTATTGATGTCTGCCGCGTGGGTGGTATCCGCATCGAGCCTGTGCAGGGCAAGGATATAGTGAAATTGCTGGATTACTCCAACCCCGTGAAGAAAGCCATTTCGTCACTTATCATCCCCATCGCCATCCGCAAGCACGCACGACTCAAGGCGAGTATGCTTCAGGATATTGAAAAGGGCAAGCTGACCGAGGTGGATGCCATCAACGGTGCTGTGTCTAACTTCGGCAGAAGGGTAGGCTTCCCAACACCCGTTAATGACAAGGTGGTGGAGATTATTCACCGCATCGAGCGTGGCGAGCTGCGCCCAGGCCTCGATAATCTGAAATATTTTATATAGCGCGTAACATTTTCTCGCGGTATGCTTTGGGCGAGAGCCCTGTGTGCTGCTTGAAATATTTTCTAAAGGTGAATTGCTCGGGGAAGTTCAACTCCTCGGCAATTTGCTTTATATTCTTATCTCTCTGCTCAAGCATAAGTTTGGCGTATGATATGGTGATGGTTGCAATCCACTCCGAGGGGGACTGTCCTGTGGCTTGCTTGACGATTGAGGTGAAGTAGCTTGTTGAGAGATTGACCAGGTCGGCATAATGCTTTACCGTGCGGTGCAAATGGTAGTTCTCGTGCAGGGAGATTAGAAAACGATATACCGCCGATTCCCTGCTGCTGGACTCCTTTATGCAGGTTACATTATTTATATGGTTGTTTACCACCTCCAGCATCACCTCCTGACGTAGCGTGCGAATCTGCAAGTTAAGTAAAGCACGGCAAATGTCGGTATCGGCATTGGTGAGCGAGTCAAGCAGTCGCATCAGATGGACGTGTTGCTTGGTAATGTACTGTTGTTCTCCTGGCGTAACCCTCCATATAGGCTCACGATAGACTGCCAGTGGAATGGGGGTGTCGGCAATGAGATTGAAGATGTCGAAGAAGGTCTTTATATCGTCGGTAAACTGGATGTAAGAGAAATCTTCCGAGGGCTTGACCTCGCTACTTAATCGAGCCAATACCAATGGTGTAACAATCATCACCTCTCCCTGTGAAAAGGAGTGCCGCAAGCCGTTGACGAAAAGTTCTGCACTGCCTCTGGTGCAGAGTAAAAAACCCCCTTTGCGTAATAGGTTGGGGAATGTATGGAAGTCATTTTGCTCAATCATAGGGCAAATATAATTGATTATTTTGAAAAAAAAGTTTATATTACTCAATATGTCAAAAATTGTGACCTTTAAGGCAGCGATATTTCGCTCTACCTTTGTAAAATCAAAATGTAAATCGTATGAAAAAGACAATGCAATGGTTGTATGACAACTGGATGAAGGCAACGCCATTTTTGGCGCTCTATTCGTTTATCCTGATTTGGCTCTATGTCAAAGAACAGGATTATGCCCTTTTCCTTATATGGATGCAGGTGCCTATCTATTGGTTTCACGAATTTGAGGAGTATATCTGCCCAGGCGGTTTCCTTGACTTTTTTAACCGCAAGCCACTCGGCTCAAAGTTGGGCGATTACCCACTCACCAAGGCAGGCTCGTTCTGGATTAACATCCCGCTTGTTTATGTGCTGTTGCCGCTTGCGGGTCTTATGTCACATTTCTACGGCATTGAGTGGGGATTGTGGACAGCCTATTTCTCGGCGCTGAATGCCTTTGCCCACGTGGTGATGTTTTTTATGTTTGGTTTTAAATATAACCCAGGTTTGGTGGCGAGCGCCTTTGTAAATATTCCTTTTGGAGTCTATATGGTGTGGTATTTCCTCTCCAACGACCTCGTCTCTACGGGGGTAAATATCGCCAGCATCGTCTTCGGCGTTTTGGCGCAGGCTTCAATGATGGTCTATGGTTTTGCCTACCTCGTCCCAAAGATGAAACGTGAGGGATTGAAAGCATAATTTAAGTAAGAGCTAATCGGGCGAGTGTACCTCTGTCTGTGTGTAGCGGAGGTGTGAGAATGTTGCTTTGGTTAGTAGGTTGGTTGTTAGCCCCCACCTCGCCCGATGGGCGGGGTGGTTTTTTTGAGTAGAGCCGCCCTGCGGCTTTTTTTTGTTGTGTGAGATATAATTTTTTTGGAAATGTATATTTTAGTGTTGTAATCCCAGCCGTCATTCCGAGCGAATGAAATGAGCGTGGGAATCTCTTTGGTCAAATTGATGTGGGAGATTGCCACGTCGGGCAATGCCCTCCTCGCAATGACGTACAACACTAAACTATAATAATTCCATAATTTTTTTTGCTTCAGGGCGCAGAAATTTGAAAATTATTTATATCTTTATCCCAAAGCTTTTTTAGCTTTTTTTGAGGGAGTGCTGCGCGCGACTGCGCAGCGGAAGATGAAAATACTATTTTAACCTAACAATTTACCGTTATGAAGAAGATTAGACTATTGTTGGTTGTGTCGCCATTTATCCTCACAGCCCTATTTGTAGCCTACAAATTGGTGAATAGTGCTCCTTCGGAGGCTCTGCCGCTGGAGGCTCGTGTTGTGAAGATTCTGGAGGCGGGCGGATGCGAAAGCTGCCACACAGCTGACCCCGTGTTGCCATTCTATGCCGAGTTGCCTGTGGCTGGCGAGATGGTCAAAAAGGATGTTGAGGAGGGCTATCGTGCCTACGATATTGCCCCATTTATGGAGGCTCTGCTAAGTGGCGCAACGCCTCGTGCGGTGGATGTCGCCAAGCTCGAAAAGGTGGCTTTGGATAAGCGTATGCCTATGGCAAAATACTATCTTGTGCATTGGGGTAGTCAGATGACCTCTGCCAAGCGAAACATAATTCTCGACTGGGTTGCGGAGTTCCGTACGGAGTATTATGCCGATGCTCTTGTGGGGGCACGTGCTGCCGAGCCTGTACGCCCAATAGGCGATGTGGGCGAGGTAAATGCAGAGAAGGTTAAGCTCGGCTACGACCTCTATCACGATAAGCGTCTGTCGGTGGATAATACTGTCTCTTGCTCTTCGTGCCACGATTTGAGTACGGGTGGCGTTGATAACCACCAATACTCGCACGGCGTGCGGGAGCAGCTGGGCGGTGTAAATGCACCTACGGTATTCAATGCTACATATAACTTTGTACAGTTCTGGGATGGCCGCGCTCGTACACTCGCAGAGCAGGCGGCAGGACCACCACTCAACCCTGTGGAGATGGGTTACAATTCGTTTGACGAGATTGTCGCTTGCCTCTCAAAGGATAAGGCTCTTGTTGAGCGTTTCGAGGCTCTCTACGCAGATGGCATTACCGAGGCTAACATCACCAACGCCATCGAGGAGTTTGAGCGCACACTGCTGACTCCAAACTCGCAGTTCGACAAGTGGTTACGCGGTGACGATGCGGCTATTACGGCAGAGGAGTTGCGTGGTTATGAGCTCTTCAAGGAGCATAACTGCACGATGTGCCATATGGGTCAGAATCTCGGTGGCGAGTCGTATGAGCTGATGGGTCTTCGCCACAATTATTTCCAGGAGCGAGGTCTGGAGCTGACGGTGGAGGATGATGGTCGTTTCAAGCAGACAGCCCAGGAGCGTGACCGTCATCGTTTCAAGGTGCCTGGTCTGCGTAATGTGGAGCTTACTTGGCCTTACTATCACGATGGTTCGCGCCACACGCTGGAGGAGGCTGTTGCCGATATGGCTCGTTATCAGTCTGACGAGGAGCTTGAGCAGGATGAGGTCTCTGCCATTGTAGCCTTCCTGCGTACGCTCACGGGCGAGTATGAGGGTCGAAAGCTGACAACAAGCAATGAGTATGGTGTTGTTATCGACCCCGACGATGACCATCACCACGACCATTAAGATTGGCGTGCCAGAAAAGAAGATTGCCCCCGAGAGCGAATTTCGGGGGCAATCTATTTTCAAAATAATTATATTAAGGTCTTAAGCCGCTACCGCCTTGCAGAGTGATGGTCTCGCCTGTGACGTATGAGGCGTCGTCCGAAGCGAGGAACACCGCCACACGACCAATATCCTGCTTTGGGTCGGCAAAGCGTCCGAGTGGAATACCCTGAATGGTCTTTTGGAAGAGTTCGGGATAGTTCTCGCGCCACTGCTCAAGGCTCTCGGTCATCGCCAGCGGACAGATGACATTCACTCTCACGCCATCGGGACCCCACTCTGCGGCTGCCACACGTGACATACCTCGTATTCCCTCCTTCGCTGCGGCGTAAGATGACTGACCAAGTTTGCCGAACAGACCTGCGCCCGATGCGAAGTTAATCACCGAGCCACGACTCTCCTTCAGGTAGGGGAAGCACTCGCGCATATAGAAAAATGCCGCATAAAGTCCCGAATAGATAGCAAGGTCGAAATCCGCCTTGGTGTGCTCCACCAGCGGCGTGCCCGACTTCGACACCTGTGCGTTGTTTATCAGGGTGTTGAGTTTGCCGAACTTCTCGATTGTCTTTTTAACAACCATCTTGATAGCCTCCTCGTCGGCGCCATCTGCCACTATGGGTAGTACTTCAACTCCGTAAGCCGCCTCCAGCCTCTCTTTTGCGGCAATCAGACGTGACTCTGTGCGACCTGTGATAACGAGGTTTGAACCCTGCTCGGCAAATGCCTCTGCCAATCCGTATCCGATACCCTTACCACCGCCTGTGATGAGGGTGACATTTCCATTTAGTTTTTTCATAGCTCTTGTATTTAAGGTTTACTTATGCAAAAATAGTAAATAATCGGCATAATAGAGAAATAAATTTGTTAAATAGACTGCAAATTTGTAAATTTGTTCGCGTTTTGATTTCGCAAATTCTAACCTAAAACAATATGAAAAAGAATCTACATCAATTATTCTTTGCAGTCGTGGCTGTTGCTGCGATGTTTGCAAGTTGTGCGCCAACTACGGAGGTTGGTGTGAAATGTGATGCTCTTGATGCCAAGGCGTGGGAGAGCTCAATATGGCTCTCGGCGGTGGATGCTCCCGTGTTGAAGGAGTGGAACCACGACCGCGCGGCAGATGGTGCAAGCTGGTTTGTATCAACCGTTAAGAACGAGCAGAAGGTTACCTCGGCCAAGTGGATGACAACCTCGCTGGGAGTGTATGAGATTTATCTCAACGGCAAGCCTGTCGGCAAGGAGTTCCTGAAGCCAGGCTTTACCCACGTACTGAAGACCCGTCGTTCGTTTACTTACGATTTGACCGATGCTTTCAATAAGGCTGCCGATGCAGAGAACCAGCTCTCGGCACAAGTCACACCAGGCTGGTGGGGCGATAAGATTGTGACACCTGGTAATCGTAATATGTGGGGCACAAAGTGTGCCTTTCGTGGTGTGCTGGAGCTTACCTATGCTGACGGCTCGAAGAAGCTCTACGGTACCGACCTTGAGAATTGGAAGGCGGGCATCGCTGGACCTGTGAAGCACTCCGCTATCTTCGACGGTGAGGAGTATGACGCACGCGAGAAGATGGGTTACGAGGTTGCAGACAAGCTCTCTACACCCGAGCAGAACAAGGAGTTCCACGGCGAGATTCTTCCATCGGAGGGTGCTGAGGTCTATCTGCGTCACGACCTTGAGCTGAAGCCCGTCAAGGCTTACACATGGAAGGATATCGAGGGTGCGAAAGATGGCGAGGCTGGTAAGGTTGTCATCCTGAAGGAGTATGCCCAGGGCGAGCAGATTGAGCTGAAGGCGGGCGAGAACCTTGTTGTCGATTTTGGTCAGAACTGCGCGGGTGTGCCTTCGTTTGTGTTTAAGGCAGCAGAGGGTACTACACTCACTTGCTTGCCAGGCGAGTTGCTTAACGACGGCAATGGCGCACGCAGTCGTGGTATGGATGGTCCCGAGGGTAGCGTTCACCGTGAGAACCTGCGTACTCCTGCCACTGCATTCTTGATGAAATATACCTTTGGCGCAGGCGATAAGTTCGTGAGCTACCACCCAACACGCACATTCTACGGCTACCGCTATGCTGCTATCACAGCCGATGCTGATGTGACAATCAAGTCACTCTCGACTATCCCTGTGACATCTATCGCCGAGGGTCTTGAGATTGGTAAGATCTCTACTGGTGATGAGTCTATCAACAAGCTCATCTCTAATACCTATTGGGGTCAGCTCTCTAACTACCTCTCTGTGCCAACCGACTGCCCACAGCGTAACGAGCGTCTGGGCTGGACAGCCGACACACAGGTATTCACCGAGACAGGTACATTCTTCGCCAACACCAATACATTCTTCCACAAGTGGATGCGCGATATGCGTGATAGTCAGGGCAAGGAGGGCGGTTTCCCAGGTGTTGCTCCTCACGCGCAGTATGGTAACGAGCTTACACGTCTGGGTTGGTCTGACGCGGGCGTTATCGTGCCTTGGACAGTATGGAAGCAGTTTGGCGACAAGCAGATTATCGAGGAGAGCTGGGCTTCTATGGAGCGCTATCTCAACCATCTCAATGAGACAAAATATGACCATCAGACTCTGATTGAGGAGAACCGTAACTACCAGTGGGCAGATTGGTTGAGCTATGAGCCTCTGGAGAGTTGCAGCGGTCGCGCTTTCGGTAAGGATGGTCTGTTGCCCGAGGCGCTCGATTATTGGAACTACTTGAGCGCATCATATTGGGCTATCGACGCATCTATGATGGTTGATATGGCGAAGGCTACGGGTCGTGATGCTGCGCCTTATGAGAAGATGGTTGAGGATGCCAAGGCTTATATGAAGGAGAAGTTCTTCAACGAGGATGGTACTTTCAAGACCGAGATTCTCAACACTATGCAGACTCCAGCTTTGTTTGCTCTGAAGAACAACCTCTTCGACGGCGAGGCGAAGGCGCAGATGCTCTCTCGTTTGCGCGAGAACTTCAAGCAGCACGACAACTGCTTGCAGACAGGCTTCCTCGGAACTTCAATCCTGATGGTTACACTCACCGAGAACGGAATGGCAGATATCGCTTACGAGCTTCTGTTCCAGCGCAAGAATCCAAGCTGGCTCTACTCGGTGGATAACGGCGCAACAACCATCTGGGAGCGTTGGAATAGCTATATGGTCGATAAGGGTATGGGACCACGCGGTATGAACAGCTTTAACCACTACGCCTACGGTTGCGTTTGCGAGTGGATTTGGGAGACGGCGGCAGGTATCGCCTCTGACCCAGCAGAGCCAGGCTTCAAGCATATCATCATGAAGCCGCTGCCAGACAAGCGTTTGGGTCATCTGACAGCCGAGTACAACTCTGCTGCGGGCTTGATTAAGAGTGCTTGGCGTTATGAGGGTGACGAGTGGATTTGGGAGTTCACCATCCCTGAGGGCGCAAAGGCGACCGTTACTTTGCCAGGCGAGAGTGAGTCGAAGGTGTATGAGGCTGGAAGCTATACTATAACAAAATAACCCAATACGGTTATTGAATACAACTTCGGGGTATTATAGAAAGGGTATTATAGAATAAGTGATGGGGTGCGTTTGCCGAAAGGCATAACGCACCCCTCTTTTTTTTGTATGAAAACACTCCGCTTGCCAGGAAAAATGCGCCAAAAAGACTAATATATGCTCAAAAATGCTAAAATTTGGGAAATTATAGATACATTTGTCGCTGATAATCAATCTCGAATTGAGTATCGGGGCAAAACCAATAGTCATAGAAGTCGCGTAATATGTTCTATTAGCCCGCCCAAATTATTGTTAATCGCAACCATCGGCAAGGTGGCTGCCAAATGCTTATTTAGATGAAAGAACAATTAGAAGCCCTTAATGGTATTTCCATCAATTTCGGAGAGGGCGGAATGTTCATTGTAAATGTCATTTTGGCGTTTGTAATGTTTGGTGTGGCACTCGGAATCAAGACGCAGACCTTCAAGGATGTTTTTCTTAAACCCAAGTCTGTCATTGTGGGTGTATTGTTGCAGTGGGTTGGTCTGCCTGCCGTAACTTTCTTGGTGGCGCTGGCGCTCAGTCAATGGATTACGCCTATGATTGCGCTCGGAATGATTTTGGTCGCTTCGTGTCCTGGTGGCAATATCTCTAATTTTATCTCGTCGCTCTCGCGCGGAAACATCGAGTTGTCGGTATCAATGACAGCTCTCACAACTGCCGCAGCGCCATTCATTACACCGCTTAACTTCTTCTTCTGGGGCTCGTTGTATAGTCAGGTAATCAGCCTCCATAACGATATCCCCGTGCTGGTAATCCCATTCCTGCCTATGCTGGAGCAGATTTTGCTTCTGCTCGGTGTGCCCATCGTGCTGGGATTGCTGTTCGCGCGCCGTTTCCCCAATGCGACAAAGAAGATTACCAAGCCCGCACAGGTGCTCTCTATCCTGCTCTTTATCGGTATGGTAGTGGTGTCGTTCTCGCAGAATTTTCAGCTATTCCTGGATAATATATTCTATGTATTCTTTATCGTGCTGCTGCACAATGCGTGCGCGCTGGGTACGGGTTTCTTTGGCGGAAAGCTGATGCGTCTGCCACAGCGCGATTGCCGTTCACTGACAATCGAAATTGGTATTCAGAATTCGGGTCTGGGTCTTATCCTGCTCTTTAATCCTGCGATTTTCCCTCCCGAGGTGTGGCACGGTCACTATGGCGGTATGTTGTTCATCACCGCGTGGTGGGGTATCTGGCATATCATTTCAGGATTGACGGTAGCTTATCTGTTCCGTCGCAAACCAATTGTAGAGTAGTATGAGTAAACCTCGCAAAATCCAGGATTTTAATTTCTGGTATTGGTTGTTGCGCTTCTATGTCGATTCGACACTGAAGCTATCCTATCGCAACATCCGTTATGTGGGTCGTGAGAAGGTGCCGCAGGATGGCGCTGTGATATATGCGCCCAACCACACCAACGCACTGATGGATGCGCTGGTGATACTTGCAATGGATAGCAAGGCGAAGGTCTTTGTCGCCCGTGCCGACATCTTCAAAAAACCGATACTTGCCAAAATCTTCACCTTCCTGAAGATTATGCCTATTATGCGTATGCGCGATGGTATGGATGAGGTGCGCAAGAACAATGAGACCATCGAGAAGGCGGTCGATGTGCTGCGTGACAAGGTGCCTTTCTGCATCTTCCCCGAGGGGCAGCATCAGGCGAAATACTCCTCGCTGCCGCTGTCGAAGGGTATCTTCCGCATAGCCTTTCAGGCGCAGGAGCTGATGCCCGACCTGCCACTCTACATCATCCCTGTCGGTATCCGCTATGGTCACTTCTTCCGCTTCCGTTCAACGGTCAGGGTGGAGGTAGGCGACCCTATCAACGTAAGCAAATTCCTCGCCGAGTATCCCGAGGCTACGCCGCAGGAGCAGATGAATATCGTCAAGGATATTCTTGCCAAGCGTATGCGTGCATCAATCCTTTATATCCCCGATGATGAGCACTATGATGCTACGTTTGAGATTTGCGCCACTACGGTCAAGTCGCAGGTAAAGCAGTTGAAGCACCAGTGCGGCGTGCAGAAGATGCACAATCTGGATGCGCACTTTGTGGCAAACAATCAGATTGTGGGTTATATCGAGGGTTTGAAAAATAGAGAGCCTGAGAAGGCGGAGCGACTGCTTGCGCTCGGTGACGAGGCGTTTAAGTTGCGTAAGAGCAAGAAGATAAACATCGAGTCAATATCGGTTAAGTATCCTGTGCTCTCGCGCCTGCTCAAGTCGCTGTATGTCGTTGTGGCGTTGCCATATTGCATCCCTGTGTCAATCCTGACGCTCCCAATCAAGGCGTTGCTTTGGTTCTTGTTGCCGAAGTTCAAGGATGCAGCATTCCACAACTCGGTGCGCTATCTGGTAAACCTTGTCTTGTGGCCTATATTGATGATAATATACTCGATTGTCGCCTATGCGATGTTGCCTTGGCAGTGGGCGTTGCCTCTGACGCTTATTTTGTTGCCTGCGCCTATCGTGGCACACGAGACGTGGCGCTTGATGCGATTGGCAGTGTCGGATGTCAGGTATATCTTCTGCAAGGAGTTGCGCCAGAAGTATGCTGAAATTAGAAATATTGTTTTTAATAAGTAAAAACTTAACAGATATGAAACTGAAACATATTGCAATATTGCTCCTCGCTGTGGTGGCTTTTGCCCTGACCGCCCAGGCGCAAGAGAAGAAGGAGATTGTAAAGACAGGCTATAACTTCGGTCCTTTGCCTGCGGTGGCATTTGATGCCGACAAGGGTTTCCAGCTCGGTGCACTGCTCAATATCTACGATTTTGGCGACGGCTCCACCTATCCAAACCCTCGCCAGCAGTGGTATTTCGAGGCTTCGTTCTTCACCAAGGGCTCGCAGCTCTATACCATATCGTACGATAACAAGTTCTCAATCCCTGGCACACGCTTCTCCACCACGCTCACCGTAGCGAACGACAAGGCGATGGACTTCTACGGCTTCAACGGTTATGAGTCATACTACGACTTCGATAAGGTGCAGGCGGGTAAGGATGGCGAGTCATACCTCTACACCCCCAAGTATCGCATAAATCGTCTGGCAGCGCTCTTTAAGGGCGATTTTATCGGTAACATCTGGCAGAATAAATTTTTCTGGGAGGCGGGTTATCACTTGAGCTACTTCGATATTGGCGCTATCAATCGTTCAAAGATTAACAAGAACAAGGAGGAGAGTGAAATCTTCCCCGATTCGGAGCCTACGCTCTACGAGCAGTATCGTGAGTGGGGTATTATCTCCGATGAAGAGGCTGACGGTGGCTGGAACAGCACTGTGCGTCTGGGTCTGCTGTATGACACACGCGATAAGGAGGGTGCGCCCTCGCGCGGTCTGTGGGCAGAGGCTCATATGACACTCGCGCCAAAGTGGCTCGGCACATCTTCGCCCTATTACAAATATTCGGCTACGTTGCGCCACTATGTTCCGCTTGTTAGCCGCGATGTGCTGACGTTTGCTTATCGTCTTAATTATCAAGGTGCTATCGGAAAGAGCGCACCATATTATGTCTTGCCATATATCACCACTATGGGTCAATCTTACGACCGTGACGGTATGGGCGGCTTCCGTACAATTCGCGGTTTGATGCGTGACCGTGTGCAGGGTCTGGATATGGCATCTTATAATGTTGAGTTGCGCTGGCGTTTTGTGTCGTTTGCGTTGTGGAATCAGAATATTGCCCTCGGACTGAATCTCTTTAGCGATGGTACTATGGTTACGAAGGATTATGATATGTCGTTCCAGCGCACGCTGGCGGACTACGCCTCGGCGGAGGATTATGCGCGTTCGAAGAGTGCCTATGACGAGTATATCTCGCGCGGAGAGTCTGCCGATGCACCCCACATCACCGTTGGTGCTGGCTTCCGCTTTATTATGAACCAGAATTTTATCGTCTGCCTTGAGTATGGTAAACCTGTCGGCAAGCTTCGCAAACAAGACGGCAATGGAGCTTTCTATATCAACACGGGATACCTATTCTAATTTAGAATTCATAATTGAGTTAGAGATATTTTATTATATAATTACCACGTCATTTGGCGTGGTAATTTCGTCAGATGCAGTATTGCTATGTGTGGCTGAAGGTGTGTGACCGTTACGGCTTTTAACAACGTAGTCCCAGCCTATGGCATTCGCCATTACTGCAAATCTGACCCACCCCCTAATCCCCCGCCTCAGGCAGGGGACTTTGGTCGGCTTCGCCTCCAGGGGTTATGTGACCGTAATAGCGTCATTGCGAGAGCCTTTAGGCTCGTGGCAATCTCATGATATATCCACGTCATCCCCCGACTTGCGTAGCAAGGCGATGGGGATCTACCGCTTATTTTAACGCCTCTTTCCTTTTCTCCTGGAGGATTACCTTCGCCACCTTCGGTGTCGGGTAATGACGTTGTCCGTTATAATTTCAGGCTTTAGCCTGTATCTTCGGTGGCGTAGCGCAAGCGCTACCCCCCCCCGCCACCGAAGATAAATAAATTCCTTCCCTAATGTAGGGGAGGTGCCCAGCGGGCGGAGGAGTAAAATCAATTTTGAATATTCTCTCCCTAATCCTCTGAAAATCAGCCCCAAAACTCCCCCCCCCTCGGTGGAATTTTTTTTGAGTGGAAAAAGCCCGAAATATTTGCATAGAAGAATTATTATGCTTAATTTTGAGTTAGCTTTGTATGGAAACCTAACGCAAAGCTATGTAAAACAGACAGAACCTAACCAAACTATTAACTAATTTATTAACTAAAATCTTAAACTATGGTCAACTTCAACTCATTGATGAAAATTTGTGGGGGGGGGAGATTGTATCGCTCTGTGGCTGTCGCTATTACAGCCATCGTTGCGTTGGTCTCTATGGAGGCAAATGCACAAAGCATTACTGTTACAGGTACCGTTAAGGACGTTAATGGTCCTATCGTGGGTGCTACAGTAATTCAGAAGGGCAGTACAACAAACGGCGTGGCGACAGATCTTGAAGGTCGCTATAGTATAGCTGTTCCTACCTCTGCTGAATTGGTTTTCGAGAGCCTCGGTTATGAGTCTCAAACCATTAGTGTTGGCGCAAAGACTATTATCAATGTAGTGCTTCAGGAGAGCGCTACAAAGATTGAAGAGGTCGTTGCTACGGCTTACGGTACACAGAAGAAGGTATCTATCGTAGGTGCCATTCAGTCTGTTGAGCCAGGAGCTTTGGAGATTGGTGGTTCGACAGACCGCCTCTCAAATAACCTCGCAGGTCAAATCGCAGGTGTGATTGCCTACAAGCCATCGGGTGAGCCAGGTTACGACTCATCAAGTTTCTGGATTCGTGGTATCTCATCTTATCAGGGTGTTACCTCTCCATTGGTATTGGTCGATGGTATCGAGCGTACACTCGACGATTTGGACGTAGAGCAGATTGAGTCATTCTCTGTATTGAAGGATGCCTCTGCATCGGCGATGTACGGTGTGCGTGGTGCGAACGGTGTTATCGTCATTACTACCAAGCGTGGTAAGGTTGGTAAGCCAAGAGTATCTATCCGCGTAGAGCAGGCATTGCAGGCTCCTACCAAGTTACCTGAATTTGCAAGCGCAGCCGAGGATATGGAGCTTCAGAATGAGCTCTTTGCCGAGGTTAATCCAGGTCGTACAGTGTGGGATCCTATGATTATTGAGCGTACACGCACAGGTTACGACCCTGATTTGTATCCTGACGTGAATTGGCTGGATGCCGTTACAACAGGTATGCAGGAGAGCACACGTGCTACTGTAAACGTAAATGGTGGTAGCGACCGTGTTCGTTACTCATTCGTTGCTACTTACTTCCGCGAGAAGGGTATTATGGCTGTGGATGAGAGCTTGCCATTCGATACAGGCACCAAGCTCAACAAGTTCACTGTTCGTTCTAATGTCGATGTAAACATTACAAAATCAACTGTTTTGGGTATCTCTATCGGTGGATATATGCAGCACTTGCGTAAGTCGGCTGCCTCTACCGACAGCGTATTCGGTTACGCATTTGAGACTCCAAGCTATGTTCACCCAACAATCTACTCTGATGGTACTATCCCAGTACGTTCACAGCGTGTGAACCCTTGGGCGGAGGCTACACAGATGGGTTATACTCGTGACAATGCGTTTAAGATTGAGACATTGGTTACACTGGACCAGAAGCTCGATATGATTACCGAGGGTCTGTCGGTTAATGCCAAGTTCTCATTCGATAACTACCAGAGCAAGTATTCTAACCGTACAAAGGGTATCCGTTACTACGAGGTTGCAACAGGTCGTGACGATTATGGTAATTTGATTCACAACCTCCGTTCTTCAGGTGATGAGTTCTTGGGTCACGGTTCAGGTGGTGCGTTCGGTAACAACCGTACTTATGTTGAGGCGAGCGTTCACTACAACCGCATATTCGGTGGCAAGCACAATGTAGATGCTTTGGTACTTTATATGCAGGATGGTTACGATAGCGGTGATGTTCAGCCATTCCGCCATCAGGGTATCTCTGGTCGTTTGTCATATAACTTCGACAACCGCTACGTAGCAGAGTTCAACTTCGGTTACAACGGTTCGGAGAACTTCGCCAAGGGTCAGCGTTTCGGTTTCTTCCCATCAGCCGCTATTGGTTGGATTATCTCGGAGGAGCCTTGGATGTCAAACGTTAAGGGCGTTCTCTCTACTTTGAAGCTGCGTGCATCGTTGGGTTTGGCAGGTAACGATAACATCGGTGGTAGCCGTCGTTTCGCTTACATGACAACAATCAACGCCAACAACGGTAGCTACACTTGGGGTCATGAGGGTTCTTCTTATGGTCGTACAGGTGTTACAGAGGGTCACTCGGGTGTGGGTGGTCTTACTTGGGAGACTGTTCGCAAGGCTAACGTAGGTTTGGAGATTGGTTTGTGGAACGAGCTTAACTTGCAGCTCGATGTATTCGACGAGTATCGCTCTGATATCTTCATCCAGCGTGGTAACTCTGTTCCTACACAGATTGGTTTCATCAACACACCTTACGACAACTACGGTATCGTTGATAACAAGGGCTTCGAGGTTGCTTTGACTTGGAACCACCGCTTCAGCCGCGACTTCCAGATGCAGTTGCGTGGTACAGCTTCTTATGCAAAGAACTGGATTCGTGAGCGTGACGAGGCTGAGTCGTTGAAGGGTACTCACCGTTCAGCTACAAACCGTTCAGTAAACGAGCATACAGGTTACATCGCTCTTCGTCTTTATGAGGATGCCGACTTTATCAACGGCGCGTTGAATCCTGATCTGCCTGTTCCAGAGCTTGGTTTGGATGTTCAGCCAGGTGATATTATGTATGCTGACTTGAACGAGGATGGTAAGATTACAGCAATGGATATCACTTACCTGGGTCATACAACAGCTCCTCGCTTTGTATATGGTTTCGGTGGTAACTTTGTATATAAGAACCTCGACTTCGGTTTCTTTATGCAGGGTGTAGCTGATGCTTACAAGGTGATTGGTGGTAACTCATACTTTATGCCAGGTTCTGGTCAGGGTGTATTCGGTAACGTATATGCTAACTACCAGGATCGTTGGACTCCAGAGAATCCATCACAGGATGTGTTCTGGCCACGTTTGCACTATGCTAACTCTTCACACAATACGCAGGGCTCAACTTGGTGGTTGAAGGATATGTCATTCTTGCGTTTGAAGAATATTGAGATTGGTTATAGCTTGCCAAAGGAGTGGTGCGAGAAGATCCACTTGAACAATCTGCGTTTCTATGTGGGTGGTTATGATCTCTTTACTATCTCTGGTTTCAAGATGTGGGATCCTGAGATTGATACTACGACAGGTCTTCGTTATCCTACAATGAAGTCTGTACAGCTTGGTATTGATTTGAACTTCTAAAACAACATGAGCTATGAAACTTTATAAGTATATTTTGATGGTGGTAGTTGCCCTGATGAGCCTTTCATCTTGTAACTATCTTGATAAGGAGCCAGATACCGAGCTTACGTTGGATATGGTCTTTGACGACAAGGATCGTATGGAGGGTATGTTGGCGTATGTATATGATGGTCTTCCCGACCCATTGTGGGGTCTTAACTTCGGTTACGGTATGTCTTCACTCGCCGATGACCTTCGCCCATCATGGCGTTGGCATCAGTGGAGCTGGGACTGTAACAAGCGTGCCACAGGTGAGTGGGCTACAAATACAGGTTGGAACGGTAACGTGTGGGCAAATATGCCACGCCGTATCCGTGAGGCTGTCCTCTTCCAGCAGAACGTACACGCTATTCCCGAGGATAACGTGACACAGAAGGAGGTTGATTTGATGAAGCTCGAGTGCCGTGCGTTGGTTGCTTACTACTATTGGTGGTTTGCTTACTGGTATGGTCCATGTCCATTTGTTGAGGGTGGTCACGTTTATGACCCATCGACTCCAGCTTCGGAGTTGCAGTTTGGTCAGCGTCCTTGGGATGAGATTATCGACTGGTGTGACAAGGAGTTGGCAGAGGTTGCCGAGTTGTTGCCTGTTTCATACTCTGACCCTACCAAGTTTGGTCGCGTGGATAAGCTCTTCTGCTTGGCTACTCGTGCCCGTATGCTTCTGTTCAATGCCAGCGAGCTGGTGAACGGTAAGGGTCTTGAGTGGTATAAGGATCACGTTGCCAAGGATGGTACTCCTCTCTTCCCACAGGCGAAGGATCCAAAGAAGTGGACTCGCGCTCTGGAGGCTTGTAAGGAGTTGGTAGAGGTTGCCGAGGCTAATGGCTTCGAGCTCTACAAGGAGTATAACGATGACGGTACTATCGACCCATTTATGTCTTTGTTGGGTGCTTACTCAAAGACTGCAAAGGCTGGTAACAAGGAGGTATTGTTTGCGAAGTACTCTGTTGATTACGGCTCATATATCACTTACGGTTGCGTTCGTGGTGATACAGGTTGTAATGGTGGTATGAGTGTATCACAGTCATTGGTTGATGCTTTTGCTATGAGCAACGGTATCTATCCTATCGACGGTTATGAGTATGGCTCAAACGGCTATAAGATGCAGCCTATCATTAACCCTAACTCAGGTTACAACGAGAGCGGTTTCGCTGCTGACGATATATGGTACAAGACCAAGTGGACAGGTGCCGAGCAGCGCGATGGCGAGCGTGCAAAGGTTACAAGCAAGGATACCTATAATATGTACATAAACCGTGAGCCACGTTTCTACATCACCGTAACTTACAACGAGAAGTGGGTTGACAATGGTCAGAAGCGTAAGGCCAACTTCTATAACTCGAAGATGGAGGGTTATACAAACTCTTACGTTGGTCACGACAAGGTGGATAACGACGATACTCACGATGCTCCAAACAATGGTTACTTGAATAATAAGGGTAACCGACCAGAGGATCACGCAAAGAACCGTACATATGCGTTCCGTCAGGGTAAGTTCTACGGTTTGGCAGAGGCTTACTTGAACTACACCGAGGCTATGATCGAGGCTGGTCAGTGGGGTACAGAGGATGTCTTCACATATTGGAACAAGGTTCGTGAGCGTGCTGGTGTGCCTCTCTATACATTCGGCAAGGAGGAGGGTAAGATTACCGTAGCGAAGGACCAGGCTACAGTGCGCGACTTGTTGCGCCGCGAGCGTCGTGTAGAGCTTTGCTGCGAGGATACTTACATCCGCTACACCGACATCCGTCGTTGGATGATTGCCGAGGAGGTTTGTGAGGGTACTGACTACTACCACGGTGGTATGAACTACAAGGGCGTTGAGCGTTCTTGCGATCCTAACAATCCAAAGGCGTTCTTCGTACGCTCTTCAAACGAGGCTCCTCGTGTATGGAAGCGTGAGTACTATTGGATGCCAATTTTCCAGACAGAGTCTGACAAGAATCCTAACTTGGTACAGGCGCCATTCTGGGAGTCAGGTGCTGCAGAGAAGTAGTTTGCTAATAGCTTAAAACGTAAACATATGAAAAATATATTCAGATTATTGATGTTTGTCGGACTGTTGTCATTCTCTTCTTGTAAGGATGAGAGCGGATTGAACAACGTGTTCGATAAGCCAGCCGAGGGTGGCGGTCTTGAATTGACCTTACCTTCAGAGTCTATCGTAATCGACGAGACCACCCAGTGGGGTGAATATAAGATTAGTTGGACTGACGCTATTCCTCCTACCGAGGAGTACTCAATCGCTGGCTACAAGATTATGGTTCTCCCAGTAGAGCAGCCTACGGCTACTCCTTTGAAGATTGAGTTGGGTCCAAATGCACGCTCTTATACATTTGTGTTGCGTGACCTCTATCTCTACATCTTCAACAACTGGAACTACCTCTTCGGTGAGGCTATGGAGCTCAAGGTTGAGGTTTTGGCGGATGTTACAGGAGGTCAGTTCTACTACAAGCCTATCAGAGCTACACAGGTGCTCTCTGTGACTCCACAGGATATCCCAGTACGCTCGTTCTACATTGTGGGCGATGCTAATCCACGAGGTGCAGGCGCAGATTTAGGTATCGAGGTAGGTTGCGTGGAGCAGGGTTACTCTGACCAGCTCAACCAGAACACAGCCGTTGTCCTGAACCCTAACAGCAAGTTCGTTCTTTCTCTCTCGAAGGATGCGAAGTTCCCTTGCTATATGCGTAAGCAGAAGCTCAACGAGGGCGCTTTGGTTGATGGCTGGGAGGCTGTATTGGTAGAGAATGAGGCTGACGCTGCCAAGTATGAGGAGTTTGAGACATTGAACCCATATCAGGATCAGTCTCTCGGCGAGAAGAACAACTACGCCGTATCTATGGAGTATGACCAGATTACACGCGGTGCGAAGGTTTACATTGGTCGTAAGTGTACATCAGAGGCTTGGGCGGTAGGTGATGCTATCAACCGCAACTGGGGTCCTTGGGTTAAGTTCCAGTGGGATTACAAGTTCCCAGATGTAGTGTATCTGGCACAGGAGTTCTACAACTCGGCTATCACAGGCGGTGAGGGTGCATTCAAGATCTCTGACCGTGACGGTAACTGGGGTGATTGGGGTCGTTCTTGGCGTCCAGCGTCAGGCGGTGCAAACCCAATGACAGATAATCGCGTTGTTACACAGTATGGCGGCGATCCAAAGTGGAAGATGCCAGATGGTATCAGCGGTGTGTATATCCTGGCATTGAACAATGCGGATCTTACAATTATGATGATTCCTATGCCATAGGGCTATTTTGGAATAAGTTTCGGGTGCTGGCTTTCGGGTCAGCACCTTTTTTGTGTTTGTTGAGGGTGGGGCGGATGTAAGTGTGTGGCTGTTACGGATTTTACTGGCGTAGTTCCAGCCTATGGCATTCGCCATTATTGCAAATGTTACCTATCCCCCTAAATCCCCCTTTCTGTAAAGGGGGACTTTGGTCGGCTTCGCCTCCAGGGGTTATGCGACCGTAGGTGGGTTAAAATTCAATAACCCAAAACGTCATTGCGAGGAGGGCAACGCCCGACGTGGCAATCTTATGTTTTCAGTTAGTTGCATTTGTTTAGTGGTTGTAAGTGTGTGGCTGTTAGGAATTTTACTGGCG
Source organism: Rikenellaceae bacterium (assembly GCA_015059905.1). Lineage (GTDB taxonomy): Bacteria > Bacteroidota > Bacteroidia > Bacteroidales > Rikenellaceae > Alistipes. The sequence goes on from SUZN01000006.1 coordinate 28,385, forward strand.
TAGTAACAGCCTATGGCATTCGCCATTATAGCAAATCTGACGCACCCCCTAATCCCCCGCCTCAGGCAGGGGACTTTGGTCGGCTTCGCCTCCAGGGGTTATGCGACCGCAGGTGGGTTAAAATTCAATAACCCAAAACGTCATTGCGAGGAGGGCAACGCCCGACGTGGCAATCTTATGTTTTCAGTTAGTTGCATTTGTTTAGTGGATGTAAGTGTGTGGCTGTTAGGAATTTTACTGGCGTAGTTCCAGTCTATGGCTTACGCCATTATAGCAAATGTTACCTATCCCCCTAAATCCCCCTTTCTGTAAAGGGGGACTTTGGTCGGCTTCGCCTCCAGGGGGTATGCGACCGTAGGTGGGTTAAAATTCAATAACCCAAAACGTCATTGCGAGGAGGGCAACGCCCGACGTGGTAATCTTATGTTTTCAGTTAGTTGCATTTGTTTAGTGGATGTAAGTGTGTGGCTGTTAGAAATTTTACTGGCGTAGTAACAGCCTATGGCTTACGCCATTATTGCAAATCTGACCCACCGCCGCCATTAAGGCGAGAGCAGAGGGTGCTTACACACTTTGCCGAGCCGAGGCGGTGAAAAGCCACCCTTGTGGTGGATTACCCCCTAATCCCCCGCCTCAGGCAGGGGACTTTGGTCGGCTTCGCCTCCAGAGGTTATGCGACCGCAGGTGGGTTAAAATTCAATAACCCAAAACGTCATTGCGAAGAGGGCAACGCCCGACGTGGCAATCTTATGTTTTCTGTTAGTTGCATTTGTTTAGTGGTTGTATGAGTGTGGCTGTTGGGAATTTTGAATTCCTCTCTCTACCACTCATTGATGCAGTCGTCAATAATCTTTATGCGGTCGGTAAAGACGCGGCGCATAGCCTTGATTGACTCTTCAAAGGTGAGATTTGAGTCGCCATTTGTGCCGACGGTCATAGGCCAGCGCTTGTAGTTCTGCTCGGCGGCATACTTTAGATACTCGCCCTTTTGGGTGATGTAGTCCGCCATCTGCTCAATCTGCGGTTTCAGCTCCGCCCAGCGCGCCTTTGCCATTGCTTTGAATTTGGGGTTACGGAAGAGGTAACGATACCACACCGCGCCGCTGACGTAGAGTGACGTGCGTGCAGGTTGCGCCTCGCCATATGTGAAGTTAAACGTGCCGTAGTCGAAGTCCCACGTCGGACCTGCGATGAACTTGCCGCCCACATCCTTATGCAGATATACGCTGCCAGGGTTGAGTATCTCGTGGTTGATGCAGACCTCATACATCAGCCAATAGTCGATGAACGAGAGCGGGTCGATGAGTTTGTTGATAATATCCTCATACTGTGACTCTATCTGCGCCTGCGTGGCAGATGGGTTCTCCTTGATTGTCATCAACTGCGTCTCAAGGTTGTTCACCTCACTGCGGATATAGTTAAACTGCTCCTCGTTGAGGTCGTCATCGTCAGGATATTTTACCAGATATATCGACTCCTTGCCATATTTCGTGTGATGGAAATTTGTCGGCCACTGCCAGGGCGTAGGGTCGGCGTGGAAGTCAAACTCCACCAGATAACCCACCTTGTCGGGGGCTACGTTGTTAAGTGTTGTGCCGTCTGCTGCTTTGGGTAACTCGGTGATATTCACTCTGTTCTTATCCACGCGCACCTGTTCGCAGAGATAATATGTGCCTGTGTATTGGTTGTTGTACACCAGCTCAACGTGTTGCCCCTTGGGTGCCCATCCGAGCGATGTAAGGTCGGATATGCGGTATGCCACATCGTTGCGCAGCATCGTGATGTCGGCATAGTTGGCGAGCATTATCCAGCGCTTGTGCTTCTTCATCCCGAGCACCTTTTGCTGCTCCGCAAATTTTATGTTGAACGCCTTTTTATCCCACCCCCAAGTGACATTCCCGCGTCCTCGCAGCTGCATCTGCACCTCCTCTAAATCCTCAAACTCGCCGTTGCCCTCAATGCGTAGCGTGGCATCCTTCCACATATCCTTTGAGGTGATGTCGTTGTTGATGGGTTGCTGGTTGGTCGATGATTTCACATAGACTACGGGTAGTCCCGTGAAGTTGATGAACTCCACCTTGTAACTCTTCCTAACACCATCTGCTTCAACCTGATAGGTTACGGGCTTGCTGAAGTCGTTTGCCGTTGCTCCGCTCTGCTGTAATGTGCCGTTGACAGTTACGCGACCCGCCGCGAGGAATGTCGCCTTCAGAGCTGTCGGGTCTGCCAATCCGCCACGCCACTTCATCGAGCGAGCAGTGAAGGTCATCCTCTTTTCGTCAAACGAACAGTGAATGTCTGCCTCCAGCGAGGGGTTGTCGCTCTTGAGGAAACTCATTGTGGTGATGGCGGCCTCAATGTCGTGATTTTGTACGCAAAAGACGTTTGAATAGTGGGTGCTGCCCGAGCTGTTGAGTGTTATGCCTATGCAGACATTCGTCTGGAATAATTCGCCATTGTTGCGGTCGGCGATTGTCGCCTTGTAACGTCCATCGCCAGCGCGTTTGATGTCGGTGATGTATGCCTCAAAGGCTCTGCTCTTTGATGAGGCGTAGTATAGACGTGCGTTGTATGAGCCGTTGGAGTATGTGAAGTCGGCATTGGTGGGCGTTACGCTGAATAGTAGCTCTATGCTGCCGCCCTGAGGTATGCTCTCGATGCCCGATGTTGTCACTGTGACTCTGACATCCTCTTCTGCCCCGACATCTGACGAAGATGAGCATCCCCCCGAAAACAGGGTCGTTGCGACGAGTGCAAGGAGCGCAAGAGATAGAACCACGAGGCTCTTTGATTGTGCTTGATGCGTGGGCGTAGAGTTCATAGTTGGGAATTTTGTATGCCTTGCAAAAGCGGCAGGTGGTTAGTAAATTATGGTTTGTTACAAATATACAAAGAAAATGTGAAGCATAGGCTAGATATTGTAATATTTCTTTTGTCGAGTGCGCTGTTTTATTCAAATAATTCGTAACTTTGTAACGAGAAATTGTTTTCTCACAACGAAAAACTACAATTTACACAAAAACTATATTATGAAGTATTTCTGCTCGCTTGGTCTGCTCAAGTGGTGCGGTGTGGCAGTTGCGTTGCTGACCTTTGCCGCTCTGCTTATGTCATCACATAATCGAGGCAATGTGAAACCTTGTTATACTACCGATATCGCAATCGCGGAGGATGGTGCATTGCTTCTTGCCAATAAGGGAACGGCTGAGCTTCTTATGCTTTCGGCTGAGGGCGAGAGCCTCCATTCGTGGTCGCTTGCAGAGCCTGCTACGGGTGTAGTGGTGAGTGGTGACAAGGCGTTTGTCACAAGCAGCTACGCTGTGGGACGTCTGACGTGTGTTGAGCTTGAGGGCGAGCGAAGGGTGCTCTTTTCTGTGCAGTTGCCTATGGGAGCGTGTGCGCCTACGGTGAGTGGTGATGGCAAGCAGGTTTATGTCTGCAACCGTTATGCGGGCAGCGTGAGCGCGGTGGATGCCTCTACGGGTGAACTGCTTGGTGAGGTTAAGGTGTTGCGCGAGCCTTGTGCGGCGGCGTTGTCATCAGATGGCAAGACGTTGTATGTAAATAATTTCCTCCCCGCGCAGCGTGCTGACGTTGAGTATGTGGCGGCGGAGGTCTCTGTGATAGATTGCGCCACATTTGATAAAATCAAGGATATAAAGCTTTGCAACGGCAGTAACGCCTTGCGTGGAGTGGCTGCATCGAAGGATGGAAAGTATATCTTCGTATCGCACAACCTGGGTCGCTACCAGGTGCCCACCTCGCAGCTTCAGCAGGGGTGGATGAATACCAATGCCGTGAGTGTGATTGACGCCCAGCGCAATGAGCTTGTGGGAGCGTTCTCATTGGATGAGCCCGACAGGGGCGCAGGCGGCGTGTGGGATGTCGTGTGCGATGGGGAGCATCTGGTTGTGTCGCAGTCGGGTACACACGATGTGAGCATTATCGACTATGGGGCTCTGGTGGAGCGTCTGGAGGCGTATGAGGATTACTCGCAGCTCGACCACGACCTCTACTTCCTGCGTGGTGTGCGTGAGCGTGTGGCGTTGCAGGGCAATGGAGCGAGAAATATGGCTGTACGCGAGGGTAAACTCTTCTTGCCTGCTTACTTCTCTGATGTGTTGAATGTGGTTGATTTGGCGGCGCAGAGCGTTACGGCAGTAGAGTATAACCCCGATAGGGTGGAGTCTGCTGTGGATAGGGGCGAGCGTGCCTTCAACGATGCGGCGCTGTGCTATCAGAATTGGCAGTCGTGCAACGGTTGCCACCCAGGTGAGGGTCGTGCCGATGCGATGAATTGGGATTTGATGAATGATGGTATCGGCAACCCCAAGAATTGCAAGAGTATGCTCTATGCGTTCCAGACTCCCAAGTGTATGATTTCGGGCATCCGCGACCACGCTGGTCTGGCGGTGCGTGCGGGATATAAGTTTATTCAGTTCTGCGATGTCGAGGAGTCGGTGGCTACGGATGTCGATGAGTATCTGCGCTCGCTGCGACCATTGCCAAGCCCATACCTTCAGAACGGAGAGCTCTCGGCAAAGGCTGTGGAGGGTAAGCGTGTGTTTGATAAATATAGCTGTGGCGCGTGTCACTGCGGAGACTATTACACCGATATGCGTACCCATCGTATTGGCGAGGATGTCGAGTTTGAGCAGGGGTGGGATACCCCTACGCTCTGCGAGGTGTGGCGTACAGCTCCTTACCTCTTCGACGGTCGCGCGGCGACAATGTTCGATGTATTTTATGAGCATCGTCACGGTATTGAGGGTAAAATCTCACGCAAGGATGCCGAGGCATTGGCGGAGTATGTGCTGTCGTTGTAGCGGCGGGGAAAAGTGAAAAGAGTTAAATATTAAGACAGGATATTGTTATGAAAGGTTTTCGATTTTTGACTGTGATAAAGTTTTGTGGGGTTGCGTTGACCCTGCTGGTCTTTGTTGCGTGGCAGATGAAGGATGCCAAGCGTAGCGAAGCGGATATGAAGAGCGAGTTTATCACCGCTATGCAGCGCGCCTTTGACGACGTGAGTGCAGTACGCAAAAATGGTGGGTCGGTTGCCGATGTGCATCGTCGCCTGGTTACTCACCACATTAACCTTTCAAGGACCTATGCCATCTATTACGATTGGTGGTTGCAGGATGGCAAGGCGGAAGACCTTCACGAGTGGTTTTGGGGTCGTTCATTGGCTACGGCTCTGCATAAGCGTATCGTTAAGCACGAATCTAAGGCTGATACAACCGATTTGAAGGCTGCTTTTATGACCTACCTGAAGCTCTGCGAGCAGCGTCGTGAGCGTCGCCTGAAGGAGTTTGTGAAGACATCGCCCGAGGTGGTCTATACCAAACTAAATCCGCTTCGTCCATCGTTCTATGCCTACACCGAGGGCTTGTCGGATGCACGTCACGAGTTTAACTTTCGCCCAGGAGGTTCGCTGTGCCGTTTGAAGATGGATGGAGTCTGGGCGAAGGAGGAGTGTCTGCTCTCGGATGAGGATGGCGGTTTCCGTGACCCCGATATGCATTTCGATGGCGAACACCTCTTGTTTGCGTGGAAGAAATCAGCCAAGGAGGATGACTATCACATCTACGAGATGAACCTCAAAGATAAGAGCCTTAAGCAATTGACTCACGGTTTGGGACATTCCGACTTTGAGTGTATCTATCTGCCCGATGACAATATTCTGTTCAACTCAACCCGTAGTGGTAACTCGTCGGATTGCTGGTACACCGAGGTGGCTAATATGTATATGTGCGACCGTGAAGGACGTTTTATGCGTCAGATAGGTTTCGACCAGGTGCATACTACAACGCCCACGTTGCTGGATGATGGTCGCGTGGTATATACTCGCTGGGATTACAGCGATCGCGGTCAGATATGGACTCAACCGCTGTTCCAAATGAACTCCGACGGAACCGGTCAGGCAGAGTATTACGGAATGAATAGCTGGTTCCCCACAACCGTTGTTCACACCAAGCAGATTCCAGGTACACGCAAGGTGATGGCTACCTTTATCGGTCACCACACCCCACAGCACGGTAAGCTTGGTATTATCGACCCCGAGGCTGGTCGTGACGAGAATGAGGGAGTGATGTTTGTGGCGCCTCTGCGTAAGCCCAAGGCTGTCAAGGTGGATGCCTACGGTCAGACGGGCGAGCAGTTTATGTATCCCGAGCCACTCAACGAGCGCGAGTTCTTGGTTTCATACACTCCGCTGGGTTATCACATTGGTCGTGATAATATGCGCTTTGGTCTATATTGGATGAATGTGGATGGCGAGCGAGAGTTGCTTGTCGCTGACCCTACAACCTCGTGCAACCACGCTACGCTGGTTGCGCCTCGCGAGCGACCTTTCCAGAAGGCTTCGACGGTGGACTATGAGCGCGAGGATGGCGTATATTATATGCAGAATATCTACGAGGGCGAAGGTATGGAGGGTATCAAGCCAGGCACAGTTAAGCAGCTGCGCGTGGTGGAGATTCAGTACCGCGTGGCTACCGTCGGCAGGGCTGCTGGCGGCGGCAAGGGCGGTGGAGCAATGGTCGGCACACCTCCAGGCGTAGGTCGCACGGCGTGGGACTTGAAGAAGGTGTGGGGCGTTGTGGATGTGCATGAGGATGGCTCGGCATTCTTCCGCGTGCCAGCGCGCAAACCTCTCTACTTCCAGGCGTTGGACGAGAACGGATATGTGGTGCAGACGATGCGTAGCTGGTCAACGCTTCAGCCAGGCGAGACACAGAGCTGTGTGGGCTGTCACGAGCATAAGAACAGAGTTCCTATGTCGCAGTTTGGTATGTCGCAGGCGATGAAGGCGGGCATACAGGAGCTGCGTGCCGAGGATGATATGGGTACGCGTAACTTCTCATACCTCAAGGAGGTACAGCCTATCTGGGATAAGCACTGTATCTCGTGCCACGATGGTGTGAAGCATAAGATGAGCCTTAAGGGCGACCTGAAGCAGTTTGATCATGAGAGTAAGCGTTTTTATAACGACTCTTATATAAACCTTACTCATACAAAGCCTGAGCTTGATAGAGTGTGGACCATAACCGCCAACCCATTCCACCCCGAGGTGAATTGGATTGACGCGATGTCGGAACCAACCATTCTAAAGCCATATCACGCAGGCTCGGCAAAGAGTAATATCATCAAGCGAATGAAGAGTGGTCACGGTGGAGTGAAGCCTTCGGAAAGTGAGATACGCCGCGTGGCTATGTGGATAGATTTGCTGGTGCCTTTTGTGGGCGACTACCGCGAGGCGAATAATTGGTCAAAGGAGGATCACGCCTATTACGACTATTACGACCAGAAACGTGAGAGTATGCGAGAGATGGAGCGTGAGAATATCCGCCAGCTTGTTGAATACCAAAAATCACAGAAGTAATGAAGAGATTGTTTTTTGCGGTCGTAATTATATCGGCTATTATAGGCGGAATATACGGAAAGTCGGTGCGAACGCTCTTTGCGCCCGACAGAATCTTTATCGTGGGCGAGGATAAGCGTCTGGTGGTTGCCAATCGTGCCGAGCATCAGCTGTGGCTGCTCTCGGAGGAGATGGAGGTTGAGAAACGCCTGAAGTTTGAGGCGGCTGTGACTGACCTCGCCGTGTTGCCCGACGGCAGAGCGTGGGTGACGTGCGAGGGCAACGATGGCTGGTTGTACGAGATTGATATCGACCGTTTTTCGATTAAGCGCAAGGTGCGTAGCGGTGCAACGCCATCTGCTGTGCTCTATAACTCGCGTAGTGGCTCGTTGTGGGTCGCGCAGCGCTTCGATGGCGAGGTGTGGGAGGTGGATGCCGCATCGGGCAAGCCTCTTGCAAAGGTCAAGGTTGGGCGTGAGCCGATAGATATGATTTCATTTGATGGCGAGCAGAAGCTGCTCGTTGCCAACAATATGCCCGAGGTAGCCTCTACCGAGGCGAGTGTTGCAGCGCAGCTCGACGTGGTGGATGTTGCCTCGCATAAGGTTGTGAGCCGCATTGCGCTCCCTAACGGAGCCACCGATGTGAAGTCAGTGGCGAAGGATAGCAAGGGCGAGTATGCCTATGTGACACATCTTCTGGCACGTTATCAGTTGCCTACCTCGCAGCTCGATCGTGGATGGATGTCAACCAACGCATTGTCGATAATCGACCTTAAGAACAGTCAGCTCCTGAACACCGTACTGCTTGACACCCCACAGAAGGGCGCGGCAAATCCCTGGGAAGTATGCTTAAGCGAGGATGATCGCGATATAGTCGTTGCGGCGGCAGGTAGTCAGGAGGTGGTTGTAATCAACCGCCGTGCTCTGCATCGCAAGCTGGCTGCAGCAAAAAGCGGTAAGGAGGTAACCCCTTCCTATGACGGCTGGGAGAGTGTCCCCAATGATGCGGGCTTCCTCTATGGCATACGCCGATTTATCCCAACAGGCGGTAAGGGCGTGCGCTCGGTGGCGGTCGTTGGTGACAAGATTTATGCAGCGAACTACTACACAGCACAAATAACAACTATCTCGAGTAAGGATTACACCAAGCAGAATTATAACATAGGCACCTCGATGACTTCGAGTGAGGTGGGACGAGGCGATATGTATTTTCACGATGCTACGCTCTGCTATCAGACGTGGCAGAGTTGTGCAACGTGTCACCCCAACGATGGTCGTGCCGATGCAATGAATTGGGATTTGATGAATGATGGTATGGGTAACCCCAAGAACACCAAGACGTTGCTTCTGTCGCACTCTACGCCGCCTTGTATGATTAGCGGCATACGTGCCGATGCCGAGACTGCGGTGCGTTCGGGTATAAAATATATCCTCTTTGCTGCAAATGTCGATGATGCGATATGCCGCGCGATGGATGCCTACCTGAAGGCTCAAGAGCCTCTTGAGAGTCCTTACCTTGAGGGGGGCAAGCTCTCGGCGAAGGCTGCCAAGGGTCGTGAGATATACAAACACTACGACTGTGCATCGTGCCACTCTGGCGCATTCCATACCGACCTGCGTAGCCACCGCATAGGCGAGGATGTGGAGTTTGAGCAGGGCTGGGATACGCCTGCGTTGAGTGAGGTGTGGCGTACTGCGCCCTACCTGTTTGATGGTCGTGCAGCGACAATGCTTGATGTTTTCTATGTGCATCGTCACGGCATTGAGGGAGAGATTTCGCGTGAGGACGCCGAGGCGCTGGCGGAGTATGTAAATTCACTATAAAATGATATTGCCAAGATATAAAATATTTAGTTCCAATGCTTTAGATATGGCTGTCGCCGAGCGTGAGATACTTCAGCAGGCAGAGCAAAATGCACTCTTGCCGTTGAGAGTGGTCTTTTTCACTCCTGTGGGCGAGCCCGAGGAGTACCTCCAGCAACGCGAACGTATAGAGGCTCTGAACCGTGAGATTTTTGGCGAGCGTTGCCCCTTGCTGGCACTCGTGGTGCAGCCACCGCTTCAATGTAGCCTTATGGCAGAGGTGAGCTATCTCGATAAGGGGTGCGAGTTGGAGTATCACGACAACTATATCATCGCAGATGGTAAGCAACTTTACACGGGCGGCTTCTGCTCGACATTGAATAAGAGCATCGAGGAGCAGTCGGATGATGTGTTCCTGCAGCTCGGCAGCGTCTTGAGCCGCGAGGGCTTTGCGATTGACGATATTGTGCGTCAGTGGAATTATATAGAGTATATCACACACTGCTCGACCGAGGGGCAGCACTACCAGCAGTTCAACGACTCGCGTAGTCGTTTTTACGAGCGCGTAGAGTGGCGTAATGGTTACCCTGCAGCCACAGGCATAGGTACTTGTGGCGGTGGCGTTGTTGTGGTGGTTGATGCGGTAAGACGCAGTGCAGAGTCTTCGCGCGCGATGGATAACCCATTGCAGCTTTCGGCGCACACCTACTCGCAGCAGGTGCTCATTGAGGGTCGTGACCCACAGCGCAAGACTACGCCCAAGTTTGAGCGAGCCCGCTGGGTGGGCGATGATGGCGAGGGAATGATTTATATCTCTGGCACAGCCGCCATTCGTGGCGAGGCGAGCCTACGGACTGATGTGGTGCAGCAAGGCGTGACGACGATGGAGAATATCGACTGCCTTACGTCGGCAGAGAATCAGGCGCGTCACGGCGTGCCTACGCCCGAGGAGTGCGAGTATGAGATGCTGCGCGTGTATGTGAAGCACGAGGCAGGCTGGCAGCAGGTGGAGGCGTGGCTACGCGAGAACTACCCCTGCCCTGATGTAGCTTTTGTGGTGGCTGATATCTGCCGCGAGGAGCTGCTGATTGAGATTGAAGGTATAGCAAAGAAGAAATAAATAACAGTCAAGTTATGAGATACATAGTTGCGATAATTGTCTTTTCTCTGTGCCACATTGCGGCGTGGGGACAGCTCGCGCCCGAGAAGGCGGAGGAGTTGCGCTTGAAGGCGGAACTTGAGTATTTTAGTGTTGAGTCGGTACGTAGTGCCTATGCCGATTTTTGCAAGAGTGAGGGTTATGATGCCGCACTCTATAGCGAGAAGCTCAAGGCGCTGGAGCAGTTGGCTGACAAGAGCGATGCTGCTTCGCAGAAGCGCTTGGTTGAGCTTAAGCGAGAGATTCTGCTCTCAAATCCTCTGCTCGATGATGCGAAGATTCTGGTGGGCAGATACCGCGTGGGTGACTCTGCACGAAGCATCTGGACACCTTCGCTCGGTACGCAGGCAAACAACTGGTCAAACCAGGGCTCTGCATCGCGCAGTGGCTTCGACGCCGAGATTGCCGAGCTCACCAACATTCGTGGCGATATTAAGAGCCGCACCGTCTTTAAGCCCGCTAACAGCAGTTGTGTTACCGACCTGCTGCTGCATTGGGATGGCGAGCGCATACTCTTCACCGCCGCCGACGATAACCAGCGCTGGGGTGTATATGAGGTTAATCGTGACGGCTCAAACTTCCACAAGGTAATCAATAGCGAGGAGCCCGATCTGGAGTTCTTCGATGGAGCATATATGCCAAGTGGACGCATCATAGCTATGTCGAACATCGGCTATCAGGGTGTGCCCTGCGTGAATGGTAGCGACCAGGTGGGTAATATGATTGCCTACGAGCCCAAGACGGGTGCTCTGCGCCGTATGACCTTCGACCAGGATGCCAACTGGCACCCACGTGTGATGAACAACGGACGACTGATGTATGTGCGTTGGGAATATACCGACCTTACGCACTACTACTCTCGCTTTGTGATGCACGCCAACCCCGACGGCACCGAGACCAAGGCGCTCTACGGTAGCGGTGGCTGGTTCCCCAACTCTATCTTCGACGTGCAGCCTCTACCTGGTGGGGTGAATACCTTTGTGGGTATCATCTCGGGTCATCACGGCATAGCTCGTTCGGGACGACTCATACTGTTTGACCCTTCGAAGGGACGCAAGGAGACCAAAGGTATGATTCAGGAGATGCCATTCTCGAAGCGCGAGATTGTGCCGCTGATTAAGGATGAGTTGGTGAACGGCGTATGGCCTCAATTTGTGAAGCCTCACCCCGTGAGCGATAAATATTTCCTTGTGACGGCGAAACTTACGCCCGAATCGTTGTGGGGAATATATCTTGTTGATATTTATGACAATATGACTCTGGTGGCAGAGTTCGAGGGCGAGGGTCTTATCAATCCTATCGTTGTCAAGAAGCGCCCTGTGCCACCCATCATCCCCGACCGTATAAAGCCCGATGATAAGGAGGCTACGGTCTTTATCCAGAATATTTATGAGGGCGAGGGTCTGCCAGGAGTACCTGTTGGCGAGGTGAAGAAGTTGCGTGTCTTTGCCTATGAATACACCTATGTGAACTCCGAGTCAGACCATATCGCGCAGGGTATCCAGAGTGGTTGGGATATCAAGCGAAATCTGGGCGAGGTGGATGTCGAGGCTGATGGCTCGGCAATGTTCAAGATACCTGCCAATACGCCTGTGTCATTCCAGCCTCTCGATAGTGAGGGTCGTGCTATACAGTGGATGCGTAGCTGGGTTACGGGTATGCCTGGTGAGGTGCTCTCGTGTGTGGGTTGCCACGAGGACCAGAACTCTATGCCTATTGCCAAGCGTGCTATTGCTTCATCTAAAGCCCCTGCCAAGTTGCAGACTCCAGAGGGCGGTGTGCGCTCGTTTACGTTCGATTTGGAGATTCAGCCAATCCTCGACCGCAACTGTATCGCGTGCCATAATACAGGTGGCGTGAAGCCAAACTTCTCGGCAAAGCAGGTTATCGACCTGCGCGAGGAGCGAGAAGGCGGCTACTCACGCTCTTCACGCAAGGCGCAGTCGGGTTCACTATACCTCTCTGAGAGCTATCTCAATCTGCACCCTTATGTCAATCGTCAAGGTCCCGAGGCTGATATCTATGTGATGAAACCTTATGAGTATCACGCCTCTACGAGCGAGCTGGTGCGTCTGTTGAAGGCTGGTCATCACGGTGTGGAGCTTACCGACAAGGAGTGGCGCACAATATATAACTGGATTGACTTCAACGCTCCTTGTCACGGACGCTTCGTCTATAACAACGTGGGCTACTGTCCAACTGACCAATACTCTCGTCGCATTGAACTTGCGAACAAGTATGCCAACGGCGCGGGCGTAGATTGGAAGAAGGAGCTTGACGACTATGCCAAGTGGATGAAGGAGAATCCAGCTCCAGCACCCGTGCGTAAGGAGGTGGAGGAGCCGAAGTACAAGGCGGTGAAGAGCCGTCGCTTCCCATTCTCTGCCGAGCAGGCGCAGGCGATGGTTGAGCAGATAGGCGAGAGCCGCCGCAAGATAAAGATTGCCGAGGGCGTGGAGATAGAGTTTGTGCGTATCCCTGCGGGCGAGTTCATAATGGGTGACAACTCAAGCCGTAGAGGTGCTGCGCCCGAGGCAAAGGTGAAGATTGAGCGTCCATTCTGGATGTCAGCAACCGAGATTACCAATGGTCAGTATAATGTCTTTGACCCTGCGCACGATAGCCGCTACACGGCACAGTTCTGGAAGGACCACGTTGGTCCTGGCTATGCCGCCAACCGACCAGCGCAGCCTGTGACACGCATCTCGTGGAATCAGGCGATGGAGTTCTGTCGCGCAATGAGCGAGCGCACGGGCGTTGAGCTCACCCTGCCTACCGAGGCGCAGTGGGAGTGGGCGTGCCGCGCGGGTAGCGATGCCGACTTCTGGTGGGGTGCATTGGGCGAGGACTTCTCTCGAAACGATAACCTTGCCGACCAGATGTTGCGTAAGATGGCGGTGCAGGGAGTCGATCCGCAACCAGTATCGGAGGGTAGCTGGGTTTACAGATACTACACCTTTATGCCACGCGAGGATAGCATCAACGACGGCACGATGACTATTGCCGACGTTGCGCAGTATGAGCCAAACGCGTGGGGTGTGTATGATATGCACGGCAACGTGGCGGAGTTCACACGCTCAAGCTACCAGCCTTACCCCTACAAGGGCGAGAAGGAGCAGAGCAACAACATCGTGGTGCGTGGTGGCGCGTGGAATACCCCACCGAAGCTCGCCACAGCCTATGTCCGCGAGTCATACCTTAAGTGGCAGCCAGCAAATAATGTCGGTTTCCGCGTCGTTATCGAGGAGTAATCGGCTTTGTGATAGAGGTTTTTTGGCGTAATGTCGTTCAGAATGCAAAAATTTCATATATTTGTGCAATAATATGCAATGAGTATTATGGGAAATTTGATTATTCCAAAGAACTATAAGGCGGCATTGAGCCTCCAGCAGACCGAGATAGCTATTAAGAAGATTAAGGATTTCTTCTTGAGCAGTATATCTACGGAGTTACGCCTGCGCCGAGTAACGGCACCTCTGTTTGTGCTTAAGGGCTTGGGTATGAACGATGACTTGAGTGGTACGGAGCGCCCCGTAACTTTCCCCATTAAGGATATGGCGGAGGCAGAGGCAGAGGTCGTTCACTCATTGGCAAAGTGGAAGCGAGTGACGCTGGCGGAGTATGAGGTGGCATCGGGTTATGGTATCATCACCGATATGAACGCCATCCGCGCTGACGAGGAGCTGGATAACCTCCACTCGTTGTATGTCGATCAGTGGGATTGGGAGCGCGTTATGCCCGAGGAGTGTCGCACGGTGGATTATCTGAAAAAGATTGTCGAGCGCATCTATGGCGCGATACTTCGTACCGAGTATTACATCTGCGAGACCTATCCGCAGATTGAACCTTTCCTGCCCGAAGAGATAACCTTCATCCACGCCGAGGAGCTGCTGCAACGCTATCCCGATTTGAGCGCCAAGGAGCGCGAGGATGCTATCTGTAAGGAGTGCGGTGCGGTATTTATCATCGGAATCGGTGGCGAGTTGAGCAATGGCGAGAAGCACGACAACCGCGCCCCCGATTATGATGATTATTCGACTATTTCGCCCGAAACAGGATTGGCGGGTCTGAATGGCGATTTGCTTATATGGTATCCAATTCTGGAGCGCGCTATCGAGCTTTCATCGATGGGTATTCGTGTAAATCGCGAGGCGTTGGAGCGTCAGCTGGAGTCAAGTGGCAAGCAGGAGCGCAAGTCGCTCTATTTCCATCGCCGTTTGTTGGAAGGCTCTCTGCCTCAATCTATTGGAGGTGGTATCGGACAGAGCCGTCTATGTATGATTTTGCTGCATAAGGCGCACGTCGGCGAGACGCAGTCGAGCATCTGGTCGGAGGATATGCGTGAGCAATGCCGCGCTGCGGGAATGACTCTTATTTAGCTATTGTCTGCTATATGATAGAATTAGGGCTGCAACTTGGATGGTTGCAGCCCTTTGTTATGCTAAATGCTCGATGCGCGAGATAAGCTCCTGCCCAAGTTCGCTCTTGGTCTTTATGTGGTCGGTCACCGCCTTCACAAAGGGGTTGCTCTCGAAGTCGCCGCGTACCTGTTCGAAGTCGAGGTCCTTCTCGGTGCGTGTGCCGTCGGCGCCGAAACCCGTGCGTGAGGCGAGCGAAAACTCCTTGCGTGCATCCTCATACACCATCTTGTCGAGCCCCACGACAGCTTCGCGCCACTGCTCAACAATCGAGATAATATCGGCGGCGGTAATCTCTTCAGGCTTAATGTGGTAGAACTTCTCTATCTTGTCATAGACCCACGTCCATTCATAGGTGTAGTAGGCGTTGTGTATGCGTTCCAGCTCGGCATTTATCTGCTTCAGGCGGTTTACCTCGCCCGCTTCGATTGCTGCAAGGAGCGCCTCAATCTCACTCTTGGGTGCAATCAAACCCGATATATCGACCCACTCGCCCACGCCTGTTGGGGTGTCGGGCTTCAGACGTGCGCGTATCTCCTCGTTAGATGAAAATTTTATATTTTCAAGACGTTTGATAATTGAGTTGCCCATAAACTTGTGTATCGCCGTCAGGTAGAATTTTATTCCGCTTTTGAGCGAGGAGTTGCGTATCTTGGCGCTGTGGAACGAGTATATGTCCGATAACTCGCCACTCGCATAGCGCAGATTTTCAAGTGTTTCCAATCCCTTAAACATCTTCTGCACGGTGTATGGGCTTAGCAGATTGTAGTTTATCAGGTCCAATTTGTTTGGGTCGGTGCGCCTATCACGCTTGGGCCACTTCTGCGCGTCGCGTATCGTACCCACCGAGCGCAGGTTTACGCCTGGCACCAGATAGGTTGTGTTGTTCTGCTCGATAAGATACGAGAAAGGGAGGTTGGAGGTGTCGGAGTGATTAACGTGACGCCCCATAACCAGCGAGAAGGCTCCCACGCGCGAGGGCCACAGGATATAGGAGTTTGATGTGGTCTTTGCTCCGCGCTCCAGCGTGCCCTGATGTATGGGACCGAGCTTATACATATGGTTGCTTTGGTTTGAGCCCGAGCCAGCGTTCATAAACGAGAACATTCCCGCAATGAGCAGGGTCGATTTGTGATGCGTAACGGTGAATGGACCCGCGAAGATTGCACACGCCTCGCCATTCTCGCCCTGGCAGTTGCTGAAAAAGAGTGAGTCCGAAGCCGAGTAGTTATGCCCCAGCTTGCACGCCTGACCCACAAAGCAGCGACAGAGCGTTGCTCCGCTATCCACCTCCGCACCCGACGAGAGAATGAAATCATCACACATCACGCCTCTTCCAACCTTCACAGCAGCCTCTCGGCAACTGTTGATTGAACCATTTTGCAGACGGCTTGCACCCTCGATGCAACTCCAATCGCCGATGCGTACATTCTTAATTGCTCCTGTGTTGGTAATCAGTACGTTGCATCCTATTGTGCCCGTTGCTGATGCGTGTTTTTGAGTGTAATATTCCGAAATCTCCTTCAGACGCGAGATAAGCTCTGTGCGGTGACGGTAGAGCGCCATAAAATAGGCGATGTGAGCCGACAGCTTATCGCTGATAATCACCTCTCTGCCGCCCGTCTCGTTCAGCACAGCCACCTCCACACCGTTGCCGAAGGTTGAGTAGCCCTCGGTTACAATCAAATCGCAGTTTTCGATGATGGTGTGGTCGCCGATAGAGTAGTTGGCGATGTAGTTATTCACATTCTCAATCAGGCAGTCATCCTCGATGCAGACGTTGTGCAGCGTCACATTTCGCAGTCCCGAGTGTTTACGTATGCCGCCTGGGCGTGTGAATGTGTGGTGGAACAGACCGAGGCGTATTGCCCCCGAAAAGCGGGCGTTGTGGATATGTTCGGTTGAGAATCCCTCTTTCACTTCAACCGTCGCCCAATTCTCTGCCGAGCAGCCCTGTCGCAGTAGCTGCTCAATCTCTGTTGGAGATATTTTCCTATACATAACCTAACCTTTTGTGACTCTCAAGTGAGATGATGATGCAAAAATAGTGAAAAAATATTAAAGTCTTTATGCATAAAAAGCAAAAGGGCTGCCCGCAAGCAACCCCTTTCAGCACCAAAACTGATTAAAATATCCTTATCCGCAAATTGCGTGTTTAGGCTTTTCCCATAGGTCCCATATTGATGATTGGGTCTTCGGTGGTGTGAGGTTTGGGAATCTCAATCTTACCGATGTTGCTCTCATAGCGGGTGATGTTCTCCTGCAACGAGTAGAGCAGGCGTTTGGCGTGTTCGGGCGTGAGTATTATGCGACTCTTCACCTTCGCCTTCTTCAGACCTGGAAGGATGGTCGCAAAATCAACAATAAACTCCGATGTGGAGTGAGATATGATTGCCAGATTGGCGTAGTTGCCCTGTGCAATATCTTCTGTCAATTCTAACTCTATGCCGTTAGGTTTCAAATCTACCATAGCTCTCGTTATTAAGGTTCACGCAAAATTACACATCATCGCCCTCGGTTGAATTGTTTTTGTGGTAAAGTTTTCCATAATTTATTAACAAAACAATTCTCTTTGGGCTGCCAAATGGGCATATTCAGGCAATAATCGAGCCACACTGTCTGAAACTGCTTTCAATGCTTTAATATTTCATATTAAATTCCTAACTTTGCACCGAAGAAAATATTTTAACGATGATAGTTAGTGCGATTGATATATTTTTCAGAGGTCTGGCAGTAGGTCTTGCCTCGTCAATCACGGTTGGTCCTGTTGCGGTGCTCTGCATCCAGCGCACATTGAGCAAAAACCGCCGTTCGGGATTGGCTTCGGGAGCGGGTGTTGCGGTGGCAGATATGCTGATGGCGATTATCGCCTTCTTCTTCTACTCGATGTTGCAGACTCAGATTGAGGAGTATAGCGCTATATTACAGGTCGTTGGTGGTATTTTTGTGGTGATTGTGGGTGTCTATATCTTCTTTCAGAACCCTGTGCCGCAGATACGTCGCAACCGCGCAGGCAAGACCAACCTGTGGCAGGATTTCTCGTCGATGTTTGTTATCACACTTGCCAACTTTGTGGTTGTCATCCCTTACCTTCTGGCATTCTTTGCGATGTTCAACGTGGGCTTGCAGTCGTCGGTGAGCGATGTCGCATCGCTGGCGCTCAGCGCACTGACCATCCTCGGCTTCTTCGCGGGCGCAATGTCGTGGTGGGTTATGCTCACCTTCATCATCGACTTCTTCCGTCGTCGTTTCCGCCCACGCCATATGCTCACAATCAACCACGTTGCAGGTGTGATTATCGGTGTATTGGGTATTTATACTATTCTCTCTACGTTTTTTAATATTTTACCGAAATAATGGATAAGAAAAAGATAGTTATCGCCATCGACGGTTTCTCGTCGTGTGGCAAGAGTACGTTTGCCAAGGCTATTGCCTCGAAGCTCGGTTATATCTTCATCGATACGGGCGCTATGTATCGTGCCGTGACGCTATATGCGTTGGAGCAGGGCGCTATCGTGGATGGCGTGGTCGATGAGGCGCGTATAGTCGAGTTGCTGCCAGAGGTTGAGATTTCGTTCCGTTTTAACGAGGCACGCGGCGCAAGCGATATCTATGTCAATGGCGTGTATGCCGAGGAGCGTATCCGCACAATCGAGGTGAGCAACTGCGTGAGCCGAGTAAGCTCAATCGGCGAGGTGCGCGAGAAGCTGGTTGCTATGCAGCAGCAGATGGGACGCTCCAGAGGCGTTGTGATGGATGGTCGTGATATCGGCACAGTGGTTTTCCCCGATGCCGAGATGAAGATATTTATGACAGCCGATGCGGGTGTGCGTGCCGAGCGCCGTTACAAGGAGCTAACAGCCAAGGGCGACGATGTGACGCTGGAGGAGATTTTGGAGAATGTAATCTCTCGCGATAAGGCGGATATGACACGTGCCATTTCGCCACTGCGTCGCGCCGAGGATGCGCTGGAGCTTGACAATAGTTATATGAGCGTTGAGGAGCAGATGGCGTGGTTTATGGAGCGATATAACGAGATTGTAGGGTAGTATGTACGTCGAGATAGATCAAAATTCGGGATTCTGCTTCGGTGTGGTGCGCGCCATCTCAAAGGCGGAGTCGGCTCTGCGGGAGTTGGGCGGCGAGGTCTATTCGCTGGGCGATATCGTGCATAACCGTATGGAGGTGCAGCGCCTGGAGTCGCTCGGTCTGCGAACCGTAACGCACGAGGCGATGCCATCGTTGCAGGGTCGTGACCTCTTCATCCGCGCACACGGTGAGCCTCCCACTACCTTTCAGTGTGCCGAGGAGTTGGGTATCAACGTCATCGACGCAACGTGCCCTGTGGTGGCGCAGTTGCAGCGCAAGGTTGTGGCGGCGTATGAGAAGATGCAGGCGGTGCAGGGACAGGTTGTAATCCTTGGCAAGCGTGGTCACGCCGAGGTTGTCGGTTTGACGGGACAGGTACAGGATAAAGCTATCGTTGTGGAGCGCGAGGCGGATTTGGAGCAGATAGATTTCTCGCGACCTATATTCTTCCTCTCGCAGACTACGCAGAGTGTGGCTCTGTTCTGGTCGCTGGCGGAGCGAATGAAGGAGCGCATCAAGAGTGCCGATATGCTCACCGTTGATGACACTATCTGCCGCCGTGTATCCAACCGCGAGAAGGCGTTGAGCGAATTTGCGGCGCGCTTCGATGTGGTGGTCTTTGTCTGCGGCAAGAAGTCGAGCAACGGCAAGGTGCTGTTTGATGTCTGCCACAAGGCGAATGCTCGCTCGTATAATATCGAGGAGGAGACCGAGTTGCAGGCAGAGTGGTTTGAGGGGTGCCATAGCGTGGGTATTTGCGGTGCGACCTCTACGCCAGCGTGGCTGATGGAGCGTGTGGCAAATTATATTAAAGAGAGATTTGTGGGATAATAAATTTTTGATTATGAGATATTTAATTAGAGCAGTGAAATATTTTCTGATGTTCTGCGTTTTGTATTTGGGAGTGGTGTGGTTGAGCGTTATGACAACACAAGGAATGGATGTCAGTGTGTGGGACTACGTCTCGGCTACACTTGCTACACAGCGCGGTAAGATGCTCGTTGCGGCTGTTGTGCTGCTCTCGGCAGCCTATCCACGTTTTGGCTTTGTTACACGTCGCGTGGAGTGGGATATGGAGCAGGGCGCTGACCGCCTGCTGGAGTTGTTCGCAGCGGCGGGCTTTCAGCTTAAGAGCAGGAGCGAGGGCAAGATGGTGTTTGCTGCCAGCAATATTTTAGACCGCCTTGTGATGCTTTTCGAGGATGAGATTGAGGTCGAGCAGCAGGGCAATGAGATTGTCGTTAGCGGCATCCGTCGTGGTGTGGCGAAGATTGTTTACAGATTGAATTAAACTCTAAACGGGAGTATATGAGAAGAAGATTGCTTCGCGCGGGTGTGGTGCTTGTGGTTGCTGCGGCAGCTGTGCTGGGTATCCACTCGACCAAAGATGATATGGGCTTGGGTCGCAATATGGAGATTATGGTCAATATGATGCGCGAGCTCAATCTGCAATATGTCGATGAGGTCAGCCCCGACAAACTTATGGGCGATGGTGCGCAGGGTATGGTGCGTAACCTCGACCCCTACACACAATATATGTCGGAGGAGGAGATGACCGACTTCGAGGTGATGGCTACGGGTAAGTATGGCGGTATTGGTGCCACCATCAGAATGAAGCGCGACAGTAGCGGCGTGGTTATCTCACAGCCATACAAGGGCTCGCCCTCGGATTTGGCGGGATTGAAGATTGGCGATAAGTTCGTGCGTATTGATGACGAGGATGTTACCAAATGCACCACTGCCGAGGTTTCATCACGCCTGAAGGGTACCCCTGGTACGAAGGTCAAGCTCGCCATCAAACGCCTGATGACGGGCAAGGTGGAGGAGATGGAGATTACCCGTGCGAGAATTGCTATCCCTGGTGTGCCTTATGCGGGTTTCTTGGAGGATGGCATCGCATATATCCGCCACGCTGATTTCTCGGACGGCTGCTATGACGATATGCGCGCTATGGTGGAGCGTCTGCGTCAGGAGCAGACTATTAGAGGTGTGGTGCTTGACTATCGCGATAATGGCGGCGGTTCGGTGAGCGAGGCAGTGAAGATTCTCTCGATGTTTGTGCCAAAGGGTGAGAAGGTGCTTGAGATGAAGGGTCGCACCGAGCGCTCGAAGCGCGAATACAGGACAGAGTCGGTGCCTGTGCTGGGCGATGTGCCTGTGGTGGCGTTGATAAGCCCTACGTCGGCATCGGCGTCGGAGATTGTCTGCGGTGCGTTGCAGGATTTGGACCGTGCTGTGCTGATGGGTCAGCGCTCTTATGGCAAGGGCTTGGTGCAGTCGGTGGTGCCGCTGGGTTATAACGCCTACCTGAAGCTCACCACAGCGAAGTATTACATCCCTTCGGGACGTTGCGTGCAGCGTATAAGCTACAACCACGATGACAATCAGAAGGATGAAAACCTGCCCGATTCGCTTATCAACGAGTTCTCGACACGCAACGGTCGTAAGGTCTATGACGGCAAAGGTTTGATGCCCGATGTGAAGATTGAGCCAGAGTATATATCTACCTTTGCAGTGATGCTCTATAACCTCGGCTACATCGAGGATTACCTCGATGAATGGATGCGTAAGCACCCCAATATGACGATTGACAACAAGACATTCTCAATCTCGGACGAGGATTACGAAGCGTTTGTGAAGTTTATGGCAGATAAGGATGTGCCATATCAGTCGCAGACGCGTGATGCACTTGAGCAACTGAAAAAACGTGCCAAGGATGAGCGTTATGACGATGCCTTTGCCGAGGATTTGAAGCAGATAGAGTCAAAACTCAAGGACCAGAAGGCGGATAACCTGCGCCACTATCGTCGCGAGATTACCGACCTGATAAACAGCGACGTGGTGTTACGCCACAACTACTACGAGGGCGTGGTGGAGTACAACCTACGCTCGGACAGCACCGTGAGGAAGGCTGTGGAGTTGTTGCGTGATGGCGAGCGCTACAAGGAGATTCTTACGAAGCAGGATACACAGCGTAACTAATTGAAGATGAAGTTCCCTACACAATTCAAAATATCGTTTCGCAGTAGAATGTCGATACTCTTAATCGGTATCGTGCTGGCGTCGTTGTCGCTATTCTACACCAATCGTCTGGCAGATGTGCTGCGCCAGAAGGAGCAGAACGATGTGACGTTGTGGGCAGCAGCGATGGAGCGTGTGAGTCACGATGCATTTGGCAACTACCGCACCGACCCGCTTATTTCGCACATCTTGAGCACGCAGAACAATATCCCTTTCATCGTAACCGACGAGAACCTCCAGCTGATTGTGAGTAACCGCATCGAGGAGGAGGTGTTGCACGACCCCGATAAGTTTCGCCGCAAGCTGGACGAACTGACCGAGCAGAACACGCCCCGCCAGGTGCGTATGATGTGGTCGCCAGGGCATAGCCATATAATCTTTTACGGCAGGTCACAGCTGCTGACAGCATTGTACTATTTCCCTTATGTTCAGTGGCTTATCATTGCGATATTTGTTGTCTTTACCTTCATTGCGCTGCAATCCACCAAGCAGGATGAGCAAAACCGAGTGTGGATTGGTTTGGCGAAGGAGACCGCCCATCAGTTGGGTACGCCCACCTCGTCGCTATTGGGGTGGATAGAGTACCTCCGTACGCAGGAGGTTGATCAGACGGCTGTTGAGGAGATGAATAAGGACCTGACCCACCTGATGAAGATTGTCGATCGTTTTTCGAAGATTGGCTCCGAGGCTGTGCTTACGCCAAATAGCGTGAATGAGGTTGTGGGCGACACGGTGATGTATTTCCGCAAGCGCGTGCCACGCAACGTGACACTCTCCTATAACGGTCTGGCTATGGCACCCGTAAAGGCAAACCTCAATGTGGCGCTGTTCGAGTGGGTGGTTGAGAATTTGATGAAGAATGCACTTGATGCGATGCAGGGCAGGGGCGAGATTGATGTGCGCCTCTCGGCAAACGAGCATCAAGTCATCATCGATGTGAGCGATACGGGTAAGGGTATCGCCAAAAGTAATTGGAAGCGAGTATTCGAGCCTGGCTTTACCACCAAAACACGTGGCTGGGGTTTGGGGTTGTCGCTCTCGCGCCGTATCGTGGAGGATTACCATCACGGTAAGATTGGGGTCCTGAGGTCGGAGGTTGGCAAGGGTACAACCTTCCGCATAATACTTAAACGAGTTGAAGAGTAATGTTCGAACATAGTAAAGATATAATCACGCCATCGGGTCTTGACACCCTTTCGGAGCGCGCCCTGCGTCGTTTGACCGACCGCTGGACGGGCTCGTTGCACGATGCCGACTCGTTGCTGGATGCTCGCTCGCTTGAGCAGGCAACCTCTGCCGATACCTTCTCGGAGATTGTGGGGCAGTGGCGCAAGGCGCGTGAGATATATCACGATGGCTCGGTTGAGGAGGTCTTTGGTGAGGCTTCTTCGTTAGCCGAGGGTGCGAAGGATGTTGTGGCAGAGGTAGAACCTTTGGCGGCGAGCGCAACAGACTCTTTGCTGAACGCTACGGACTCTCTCTCCGTAGCTGTCACATCTGTTGCAGAGCCTTTTGATGTGATTGCCAGCGAGGAGATTTTCCTCTCTTCGATGGAGCGCGGTCTGGGCGAGTGGATGCCTATGTTGTATGATGTGCTGATTATTGGGGCACTCCTATATTATATATTTTGTCTGTATCGCTATTTTGACGATATCGTGGCTCTGTTCCACTCGGTCTTTCAGCATCAGGTGGTCTCAACCGACCGTTCGGGTGAGCGTCGTCGCAGCGATATATTCTATGGCGCGCTGGGTAAACTCTTTATGATGGGTTTGTTTTTTGTAGGTCTGCTGGTGGCACTTGTTACGCGCCGTGCAGAGTCGTTGCTGACGATGGAGCAGCTCTTCTATATGCCCTTTGTCGCTATGGCGGTCTTTATCGTTGTGATTTGTGTGCAGTATGTTATGCTGGCTACGATGGGCTTTGTCACACGTTCGATGAATGAGGTGGCGCAGTTGATGCGTATCCGTTTGATATATTTCGTGCTGGCTGCCGTGATGGTCGCTCCTGTGCTGCTTGTTGCGCTTATGGGGTCGGGCGGAAGCTATGCTGTGTGGCAAAATGTGGGATTTATTGCCGCTATAATGGCTTTTGGATTGTTTGTTAGGGAGAGTGTAGGTTTCTTTATTTCAAAAAAAGTTTCGATTTTGCATTGGATTTTGTACCTTTGCACCGTCGAAATCCTACCCTTGACACTTTTGTGGCAAGGAGTGGTGAGACTTGCGTGAGGATAGTAACTAAAAAATAGAAATGGTAAAACGAGTATTAGTGTCACAGCCCCGACCTGCGGTGATTGAGAAGTCACCCTTCTATGAGCTGATGACAAAGCACAAGGTTGATGTAGATTTCAAACCCCTTATTCGTGTTGTGGGTGTTAGCTTGAAGGAGTTTCGCTCGCAGCGTATCGAGATATTAGATCATACCGCAGTAATTTTCACATCGCGAACAACCGTTGATAGCTTCTTTAAGGTGTGCGAGGAGGCTCGCATCACAGTCCCCGAGACAATGAAGTATATCTGTAATACAGAGGCTGTTGCGCTCTATTTGCAGAAGTATATTGTCTATCGTAAGCGTAAGATTTCATTTGCTGATGGTACATTCACATCGCTGTTGGAGCTTATCATCAAGCATAAGAGCGAGCGTTTCCTGCTTGCCTTGAGTGAGCCTCATAAGCCCGAGCTTCCAGAGACACTCACCAAGCTCAAGATTAACTACGACCCCGTTATCCTGGCGCTCACTGTGGCTGCCGATATGGCGGAGGTGAAGCCTGCAGAGTATGATGTGATGGCGCTCTACTCGCCCTCTGACGTGAAGAGCGTGATGGATAACTTCAAGACCGAGGAGTTGCCCGTAATCGCCACTTTTGGTGAGGCTACATTGCGTGCAGCATTGGATGCAGGTATGAAGGTTAAGGCGTCGGCACCATCGCCCGAGGCTCCTTCGATGGCTAAGGCTCTCGATATCTACATCTCGAAGGTCGAGCGTGGCGAGGAGGTTGGCGATGCCGAGCTACATACCGACGAGGCGAAGGAGGAGTTTATCCGCACCCAGCAGACCAAGCTCGCCAAGAAGAGCCGTACACGTTCTACCGCAAAATAGAGTTCTATGACCCCACACACTCTCCCCAGAAGTGAGCGATTGCGTTCGCTCAAATCCATACGTCGAATGTTCGGCGAGGGTAAGAGTGGTTTTGTCTATCCCTTTCGCTTTGCCTACTATGTATCGCATCGGGGCGAGGAGAATTCACTATTAGAAAATGATAAAAACTTTAGCGGCATCGAGATTATGTTCTCGGTGCCGAAGAAGTTTCATAAGCGAGCCAACAAACGCAACCTGCTCAAGCGCCGCACTCGCGAGGCATATCGTTTGAATGAGTGTCGTGACGCGTTGCGTGCAAAGCTCTCGGAGCAAGGCTCGACCATTGATATGGCACTTATATACTCCACCAAGGAGATTCACTCGTATAAAACCATCAGCAATGCAGTTCAGCGAATTTTGGAGCAAATTTGTGAAGGTTTGTAGGCGGGTGGCTATCTTTCCGTTTGTGGTGCTGGTGAGGTTTTATCAGCTATGCATCTCGCCTCTCACGCCCTCGGCGTGCCGTTTCACCCCCACCTGCTCGCAGTATGCCCTGGAGGCATTACGTAAGCACGGATTATTTAAGGGCTTGTGGCTTACGGTGAGGCGCCTGGCGCGTTGTCACCCTTGGGGTGGCAGTGGATATGACCCTGTGCCATAAATGAAAAATCGTGAGGGGAGTGAGAAAGGACGTGACCTATTATTGAAAAAACCTAAAACTAAACTACTATGACTCAAACTATCCAACCCAAGCCACGCATCTCGTCTATCGATGCTCTGCGAGGTTTCTCGCTCATCGGTATTGTGCTTTTGCACTGTATGGAGCATTTCGACCTGACATCCTATCCCGAGTATGCCTCTGCGCTTATGCAGAAGATTGATATGGGTGTGTATGATGTTATCCGTTTCTTTGTGCAGGGAAAGTCTTATGCTATCTTCTCGATGTTGTTCGGTTTGAGTTTCTTCATACAGATGGATAATCAGGCAGATAAGGGCGTGGATTTCCGTCTGCGTTTCTTGTGGCGTATGGCTCTGCTGCTTGTGCTGGGCTATGTGAATGGCTTGATGTATATGGGCGAGTTTTTTGTTGTCTATGCCATTTTGGGCTGTGTTATGGTGCTGTTGTGGCGTGTGCCAACCAAGGTTCTGCTCGTTCTCGCGCTGTTGCTTTTCTTGCAGATACCAGAGTGGGTGTCGCTGGGCAAGGTGCTTGTTGGCGGTGCGCCAAATGAGCGTAGCGAGATGGCAAAATATATGAGTTCACTATATGTCGAGTGTGCCGATGTATTTACCAATGGTACTTTCTGGGATATGATTAAGTTCAACCTCTGGAATGGTCAGCTGGCGAAGTGTTTGTGGGTTGTAGCTGTGGCTCGTTACTTGCAGCTCATAGGTCTGTTTATCATAGGACTGCTCATCGGTCGAGCAGGTATTCACCGCAGTGAGGAGAGCCTGGTTAAGTGGAGTCGTCGAGCTCTGCCCTGGGCGTTGGGTGTATTTGCTGTGTTCTATGGAGCATCATTGTTGCTGCCAGCGTTTGGTCTGGAGGGCTTTGCTCTGCGCCAGAGTAGAATGTTGCTTCGCAACTATGCTAATCTGGGTCAGATGATATTCTACGTTGCAGGCTTGACTCTGCTCTATTACAAGAGCAAGGGCTGGCGTTCGGTGCTCGATAAGCTGGCGCCTGTGGGACGTATGAGCGTAACGAACTATATGATGCAGTCAGTTTTCGGCGTCTTTATCTTCTACGGTTTTGGTCTTAACCTCGCCTCTGCTACATTCTCGGAGTGCGCTGTGGCGGGCGTAGTGATTTGCGCTGTGCAGATACTCTTCAGTAATTGGTGGATGAAGCATCATTACTATGGTCCTGTTGAGTGGTTGTGGCGTACGGCGACGTGGATGAAGCGCGTACCACTTAAAAGATAAAAATTGTCTAACAGGGAGTTTTCTGCGTTACACAATTTTTTCAGAAAGGGGCAAGGATAGAAAAAGCAAAGGCTGCTAACTTAAGAGTTGGCAGCCCTTGTTGTTTTATTCATTAAAGTATAGCAGCTCGGCTTTGCCTATCAGACCCGAGGCGGGTATTACGCTTGAAGCGTTGTAAGGGTTGGCTGTAAGCGATATTTTGCGCTCCTCGGCGGGCAACTGCATATCTCCCACGATGCGGTTTACCCATTTGTTCACAACCTCCACACGCAGCTTGTTCTCGCCCTCCTTCAAGTGTTTGCTTATATCGACCTGATAAGGCTCGCACCACACGCCGCCAGCATACTCATCATTCACATATACCTTTGCCATACACTCCACACGCTCGAAGTCAAGCACAGTGCGTGATGCGGGCTCGGCGGTGAATGTAGTGGTGTAGTTCATTGTACCAGAGAAGTAACGAAGCTCCTTATCTGCGCTCTTTGAGAAGTCGGCCAGAGAGTTGAGCTTTACACCATCGGGCGATGATAACTTGCCCTCGAACGTTACGCTCCAGGGAGCTGTGAGCTCTTCTGTGGCAGTGGCTACGGGGTTGTTTGCTATAGATGTAGGCTTCAGGGCATTTGTGCGGAATACCACAAAACCGCTACCCAGCGACTCAAGGTGGAGAGGCAGCTTGATGCCTCCCTCCACCACCTCATATTCGGGCAGTGCGCGTATCGAACCATCCAGCGCATCCCAAAACTCTGGGTACAATCCGCTCTCAACGCGGAACGTAGGCGCTACATCTATGGGCTTTGATGATTGATTTGAGAGGAAGAATATCTCGGCACCCATCGTTGAGCGGTGGTTGTAGAGCAGTGGCTCCGATGGCGCGATGGCGCAGTCGGGCACAAGCTCTATCTCGGCAAAAAGCTCTTCCAGCGTGTAGCCGTTGAATACACGACCCTTGCCGTAGCTATTTACACCGCGTTTGTCAAAGCACTCGCCCCACAGCTCGCGTGAGAGCGTCTCCACCTCCTTGTCCGCTTCGGGGTAGTTCTTCAGACTTGGCGAGTAGATAGGGGGCGTGCCAAGGATTGTTGCACCGTCATTCACCATTCGTTTGATTTTCGTAAGCAGCTCGGGGCGCATATTGTCGGTCGGTGGCAATACCAGAACGCGGTATGTCGTGCCGTGAGGCAGCGTGATGTTGCCTTGTGCCACGTTTGCTCCGAGCATCAGCACCTCGGCATTTATATAGTCAAACTGATATCCCTTTGGTAGCGCTGGGTGCTGTAAGCCTGTCATCTTCGGAGCATCCTCGCCGATGAGGTACGCCACATCGGCGATGTTTATACCGCGCTGAAGCATATAGTTGCATCGCTTGAGATACGAGGTGAAGAGGTCGAAGTGCGAGAACCATGTGTTGTGAGCGTCAAACTCATTGCCAAACCACGCATTTATGCCAGGGTAGCTGGCTGTGTCCGCCTGCTGGATGTAGAGGTGCAGCAGCGTTGAGTTGATACCCTCGGTGAAGAAGCGGTCGGTGCGCTGCTTCATATCAATCGGAGAGCGTGAGTAGGCAGGACCGCCTGATGTGTTCGATTCCGCCCATATCTTGCGCTTGCCGTAGATGTGTCCGCACGATGATGCAGCACGATTCTCTATGTCGCCCAGCTCGCCTACGCTCCAGAACTCGCCGCCAATCTCATCCGACTGACCTCCGTACTGCAGGAACTCGCCAGGGAAGCCCCAGTGACCGTAGCACTCGAGCCACGTCGTGAGTCCGTGAGCGTTGCTTATCTCCTTCAATCCGCCAACATACTCATACGCCACGCGGTCGGCGACGAAGCGGCGCAGGTCCCACAGGAAGCGGTCGCTCAGGTCGTTGTTACCCACCGTATAACCGTAGTATGCAGGCAGATAGGGCAGCATTGAGTATCCATAGGTGGACTCGAACTCGGCTATCATATCGTCTGTAAAGTTCTGACCACCTGTCTCGTAGCTATCCTGCACAACAACCTTGAATGTGGTGCGGTCCTTCTCGGGTATGCGGCGCAAAATCTCGCCTATGTAGGCATCGAAGTGTCGCTGTGTGTGGTGGCGGCTCAACTTATCAACCTCCAAACCCGTAGCCTCGGGTGTTGCGGGCGAGTTTGTCACGCCCGTAGGGGTCATTCCTGTGTGTAATACAATCCACTCGCCCTCGGGCGCATCCCACTTCAGCGTGCCGTTGGTCACCTTGTCGCTAATGTCGATAACTTTTGCTGGGTCGATGGCGTAGCTGCTGTCGTCAAGTGCTGGCTGCTTCGCCCACATATAGTGGTCCCAGTAGGGTAACGGGGTCTGGCACATCTTCGCGAGGCTCTTCTCGGCATAGTTTGCTATGCGAGCTGTTGGCGAGAGTGTGAGTCGCTCAATTCCTCCTGGCATATGTGTCGGCTCCATTGCGAGGCGGAACTCCTTCGCTGTGGTCGCATCAAACGAGAGTACGGCAGGCGCAAAAGGAGTAAAGCCCACATTCAAACCTGCGTTTGAACGGTCAATATGCTGCGATGCTATGCGGCGCCACTCGCCCTCGACGAGTGCCTCGAGGTGTACTTTAGCCATCATTGGCTTATGCGAGATGTGCAGCGTGAGTGAGCGCACAGTGGTCTCTGTGGGGAATTTTATGTCAATTGTATTTGTCTGGTGAGGCTTCAATGAAGTGTTGTCCGTAGGTGTGATTGTTGCCGCCTCTGCCGTAGCATAATCTTTTGGTGCGGGGTAGGCTATTGTGCGAACGTGCTGGAATGGGGTAGCAGGTGTTGCAAGCTGCACGCTAACCTCGCCGCCGCCCTTGACGAGAAGCTCCGATGCTGCAAGGTAGCGCATCGACTCCTCGGGCTTCACCCAGGGACCTCCCGACTGGCTCCAGCCAGGAGAGTTGAAGATACCTATCTCGATATTAAGTTCCGAGGCCGTCTTGAGGGCTGTGTGCAACACCTCCCACCACTCGTCGCTAAATATCTTTACACTCTTGTCTGTGTAGAGTCCATCCTGACCAATGTCGCCGATGAAGGCGCGGTTGATGCCCGCCTGTTTCATTGCGTGCAGGTCGGCAATGACGCCCTCTTTGGAGATATTTCCCGAAATCCAATACCAATATACGGCAGTCTGTACCTCCTCTGGTGGATTTTGGAAGTCACGCTCCATCTCTGGTGAAGAGCAAGAGCATAGCGTTGTGATTAACGCAAATAGAAAAAGTTGTAAAGAGTGTTTCATAGTAGATTGTTTTTCCAAAGTTACAAAAAAATAGCTTATCCCAATAGGAATAAGCTATTTTTCTCTTATCGGTGGTTGTTACTTCGCGTAGCTTACCGAGCGAGTCTCACGGATGACGGTGATCTTCACCTGACCTGGGTAGGTCATCTCATCCTGAATCTTCTTTGCTATGTCGTGTGACAATGACTCTGACTCCTGATCCGAGAGCTTGTCGGCACCTACGATTACGCGCAACTCACGACCCGCCTGGATGGCATAGGTCTTAACCACACCTGGGTAGGAGAGCGCTATATCCTCCATCTCCTTCAATCGCTTGATATAAGACTCCACAACCTCGCGACGTGCGCCTGGACGTGCGCCCGAGATGGCGTCACACACCTGAATGATAGGAGCAATCATAGATGTCATCTCCGCCTCGTCGTGGTGAGCTCCGATGGCGTTGCATACGTCTGCCTTCTCCTTGTACTTCTCCGCCAGCTTCATACCGATGATTGCGTGTGGCAACTCTGGCTCGTCGTCGGGTACCTTACCGATATCGTGCAACAGACCTGCTCGGCGTGCCGCCTTTGGGTTAAGACCCAACTCGGCAGCCATGATACCTGCCAGGTTGGCTGTCTCGCGGGCGTGTTGCAAGAGGTTCTGACCATATGACGAGCGATACTTCATCTTACCAATCAAACGGATAAGCTCTGGGTGCAGACCGTGAATACCAAGGTCGATGGCTGTACGCTTACCTACCTCCACAATCTCCTCCTCAATCTGCTTCTTCACCTTCGCTACGACCTCCTCGATGCGGGCAGGGTGGATACGACCGTCGGTCACGAGCTGGTGCAGTGCAAGACGTGCAATCTCACGACGTACAGGGTCAAAGCCACTCAGGATGATAGCCTCGGGGGTGTCATCAACGATAATCTCGATGCCTGTGGCTGCCTCCAGGGCGCGGATATTACGACCCTCACGACCGATGATACGACCCTTCACCTCGTCGCTGTCGATGTTGAACACCGTCACAGCATTCTCGATGGCTGTCTCTGTCGCTACGCGCTGGATTGAGGCTACGATGATACGCTTCGCCTCCTTTGTTGCAGTGAGCTTTGCCTCTTCGATTGTCTCGTTGATGTATGAGTCAGCCTCTGCCTTTGCATCAGCCTTCATATTCTCCACAAGGATGTTCTTTGCCTCCTCGGCGCTCATACCTGAAATCTGCTCCAGACGTACGTTCTGCTCCTTGATAATGCCTGCCAGCTCCTCTTTCTTGTTGTTGAGGCTGCTAATCTGACTATCCATCTGTGCCTTCAGGCGGTCATTCTCCTTGATTTTGTTCTCAAGGTCGCGGTGCTGATTCTGGAGTGAAGCCTCCAACTGCTTTGCTCTCTGCTCGATGTTTGCAATCTCCTGATTGCGCTTGTTTACCGCGCGGTCGTGCTCGCTCTTTAGCTGGATGAACTTCTCCTTTGCCTGGAGAATCTTCTCCTTCTTAATCATTTCACCCTCTGCCTCTGCCTCCTTGAGTGCAGCGGCACGTTGCTTCTTTATCGTGTTTTTGGTGATATAGGTGGTCACGAGTACGTAAGCGCCTATACCCACTATCGCCGATATTGCTGCTGTTATGATATACGCTGTTACCATTGTAGTGTTTTGTATATTAGTTAATAAAAAAGGTTTTCACGTTCAAAAAATAAAAAACCGCATAGCGTTTCCTTTTCTTGTTTGACGAATCTGCCGATAAGTCAAGGTGTGGGGCTCCGGAGTTCGCAACCTTCCAATGGTGCGTACACACCCCCGAAGGGGTTAAGGCCTGATTTTGAGAAACCGAGAGTTGACCCAATATAATAAGTGTTCAGTTTCACAAAGCTATAAGGAAATCTATGCGGGTAGATTTTTTATGTATAAGAACTCGTTTTCAAATAATTGTTAAGCAGGCTATAAAGTCAAAGCATACGTTGGTTTGGTCCAAATGCTTTACCCCCCCCCTCACTATTTTGTCGCCTTCTTTTTGGGAATGCGGTTTAGGTGCTGGTCGAGGCGTTTTGATAGCTCGTCCAGAGCCTTCATATCTTCGTCGCCCAATTCGTTTTGCTTGCTTATCGTAATATAGTTTATGTTGCTTTGCAGAGCAGCTATCGCCAGGCAATCCTGCATTGTAAAGCTCTCGCCAAAGATTTTCTGGTACTTACCCACGGAGTTGTTTACCTCACGCTCCGCCAAGCGATAAATCTCCTCCTTATCGCTGTCGATGGTCATCTGGTAGGATTTGCCTCCCACCTTGAGGCTTATCTTTTGCTTTGCCATAGGTAAAGTTATTGTGCTTTGGTGAGTAATGCGATGCACTTATCAACCTCCCGCAATAATTGGTTGATGCGTGCGCGCGATTTTGCCTTGTCTGCCGTATTACCGCCCAGACTCTGTGCAAGTTGCATACGCTGCAATTCCGCCTTGAGAGCCATATTCTCCTCCTGCTGCTTGCGAAGTTCAGCCTTCAACGCATCACGCTCCGATGTAAGCGTAGCCACTTGCGCCTCAATCTTCTCGTGCTGCGCAATGACTCTTTCTGCTTGAGCCTGAATATGTGAAATTATACTTTTGCAAGCCATCGTCGGTCGGTTTATGACAGATTTAACATTCAAAGGTAATAAAAAAATATATTTCCTACAAATTTTAGCCTTTGAGTGTTGTTAAAATGTGTAAAAAAACTATTTGTTGCACCTTTTGCGTGCTGGGGCAATCACCTCGCCGTAGAGGTCGAAGTTTTCAGCTCCCGTGATGCGAACCTCGTAGAAAGAGCCTCGGCGCAGCTGTCGCAGGTGGGCAGGGATGAGTATCTCCTGGTCCACCTCGGGCGAGTCATACTCCGAGCGGGCAACGTAGTAATCGCCCTGGCGCGAATCCACTATTACACGCATCGTGCGACCCACGCGCTCCAGATTGTTGTCGAGCGAAATCTGCTCTTGAAGCGACATTATGCGGTCGGCGCGGTGCTGCTTCTCTTCTTGAGGCACGTCATCCTTGAGGTTCAGCGCAGAGTAGGTGCCCTCCTCCTCCGAGTAGGGGAATACGCCCAGGCGGTCGAACTTCACCTCGCGCACAAACTCCTCCAGTTCCTTCACATCCTGCTCTGTCTCGCCTGGGTAGCCCACCAGCAGCGTTGTACGCAGTGCGATGTCGGGGATGAGTCGGCGCAGACGCTTGATAAGCTCCAGAGCCTCCGCCTTGGTGTGGCGACGCTTCATTGCCGAGAGCATATTGTCCGATATGTGCTGGAATGGGATGTCGAGGTATTTGCATATCTTTGGCTCGCGTGCCATCACCTCAATCACATCCTCGGGGAATGCCGCAGGGTAGGCGTAGTGCAGACGTATCCACTCGATGCCCTCGATGCGACACAGACGTGTGAGCAGTTCCGCCAGACGGCGCTCGCCGTAGAGGTCAATGCCGTAGTATGTCGTGTCCTGCGCGATGACCATCAGCTCCTTCACGCCCTTGGCTGCGAGCTTGCGCGCCTCCTCCTCCAGCACCTCCATCGGGATAGATGTGTGCTTGCCTCGTATGAGTGGTATGGCGCAGTAGCCGCATAGCCAGTTGCAACCCTCGGCAATCTTCAGATAGGCGTAGTGTGAGGGTGTTGTTATCCAACGCTCGGTCTCAAGCTCCGCTTTGTGCTCGCCACCCAACGCCTCGACGATGGCAGCCCAATCCTTCACGCCGAAATACTTATCCACTTCGGGTATCTCGTCACGCAACTCGTCGGCATAACGCTCGCTCAAGCAGCCAATTACAAACAGCTGCTCGATATATCCCGCCTCCTTTGCCGCAACGGCTTCCAAGATAAGCTCGATGCTCTCTTGCTTGGCGTCGCCGATGAAGCCGCAGGTGTTTATCACCACCACATCGGCATCCAGGCTGTCATCATCCGCCGAGAGCTTGTATCCTGCCGCCTCAAGCTGCGCCATCAGATGCTCGCTGTCAACGGTGTTCTTCGAGCAACCAAGTGTTATGACGTTGATTTTTTTCATACCTTATTTTCCCTCTCCGAAAAGGGCGTTTACAAAGTCGTGACGGTCGAACATGCGCAACTGGTCGATGCCCTCGCCGATGCCGATGTAGCGCACGGGGATGTGGAACTGGTCGCTGATGCCGATTACCACACCACCCTTGGCTGTGCCATCCAACTTGGTGATTGTGAGTGATGTAACCTGTGTCGCCTGTGTGAACTGACGCGCCTGCTCAAAGGCGTTCTGACCCGTAGAGCCATCCAGCACGAGCATAACCTCGTGTGGGGCGTTGGGGATAACCTTCGCCATCACGTTGCGTATCTTCGTCAGCTCGTTCATCAAGCCAATCTTGTTGTGCAGACGTCCTGCGGTGTCGATAAGCACCACGTCGGCACCATTTGCGACAGCCGACTTAAGCGTGTCGAACGCCACCGAAGCGGGGTCGGAACCCATCTCCTGACGTATCATCGTAGCCCCTGCGCGCTCTGCCCATACGGCGAGCTGGTCAATCGCCGCCGCGCGGAACGTATCCGCCGCACCGATATATACCTTGCGACCCGCCTTCGTGAGCTGTGCCGCGAGCTTGCCGATGGTGGTGGTCTTGCCTGCGCCATTTACACCCACAACCATCATCACATAAGGCGTACCCTCCTGCACCTCCAGACCCATATCCTGCTGCGATGAGTGTGACTCCTCCATTAGTGATGCAATCTCGTCACGCAGGATGGCGTTGAGCTCCGAGGTGTTCATATACTTGTCGCGCGCTATGCGCTCCTCGATGCGGTTGATGATTTTCACGGTTGTCTCTACACCCACATCGGATGTGATAAGCACCTCCTCCAGGTCATCCAGCACGTCGGCATCTACCGTCGAGCGACCCGCCACCGCGCGCGCCAGCTTCGAGAAAAAGCCCTCCTTGGTCTTCTGCAAGCCCGATGAAAGCTCCTCTTTCTGCGCCTCGGTGTGCTGCTCTTCAGCCTGCTCCTGAGCCTGTTGTGCGGCAGCCTGATCCTCGGATGTCGCCACTACCTCGGCACTATCTTTCTTCTTCTTAAAAAGGTCAAAAAATCCCATAATCTTCTTCAGTTTTGCGCCATAGCTATACAATATGGCATATTATCACACAAAGTTACGATTTTTTTACGCAACTACCAAAATTATAGGCTTGAACGGGTTGTTGTTGTGAAAATTATTAAGAATATTCTCTTCGGTGGCTGGGCGATGCTAATTATTGTGTCATTGCGAGGAGCGTAGCGACGTGGCAATCTCTTTATTTTAGATGAGATTCCCACGCTCATTTCATTCGCTCGGAACGACGCCTTTTATATATGGCGTAAGAAAGTTAAAATCATATTGCAATATCCTGCCGTGAGTGTTGTGCGTTTTGCAAAAGTTTTTATATCTTTGTATTGTCGAGGGTGCGCTCTCGGCGGACATATAGAAAGTGTTTTCGCACACTCCTTGTTAGAAAATGTGGAAGTTTTCAAAAGCGGAGGTGGAACGAACAACACTCACTTCTTGTTTAGACTATGGCGAGGGTGCAATTCTTGCATCCCTATCCCCATATCTATTCAGGTGTGGGGTATTGCATCGTTTATTCCGCTTTAGGTCTTTCCACAACCTTCTAACAGATGAACGAAATCAACTCCACACTTTCTGTTTTTTATAATCAGCCATTTTGGGAGTTGGGGTGGTAAGGAATAGTAGAGGACTATGATTTTCCCAAACATTTGGAACCGTGTGATAGAATGGTTTCAGGATCGTTCCGAAAAACAAAATTTAGTAAGAAGTTTTAATTTGTCCGCAAGAAAAGCTTTTATAAACGGAGAAGCACCAACGATGTTGCAAGCTTCTATATCAAAAGGTTGTAGGGGA
Organism: Rikenellaceae bacterium; assembly: GCA_015059905.1. Lineage (GTDB taxonomy): Bacteria > Bacteroidota > Bacteroidia > Bacteroidales > Rikenellaceae > Alistipes. The sequence goes on from SUZN01000006.1 coordinate 64,354, forward strand.
TACAAACATCAATTTTCATCGTGGATAAATACAGGCTTTAGAATAAAAGCATTGTCGGGTAGGGCTTTGACACGAGCAGAACAAGAGATTATCGGAAAGGTGATAATTAATAATGTAGAACTCGTTAGAAGGTTGGTTGCATTAGGTTGGGATACATTAGAAGTCTGTGACGATGAGGGTGTATATGGCTTGAGATATAAATTAATTGATTATGCGAATATTGGTTTAATGTTAAATGAATAGAGTTATGTGGGAGAATGTATTTTTTTACAAAGATATATTGTTCAATGGGTGGTTTTACATTTCATTATTGGAGTTAGTATTTGTAGTTATAATATTAATTGGCAGATTGAGAATGATGCGGAGAAAGAATGCCCAAAAACGAGAAATTCTTTCATCGAACAATATTGATTATGATAATATTATTAAGTCGTCTTTTAATAGCCAATCATTGTATGATAGTCTAAAAAAGAAATGTCATCCAGATAGGTTTCTTGATAAGGAGAAGAATATAATAGCAACGGGTATATTTGCGAAGATTGTTGAGAATAAGTATAATTATCAAGAATTGTTGTCAGTAAAAAAAGAGGCTGAATCTAAATTAAATATTAAAATATAATAATTATGGACGAGTTAGAAGTAGTATTTTTCTTATGTATTCGCATTGGCTTGGCTTATTGCGTAGGGCTAATGGGCAAAAAACGTCAAATTGGCTTTGGGTGGGCATTTGCACTTTCTTTCTTTTGGCTGATGGTGGGGCTAATATTCGTTTTGTGCTCAAAAAAGAAGGACGTAAATTTTGTTAATATTGAAAAAGAAGGAAAATGAAAACTTGGGGTTGGATTTTATTGATTATTGGTATTGTCGCTGGTATCGGAGCTATTGCAGGAGGAAGTAGCCCTGCTCCATTCTTTTGGGCGATTTTAGGTGGTTATTTATTGCATAGAGCAAAAACCAAGGAACAGGAAGAAAAGGATAAAGAAAAATGGAATACCAAAGAATAGTATTTTAGTATTAGACTAATTTTATTTACCACAAAAAAAGTCGCCTCCCGAGGGAAGCGACTTTTTTGTATTAAACGGTGGCGACTTGAGCGCTCCTGACTAATACAAAATTATTTCTCTGCGAAGTATGCCTTAATATCGGCCTCGTCGAGGATGTTCTGTGTCTTAAATACATAAGCACCAGTCTTCTCTGACTTCACCATCTTGATGCACTTGGTGTACTTCTTTGCTGTACCCGTCTTAAGGGTTGCAACTACTTTCTTTGCCATAGTTAAATGCTAAAATTACTTAATTTCACGATGTACTGTAACCTTCTTCAAGTAAGGATTGTACTTACGACGCTCCAAACGATCTGGTGTGTTCTTCTTGTTCTTTGTGGTGATGTAGCGTGACATACCTGCAACGCCTGACTCCTTCTGCTCTGTGCACTCGAGGATCACCTGAACTCTGTTACCTTTCTTTGCCATTTCCTGTTAAAATTTTTAGTAAACCTTCTTTGGTGCAGCAGCCTCCTTCAATGCGGCAGCCAAGCCCTTCTTGTTAATTGTTTTCATACCGGCAGTTGTCACCTTCAATGTGAACCAACGACCCTCCTCCTCTGACCAAAAACGCTTTGTCTTCAAGTTAGTGTTGAACTTGCGCTTGGTCTTGCGGTTTGAGTGAGAAACATTGTTACCCACTACGGCTGTTTTACCTGTGATTTCGCAAACTCTCATTGTTTTTTACTTTTTAGTTTCTATTCCCTCACTTTAAGGGTGCGCAAAGATACGTAAAATAAATTCAAAATTCAAAATTCCTCTCTCTAAAAATGGGATTTTAATATAAAAAGCCGAAAAAAATGGTGTGGAACATTGTTTTTACCCCTTTTTCAGCTCCTTGTAGAGCATTTCGATGGCGTAGGCAGAGGCGCGGTTGATGATTTGACTGCGGTCGGTGCCCGATGGGCGCAACGTGGCAATCGTACCCTGGGGTGTCGCTACCGCAATCCACACCGTACCGACAGGTTTCTGCGTCGTGCCGCCCGTAGGACCCGCAATGCCTGTTGTTGCTATGGCGTAGTCGGCTCCCGTGATGCGTCTCGCACCCTCCGCCATCTGGCGTGCAACCTGCTCGCTCACAGCGCCGTAACGCATTATGTCGTCGTAATTTACGCCCAAAATATCTCGCTTCGCCTCGTTGGCGTAAGCCACCACGCCCGCCAGGAAATATGCCGACGAGCCTGCCATTGCAGTAAAGCGTGAGGCTATGGTGCCACCCGTGCAGCTCTCGGCTACGGCAAGGGTCTTGCCTCGCTCCGTGAGAAGCTGATGCACAAGCTGTTGCACCGATGCGTCTTCGTAACCTACGATGTTGTCGGGAATGATTTTATAGAGCTGGTTGAATAGTTCGTCTATCCTTTTGCGAGCCGCCACACCATCCTCGCTGTCGTAGGTCGATAGGCGCAGACGCACGATATTTGGCGAGGGCAGATATGCAAGTTTCACACCCTTGGGCAGCGCATCCTCCCACTCGGCTATGCGCTCGGCAAGAATGGACTCGGCTATGCCCGATGTTATCATCGTGCGGTGGATATTGGCGTGGAGTGAGTAGTGAGCTTTCAGTCGTGGCATAACCTCGTCCTCCATCAGGTGTTCCATCTCAAATGGTACGCCAGGAAGCGAGATTGTGACGTGGTCACCCTCCTCAAACCACATTCCAGGGGCTGTGCCGTGATGGTTGAAGAGCACAGTGCAGCACTCTGGCACCATCGCCTGCGAGCGATTCAGCGCATTGAAGGCTATGCCACGCACCGCGAGCATCTTCTCAACGTGCTCCGCAACGACTTTGTTCTCAATGAGTTGTGATGAAAATATGCGTGCAAGTGTATGCTTTGTGATGTCGTCCTTCGTGGGACCCAAACCACCTGTGATGATTACGATTTGGGATTGCGTATGGGCGCGCTTGAGTGTTGTCGCAATCTGCTCTGCATCGTCGCCAATGGAGAGCTTCTCCTCGACCGTTATGCCTGCCGCATTTAAGCGTTTAGCTATGCTAACAGAGTTAGTATCAACGATTTGACCTATAAGAATCTCGTCGCCGATTGTGATGATTGTAGCCTTTATCATTGTTGTGATTTTTACTCTTTGTCGGGGTTTTTGAGCTTCGCTTTGCGTAGTCGCTCGTTAAGACCCAAACGTATGTTACGCAGCGACTTGCCGCCGCCGTAGATGAATTCGGTTGATAGCTGTACGAGGGTTGCTCCCGCCTCAATCATATCCATTATGTCGTCTGCTGTGGTTATGCCACCGCAGCCGATGATGGGGTAGGTGCCTTTGGCGCGCGCGTAGATGCGACGAATGACCTCCAGCGTGCGCTCCTTGAGCGGTGTGCCGTAGAGAGCACCTGGTATGCGACCCAATTTGTGGGTTATCTCGGTTGAGTTTTCCAGCCCGTGACGACCCATCGTGCCGCCGCACGCCACGATACCGTCAAGCGGTGTGTCAATCATAATGTCTGCCATCATATCCACCTGCTCGTTTGTCAGGTCAGGCGAAATCTTCAGCAGCAGAGGACGATATTGATTTTGTCCTCGGCGGAACTCAAACAACGGTTGCAGGATTGCCATCACCTCCTCACGCTTGCAAGGCAGATAGGGGTTGTCGGTGGTGTTCAGGCAGATATTCACCGTGAAGTAGTCAACATATTGATACAGAGGGCGGAACAGTCGCAGGTAATCCCTCGGAGCATCCTCTGCGGCTGTGGCGCTGTTCTTGGCTATGTTGCAGCCTATGATAATCTTGCTGTTGTGGCTTTTGATGTTCTCGATGACCTGCTCCACGCCGTCACTGTCGATGTCGGCGCAGTTGAGAATTGCGTGGTCCTTCTTGAATTTGTATATCGCGGGCGAGGTGTTGTCGTGCTGTGGGAGGGGCGTTATAGCACCTATCTCCACATAGCCAAATCCCATAGCCTCCATCGCATCAATAAGAGTTCCGTTGCGGTCATATCCCGCTGCCAGACCAATCATCGAGGGAAAGTGCATGCCGAAGGTCTCCGTGTCGAGGTGTTCGGCGGGAGGTGAGTAACGGTGGCGCATAAAATATCTGCCCAGAGGCAACTTTGCCGCCAGGCGCAGGCGCCACTTCATAAACCTTAAGGAGAAGTCTGCGCTCGCAAGATATTTAATTGGTGCAAAAAGACTTTTCTTCATTGCCGATGCCCTTTTTTGTTGCACATTTTTAGCCACTTCCGCGCTTCAAGAGGTGCTATTATATCACAAAGATAGCAAAAAAAACTAAAGTTGTGCCAAATGAGGTCAATTCTTAAAAATACTCCTCTCTGTAAGAGTAGTTGTTTCGCAGTGATTCAAACTCCTCGGGGCGAGATTTCAACCACTGGCTCTGCTCCATAAGGTTGCAATAATTATCTATGCTCTGACACATCTCCTCCCAACTGATTTGTCGTCTTGTGGCGGGCTGCACCTGTGGTGGATACCACCCCTTAAGCGGTAGCGAAAAGTGTTCGGCGGCAGCAGCGATGACGGCAGCCGTAGCATTTGCCTTGCCCTGTGAGGAGTAGCCTGCTATGTGAGGTGTTGTAACGAGCGCCTTCTCAAGCAGTGCAGTGTTTATCGCTGGCTCCTGCTCCCACACATCCAGCAGCAGCGTCTGACTTGCTTTCAGGAGTGCTTCGGTCGCAGCAACCTCGCCGCGTGAGGCGTTTATCAGGGTCGCATCTGCTCGCATCAGTGAGAGTGTGCGGTCGTTGATAAGGTGGTAGGTTGTGCTGTCGAGCGGAGTATGGAAAGTGACTATGTCAGAGCCCGCTACTACCTCCTCCATCGGACGAAAATCGCCCCCTTCGCGCTCCTGTCGTGGTGGGTCGCAACGCAGGATGTTAAAACCCCAAGCGCGGGCATACTCCTCTACGAGTCGCCCCACATTTCCTACGCCTACAATACCCAGCGTGCGCTCCTTCGGAGTCCATCCCTCGCGCCTTGAGCATAGAGCCAATGCTGCAGCTACCCATTGCAGTACGCCTGCGGCATTGCAACCCTGCGCTGTGGTCACCTTGATGTCACGGCGGGCGCAGTAGTCGAGGTCTATATGGTCAAAACCGATGGTGGCTGTGGCGATGAGTTTCACGCTTGATGAGGCGAGTAGTGCCTCGTTGCAGCGTGTGCGTGTGCGGATGATGAGCATATCGGCATCGCTGACATCCTCTTGCGTGAACTCCCTGCCGTCGCGGTAAACCACTTCGGCATAAGGCTCTAACACCCCCTGGATGTATGGGATTGCCTTGTCAATAATCGCTTTCATACCCTAAAAAATATTGATTTTCTCCACAAATATATGCAAAAATTGATTTTTTCGTATCTTTGCCGAGATAAATTGCTGCTTTTTGCGATGTTATATCTAAATAATATGGTATATTTGCAGTTCCATTGCGCTTTTGTGGCGTGGTGTAAAATTTGAAAGGTATGAAGATTAGCTTATATTCATTGATTGCGACTTTGGCGAGTGTGTTAGCTATGGTAGCTTGTGGCGGCTCTGGCAGCAGCAGTGTCAAGTTTGAAAACAGCGCCGACTCGTTGTCGTATGTGGTGGGTATGAATATCGCCTATAACGTGATGAAGATGGACTCAACGCTACGACCCGAGGTGATTGTGGCGGGTCTGTCGGATGCGTTGCAGGGCAAGGAGAAGATTACGCTCGAGGAGGGTAAGTTCTACCTGCTTTCGTATATGAACTATGAGGTCTATGAGCGCGTACGCAAGTATGAGGACCAATATCTTACAGACCTTGCAGCAGGCGATAAGGATATTGTCCGCACCCGTACGGGTCTGACCTACAAGGTGGGCGAGTTGGGTAATATGAGCAATACGGCGACCCATCCTCGTGATACGGTGGCTATTATGTACACTGCCAAGAATATGGCAGGCGCTGAGGTTGACCCTGTGGCAGAGCGACCCGATACGCTCCGCACGACACTTATGAAACTCACGGAGGGTATCTCTGAAGGTGTGAAGTTGGTCGGTCAGGGTGGCAAAATCACTCTTTGGATACCATCTCACCTCGCTTATGGAGCTGCTGGAGACGAGACAAAGGGTATTAAGCCTAACGAGATGCTCTGCTACGAGGTGGAGATTATAGAGGTTAAGCGCCGTAACCGTAGATAGAAAATTTTAACAAATTTATTATACAGAAAAGATGAAAAAGATTTTTAATGTGTTGGCTGTCGTAGTTTGCGCAGCCGTTATGGTATCTTGCGGTAGCAAGGTAAATGAGTTTGGTGTATCAAAGGGTGATAAGTCAAAGATGGATACCCTTTCATACTCTTATGGTGTGAACTTCACAAATGATATGAGCCAGAATGTTCCAGAGATGAAGTTTGATTGGAACGTATTGGCAGAGTCGTTGGAGGAGTCTATGCTCAGCGAGGTTGAGTACGAGGCTGACGAGACCAACAAGGCTCACCTCACAGTATTGGAGGAGTTCTTCACAACAAAGCGCCCAGAGCGTATCAAGAAGTATATGGAGGAGAAGAACCCAGTTGATTCAGCATCGTCTGCTATGGCTTTCCAGCAGCGTTCAATCCTCGCACAGATGGATATCTTCGAGTCAGAGGAGGAGCGTAAGAGCGTATCAGAGGCTTACGGTTATGACCTCGGTGCTCGTTTCCGTTCAGCTCGTCTTCCTATCCAGGCATACTGGTTCGCGCAGGCTATCAAGGAGTTCAGCGCTGGCGAGTCAAAGATGGCAAGCGACGAGGCTTCAAACTTTCTCGATACTTACTTCCTCAATGTGATGCCACGTAAGAATAAGGAGGCATCAGAGGCTTGGTTGGCAAAGATGGAGAAGAAGAGCGGTGTGCAGAAGACAGAGAGCGGTCTTTTGTATCGCATCGACCGCGAGGGTGATGCAGCCGTTAAGCCTACTGCACAGGATGTGGTTAAGGTAAACTACGAGGGTAAGTTGCGCGATGGTTTCGTATTCGACTCATCTTACGAGCGTGGCGAGCCAGTTGAGTTCCCTCTCACAGGTGTTATCCAGGGCTGGACAGAGGGTCTTCAGCTTGTAGGTCAGGGTGGTCAGATCACTTTGTGGATTCCATCTGATTTGGCTTACGGTCAGGGCGGTGCTGCTGGCGGTATGATTGGTCCTAACGAGGCTTTGGAGTTCAAGGTTGAGCTTCTCGAGGTTAAGTCACAGCCAGCTCCTGCAACTCCAGCAGAGGAGGTTACAGAGCAGAAGGCAGAGTAATCTGAAAACTACGATAAAGAAAATTCCGAGTCACGCGCAGTGGCTCGGAATTTTTTTGCCTTATGATTTGAATGTTTACAACTCCAGCAATCCCTCGGGCAACACCATCTTGATTGTCTGCTTGTCGAAGTCGATGGCGGCGATAAACTCCTCGGCGGCGGGGATCAGTCGCTCACCCTCGCCGAAATCAACGCCAAAGAGTGGGTTGTGCTCGCTGTCGTAGAAATCTACAATCTCGCCGCGCAGCTTGCCTGCTGTGACGCGGAAGCCGATGAGATCCTCCATATAGAACTCGTCGTCGTCACGCTCCTCCTCCAGCTCGATATATAACTCTTTGCCCACCAACTCCTCTGCGCGTCTTGGCGTGTCGAAGTCGGCAAACTCCACATTTGCTCCGCTCACCCCTCGACGCTCGAACTTGTCGCAGTAGAGCGGCACCGCGAGAGAGTTGATGTCCACAAACAGCGCATCGTTCTGCGGGTCGAAATCTTCGGGGAAGGTGGTGTAGAGTGTCACCGACACGCCGCCCGTGTCTGCCTGACCGAATAGTTTGCCCACGCGGGCTACGGCAGTAAAGTTATCTTTCATCTTTGATTTGCAATGTTGGGTTAATAAAAAATGGGAGTTTAACATTCCTGTTAGACCCCCACCTCTTAAAAGAAGCTCTTAAGGAACTACTCTGCAGACTCTGTTGCAGGCTCCTCAGCCTCAGCCTCAGTTGCCTCAGCAGCAGCAGCCTTCGCTGCGATAGCAGCTGCACGCTCCTCCTTAACCTTTGTCTCAGCAGCCAAAGCAGCCTTCTCAGCGTTCTTAGCGTCAGTTGCGAGCTTGTTCACCTTAGCAGCGATCTTGTTCTCCTTCTCGCCAATCCACTTGTTGAACTTTGCCTCTGCATCAGCCTCTGAGAATGCGCCCTTAGCAACGCCACCCAAAAGGTGCTTCTTGTATAATACGCCCTTGTACGAGAGAATTGCTCGACAAGTATCGGTAGGTTGTGCGCCCTTGAGTAACCAATCCAAAGCTCGGTCGAACTTCAAATCGATTGTAGCAGGATTCGTGTTAGGGTTGTAAACACCCAATTTCTCGATAAACTTACCATCACGTGGCGCTCTGCTATCTGCGGCAACGATGTGGTAGATAGGAGCACCCTTCTTACCGTGACGTGCCAAACGAATTTTAACAGCCATTTGCTATAAAAATTTAGTTAATAATTAATAAACGCAACCCTACACTTTCGGGGTTTGGGCGCAAAGGTACAAAAAATAAATTCAAAATTCAAAATTACGAAATCAAAATTGTGCAAATTATTGATATTTACTTTGTCGCTATTGCTCATTCCCTGCAAAAAGGACGGTATTTTGTTACCGCCCTTTGGTTGATTTCTTTATTCCCGACAGCAACTGAAGGCGTGCTGTCGGGAAAGATTAGGCATTATTTAAAATAATTATTCGCCTGGGTATGAGTTAATATACCTCCCAATTCTTACTTTTAGCCAAAGTAACATCTGCAGGAAGAATTGGGCAATCATAGCCTGCTACAGTATAACCTATGGCAATCATACCCGCTTCTTTTCCTGTCCTATCAGGCAAACTTTTTACAACGTCAGACATAGCCTCACTAGTTAAATAGTTACACTTTTTATCATAGCTATCATAGAGATAAACATCCTTTAAGTTTTTATTATGGCTAAAATCCACTTTAGTGAGCTTATTCCCTGCGAGATAAATTTCTTCCAAAGCAGTTAACTTACTAAGGTCTATTTCTGTTATTCCACACGAATATAAATCAAGATCAGTCGGATTTCCATTAAACGTAAGCTTAACAGGATTACTTATTAGATAATATCCATAACTTGTATAGCCCATAGTATTATCATTGTTTGGATAGCCTGGTTGAAGATCGACTCCCTCTGTAGTTTTTATTTCGCAGGGTATGACATGGACGCTAAAATCTTCTTCGTCAGTTTTAAAGGTAATGTATGGGTCTTCGTCTTCGCCACCTTCATCTTCTCCACCTTCGCCTTCGCCACCGGAGCCGCTACCGCCACCGGAACCGCTACCGCCACCGGCGAGTGCACCGCTTTCGAGCAAGGCAATGATTTCTGCCAAAGCATCTTCCTGGCTCTTGTTGCCGGCTGCTACTTCTGATTTGATGGCATTGATAGCATCGGTAAGGGCTGCAAGTTCGTCAGCATACTGGTTTTGTTGAGCCTTGATGTTGGCTGCAATGGCTTCGAGAGCTGTTTCGAGAGCACCCATCTGTTCAGTGTAATTAGGCAATGCCTCGATAGCAGCAGCAATAGCACCCAACTGTTCGCTGTAATTTGGCAAAGCAGCAATGGCTGTTTCGATGGCTGCGAGCTTGTCGCTATAATCAGGCAATGCCTTAATGGCAGCCTCAATCAAACCGAGCTTGGTCTCAAGAGCCAATGTCTGCGCCTTCATCGCAGCCTCGATGATTGCCAACTTGGCATCCAATGTAGTAGCCAATGTATTGATAGCCTCTACGATAGCGTCAAGTTTTGCATTTTGGTTGCCCTGCATCTTCTCTATCGCAGCGGTTAGGGCGGCAATGGCAGCCTCCTGCTTCATTGCGCCATTGTTGATGGCATTCACTACTTCGGTGAAGTCGTTGTTTACAGTCACATTCATTGTGAAATTGATTTCGGGAGCATCCTCCTGACAAGCGGTAAAGATGCTGGTTGTTCCCACCAGTGCGATGATGGCAAACAGGAATGAAAAAATACGTTTCATATCTATCTATTTTTATAATTATTACTTTTTGGTTACTCAACAGTGATGGTTACTCGGCGTGCCTCCGCTGAATCAATACCTCGCTGTGCTCCGATGGCGATGCTTGGCTTGAGGTCATCGGCGGCAAAGCCCACCTCCTCAAGTGCCTTCACAACTCTCTCCAGTCGTCGCTCACTCAATCGCTGGTTATACTCCTTTGAGCCAGGCTTGCTCGCCTCGGCAACCAATGAGAGCTTCTTGCCCTTATACTGCTCGGCAAATGCTTTCAGAGCCTCGCCCTGCTCCTTGCTGAAGAATGAGCTGTTGTTGTCGAAGAGGATGGTGTACTCAGGTTTCTCTGCCACCACGGGCTTGCTCTGCTGACAATCGTTCAGACTCTTCTTGAGGGCTGCATTCTCCTTCTCAAGACGCTGACGCTCGGCATCTGCTCTGTCGGCACGCACCTTTTCAGCCTCGGCTTTGCGGAGTGCATCGCTCACAGCGGCATCCATTGAAGCTATACGGCTGTCGATGTGCTTCTGCATCTTCTTCGCCTTGCCTGGAACAAAGTTGTAACGCAAGGTTGCCAGACCGAAGATAAGGTTTTTGGGAGCAAGCTCCTCGCGGTTGAGGATAAAGTCCATTTCGCCCTTCAAACCGATAGTCACCTGACGGCTGACATCAAACTCCATATGCAACGATGCAGGGATGTAGAAGCGGTCAAAAGCCGAGTGGCCGTTGGTAGTGCGTACATTGCCCTGAATGCTCACGCTTGAGCCGTTGTTGATGTTGATGTCGCCTGTCACTGGCTTTGATGTGCCGTTTTCAGTGACGGTGGTGCTGAAATAGATGCCGTACTCGTTAGCCTTTGTCATCGAATAGCCCACGCCAGTGCCTATCCACAAGTTAAACCACTGGTTTTTGCGATTTGGCCACAACTGCATAAAGTTGAAATCAGCACCCAGTTTGGCATTGTGGTAGTTTGCGGCGTAGTTGCCATAAGCCTTGATAGGCATTTGAGTAGCATCGAGTGATGACAGACGCTGCTCACGACGATAGCGCGACCACTTGTACTCTGCTCCCACTCTCACCCACGGACGGATGGTGTAATCAACACCGCCACCCACCGCTGGTGACATTCCGTAGCTCTTCTTGGCATCCACATTCTCATACCACACCCCAGTAGCCCAGGAAAGACCACCTTGTGCGTAGATGCTCCACGTTCCTGTGCGTACATCTTTATTATACTCGCTCTTTTCTGGCAAGCCATAACCATCCGTCTGCGCCGAAGCTGTGGCGGTGAATATGACAGAGAACAAAGCGACAAGACACACGCTTGTTATTATGCCTCTATCGGGCAACAATAACTCAGTCAATCGTTTTCTTTGCATATTACTAATATTTAAGTTGTTAAAAGATTTATATCACTTAATGGAGTAGATAACACCCATAGACACACCAAATCGGCTCATTGCAGGAGCAATGGGCTGCGAAATTGTAATATTGTTGGTGAGATTATATAGCGAGTGCGGTAACTGCTTGTCTATCAAACAGTTATACCCCCCCCCTATAAGACATTTGGAGGCAGAGGTATGTAGCGTTACGCATCATTTCTCGGCTATTTGATTAACAAATATAAGAAAACGTCGGCAGTTTGCAAAATTTTCGACCAAAATAGTGACAAAAAGTGCAAAAAATCTTTAGTGAATGGGTTGAAAGGGCGAAAAAAAATTCAAAATTTTCTAATCTAATACTTTATAAAAAAATATCGGGGAGTGACTTTGTAGCCTCTCCCCGACATAATTTTAAGCCTTACACCTATCGCAGTGCCACCTCGCTTGAGCCAGCCAGGCGACCCTCGATGTAGATTTCAATCTTGTATGTTCCTGCTGTGAAGCCTGTGCCGTCGATGTAGATTGAACCTGGCAAATCCTTACCCTCGTAGTCCATCTCACGCGACTGTGAGCAGAGCTTATCCTCGCCCTCGAAGTTGAATGTCGAGGCGTTAGGGCTTGAGAGCAGATAACCCTCTGGCGATGTCACGCACGCATATACGGTCTTGTTGCCTGGCTCTGCCAACTCGTTAGCCGAGATTGTGAACAATACACGCAGACGTGATGCGCCCTTTACGCGGGTGATAACCTTGTCACGCGCATTGAGAGCCTCCAAACCGATGCTACGCACGCGGATAACCGAGCCAACGCGTACCTTGTTGTTGAGCTCCTCGGCGCGCTCCTCCGCCATCTCGGCACGCAACTGCGCTGTCGAAATCTGCTTCTTGTAGCTCACATTCTCCTTGGTGAGCTTCTGGTTTATGGTGTTGAGCGAGTCAATCTGACGCAGATAGGTCTTCATGATTGTTTTCAGCGTACCCAACTCCTTCTCATATGCGCGAATCTTGGCGTAGTTCAAGCGGCGCTCGTTCTTGAGCTGGTCCATCAACTTGTTAGCCTCCTCAAGGTTTGCTGTCATTGAGTCGTTCTTAACCTGAAGGTCGTCAAACGATACAATCAGACTATCCAAATCGCCCTGAATACGTGTGCGGTCCTGCTCCAGCAGAACATACTCCTGCTGTTGCTCGCGGTGCATATTGAAGTAAACCACCGAAAGTGCCACCAAAATCACCGCCAGGATGATAATCACGATGCGGTAACCGCGCACAGCCTTGTTATCTACGGCTTGCTGATCTTCATATCCGTACTCGTCGTCGTAGCGAGTATCGTCATCATATTCGTTATACTGATTACTCATAATTTGAGGTTTTTATTGTTTCTAAATTGGGTTGTTTCAAAATTCTGCCACAAATATAGTTATTTTTTTACAAAACAATCCAAAGGATAGCGTAAACCTTCATAACTTGACAGATATGCACATACGCTACCCACCTTGATTGGCGATTCGATGTAGAGCGGAATCTTGTTTCTGTCGTCCGAAATCCACACTATAAACTCCGTACCATCGCGGAAGGCGGTGGCGGTCGAGGTGGCTATCTTGCAACGGAAACGCAGTGTGTTAAACTTACCCAAGCCGCGCACCTTCTTTACCTCTCTGCCATCGAAGCGGAAACGAAGGTAACGCACCGTATCCTCCAGCACCATCTCCAAATCCTTCGCAAAGCCCTCCTTTATCTCCTCGTCCTTTACCGTACGCAGGTTGAAGTAGAGTGATATGGGGTCCATACTTTGGTCGGAAATCTTCATCGTCTTGAACTTCTCTGGGCGCTGACGGCTACGCCAGCGTGTGTGTACGTTGTGGTTTGTCCAGTCGAAGAGATATGTGCTGCGGAAGGTGTAGTCACCCTCGTGCAGGTCACTGTCGAAGCGCTTTGTGCGTAGCGTGGCGGGGTCAACCCACACCGTGTAGGCATCCTTCACGGGCAGCACCCAGCTGAAAGCCTTTGCTGTCTCGCCGTAGCCATAGACTTTATATACGGGCATCCCGTCGAGGGTCGCTTCGGTGGTCTGCATCACCACCTTCGCCACTTCGGTGTTGGGGAATAGTTTTGCCTTGTAGCTCATACGGTAGTGCAGCGTCTCGCCAGGGACGTAGAGCTGTGCCTGCGCCACAAGGGTGGCAGCAAACATAAGGGTTATGATAATGAAAATCCGTTTCATATTCTCTTAACGGTTTTTTGTGCTATATTGTTGTTTGTCGGTTACGAAATCATCGAAAAATCAAACCTTTGCTTGCCTGCGTGGCGTGCCCGCAACTCGCGCAACGGGGCATTTTCGCCCTTTTGGAGCGTAGGGTCCTGCCCCAAAATCCATATCGCCGCCTCGCGCGCAGTCTGCAACAGGTCGGCATCGAGCGTAGGGTTGGCAATCTTCAAATCAAACGCCATACCACTCTGTTGTGTGCCGTTAATGTCGCCCGCGCCGCGTAGCTTCATATCAAGCTCCGCCAGACGAAAGCCGTCGGTAGTCTCGCACATAGCTTGTAGTCGCTGACGTGCCTCGCGCGATAGTTTCTCGCCCGACATCAGTATGCAGAATGACTCTCCGCCGCCTCTGCCCACACGTCCGCGCAACTGATGCAACTGCGAGAGCCCAAAGCGCTCGGCTGATTCGATAACCATCACCGTTGCGTTTGGCACATCGACACCCACCTCGATTACCGATGTTGCGACCAATATATCCGCTTCGTGCTCCTTGAATTGGCGCATCGACTCCTCCTTGTCCTGTGGCTTCATCTTGCCGTGACACACCGTCACGCGGTAGTCGGGTAGGGGAAAGTCTCTTACAATTGACTCGAAACCATCCTCAAGGTCCTTGTAATCCATCGTCTCGGACTCCTTAATCAGCGGATAGACCACATATACCTGTCTCCTCTGTGCTATCTGTCGGCGCAGGAAGCCCCATAGCTTAAGGCGTGCGGCATCGGTGTAGTGGTAGGTGCGTATAGGTTGTCTGCCTGGGGGCAGCTCGTCAATAACCGATACATCGAGGTCGCCATACATCGTCATCGCCAATGTGCGAGGAATGGGTGTTGCGGTCATCACCAGGATGTGTGGCGGCTGCTGGTTCTTTGTCCACAGGCGTGCGCGCTGCTCTACGCCGAAGCGGTGTTGCTCGTCGATGACCACATAGCCAAGGTTGGCAAACTGCACCGTATCCTCAATCAGGGCGTGCGTGCCGATGAGTATATCCACCTCGCCCGAGGCTATGCCCTCCAAGGCTGTGCGACGCTCCTTGCTCTTTGATGAGCCTGTGAGGATGGCTACCTTGAGCGGCAAACCCTCGGTCTGACGTGATATTGTGGCAAAGTGCTGACGTGCAAGAATTTCGGTCGGTGCCATCATACACGCCTGAAAACCATTATCCACCGCCAGCAACATCGACATCAGCGCCACCATCGTCTTGCCGCTGCCCACGTCGCCCTGCAGCAGGCGGTTCATCTGATAGCCCGAAATGGTATCCTGACGTATCTCCTTTATCACTCGTTTCTGCGCCCCCGTCAGCGGGAATGGTATCTTCTCGTTGAAGAAAGTGTTGAACCTCTCGCCTACCTTCGGAAATAGGAAGCCGTTGTTTTTCGATAGGCGGTCGCTGCGCATTGACTGGATGGCGAGCTGCACGCCCAGAAACTCGTCAAACTTAAGCCTGCGCTCGGCTGCCTTCAGCTTTTCGGGTGATTGTGGAAAATGGATGTTATAGATTGCCTCCTTTAGCGGCAGCAGCGAGTAACGCTCCCTGACGGCTTGAGGCATAGTCTCTGTGATGTGCTGCTCCGCCGCGCTCCAGGCGTTGCAGATAATCTTGTAAAAGCCCTTCGCACCAAATGTCGAGCCTATCTTCTCGGTTGAGGGGTAGATGCCCTGCATACCGCTGTAACTCTTGCGCGAGAGAGCCTTCTCTACAAGGTCAAGCTCGGGATGCACCAGCGATACTTCGCCACGAAAGAATGTGGGTCGCCCGAAAATAAGATACTCGCGTCCCACCTCAATGCTCTTCTCTATCCACTTAACACCTTGGAACCAAATAAGTTCTGCCGAGCCTGTGGAGTCGCTTACAAAAGCCGAGAAACGCTGCTTTCGCCCCGCGCCTGCATAGCCTATACCCGTCACGCGTGCGCGCAACTGCACCAGCGAGGTGCTCATATTCTCGTTCAGCTCGCTGATGGAGTATATCTTCGTGCGGTCGATGTAGCGGAAAGGGTAGTGGCGCAGAAGGTCGCCGATGGAGAGAATACCAAGCTCCTTCTCCAGCAGTTTTGCCCTCACCTCGCCCACGCCAGCGACATATTTCACATTATTATCGAGCCACGATGCCATAACACAAAGATAGAAATAATTTGCGAAAAATTGCGATATTGCCCTTGTTTAGTTATATTTGTGGTGAAATAGTCAAATATTAACCTTAAACGAATATTATGAAGAGAATTGTTTATCTGGACTATATCCGTATCTTTGCGTGTTTTTTGGTGATGTTGGTTCACGCGAGTGAGTATTTTTATGGCTTTATTCCACCCGAGTTGCTGGAGGATGGTGCGGCAGCGTCAAACCTGGCAGGTCCACAATCTTACCTTTTCAGCGAGGCTGACCGCCTGTGGGTCTCTATCTATGATGGTTTTTCTCGCATCGCTGTGCCTCTGTTTATAATTGTGTCGGCGTTCCTGCTGGTACCAATGAAGGAGGAGCAGACAACGTGGGAGTTCTATAAGAAGCGCTTTTTGCGCGTAGTACCTCCCGTTGTGGCGTTTATGTTGATTTACAGCCTTTTGCCTCTGTTGTGGGGTGGTATGGAGTGGTCACAGTCTGCAACCGACTTGAAGCGTCTGCTGCTTAACTTCCCATCTATGGCGGGTCACTTCTGGTTTATATATCCATTGCTTGGCTTGTATCTCTTTATCCCAATCATCTCGCCTTGGCTGAGGAAGGCAACGGCGAAGGAGGAGCTGTTCTTCATCGGTCTGTTTGCCCTCTCTACTTGTATGCCATTCCTTAACCGTTGGGTAGGCGAAGTGTGGGGTCAGTGCTTCTGGAATGAGTACCATTTGCTGTGGAACTTCTCTGGATACTTGGGTTATCTGGTTTTGGCGCACTACATCCGCGTACACCTTAATTGGGAGCGCTCGAAGCGTTTCTGGGTTGGTCTTGTGGCATTTGTTGTGGGTACTTTCGTTACCATCTGGTCGTTCTATACGCAGGCTACGCCAGGCGTAATCCACTCAACACCAGTCATCGAGGTTGCGTGGGCATTCTGCACAATCAACTGCGTGGTAACAACTTTCGGTGCGTTCCTGCTCTTTACCTGCATCGAGCAGAAGGAGGCTCCAGCCATTGTGACCGATATGTCAAAGTTGAGCTTTGGAATGTATCTTATGCACCTGCTGTGGCTCGGTCTGTGGATTTCAGTATTCAAGGAGGGTAACTTCGGCGAGCAGTTCGCATTGCCATCGGTTGCAGCTATCCCTGCGATTGCAGTGGCTACATTTATCTGCTGCTACGCGACATCGAAGCTGATTTCTTATATCCCAGGCAGCAAGTGGATAATCGGTTAGTGAGTGCCTTGCAATTACGCTTGTTATACCTCACTTAATAATGTCAAATCGGGCGTAGCATCAATACGCCCCTTTTTATGAAACGTATGGCACGAGGAGCAAATCAAAACAGCGCATACAAGGAGCGCAACATAGAGTTTCTGGAGGAGTACGCCCAGCGCGATGGCGTGAAGGTGATGTTCAACGGTGTGATGTATCGCGAGATAACCAAGGGTAAAGGCGACAAGCCAACCCCCAAGGCGATGATTACGGTACACTACACAGGCAAACTCATCAACGGCAAGGTCTTTGACTCCACCCAGCAGGGGCGCCCCGCCACATTCAAACTCAACCAACTTATCGACGGCTGGCGCACTGTCCTCAGGGAGATGCCCGTAGGCTCACGTTGGGAGATTGTCATCCCCTTTAACCTCGGCTACGGAGCAAAGGGCGCAGGCGTGATAAAGCCTTTCTCGACGCTGATTTTTGATGTGCGGCTGCTCTCTGTGGGGCAGTAATTGCGCTCAGCGACCATTGATTATGTAAAAAAGAGTTAGCCCCGCAGGACTAACTCTTTTTCTTTTAGTGCTATACACTACTACTTATGCTGAAGTGTGTTGATGAGCGAATTGAGCTTTGTGTGACGCTTCTGCCACCAATCCTTCATATAGGCTATCTCTGACTCCAGATCGTCGTAATATACATTGTCGTAGCCCCAATTTGGACGGTCGTTCATATCACGACTCTTCCAACGCTCCACCTCGCGGTTGCGAGCACCTGATTTAATCTGAATATTGGCGTAATTCTCTACAATCTCGTTGAAGTTGCTTGGCGCCAACGCCCCATCCTTAATCTCCTGCCAACGGTCGTAAATCTTCTGGTGGATGCCAGCAGGGTTCTCGTTGATGATACGCTCATAGATGCGGAATCCGCTTGCTACCCAACCCTGGTTAGGGTCCTCGGTGTAGCGATGCCATTGACGACCCAATGTGCCGTCCAAATCCCACAAGCCGTGCATAAATTTCTTCGACTCGTTCACATTTCGCAAAATCCAGAAGGTGTTACGTCCGATGTTGTCGTGCGCGACAATCATATTCAGGAAGATGAAGCCATCCACCACGCTGTTCATATCGAAGTGCTGCTCGAACTTGGCGTTGAAATCCTCCTGGCTACTCGAGCCGACAAAGTTAATCATCTCGGCGAGGTAGTTGAAGTTTGGCTGCTGACCATCATCCGCATCGGGATACTCCTGCTCGATGTCGGCAGAGTTCCAATAGTAGCTGTTGTTGCTTGGTGTAGAGCAACCCTGTAGGCGGCAGGCGGTAGTCCATCCCTTTGCCTTGTAGATGTAACCTCCCTGCTGCTCAATCTGATACTGCTTGCGGTCGATACGGTCGGTAAGCGTAAAGAGACCGAAGTACGCTCCGTTGATAAATACCTCCACGTGGTGACCGCGTGTGCCACTCATCGCCTTTGGTTTCTGATCAACGTAATATGGCTTGTTAAACTGGTTCCAGATGTCGAAGCATACGCGAGTACGCATATGAGCCACGTCAAGGAACATAGCATCCAAAATCCACGAGTTGTCGTTACGGATGTTCAGAAGTTCAGCCTCGCGCTTCTCGCCCGCATCGTCATATAGCTTGAAGTTGTAAGGCTTCTTTATATAACGCATTGCGCCCGCGCCACGATATTCGATACCCGCCTTGCTCTCGAAGTACTTGAGGTTCTTGTTATCGCCATCATCGGTGCGCGCCTTGGGGTCGAAGAGCTTGATTATGCAATCCACCTTGGGCTCATCCTTGATAGCTTCCGAAGTCTCAATCTCCACGATAGGCAGACCTGAAACGATAACGCTGAAGCTACCTGTTTTGCTCGTTGTCTTGCTGTGGGTGGTGAATCTGATTGTTGAATTTGCCTTCAGACCATTGGGGAAGGTTACCTCATCGCCCGAATAGTACTTCTTTGAGCTATTGTTGAAGGTTATCCACTGCACACCTTCGCCGTGAAAACGTACCTTGGCGGTTTTGACTGCTGTGGCATCCATATCCACCGAGTAGAAATAGTCATCCGCCTCCGTTAGGTCGTATGCGGGGCACTTGTATCCGTCGATGTATAGCTCCTGAAGCGACAAAATTTTGGCATTATCGCCCGAGCCCTTCTGTGTAACCGATACCTTGTAATCCTTGCCGTTGGTCTTGTCCTTGATGCTCACCTTTGCCAATCGGGCGTTGCGCTCCTCGTTGTATGCCACCTCGAGAACGTTATCAACCACGTTAATCCACGCCTCGGAGTTAGCGTCGAGCGTGATGGTGTAGTCGATGTTCTGCAATCCGTCAATGGCGATGTCGCCGCCTCCGTAGCCGATTGTGTAGGCGGTGCAGGGGAGGGTAATGCTGTATGACCACTCCTGTGTAACCTCTACCTTGGCGCTCTTTGTCCCTGTGGTGAAGGTGATATCGGCGAATCTCGCTCGGTTGGCGTCGTTAGCCTTTATCATCAGCTCAACCTCGGTCTTGCCTGCCGAACCTGTCTTGGGGAAGACTGTAATCCAATCCTCGCCTGTGTTGGCAACCTTCCAGTTGCCCGTTGACTCCACCGTGACGACTTTGATTTCTCCCAGGACAGTTGTCTTGACAGCACTCTCCGATACGGTGATTTTGCTCGGCACGTTGGTGGGTGTTTCGGGCTCGCCGCCGTCGTCAATCAAGTCGCCGCCGCTGCTGCAAGCGAACGTAAACATCAGCATTGCCAAGTACGCAAGCGACTTTAATATTTTGAGTTTCATTGGTTTGTGTATTATGGGTTATGTTTTGTTATAGCCTTGTGTTCTTGCTGCCTTTCTGCCGATGGTTACTCGTGCTGAAGCGTGTTGATAAGCGAATTGAGCTTCGTGTGACGCTTCTGCCACCAATCCTTCATATAGCTGACCTCGGCATTTACGTCGTTGTAATACACGCTCTCATAATTCCATTTTGGCTGCTCGCTGATGTCGAGGTCTCTCCAGCGTGCCACCTCGCGGTCGCGTGCGCCCGATGCAATCTGCAACTCGGCATACGCCTCGGTCTTCTTCGCGAAGTTGCTTGGCGAGAGCGCTCCATCTTTAATCTCCTGCCAGCGGTCGTAAATCTTCTGGTGGATGTTAGCGGGGTTCTCCTTGATGATACGCTCGTGCAGGCGGAAGGTGATTGTGCCATCGTTTGAGCCGTGTCCGACAACCCAGCCGCTGAGGTATTTCCAATTTTGGTTAGGGTCCTCCTTGTGGCGGTCCCAGTTTCTGCCGAGTGTACCGTCCAGGTCCCACAAGCCGTGCATAAACTTCTTCGACTCGTTCACGTTGCGGATAATCCAGAATGTGTTACGCCCGATGTTGTCGTCGGCAACAATCATATTCAGGAAGATGAATGAATCCACTACGCTGTTCATATCAAAGTGCTCCTCAAATTTAGCGCTGAAATCCTCTTTGCTACTTGAGCCTACGAAGTTAATCAGCTCAGCCATATAGTTGAAGTTTGGCTTGCCGCCATCATCTGCGTCGGGATACTCCTGCTCAATCTCCGCCTCGTCCCAATAGAAGTCGTTGTTAGGCGGTGTGCCACAACTCTTCATCTGACACGCCTGTGACCAGCCCTTTGCCTTGTAGATGTAGCCACCGTTCTGCTCAATCTGATACTGTTTGCGGTCAATACGGTCGCTCAGGATGAAGATACCCATATACTCGCCATTGATGAACACCTCGACATATTCGCCTCGCGTGCCGCTCATAGCCTTTGGCTTCTCATCGACGTAGTATGGTTTGTTGAACTCGTTCCAAATATCAAAGCATACGCGGTTACGCATATGCGCGATATCGAGGTACATACCGTCCAAAATCCACGAGTTGTCGTTACGTATGTTCAGCAGCTCCGCCTCGCGCTTATTGCCCTGGCTGTCACGCAGTTTGAAGTTGTAAGGCTTCTTTACATATCGCAACGCGCCCGCACCACGCCACTCAATACCTGCCAGACTCTCAAAGTAGGTGAGGTTCTTCTCCTCGGCATCTGTGCGCGCCTTGGGGTCGAAGATGGCGATATTACAAGCCACTTTAGGCTCGTTCTTGATGGCATCAGTAGAGTTAATCACCACAATAGGCAGACCCGAGATGCGGAGCTTGTTCTTTCCCACTACGTCGGTGAAGTCGTTGTGGGAGTTGATTTCGATTGTTGTGTTGGCGGTAAAGTTGTCAAATGTAACCATATCGCCTGAAAAGATTTTCTTCTGGCTGTCGCCAATGGTAATCCACTCAACACCCTCGCCGCGAAACTTCAGCTTAACGGTGCGCGAGGTGGTTGTAGCATCCATATCCACCGCATAGAGGAAGTCCGACTCTGGAGAGTAACCATCAGCAGGACAGTTGTAGTCATCTATCGAAAGCTCGGTGAGAGCCAGAATGTTGGATACTCCTGTGGCGCACTCCTGAATGAGCAGCACCTCATACTCCTTCTTCGTTGTGTTGTCGGTGATTTTGAGCACGGCATTACGCGAAGCCTTGCCGTTGTTGTATGCTACGTTAAGCACATTTGCCGTAGCCTTAACCCACTGCTGTGCCGAAGGCGACATAGCGATAGAGAAACCCGCCGATGGCAGACCGTCGATAATCACCTCACCGCCACCGTAGCCTACGGTGTATTGTGTGCAGGGCAGCTTGAAGTAGTAGCTCCACTCTTGCTCGACCTTTACCGAAGCCTTCTCCTGACCCGAGGTGAACGTGATTTGTGCCGAGCGCGAAGCCTTGCCATTGTTAGGGCTGATTTTTACCTGCACCTGCGTCTGTCCCGCCTCGCCAGAGGAGGGGGTTAATTTAATCCATTTATCGCCAGTCGTGGCGGCATACCACGATGTTGGCGCATCAAGCGTGATTGTGGTTGTTTCGCCCAATACATTGGTTTTGACGAACTTGGTCGATACGGCTAAGGGAGTCATTACCTTCTCCTCGCCGCCTCCACAAGAGAAAAACATTAAAGTAAGGGCGCAGAATAAAAGTCCCTTAAAAATGTAGTTTTTCATAGGTTTTTCTATAGCTGTTTTGTGTTTTTATTTTCTTTTTTTTGTTATTCTGTCTGCTTTATTTTCGTTTTTCGGCTGGTTGGGGCTGGATGTTAATCCAGGTTTGGCATGTGGAAATCAAAATTCTCGTCGCGTGGTGCTACAAGCGTACCATCCTTGATGTAGAGTGGTGCCACCTGAATTGACGAGCGACGATATTTATACTCCATCATGTTACGCTCGTGGTCAAATGGATGCTGTGCGTGCTGCGGACGGTCGGGGTGGGTGAAGTAGAAGACATAGGCCTTGTCACCCAAAACCACCACGTCGCCGTGCGCGCCCTGTGGCTTGTCGTCACGGCGCTTGCCAGGCTTGTCGAGTATCAGACCCTGCTTCTCCCAATTGTCGAGGTCGGTCGAGCGATATACTCTCATTCCTTGCCACTCGTCGGTGAGCATCCAATAGTAGTCACCGTAGCGGAAAACCTTCGCCCCCTCGTGTGCACCTCCGCCAACGGCGGGGTCTTCGTCGTAGGTCCACTTCTTAAGGTTCTTGCTGCGAGCCATCATCGTCACCGAGCCACGAGGTTCATCCTTGTACCACATCCTCCACTCTTTGTCGCTCACTTTGAAGAGTGTGGCGTCGATTACTCTGTCAGAAGAGAGTGCTGGTACGCCCTCGTACTTCCACTTCCACATATCCTTACTTGTGAAGTGTACTATGTGCGCTGCCCCGTTCCAATTGGTGTAGACTCCTTGGATGTAGGCAACGAAGAGGTGATACTTCCCATTATGATAAACGATATCGGGGGCCCAAAAAGTATTGTGTCCCTCATCAATTTTCAAGTCCAGCGTTCCACGATACGCCCAAGTGCGCCCGTTGTCGTGCGATGAGGCTATGCCGATGGCGTTGCCGTAGCAAAATGCTACGTTTTCGCTTTCGCAGTTGGCGCGGCGCTGTGTGTAGAGCATCCACCAGCTCTTCTCCTGGCGGTTCCAGATAAGCACAGGGTCGGCAGCGCCATCAGTTATAGGGTCACGAAACAGAGGTGCTGGGGCTTTCTGTGCCGCAACCTCCGAGCAGATGCCGCAAGTGGCGAAAAGCAGTGCTAATAATATCTTTTTCATTGTGTTACGCTATGCTATCGAATTACAGGGAATGACGAAATTCTCAATCTCGCGCCTCCCATTGGCACCAACTCAAGGTCGGTCACAGGCGATGTCGAGGTCACAGGGCTCTCTGGCAGGATACCGCACAACCAGTGCTGATCCAGACCCCACGCAGGAATCTGACGACCCTTTGTCTTGAGTACGATTGGCGCGTTGTCGTTTGTGAATGGGTTGTTGTCGGCTGGGTAGGCGCGCTTCTCTACAACGAACTGGCTCTCAAGGCTCTTCGCTGGGTCGTAGCAAAGACCATAGTTCCAGCTCGATGCTGGATGAATCTCCCACGATGGCCAAGCCTCGGCGTCAGCGCCCTCCTGCCAGCGTGAGTCGCCGATAGCAGTCTCCTTTGAGCCCTTCTTGATGTAGTTCTCCTTGATGTGGAGTGAGAATGTCAAAGGACCGTAGTTCACCGATACGCTATTCTTATTCTTCTTCCACTCGCGCATCGAGAGCTCCATTGGCAACGTCAGCTCCACCTTGTCGCCCTTTGCCCAGCGGCGTGTAATCTTGATATAACCCTTGCTTGCAGATGCTGTGTAAGAGTCTGTGCCATTGATTTTTACGCTTGCGTTCTTACACCACTCTGGCACACGCAGGTAGAGAGGGAATGTCACCGCCTTCGCTGGATTTACGTCGAAGCGGATAACCTCCTCAAATGGGTAGTTGCTCTGCATCTTCATCTCCACGCCCACCTTCTTGCCGACCTTGGCATTTACCGTAGCCGAGCCGTAGAGGTTTGCCATCAGACCGTTGTCGTTTGTCGCCATCACCATATTACCCACATAGTAAGGCAATCCGTGAGTGTGGTTGTGCTGGCAGCAGCGGCTGCTGAATGGGTTCATCATCAGGAATGGACCCGCGTTGTGGATGCCTGGGCTGTGGTTTCTTGAGTCAGCAAGCACCATATTTGGCGATGTGATGTAGCGCAACGACTTCATATCGGGTGTGAAGGCAGCGGGGTAGGTGTTGAACATCACGTCCTCGCAGTTGTCTGCCCAGAATACGTCACCTGTGATGCGAGTCAGGATGCCGTCCGAGGTCATCTGCTCTGCCATTGAGCAGGTCTCTGCGCCCTGACGTGGGTCGTCATAACCCTTGCGGGCAACCTCGTCAGCGCCATACAGACCGCCTGGCACCTGACCGTAGAGGTCGCGTATGTGCTTGAAGTTAAAATATGTAGCCTCGGTGTGAGCAGGATTTTTCGACTGCATTGCGTATGTTGCAGGCTGGCGGAAGCCCTGTGCGATGTTCACAACGTGCCAGTTGGGCAGTGTGTTCTCCATCTTCCAGTTGGCTGTGCAGCGGTCGAGTTTTGTTGCCAGCTCCAGCAGCCACTCCTCGCCTGTGATGTTGTAGAGCCAATATACGCTGTAAAGGTTGTCGCCACCGCGCATATTCTCCCAGTAAGAGGCGATGAATTTGTCATCGGGCTGCGCCAGCTCATACTCGAAATACTTTGTCATAAAGCTGATTACGCGCTTGTCGCCCGTAGCCTCATAGTAGTTCTGCAACGTAAAGAGCACCAACATATTAGGCCAATAGTCGTTGCCTGTCTTTTCGTTGTAGATGAGTGGTCCGAACCATCCGTCCTCGCGCTGTGATTTGAGGATAGCTTCAATCCAGAACATAGCCTCTGCCTTCATCTTCTCGTCCTTGAGGATGAACGCCATATCGGCATAGCCTCGCAACCAGTAGGGGACCTCCTCCCAGCCTGCGTGACCCTCCTTCTCGAGCCAGGCGTTACCCTTCTTCACCAGCCACGCGCTAATCTCGCCGAGGTGACCTGCCAGACCGTCGCCCTGACGCTTGAGCATCTCGCCCACCCAGCCCTCTGGGGTGATAGCGCCGAGCGGCAGTTTGATAGCTGCTGCGGGAGCCAATGGGGCGCGGTTGCCAATATAATTGGCACTTTTGCCTTCGAGTGATGGTGTAGTGACAAAATCAATCTCGGTTTTCTGTGCTATAACCGTGCCTGCGAAAAAAATTGCAGCCAAAGCGAAAAATACCTTTTTCATAGTTGTTTTATTCGGTTTTTGTTAGTAACTTTATATTGTGATTTCAAAGGTACGGAAAATTTTAGAAAATCTGTGCCCATATAGAAAAAAAAGAGTGCCGAAACGGAAAAATTTTTCGGTGAAGAAGAAAAAATCACATTTTTATTAAATATTCGCCAAAAAATTGTGTGGTTGAAAAAAAAATACTACATTTGTGTTGCGAATTACCCGAAATTTGGGTTTTTGCTAACGGAAAATAAAAAAAACTAAACCAAAAAAACTAACGGACACAAGGAAAATTTCAAATTAAACCGAATTTTTAACTTAAACCTAATTTATGCACTAAAACGGAAAAGGACCTTAAACACAAACTTGAAACGAAAAAATGTTTTAACAAAACAAATTCTTTTTTAACTAATTAACTAACTAAATCATTAATCATTATGCTTATGAACAAAATCAAAACTCGATTCGGCATTCGTACAATGCTGGTAGGTTTGTTGGCGTGTTCAATGATGAGTTGTGACAATAACCTCGACATTGAGATTATCGGGGTTAAGGGCGACCCACATGATCCAAGCAAAGCAATTAAGGTGACTGACTGGTCTCCAAAGGAAGGCGGTTCTGGTCAGCAGATGGTGATTTACGGAGAGAACTTCGGTAATGACCCATCAATCATCAAGGTGGCAGTAGGTGGCAACGAGGCAGTTGTTATCTCTGCAGTGGGCAATGCAATCTATTGCACTGTTCCATCAAAGCCAGCAACTAATGTTGCTCCTGATTTCAACGGCACAGAGGATGAGGTTATCCCAGAGGCTGACGCTGATGTAGCTCCTGCACAGGAGGAGGCACCAGCTGGCTTCGGCTTGACTGTTGCTGTTGGCGCACAGGGTACAATGAAGGTTGCATCTGTTGAGAACGCGTTCTCTTATAAGAAGGTATGGCGTGTAGGTACGCTCCTCGGTAAGGTGAACGACAAGAACGAGTTGGAGGTTAAGGACGGTCCATTTGATGACTGCGGTAACTTCTACAAGCCACAGATGTTCGCAGTTGACCCATTGAACCCAAATCACCTTTATGTTTCAGGTGATAATAACGGTGACGTTCGTTTGATCGACTTCGAGAACGAGTATGTTTACACTATTATCAAGGGTAACACTACTCCAGGTCAACGTATTCGTTCAGTATCATTCTGTCCAACTAACATCTTGAAGCGTCGTCAGGACGGTTCAATCAAGGAGCTCTACCCAGACTTCGCTTTGGAGCCATATCCAGCTGATGGTGATGTAGGTGCTTATGACTTGATCCTTACTCACGACCATTTTACAACAACTAGCCCTGCTGTTACACTTTACCGTCGTAACCGTGGTGGCTCTTACTCAGCTACTGACGAGTTTGGAGAGACTGGTTACACTATCGGTGAGCAGGCTTTCAAGAACTCAGACCGTATCACAGTTGCTACAGGTATCTCTTGTAATGGTGCTTATGTTCACCCTTACTCTGGTTCATTGTTCTTCAACTCATACTCTACAGCCGAGATGTTCAAGATGGACGCTTTGCGTATCTTCGACGGCAAGGAGGATCGTAAGGCTGTGTCTCAGTTTAAGTTCGGTGAGACAGGTTGGGAGTTCAACAACGTTTGTCACCCAGATGGTCTCTACATGGTTATGTGTATGATCAACCGTGGTTGGCTTGGTAAGTCAGTTTACAACCGTGCAAATGATACATTCGCAGCAGGTATGGGCTTCGTAGGTTCTGACTCTGTGATGGGTCTTGGTGGTGGTGCTGGTTACCTCGATGACATTGGTTTGTCAGCTAAGTGTAACGGTCCACGTCAGGCTATCTTCGTTTACAATGAGGCGTATGAGGGCAATGAGGATAAGTACGATATGTACTTCACTGATGCTAACAACCACTGTATCCGTAAGGTAACTCCACAGGGTATCGTTACAACTTTCGCAGGTCGTGGTAACAACGGTACTTGGGGTTATGCCGATGGTTTGGCTCGTGAGGAGGCTCAGTTCAATCAGCCAATGGCTCTTGCTTACAACGCAGAGCGTAACGAGTTCTACGTTGGTGATGTTGAGAACAAGCGTATCCGCGTAATCTACGAGGAGTAGTTCGTTTTATACCTTTTATTTATTATAAAAGATAAGTTATGAAAAAAATATTATCAGTATTAATATTGATGCTTGCCATCTGTACTTCAGCCCTTGCACAGAATAAGACTATCAAGGTTAGCGGTACAGTTACTGACGAGCAGAACCAGCCTTTGATTGGTGTTAACGTTACCATTCAGGGTGTAACTGGTTTCGGTACTACCACCGACGTGGATGGTAAGTATACCATCGAGATGGAGCCTTATAACCGTTTGGTTTTCTCTTACATCGGTTTCATCGAGCAGGAGATCCTTATTAAGGAGCAGACAAAGCAGAACGTAGTAATGAAGGAGGATGACGCTACATCTTTGGATGAGGTCGTGATTACTGGTACAGGTGCGCAGAAGAAGCTCACCGTGACTGGTGCCGTAACTCAGATCAAGATGGAGGATATCGCTACAACATCTACAAGCAACATCACTAACATGTTGGCAGGTAACGTTCCTGGTGTGATGGCGATGCAGTCAAGCGGTCAGCCTGGTCAGAATACTTCAGAGTTCTGGGTACGTGGTATCTCTACTTTCGGTGCTGGTTCTTCAGCTCTCGTATTGGTGGATGGTTTCCCACGTGATTTGAACGAGATTTCAATCGAGGATATCGAGTCTTTCACCGTATTGAAGGATGCATCTACAACCGCTATCTACGGTTCGAAGGGTGCGAACGGTGTAGTCTTGATTACTACAAAGAAGGGTAAGGCTGGTAAGGTAAACGTTGATGCAAAGTTCGAGGCAGCTTACAACACTCGTACAATGACTCCAGAGTTTGCTGACGGTTACTCATACGCTTCAATGATGAACGAGGCGTTGATTACTCGTAACCAGGAGCCTGAGTACTCTCCAGAGGAGTTGCAGATCTTGAAGCTCGGTTTGGACCCAGACCTCTATCCTAACGTAGATTGGCAGGAGCTCTTGCTTCGTGACGGTGCGATGACTTATCGTGGTCAGTTGAGCCTCTCTGGTGGTGGTAACACAGCACGTTACTTCATCTCTGGTTCTTACCTCAACGAGCAGGGTATGTACAAGGTTGACGAGAACATCAAGAAGGATTACGATACTAACGCTAACTCACAGCTCTACAACTATCGTATGAACGTTGACGTTGATATCACTAAGACTACTTTGGTTAAGGTTGGTATCTCTGGTTCATTGCGTAAGATGAACGAGCCTGGTCGTGCCGTTAACGTATGGGAGGCTTTGATGCGTCAGAATCCTATCGAGATTCCTGCAATGTACTCTGATGGTCGTTTCCCAACTCGTGGTGTCGATGCCGATACTAACCCTTGGGTTTTGACTACACAGACTGGTTACAACGAGACTTGGAACAACAAGATTCAGACTAACATCACTTTGGAGCAGAAGCTCGACTTCATCACTAAGGGCTTGAGCTTCGTAGGTCGTTTCGGTTACGATACAAACAACAACTCAAACATCCGTCGTAAGAAGATGCCAGAGTTGTATAAGGCTAACAAGCAGCGTAACGAGAACGGTGAGTTGGTATTCAACCGTATCGCAGCTGAGGAGAAGATGTCTCAGGAGTCAGGCTCTGGCGGTTCACGCTACGAGTACTTGGAGGCAGAGCTCCACTACAACCGCAGCTTCAAGGATCACAACGTAGGTGCTACTGTTAAGTACACTCAGAACTCTTCTATCGCTACTGTAGGTATCGGTGGTGATATCATCAACGGTATCGCTCGTCGTAACCAGGGTATGGCAGGTCGCGTATCTTACAACTGGAAGAACCGCTACTTCGCTGACTTCAACTTCGGTTACAACGGTTCAGAGAACTTTGCTAAGGGTCACCAGTTCGGTTTCTTCCCAGCGATGTCTGCTGCATGGAACGTTGCCGAGGAGGGTTTCATCCGCAACAATGCAAAGTGGATCAACATGTTCAAGATCCGTTACTCTTATGGTAAGGTAGGTAACGATAACCTCGGTTCTCGTTTCCCATATCTCTACACTATCGCTGGTCGTGGCTCTTCTTACCAGTGGGCTGACCTTGGTTACAACAAGTCATACACAGGTATGGGTTACACAGCATTGGCTAACAACTACGTAACTTGGGAGGTTGCGACAAAGCACGACCTTGGTATCGATTTGGCTTTGTTCAACGATAAGTTCTCTTTGACAGTTGACTACTTTAACGAGTCTCGTGAGGGTATCTACATGTCTCGTAACTACGTATCTTCAATGGTTGGTTTGAACGATTTGGTTCCAACAGCTAACGTAGGTAAGGTTGACTCTGAGGGTTTTGATGGTAACTTCGCTCTTCGCCACAAGTTTGGTGAGTGGGATTTGACTCTCCGTGGTAACATCACTTACTCAAAGAATACTATTATCGACCGTGATGAGGAGAACGCTTACTACAAGTATCAGCTCCAGAAGGGTTACCGTGTAAACCAGGCTCGTGGTTTGATCGCTATGGGTATGTTCAAGGATTATGACGATATCCGTAACTCTCCAAAGCAGAACTTCGGTGATGTAATGCCAGGTGATCTCAAGTATAAGGATGTAAACGGTGATGGTGTTGTTGACGGTGGTGACGTTGTTGCTATCGGTGCTACTGAGAAGCCTAACCTTATCTATGGTGTTGGTTTGTCAGCACGTTGGAAGAACTTCGACTTCAACATCCACTTCCAGGGCGCAGGTAAGTCTTCTTACTGCATCCAGGGTCCATCAGTTTACGCATTTAGCGAGGGCGTTGTTGGTAACATTCTTCCTGACCTCGTAGATGGTCGTTGGATTGACTCAACAATCTCTGGTACAGAGGCTACAATGAATACAAACGCATCTTACCCACGTCTTTCTTATGGTGGTAACAGTAACAACTACCGCGCATCTACATTCTGGTTGCGTAACGGTTCTTACCTCCGTCTGAAGACTTTGGAGATCGGTTACAACTTGCCACAGAAGTGGGTTAACAAGATCTACTCTAAGAACATCCGCGTATTCTTCATTGGTTCTAACCTCTTGACATTCTCTGATTTCGATTTGTGGGATCCTGAGATGGGTTCAACAACAGGTACACACTACCCATTGGCTAAGACCTTCTCATTTGGTTTCAACCTTAGCATGTAATTCTTATACAGTACGAATATGAAAAAATTATTTAAATATTTATCAATTTTGGCGATTTCGGCTGTTGCTGCGACCTCTTGCTCTGAGTACCTCGAGGTTGACAAGTATTTCAACGACCGAATGACGCTTGACAATGTGTTCACCAATCAGGACTACACTGAGCAGTGGTTGGCTGATACATATTCTCACTTGAAGGGCAACAACACTGAGGTGTGCGGTAAGTATTCTTCACCACACAACTTTGCTGATGACCAGACTTTTGGTGACGGTCACCGTATAGACCACTACGGCTATGTAACAAGCGGTCAGTGGGAGATGGTTGACTACGCTTCTAATGTATGGTCAGAGTGCTACAACGGTATCCGTAAGGCTACTATCTTTATGCAGAACGTTCACAAGGTAATCGCTGACTCACGTTATGTGACTGAGGAGGACGTTAAGGACTACCACGCACAGGCTCGTTTCGTACGTGCTTACTACTACTGGTTGCTTCTTAAGAAGTACGGTCCAGTTCCAGTACTCGGCGACGATATCTTGGATTACAATGAGTCTTATGACGACTTGGCTCGCGCTCGTAACACATTTGATGAGGTAGTTGATTTCATCGCTTCAGAGATGGTTATCGCAGCTCAGGATCTTCCACTTTCACGTGGTATCTTGGAGGCACAGCGTCCAACTCGTGGTGCTGCTTTGGCAACACGTGCTAAGGCTTTGGTTTACGCTGCCAGCCCATGGAACAACCCTAAGGCAGGTGCAGGTGACGAGTCTTACCAGTTTGAGGATCTCACTAACTTCGACGGCACATTGTTGATGGCTCAGGAGTATGACGATGAGAAGTGGGCAAAGGCTGCTGCTGCTTGTAAGGACGTTATTGACTTGGGTGTTTACCAGCTTCACGTTGTAGCACCTCGTTCAGTAGCTGCAGAGGGTTTCCCTGTAACTGTTGAGCCATACGATGATGGTGACTTCGTAAACAAGAACTGGCCAGAGGGTTATGCAGATATCGACCCATATGAGTCTTATCGTTCACTCTTCAACGGTTCATTGTCATATGACGGTAACCCAGAGGTTATCTTCGGTCGTGGTCCTGCTGCTAACCAGGGTGAGAACATCAAGAACCAGATGGTACAGCACCAGATGCCACAGTCAATCGGTGGTTGGAACGTACACGGTATGACATTGAAGCAGATGGATGCTTACTATATGTTGGACGGTACAGATGTTCCTGGTAAGGATACATTCGACGCAGAGGCTGCCGAGAAGCGTGTTAAGGGTTATACTCAGTCAGCTACAGAGTATCCACACTTGGAGGCTGCTGGTATCTCATTGCAGTTCGCTAACCGTGAGCCACGTTTCTACGCTTCAGTAGCGTTCTCTGGTACAAAGTGGCCAGCGTTGTCTTACTCAGGTAACCACACTCACCTCCGTAACCAGATTTGCCACTACTATCGTGGTTTGTATGATGGTTACCTCAATGCTAAGCTTTGGTTGCGTACAGGTATCGGTTCTATCAAGTTCTATCACCCAGAGGATGCTAACAACGGTGATAACGCTGTTATCCGTGATAAGACAGAGCCAGCTATCCGTTACGCTGATATCCTTTTGCTCTACGCTGAGTCATTGAACGAGGTTGAGGGTACTCACTACATCACTTCTTGGGATGGTTCTACAGAGTACGAGATCTCTCGTGACTTGAACGAGATTAAGAAGGGTATCCGTCCAGTACGTTGCCGTGCAGGTGTGCCTGACTACGATGCTGAGACTTACGGTTCTGTAACTGCTTTGCGTACAAAGATCAAGCGCGAGCGTCAGATCGAGCTTTATGCAGAGGCACAGCGTTGGTGGGATTTGCGTCGTTGGAAGGATGCTACAGTTGAGTTGAACAAGCCTGTATATGGTTTCTCAGTGATGATGACTGAGGCTCAGAAGGATAAGTTCTACACTCCAACAGAGGTTCCACAGTACGCACAGGTCTTCACAAACAAGATGTATTTCTGGCCTATCAGCAAGACTGAGTTGAAGCGTAACCCATTGCTTACTCAGAACCCAGGCTGGCAGACTTATGATTAACATTTAATAGTTAAGAATATTATGAATAAGATTTTAAATATTATTGTTGCAGTTGCAGCTCTCGCATTCTGTGCTTGTAACAACGAGTGGGAGGATGAGCAGTTTGCACATTATGTAGGTTTCAAGGCTCCTATCAATGGTGAGGGTGTCACATCAGTTTACCTGAAGATGAGATCACCAGAGGAGATCGCTGAGAAAGGTCCAGTAAAGTATGAGTTGCCTTTGGTTGTCAGTGGTAGTACTGTACACAGTGGTGATTTGAACGTAAAGATTGAGCTTGATCCAGACTCATTGGAGCAGGTAAACCTTAAGAATATCGGTTTCAACCGTAAGGATATTTGGTGGGAGCAGGTTCCAGAGGATGCTTATAGCTTCAACCCTAACATCACTATCCCATCAGGTCAGTCTGTAACATTGTTGCCTATCCAGTTCGACCTTACAAAGTTGGACTTGGTACACCGTTACATCCTTCCTTTGAAGGTTGCTGAGAATCAGCCAGGTTACACAGCTAACACACGTAAGCACTACAACAACGCTATGTTGAACATCATTCCTTTCAATGATTATTCAGGTTCTTATGGTGCTTCTACAATGCTCGGTTACTCTGCTGATGATAATGGTAACTTCACTGACGCTATGTTGTCTTTGCAGCCATTGACAATGAGTGATAAGATTTTCTACGCGGTAGATGATAACACTGTATTCTTCTATCCTGGTATTATCGACCACACTTACAAGCAGCGTGCTGACTATAAGGTGTATGTTGATTTCGGTATCGGTGGTGCTTTGACATTCCGTCCAGAGAACCCAGAGATTGATTTCCAGGTAATCGGTGCATCTTCATACGAGACTCCATCTCGTTACGATGAGAACAAGCCTTATCTGTTGTACAAGTATGTGATCCTTCAGTTCACTTACGAGTTCACAGACTTCACAGGTGCCGTTCCTACTCGCTACCGTTTCAAGGGTGCGATGACTATGCAGCGTGCAATCAACACTCAGATTCCTGACCAGGATCAGGCTATCTTGTGGGAGAACTAATCCAGTGATTGCATAAATTCGAGGTCTGCCTTTCGGGGCAGACCTTTTTTTGTGTGTGATAATCTGTGATTTATGCAAAAAAATCGTACATTTGTATTAAAATCACTACGACAATGAGAAATATTACTAAAACACTATGTGTGATTTGCCTTGCTGCGATGATGGTGGCTTGTGCGGGTCACGATTACACAGATTACACGACCTATGTCGATCAGCGTATCGGTACGGGCGGTCACGGTCACGTCTTTATGGGTGCCAATGTGCCTTTCGGTCTGGTGCAGGTGGGACCTACGAGTATCCCGCAGGATTGGGACTGGTGCTCGGGCTATCACGAGAGCGACTCTACGGTGATTGGCTTCTCTCACACCCACCTCTCGGGTACGGGTATTGGCGATTTGTTCGATGTGACTGTTATGCCCGTTGTGGGCGAGGTTAAGTATGCGCGTGGTAATCACCGCAGCGAGCAGACAGGCATGTGGTCGTATGCCGACCGCACACAGGAGAAGTATGCCCCTGGATATTACTCTGTGCCGCTGGTGCGCTATGGCGTTGTGGCGGAGATGACTGCCACCTCGCGTGTGGGTCTGCATCGTTACACCTTCCCTGCGGCGGAGGATGCAGCCATCGTCTTCGACTTGCAGAATGGCGGTTGCTGGGATGGCGCCGAGGAGACATATATGAAGCAGGAGAGCAAGACGACGATTTCGGGCTGGCGCTTGTCGCGCGGCTGGGCGAATAATCAGAAGGTCTATTTCGTGGCAGAGTTCTCGCGCCCATTCGATACGTTTGAGGTTATGCCAAAGGGACGTTACGGACGTGCAAACTTCCGTACAGCCGATGGCGAGCAGATTATGTTGAAGGTGGCCTTGTCGCCAACGAGCGTGGCGGGTGCAAAGGCAAACCTTGCGGCGGAGCTGAAGGGCTGGAACTTCGAGGCTACGGCGGAGAAGGCGAAGGCGGCGTGGAACAAGGAGCTTGCAAAGGCGAAGGTTGTGAGCGAGGATGAGACTGCAAAGCGTGTCTTCTACACCGCGTTGTACCACACGATGATTGCTCCTTCGGAGTTTTGCGATGTGAATGGCGATTACCGAGGCGCTGATGGTGTGGTGTATGAGAATCCAGGTCACAAGAGCTATACAACATACTCATTGTGGGATACTTATCGCGCAGCAATGCCGCTGCTTACGATTCTTCAGCCTGAACGTATGTCGGATATGGTCAATACGATGCTTAACATCTGCGACGAGCAGGGTCGCCTGCCTGTATGGCACCTGTGGGGTTGCGAGACCGACTGTATGGTGGGTAACCCAGGTGTGATTTCTGTTGCAGATGCTATCGTTAAGGGGATTGAGGGTGTTGATTATGAGCGCGCCTTCGAGGCTGTTAAGCGCACCTCGATGCACCCAGGTCGCGGTAATGGTCACCGTATGCGATTTGGATATATCCCTGTGGATGCTATGCACGAAGCTGTGGCGAAGGATATGGAGTTCGCTATTGCCGATGGCGCTGCTGCAAATGCGGCGCGCAAGTTGGGCAAGGAGGAGGATTTCAAGTTCTTTGAGGAGCGTAGCCACTCTTATCGCAACTATTTCGACCCTTCGACAGGCTTTATTCGTGGTCTGGACAGCAAGCGCGAGTGGCGTACACCTTTCGACCCATACTTCTCGGCGCACGGCAATGGCGACTATTGCGAGGGTAATGCTTGGCAATACACTTGGCTTGTGCCACAGGATGTCGCAGGTCTGGAGCGATGCTTCGGTAGCCGCGAGAAGATGATTGAGAAGCTCGATTCGTTGTTCTCGGTCAGCTCGGTTATCTCTGGAGAGAATGCCTCGCCCGATATCTCTGGCTTGATTGGTCAGTATGCTCACGGCAATGAGCCAAGCCACCACGTCATATATCTCTACACGATGCTCGGTGAGCCTTGGAAGACAGCGGACCGCGTGCGTGAGGTGCTGTCGGTGTTGTATCACGACAAGGAGGATGGTCTTTCGGGCAATGAGGATGTTGGTCAGATGTCGGCGTGGTATGTGATGTCGGCGATGGGAATGTATGAGGTGGAGCCTGCGGGTGGACGTTATTGGTTCGGCTCGCCACTCTTCGACGAGGTTACATTGCAACTCCCTGCGGGCGAGATGAAGATTGTAGCCGAGGGTACATCTGCCGAGAATAAATATATCCAACGCGTATGGCTCAACGGCGAGGAGTATAAGTTGCCATATATCGAGCACGCTGATTTGATGCGAGGCGGTGAACTTCGTTTTGAGATGGGAAGCGAGCCTAAGTTGTGGTACTAATACACCTTTTATATATAAGGGCTGCCGTTTGGGCAGCCCTTTTGCTTTAGCGGCGGCGCGTGATGAGTGATACAAGTAGAAGCAGCGCTATCGCTCCGATGACCGATGCGATGAGGGTGCCGAATGTGCCGACAGGAATCCATCCCATCAGCCCCACAAGCCACCCGCCAAGAAATCCTCCCACGATACCCACTATGAGGTTAATGATAAAGCCCGAACCGCTACCCTTGACAATTAGGTTGGCGAGCCATCCCGCTACAAGTCCAATAAGTAAATACCATATAAAATACATATCTCTAAAGTGTTTTGTTTAGTCGGCTGGGTGCAAAATGCGTGCAAAAACGCTCCCTGCTGTTCCAAATCTTAAGCTGTGGAGTGAAAAAACGGGCGAAAAGTAGGTCGTCAAAGGGCTAAACAACATTTTTTTTACTTTTTAACGAAAAAAAGTTTCACATTGCTTTTTTCTTTACGAAAGAGTGATTATATTTGCACTCGATTTTCCGCCCTCGGCTTGCGAGGAATGAAAAGCGTAGTTCTTTGAACATACAAGTGGACTGTAAAATAGGGGTCTGTGAGGGGGCTATTTCGTGGTGGTCGATTGAAAAAATGGCAAAAACGAAAAAAAATAGCTAAAAAATTTGCAGAATTAAAAAATATCCCTACCTTTGCATCCCGTAACGGTTTGTTGCCGATGTAGCTCAGTTGGCCAGAGCACGTGATTTGTAATCTCGGGGTCGTGGGTTCGAATCCCTCCATCGGCTCTCTGACTTGCGAAAGCAGGTTGGGACGTTCAACAAAATATTGGGAAGATACCAGAGTGGCCAAATGGGGCAGACTGTAAATCTGCTGGCGTACGCCTTCGGTGGTTCGAATCCATCTCTTCCCACTTTCCGAACCGATCGGGGTTGCATGATGTCTTTAGACAATGGGTAAGCTGCTCTGATGCGGTTTGTTTTTGCGGAAGTAGCTCAGTTGATAGAGCATTAGCCTTCCAAGCTAAGGGTCGCGAGTTTGAGCCTCGTCTTCCGCTCCAAAGCAGTAACACGATTTCAGCCCGAGAGGGTCGTGACGTGTTACTCATTTGTATGTAAAAGAGAAGAAAGAAATTTATTAAAACTTAATACTTATAATACTATGGCAAAAGAAAAATTTGACCGTTCGAAAGCCCATGTGAACATCGGTACTATCGGACACGTTGACCACGGTAAGACTACTCTTACAGCGGCAATCACAACAGTTCTTGCAAAGGCTGGTTTGTCAGAGCTTCGTTCATTCGACTCTATCGACAACGCCCCAGAGGAGAAGGAGCGTGGTATCACTATCAACACAGCTCACGTAGAGTATCAGACTGCAACTCGTCACTATGCACACGTTGACTGTCCAGGTCACGCCGACTATGTGAAGAACATGGTTACTGGTGCTGCTCAGATGGATGGTGCTATCTTGGTAGTAGCTGCAACTGACGGTCCTATGCCACAGACTAACGAGCACGTACTTTTGGCAAAGCAGGTAAACGTACCAAAGATCGTTGTTTTCTTGAACAAGTGCGATATGGTTGACGATCCTGAGATGCTTGACCTCGTTGAGATGGAGGTTCGTGATCTTTTGGCAAAGTATGACTTCGATGAGGAGTGCCCAATCATCCGCGGTTCTGCACTTGGTGGTTTGAACGGCGAGCCACAGTGGGAGGAGAAGATTATGGAGCTTATGAACAATGTTGATGAGTATATTCCAATTCCTCCACGTGAGAACGAGAAGCCTTTCTTGATGCCTGTTGAGGATGTATTCTCAATCACAGGTCGTGGTACAGTAGTAACAGGTCGTATCGAGACAGGTATCATCCACGTAGGTGATCCAGTTGAGATCATCGGTTTGGGTGAGAAGACTTTGACTTCTACTTGTACAGGTGTTGAGATGTTCCGTAAGCTTCTCGATGAGGGTGAGGCTGGTGACAACGTAGGTCTTTTGATGCGTGGTATCGACAAGAAGGAGGTTAAGCGCGGTATGGTTGTAGCAAAGCCAGGTTCTATCAAGCCACACACAAAGTTCACTGCAGAGGTTTATATCTTGAAGAAGGAAGAGGGTGGTCGTCACACTCCATTCCACAACAAGTATCGCCCACAGTTCTACTTGCGTACTATGGACGTAACTGGTGAGATCGCTTTGCCAGAGGGCGTTGATATGGTTATGCCAGGTGACCACGTTACTATCACTGTAACTTTGATCTACCCAGTAGCGTTGAACGAGGGTCTTCGTTTCGCAATCCGTGAGGGTGGTCGTACAGTAGGTGCAGGTCAGGTTCTCGCAATCGTTGAGTAATTTGATAATTGCAAAATAAAAGAGAGGTAGTCACCTCGACTACCTCTTACATAGGAGCATAGTTCAAGGGTAGAATAGCGGTCTCCAAAACCGTTGATGGGAGTTCGAATCTCTCTGCTCCTGCTAATTAAAGAGCAAAATTATGTTGAAGTACGTAAAAGAATCCTATAACGAGCTTGTAAATAAGGTGGCTTGGCCATCGTTTCCGCAGTTGCAGAGTTCGACAGTAGTCGTGATGGTCGCTTCGGCGATTTTTGCTATTGTGGTATTGCTGATGGACATCTCATTCGAGAACGTTATGACGGCAATATATAAAACGTTGGGTAATCTTGGTCGTTAATTGTTGTTAATATAAAACGATGAGCGAGAATAAGAAAGAGTGGTATGTAGTCCGCGCAATCGGCGGTAAGGAGCATAAGGTGAAAGAGTACCTTGAGGCTGAAATCCGTCATAATCATCTTGAGGACTATATCTCTCAGGTGTTAATTCCCACCGAGAAGGTATATACCATTCGCAACGGTAAGAAAATATCAAAGGAGAAGGTCTCTTACCCAGGTTATGTGCTGGTAGAGGCAGTCTTCACAGGACAGATTCCAATTATCATTCGCAATACTCCAAATGTATTAGGTTTCCTGGGTGACACCAAGGAAGACGGTAAGAAGATGAATGCTACACCATTACGTCCACAAGAGGTGAGCAGAATTCTCGGACGCGTTGATGAGCTTAATGCACAGGGAGAAGAGAACGCAGTTCCTTTTGTTGTTGGCGAGATCGTCAAGGTTACGGACGGTCCTTTCTCAAGCTTCCAAGGTACTATTGAGACAGTCGATGACGAGCGCAAGAAACTCACGGTCTCTGTGAAAATTTTTGGTCGCAAGACTCCAATGGAGTTGAGCTTTACACAAGTAGAAAAAGAATAATTAACCAAGGAAAATTATGGCAAAAGAGGTTGCTGCATTTATTAAATTGCAGATCAAAGGTGGTGCTGCCAATCCTTCACCCCCAGTGGGTCCAGCGTTGGGTTCAAAGGGAGTCAATATCATGGACTTCTGTAAGCAGTTCAACGCACGCACCCAGGATAAGGCGGGTAAGGTTCTTCCAGTCATCATTACAGTTTACACAGATAAGTCATTTGACTTTGTTGTTAAACAGCCACCAGTAGCCATTCAGCTTAAGGAAGCAGCAAAGGTAAAGACAGGTTCTGCACAGCCTAACCGAAGCAAGGTAGGTGAGGTAACGTGGGAGCAGGTTAAGGCAATCGCCGAGGATAAGATGCCTGATATGAACTGCTTCACTGTTGAAGCTGCTATGCGTATGGTTGCCGGTACTGCACGCAGTATGGGTATCAACGTAGTGGGTGAATTTCCTAACTTGTAATTAGTATTATCAGAATGAGTAAGTTGACAAAAAATCAAAAGGCAGCCTACGCCAAGGTTGAGCCACACAAGGCTTATAAGTTGTCAGAGGCGGCATCTCTTCTGAAGGAAATTACCTTTACGAAATTTGATGCTTCTGTCGATATTGACGTACGTCTGGGTGTAGATCCTCGTAAGGCGAATCAGATGGTTCGTGGTGTTGTAACATTGCCACACGGTACAGGTAAGACTGTTCGCGTTTTGGTATTGTGTACACCAGAGAAGGAGGCTGAGGCTCAGGCAGCAGGTGCTGACTACGTAGGTTTGGACGAGTATGTTGAGAAGATCAAGGGCGGTTGGACCGACGTTGACGTTATCATCTGTACTCCAAACGTTATGGGTAAGGTAGGTGCGTTGGGTCGTATTTTGGGTCCACGTGGTTTGATGCCAAACCCAAAGACAGGTACTGTAACTATGGATATCGCTAAGGCTGTTACAGAGGTTAAGGCAGGTAAGATCGACTTTAAGGTTGATAAGTACGGTATTATCCACACAGCTGTAGGTAAGATATCTTTCACTCCAGAGCAGATCGTAGAGAATGCCAAGGAGGTTGTTAATACTATCATCAAGCTGAAGCCATCGGCTGCGAAGGGTACATATGTGTTGAGCATTTACCTCTCTACAACGATGAGCCCAGGTTTGCAGATTGATCCTAAATCAGTAGAAACGAAGTAAAGAAGGAGGACTTAAGAGATGACAAGAGAAGAGAAATTGGCCGTTATCAACGGTCTTGCAGAGCAGCTCGAGCAGTACCCTCACTTCTACATTACTAACATCGAGGCTTTGAACGCCGAGCAGACTGCAAGTTTGCGTCGCAAGTGCTTTGAGAACAACATTAAGCTCGTAGTAGTTAAGAATACATTGTTCGGCAAGGCATTGGAGAAGGTTGAGAAGGCTGATGCTGATTTGGTAGGTGTATTGGAGGGTTCAACATCTGTGATGTTCGCCGAGACAGGAAAGGCTCCTGCCGTAGTAATCAAGGAGTTCCGCAAGAAGTGCGATAAGCCAGTATTGAAGGCTGCGTACGTTGAGGGCTGTGTTTACGTAGGTGACAACCAGATTGAGGCACTTTGCAACATCAAGAGCCGCGAGGAGCTCATCGGCGACATCGTATCGCTTTTGCAGTCTCCAGCGAAGAATGTTATTTCTGCATTGCAGGGTAACGCAGGTCAGAAGGTTGCCGGCATAGTTAAGGCACTGGAAGAAAGAAACAACTAATCAAAACAAAAAAACAAAAAACTTAAAAAAAATTATACAACTATGGCAGATGTAAAGGTATTAGCAGAGGAGTTGGTAAACTTGACTGTTAAGGAGGTAAACGAGTTGGCTACTATCCTCAAGGAGGAGTACGGTATCGAGCCAGCTGCTGCAGCTGTTGCAGTTGCTGCTCCTGCTGCTGCAGGTGAGGCTGCTGTTGCTGAGAAGACTTCATTCGACGTAATCTTGAAGAGCGCTGGTCAGGCTAAGCTTCAGGTAATTAAGGCCGTTAAGGAGTCTGCTGGTTTGTCACTCGGTGATGCAAAGGCAT
This sequence comes from Rikenellaceae bacterium, assembly GCA_015059905.1. Classification (GTDB taxonomy): domain Bacteria; phylum Bacteroidota; class Bacteroidia; order Bacteroidales; family Rikenellaceae; genus Alistipes. The sequence continues at coordinate 105,398 of SUZN01000006.1, forward strand.
TGGTTGACGCAGCTCCTAAGGCTGTTAAGGAGGGCGTTTCTAAGGAGGAGGCTGAGGCTCTCAAGTCTACTCTCGAGGAGGCTGGTGCTGAGGTTGAGGTTAAGTAGTCCTGCTACTTATAGATTTTCAGACAACTCAGGTATAGAGTTTACGCCGGTGTAAGCTCTATACCTTTTCTGCTCTAAAGATTGGGAGTGCCACAGAGCTGTGCCCTCTCTTTGGATATATTTGGATGCTCTCAATGTGTATAACGTTTACACTGAGGGCATTAGCGGGATAGTCAAAGCCCGTTTTTGAGGGGTGCGCACCCCTTTGAGTACTCAAAACGTTTTAACAAAACTGATTTAAGATGTCCGCATCAAAACAACAAAGAATTAGCTTCTCTACGCTTAAGAACAGGGTTCCTTATCCCGACTTGCTGGAGGTACAGCTTAAATCATTCCGAGATTTCTTCCAGATGGACACCACAGCCGAGAACCGCAAGAATGAGGGTCTTTACAAGGTGTTCCAGGAGAATTTCCCCATCACCGACACACGAAACAATTTCGTACTTGAGTTTATCGACTACTATATCGACCCACCCCGTTACTCTATCGAGGAGTGTTTGGAGCGTGGTCTGACTTATAGTGTACCCCTCAAGGCGAAGCTCAAGCTCTACTGCACCGACGAGGAGCACGAGGATTTCGATCAGGTAGTGCAGGATGTGTACTTCGGTACAATCCCATATATGACTGATCGAGGTACCTTCGTATTCAACGGCGCGGAGCGTGTTGTTGTGTCGCAGTTGCACCGTTCACCAGGCGTATTCTTCGGTCAGAGTATGCATACCAATGGTACAAAGCTCTACTCGGCTCGTATCATCCCATTCAAGGGTTCTTGGATCGAGTTTGCTACCGACATCAACAATGTGATGTACGCCTACATTGATCGTAAAAAGAAGTTGCCTGTAACCACTCTGTTGCGTGCCATCGGTTTCGAGGCAGACCAGCAGATTCTTGAGATCTTCGACCTCGCAGATGAGATCAAGGTTACGAAGTCTAACTTGAAGAAGGCGGTAGGTCGCAAGCTTGCGGCTCGTGTTCTCTCAAGCTGGGTAGAGGATTTCGTGGATGAGGATACAGGTGAGGTAGTCTCTATCGAGCGTAACAATGTGATTGTTGATCGTGAGGTGGAGCTTACCGAGGATCATATCGACGCTATCATCGAGAGTGGCACAAAGACAATCCTTTTGCACAAGGAGAATGCTTCAGGTATCGACTTCTCGATTATATACAATACACTTCAGAAAGACCCATGTAACTCGGAGAAGGAGGCGGTTGTTTATATCTATAGACAGCTGCGCGCTTCGGAGCCACCCGATGAGGCTACGGCTCGTGACGTAATCGACAAGCTCTTCTTCTCGGATAAGCGTTACGATTTGGGTCAGGTAGGTCGCTACCGTATCAATACCAAGCTTGGTCTTGATATCGACCCAGCGATTCGTATCTTGACACGCGAGGATATCATCGAGATCATCAAGTATCTCATCCAGCTTATCAACTCAAAGGCGGAGGTAGATGATATCGACCACCTCTCTAACCGTCGTGTTCGCACGGTGGGTGAGCAGTTGGCAAACCAGTTCTCGGTAGGTTTCGTGCGTATGGCTCGTACCATCCGTGAGCGTATGAATGTGCGTGACAATGAGGTCTTTACGCCAGTGGATTTGATTAACGCCAAGACTTTGTCGAGCGTTGTGAACTCGTTCTTCGGAACAAGCCAGCTCTCACAGTTTATGGACCAGATCAACCCACTTGCCGAGATTACTCACAAACGTCGTCTTTCAGCCCTGGGTCCTGGTGGTCTTTCACGTGACCGCGCAGGTTTCGAGGTGCGAGACGTACACTATACACACTACGGTCGATTGTGTCCAATCGAGTCTCCTGAGGGCCCTAACATCGGTCTGATTTCATCGTTGTGTGTATATGCAAAGATTTCAGATATGGGCTTCATTGAGACCCCTTACCGTACGGTAGAGAATGGTAAGGTCGATCTCGACAACAGCCACATCAAATACTACTCTGCCGAGGCGGAGGATGGTCATATCGTAGCGCAGTCTAACGAGCAGGTGGATGACGAGGGTAACTTCCTCAATCCTGACCGTATCAAGGCTCGTGAGGGTGCCGACTTCCCTGTTGTTACAGACCAGGAGGTTACCCTTATGGACGTTGCTCCTAACCAGATCGCCTCTATCGCAGCGAGCTTGATTCCATTCCTTGAGCACGACGATGCTAACCGTGCGTTGATGGGATCTAACATGATGCGCCAGGCAGTACCATTGGTAACATGTGAGTCGCCTATCGTCGGTACAGGTATCGAGAAGGAGATGATCACCGACAGCCGCATCCAGATCGTTGCCGAGGGCAATGGTGAGGTTGTGTTTGCCGATGCTACCAAGATTCAGATTAAGTATGAGCGTACGGAGGATGAGAAGATCAGCTCATTCAAGCCAGAGGTTACCACTTATGAGTTGCCTCGCTACCGCCGTACAAACCAGAATACTACCGTTACGTTGAAGCCTACCGTTCTCACAGGCGACTATGTGACTACAGGTCAGATTTTGACCGAGGGTTACTCTACGCAGAATGGCGAGTTGGCGTTGGGTCGTAACCTCAAGGTGGCGTTCATGCCATGGAAGGGTTACAACTTCGAGGATGCAATTGTTATCTCGGAGCGTATCCAGCGTGAGGATATCTTCACTTCGGTACACGTTGATGAGTATATTATGGAGGTTCGTGACACCAAGCGCGGTGTTGAGGAGCTTACATCAGATATTCCTAACGTGAGCGAGGATGCAACCAAGGATTTGGACGCAAACGGTATCATCCGCATAGGTGCTAATGTTCACCCAGGCGACATCCTGATTGGTAAGATTACACCAAAGGGTGAGAGCGACCCATCACCAGAGGAGAAGCTCTTGCGTGCTATCTTCGGTGACAAGGCGGGTGATGTTAAGGATGCTTCACTCAAGGCACAGCCTTCATTGCATGGTGTTGTTATCGACACTAAGCTCTACTCTCACTCACAGAAGGAGGGCAAGAAGAGCAAGGCGGCCGAGAAGTTGCAGCTTGAGCAGATCGACCAGAAGTTCGCCAAGGAGATTGCAGAGCTTACCAAGGTATTGGTAGCGAAGCTCTGGAAGATTGTCGAGGGTAAGGTTGTGAACTCTGTTGTGGATTACTTCGGCGTGGAGCTCTACTCTGCTGGTCAGAAGTTCACTATCAAGATGTTGGAGGATATCGCATCACACAACATCGACGACAAGACAGGCGTTGTATCGGGTTACCTTAACCTGGGCAGCTGCAAGTGGACAGGCGACGAGCACGATGATCAGTTGATTGCCGACACTATCAACAACTACACTATCGAGTGGAAGAAGGCTGATGCACGCACAAAGCGTGAGAAGTATAACTTCACCAACGGTGATGAGCTTCCAACATCAGGCGTTATCCAGATGGCGAAGGTATATATCGCCAAGAAGCGTAAGTTGAAGGTAGGTGATAAGATGGCGGGTCGTCACGGTAACAAGGGTATCGTAGCCAAGGTTGTACGCGACGAGGATATGCCATTCTTGGAGGATGGTACAATCGTGGATATCTGCTTGAACCCATTGGGTGTGCCTTCACGAATGAACTTGGGTCAGATCTATGAGACTGTACTCGGTTGGGCAGGTAAGGAGTTGGGCTTGAAGTTCGCTACTCCTATCTTCGATGGTGCATCACTCGAGCAGATCAACGAATATACAGCGAAGGCAGGCGTGCCTCGTAGCGGTCGTTGCTACCTCTACGATGGTGGTACAGGCGAGAAGTTTGACCAGCCAGCAACGGTGGGTGTTATCTATATGTTGAAGCTCGGTCATATGATCGACGATAAGATGCACGCCCGTTCTATCGGTCCATACTCACTCATCACACAGCAGCCACTCGGTGGTAAGGCACAGTTTGGTGGTCAGCGTTTCGGTGAGATGGAGGTTTGGGCATTGGAGGGCTTCGGCGCAGCCAATATCCTTCAGGAGATTCTTACAATCAAGTCAGACGATGTTATGGGTCGTGCCAAGGCATACGAGGCTATCGTTAAGGGTGACAACCTCCCACGTCCAGGTGTTCCAGAGGCGATGAACGTATTGCTTCACGAGTTGCGTGGTTTGGCTCTGTCGGTTAAACTTGAGTAATAATAGTAGGTATAATAAATAAAGAGATTTGTAATATGGCAATTAAAGATAATAACAAGCAACACGGTTACAGCCACATCTCGATAGGTCTGGCATCTCCAGAGGAGATTCTGGCGCAGTCGAGTGGTGAGGTGTTGAAGCCCGAGACAATCAACTATCGTACCTACAAGCCAGAGCGTGATGGTCTCTTCTGCGAGCGCATCTTCGGTCCTGTGAAGGATTACGAGTGCCATTGCGGTAAGTACAAGCGTATCCGTTATAAGGGTATCGTCTGCGACCGATGCGGTGTGGAGGTAACAGAGAAGAAGGTACGTCGTGAGCGTATGGGTCACATCTCGTTGGTTGTGCCTGTGGTTCACATCTGGTACTTCCGTTCTCTGCCATCAAAGATTGGCTATCTGTTGGGCATTCCAACCAAGAAGTTGGAGTCTATCATCTACTACGAGCGTTACGTTGTGTTGAACGCAGGTGCTGCTGCCGAGCAGGGTATCGAGCGTTTGCAGACTCTCGCCGAGAAGGAGTATCTCGACGTTTTGAACTCTTTGCCAGCAGGCAACCAGGCACTCGCTGACGATGATCCAAACAAGTTCGTAGCGAAGATGGGTGGTGAGGCTATCTATGAGCTTTTGCAGAAGGTGGATTTGGACTCTATGTCATACGCCCTGCGTCACAAGGCTTCGACAGAGACCTCACAGCAGCGTAAGAGCGAGGCTCTGAAGCAGTTGAACGTCATCGAGTCGTTCCGCGCATCGAAGGGTCTGAACAAGCCAGAGTGGATGGTGCTGAATGTTATTCCAGTCATTCCACCAGAGTTGCGTCCATTGGTACCACTGGATGGTGGTCGTTTCGCAACATCTGACCTCAATGACTTGTATCGTCGCGTGATTATCCGTAACAACCGTCTGAAGCGACTCATCGAGATCAAGGCTCCAGAGGTTATCCTGCGTAACGAGAAGCGTATGTTGCAGGAGGCTGTCGATTCATTGTTCGACAACTCACGTAAGAGCAATGCCGTGAAGAACGAGTCAAACCGTCCTTTGAAGTCATTGAGTGACTCACTCAAGGGTAAGCAGGGTCGTTTCCGTCAGAACCTTTTGGGTAAGCGTGTCGATTACTCTGCACGTTCGGTTATCGTCGTAGGTCCAGAGCTCAAGATGCACGAGATGGGTATTCCAAAGGATATGGCGGCAGAGCTTTACAAGCCATTCGTTATCCGCAAGCTCATCGAGCGTGGTATCGTTAAGACTGTTAAGTCAGCAAAGAAGATTATAGACCGTAAGGATCCTGTTATCTGGGGTATCCTGGAGAACGTGATCAAGGGTCACCCAGTATTGATGAACCGTGCCCCAACCCTTCACCGTTTGGGTATCCAGGCGTTCCAGCCAAAGCTCATCGAGGGTAAGGCAATGCAGCTTCACCCATTGGCTTGTACTGCGTTCAACGCCGACTTCGATGGTGACCAGATGGCGGTGCACTTGCCACTTGGCAACGCCGCAATCCTTGAGGCGCAGATTTTGATGCTCGGTTCACACAACGTCCTCAATCCAGCCAACGGTGCGCCTATCACGGTGCCATCGCAGGATATGGTCTTGGGTCTGTACTACATCACCAAGCCACGTCCAGGTGCGAAGGGTGAGGGTCTGGTGTTCTACGGTCCCGAGGAGGCTATCATCGCCTACAACGAGAAGCGTGCCGAGCTGCACGCAACGGTTAAGTGTGTAGTTCGCGATGTGGATGAGAACGGCAACGCGTTTGAGGAGTTGAAGGAGACCACTATCGGTCGTATCCTCTTCAATCAGGTTGTGCCCGAGGAGGTTGGTTACATCAACACCGTCTTGACAAAGAAGTCATTGCGCGATATCATCGCCGTAGTCTTGAAGAAGGCTGGTGCTGATAAGGTGGCTAACTTCTTGGATGATATTAAGAATATGGGTTACCGTATGGCGTTCCAGGGTGGTCTGTCGTTTAACCTCGATGCTGTGTTGATTCCTGACTCAAAGCAGGAGCTCGTACAGGAGGGTTATGCCAAGGCAGATGCCATTATGGACGACTATAATATGGGTCTTATCACCAACAACGAGCGATATAACCAGATTATCGACGTGTGGACAAATATCAACAACAAGCTGACAAAGCAGGTTATTGATACATTGATTAAGGACCAGGATGGTTTCAACCCAGTATATATGATGCTTGACTCTGGTGCCCGAGGTTCGAAGGAGCAGATTCGTCAGCTCTCTGGTATGCGTGGTCTGATGGCAAAGCCACAGAAGTCAGGTGTTGAGGGTGGTCAGCAGGTTATCGAGAACCCTATCCTCTCTAACTTTAAGGAGGGTCTTTCGGTGCTTGAGTACTTTATCTCTACTCACGGTGCTCGTAAGGGTTTGGCCGATACCGCGTTGAAGACTGCCGATGCAGGTTACTTGACACGTCGTTTGGTGGATGTAGCACAGGATGTTATCATCAATGAGGACGATTGCGGCACGTTGCGTGGTCTGACAGCTACGGCTATCAAGCGTAACGACGATGTTGTTCAGTCACTCTACGACCGTATCTTGGGTCGTACAGCTCTGAACGATATTATCCACCCACTTACAGGTGAGGTTATCTGCGCCGCTGGTGAGGAGATTACCGAGCAGATTGCCGAGGCTATCGACAAGTCGCCATTGGAGTCTGTTGAGATTCGTTCGGTTCTTACCTGTGAGGCACGTCGTGGCGTGTGTGCGAAGTGTTACGGACGTAACCTCGCGACAGCACGTATGGTACAGAAGGGTGAGGTTGTAGGTGTCATCGCAGCACAGTCTATCGGTGAGCCAGGTACACAGCTTACTCTGCGTACGTTCCACGTCGGTGGTGTTGCGGGTGGTTCAACCGTTGAGACAAACGTAGTATCGAAGTATGAGGGTCGTCTGGAGATTGACGAGTTGCGTACCATCAAGGGCAAGGCTGCCAATGGCGAGCCAGCCGAGATTGTTATCTCACGTCAGTCGGAGTTCCGCATCGTGGATCCAAAGACCGAGATTGTACTCTACACTCACGCACTGCCTTACGCATCAACACTCTTTATGCATGATGGTGCCGAGGTTAAGAAGGGCGACTTGATTTGCGAGTGGGATCCATATAACGCCGTTATCATCGCCGAGACCGAGGGTAAGGTTGCTTACGAGAGCATCATCGAGGGTGTAACATACCGTGATGAGCGTGACGAGCAGACAGGTCTTTCGGAGAAGGTGGTTATCGAGTCGAAGGACCGTACCAAGAACCCTGTTATCCACATTCAGAACAAGGAGGGTGAGGACATCAAGTCATACAACTTGCCTGTTACGGCTCACATCATCGTTAAGGACAACGCCAAGATTAAGGCGGGTGATATCCTTATCAAGATTCCACGTGCCGTAGGTAAGGGTGGTGGCGATATCACGGGAGGTCTGCCTCGTGTTACAGAGCTCTTCGAGGCTCGTAACCCATCTAACCCAGCTATCGTATCGGAGATTGATGGTGAGGTTACATTCGGTAAGATCAAGCGTGGTAACCGTGAGGTTATCATCACATCAAAGCAAGGTGACGTATGTAAGTATTTGGTGCCACTGTCACGTCAGATTGTTGTTCAGGAGAACGACTATGTGAAGGCAGGTATGCCTCTGTCGGATGGTGCTACAACACCAAGCGATATCCTCCGCATCTTGGGTCCAACAAAGGTTCAGGAGTACATCGTGAACGAGGTACAGGAGGTTTACCGTATGCAGGGTGTGAAGATCAACGACAAGCACTTTGAGGTTATCGTTCGTCAGATGATGAGCAAGGTGAAGATTGAGGATCCAGGTGATTCACGCTTCTTCGAGGATCAGATCGTCGATAAGTGGGAGTTTATGGATGTGAACGACGAGCTCTACGACAAGGTTGTTGTCGAGGATGCTGGCGACTCACAGAACGTACAGCCTGGTCAGATTATCTCACTTCGCAAGTTGCGTGACGAGAACTCATCGCTCAAGCGTCGTGATATGAAGCTTGTAAAGGTGCGTGACATCGTACCTGCAACCTCTAACCAGGTGCTTCAGGGTATCACACGTGCGGCATTGCAGACATCGAGCTTCATCTCGGCTGCATCGTTCCAGGAGACTACCAAGGTCTTGAACGAGGCTGCAATCCAGGGTAAGATCGATCCACTGGAGAACTTGAAGGAGAACGTTATCTGCGGTCACTTGATCCCAGGTGGTACAGGTCTTCGCGACTACGACAACTTGGTTGTAGGTTTGAAGTCTGACCTCGCCGAGTTGGGTGCTCAGGCAGAGTAACGAACAGAAAGGTGGGGTAGCCCCACGATATATTGAAAAGATAGCTCAACCGAAAGGTTGGGCTATCTTTTTTTTGGAATTTTGAATTTGGCGGTGTATCTTTGTGCTTGTTGTTTTTCAGCGACAGGATTTGGCTCTATAGTTCAAGGGATAGAACGAGGGTTTCCTAAACCCTAAATTCGCGTTCGAGTCGCGGTGGAGCTACATATATTTGGATATTATGAAGGTATTTCGTAGTGTAAAGGATTTGGGCAATCTTCAGGAGGCACTTCAGGAGGCTATGGAGATTAAGGCCGACCGTTTTAAGTATCAGGAGTTGGGCAAGAATAAGACCGCACTCTTGATTTTTTTTAACAATAGTTTGCGTACCCGCCTCAGCACACAGAAGGCTGCTATGAACCTGGGTATGAATGTCATTGTGCTCGATGTCAATCAGGGTGCGTGGAAGCTCGAGACCGAGCGTGGCGTTGTGATGGATGGCGACAAGAGTGAGCATCTGCTGGAGGCTATCCCCGTTATGGCGAGCTACTGCGACATTATCGGTGTGCGCTCGTTTGCTACATTTGAGAGCCGCGAGGATGACTACAATGAGAAGATTTTGGAGCAGTTCATCCAATACTCGGGCAAGCCAGTATTCTTTATGGAGAGTGCTACGGTGCACCCTTTGCAATCGTTTGCCGACCTTATCACTATCGAGGAGTATAAGGAGCGCAAGCGACCCAAGGTTGTGCTTACCTGGGCACCACACCCAAAGGCTTTGCCACAGGCTGTGCCTAACTCGTTTGCCGAGTGGATGAATGCTGCCGATGTTGATTTTGTGGTTACTCACCCCGAGGGTTATGAGCTTGACCCACAGTTTGTTGGCGATGCGAAGGTGGAGTACGACCAGATGAAGGCATTTGAGGGCGCCGACTTCATCTATGCCAAGAATTGGAGCTGTCCAGGCGTGACACGTCCAGAGGATTATGGCAAGGTCTTGTCAAAGGATATGAGTTGGACAGTTAGCGAGCGACAGATGGCGGTGACCAACAACGCGCACTTTATGCACTGCCTGCCCGTGCGTCGTAATATGATTGTGACAGACGATGTTATTGAGTCTCCACGCTCTCTGGTTATCCCCGAGGCTGCCAATCGTGAGATTTCGGCTACGGTAGTATTAAAGCGAATGCTTGAATCATTAAAGTAGAAGTTGCCTAAAAATACATCTTTTTATACAACTTCTAAAAAAATGTGGTTGTCTCAACTTAATTTGTTGGACAACCACGTTTATTTTCCCCGTCATTGCGAGGAGGACTTTAGTCCGACGTGGCAATCTCCTTTGTGCTGTTAATCACTTTTGCAAATGTACTATTTCACAAAGGTAGATTCCATTCATTTCCGATTTCTCTCAATTATCTTTTTTGAATGTCACGAGATTCGGAAATGTGGAATGACGTATATTATTTTGTGTAGTGTTTGATTTGAGAGGCTTTATATTTACCCTCAAACTCCTCTTTGCCGTTCTTGTCGTATGAGAAACAAGTGATAAGTCCTTCCGCATCAATCTCTTTTACAATCATAATGCGATTTGCAGGTGGATAAATAACGGTCTGCCCAGCTTCAAACACATTTTCAGTAACAGGGTTTGTATTTGGTGCGATTTGTTGAGGTGGTGTAACTTTGATAAAATAGTTTTTTAACTCTCTCACATCATTGCACATTCCCCAGACTTTGAAGAATAGGATAATGCAAAGAATTGCATACACCAATGTGGCTAAAATGATAATTACTTCCATAAATAATAATGTTTAAATTTATAACTATTTTACAACATCTTTTCTACTTCCTGAAATTCGACATCGGAATCTTCGCCAAGTAGATTGAAGGGTTACCGCCCTCGTGCCCCGAGTAGTAGCTAATCCACAGCTCGTCACCTACGGTGATGATGCCAGGGTAGCCGTTGTCGCCACCTGATGGCAGGCAAATGACCTCTTCGAAGAAGCCGTTATTCTTACCCATATATACACAAGTCTTTGCAGCGCCAGGCACTGTTGTGTTGCGTGATGACATCACGATGCGGTTGTCATCAAGGAAGATAAAGTCGGGACCGCCAAGTGCCATGCCCATCTTCTTCCACTCCCACTCGGTGTATGGAGCCTTGCTCACGCCCCACCAGCCTCGGTAGTCGCCCGCCTCGCGGCGTACCATAACAGCCATACGTCCGTCTGGCATGAAGCGTACGGTACTCTCGTTGGGGTAGCAGTCGATTTTGAACTTTGTGATAACATCGTATTTCTTGCCGTCTATGGTCTTTACCAGCCACACCTCGTTGCCGCTGGTGTCGCCCTCGGGTGCTTTGTTGTAGCTTACGGCGTAGCCCACGCCATCGTGCCACGTCACACGCCATATCCAGTCGCGCTTCGATGTCATCTTCTTGTCGAGCACCGCAGGCTCTGGGTCGGTAAAGGTCTTACCGTCAGAGGTGTACATCACGTGAGGTATGCACTCTTTCAACTCGCGATTGCGATATACCGAGCCACCTATGTTTACCAACATTCTGCCGTCAGGCATAACCGACAATTTTGGGTCACGCAAATCAACGCCCTCCTTGCCGATAAATGCCACCGACTCCCACTTCACGCCATCGTCCGAAGCGAGAATTCTCACCTTACCCTCTGCCTTGCCGTTCTTGTCAAAGATGTGGCTCTCACCCTCGCGGAACGAGCAGTAGTAGCGACCATTGAAACGCACGAGTGATGAGAAGGCGCAATGCTTCACGCCATCGCCCCATAATTTCTCTACCGAGTAGCTAATCTGTTGAGCCGAAACGGGCATAATTGACAACATTGCCACGATGCCAATCATAATTATACGCAGACTTTTCATAGTAATAATTTGTAAGTTTTTTTATAAATTTAGGTTATTCTTTCAACAAAGATAGTAAAAAATGTTAAAAATAACGAATAAACAGCCTAAAATATACCTAAAAGTGTAATAGAGCGATATTGCATAAAAATCGAGGAAAAGCCACAAAAATGAGTTTTGTATGCAAAAAAGTTTAATTTTTATTTAAGATTAGTTTGCATTATTAATAAATTTTATTAACTTTGTCACAGATTTTTAGTTTAATTTAACTTTTTGAATAGGTTATGAACACGTCAGTTAAGGAGTATGTCGAGCAGTTTATGGCCGACATCGTGGCAAAGAATCCTGGTGAAGTAGAGTTTCATCAGGCGGTTCGTGAGGTTGTAGAGAGTGTCGCTCCCTATGTTTTGGAGAATCCACAGCTTGTGAAGATGAAAGTGTTGGAGCGCATTGCCGAGCCAGAGCGTGTTATTATGTTCCGTGTTCCTTGGGTTACAGACAAGGGTGAGGTGATGATTAACAAGGGTTACCGCGTTCAGATGAACAGTGCCATTGGTCCATATAAGGGTGGTATTCGTTTCCACTCAAGCGTAAACTTGAGCATTTTGAAGTTCCTTGCATTTGAGCAGACCTTCAAGAACAGTCTTACAACGCTGCCTATGGGTGGCGGCAAGGGCGGCTCGGACTTCAACCCAAAGGGCAAGTCAGAGATGGAGATTATGCGCTTCTGCCAGAGCTTTATGACAGAGCTTGCACGCCATATCGGTGCTGATACCGATGTACCTGCGGGAGACATTGGTGTGGGTGGTCGCGAGGTAGGCTATATGTTTGGTCAGTACAAGCGTCTTGCGAATGAGTTTACAGGTACACTTACGGGTAAGGGTTTGAGCTTTGGTGGCTCGCTCGTGCGTCCTGAGGCTACGGGTTACGGAGCTTGCTACTTCGGTCAGGCTATGTTGGCTACGCGTGGCGAGTCTTATGCTGGCAAGGTTGTTGCTATCTCAGGTAGTGGTAACGTGGCGCAGTATGCAGCCGAGAAGGCTTTGTCGCTTGGCGCGAAGGTTGTTACGATGTCCGACTCTAACGGTTTCATCTACGACCCCGACGGCATTGACGAGGATAAGTTGCAGTATATCTTTGAGTTGAAGAACATGTTGCGTGGTCGTATCCGTGAGTATGTGACAAAGTATCCAACGGCGCAGTATTTCGAGGGCGAGCGTCCTTGGAGCGTGAAGTGCGATATTGCGATGCCTTGTGCAACGCAGAATGAGCTTAATGGCGAGCAGGCGGCTATGTTGGTTGCCAACGGTTGCAAGTGCGTGGTTGAGGGTGCAAATATGCCATCTACGCCAGAGGCAATCGAAGTTTTCCAGAAGGCGAAGCTCTTGTACTCGCCAGGTAAGGCGTCAAATGCGGGTGGTGTTGCTACATCGGGCTTGGAGATGACGCAGAACTCAATGAGAATCAAGTGGAGTGCCGAGGAGGTTGATACCAAGCTCCAGGAGATTATGACGAAGATTCACTCTGTTTGCGTAGAATATGGTACAGAGCCTGACGGTTATGTGAACTACGTCAAGGGTGCAAATATTGCTGGATTTATGACAGTTGCGGAGGCTATGCTTGCCCAGGGCATAGTGTAGTGATTGAGATATTAGATTGGTTAAAGAGAATTTTTGCTGTGTCGCGGCGCCTTTTGGGAGGGTGCCGCGATATTTTTTTTGCAGGAGCTTCCGTTTTGTATTCTGCTTATTATTTTCTATCTTTGGGAAGGAAAATTTTGTTGTGATGAGAGTAAGAGTCATTCAGAGTAATACACGTTGGCAGGATGTCGGACATAATCTTTCGCAACTTGAGGCGATGATTGAACTTGAGGCACAGGTGGGTGAGCTGGTGGTGTTGCCAGAGATGTTTTCAACGGGTTTTTGTATGGAGCCGCAGAGTGTGGCAGATAGGGGCGAGGTGCTTGGATGGATGCAACGTGTGGCGGCACGGCTGGGGTGCGCTATTGCTGGAAGTGTTGCCGTTGAGGTGGAGGATGGTTATCGCAACAGGCTATACTTTGTGAAGCCCGATGGCGTGGTGGAGTATTATGATAAGAGCCATCTGTTTGCCTATGGTGGCGAGACAGCGCGTTATACGGCGGGCGATAGGCGTGTTGTGGTGGAGTGGCAGGGCGTCAGAATTCTGTTGCTGGTCTGCTTTGATTTGCGTTTTCCTGTCTTTGCGCGTTGCCGAGATGATTACGATATGATACTTTGTGTGGCAAACTGGCCCTCGGTGAGGATGGAGGCGTGGAATATATTGTTGCGCGCCCGAGCTATTGAGAATCAATGTTATGCGGTTGGTGTGAATAGGGTTGGATGCGACCCTGTGTACGAGTATGTCGGCGGCTCGATGGTGGTCAATCCCTATGGCGAGGTGGTAGCCTCGTGTGGCGATAAGGAGTGTATTGCAGTGGGTGAGGTTGATATGGAGTTTGTCACTTCCTATCGCGAGAAATTCTCTGCTGTCAAGAGTGGCGATAGCTTTAGGTTAAACTTATAATTGGAGACGATGAAACAGAGCTGGAAACCAGGAACAATGATATATCCGCTGCCTGCTGTGCTGGTGAGCGTGGGGGTAAAGGAGGAGGAGTATAACCTCTTCACAGTGGCGTGGACGGGTACGGTATGTACCAATCCGCCAATGTGTTATATCTCGGTGCGTCCCGAGCGTCATTCGTATGAGATAATTAGGCGCACGGGCGAGTTTGTGATAAACCTCACCACGTCACGTCTTGCGCGGGCGACCGATTGGTGTGGAGTAAGGTCGGGCAGGGATTACAACAAGTTCAGGAAGATGGGTTTAACCCCCATCCCTGCTACGCAGGTTGCTGCGCCCGTTGTGGAGGAGTCGCCCGTGTCGATAGAGTGCAGGGTGCGGCAGATAGTGCCACTCGGCTCACACGATATGTTTATTGCCGATGTGGTGAATGTGCTTGTTGATGAAGAGTATATCGACCCCGAAAGTGGTAAGTTTGACCTTCAGCGTGCCGACCTTATCGCCTATTCGCACGGCGAGTATTTCCGCCTGGGTGATGTCATAGGTCACTTCGGGTGGTCGGTGAGAAAAAAACATAAGCCGTCAAAGAGAAAATAAGAGTCGGACAAGCGGTTGTCGATAGGTGATTTATCCCCTGCAAAAGTTGTTTTTGCAGGGAATTTTTTATATATTTGTGAGAATATTTTGCGTAAATGTGTCGTTATTGTGTAGGTGGAGGGTGTTTCACCTTGTTAATAACTTGATACACAGTTAGTTGAAATAAAAACCATTAGATATGAAAAGATTAGCTATTTTACTTTTCTTCATTGTGATGTCGGCATCGCTCTATGCTCAGAGTCAGCAGGAGTGGATTCAGGCGTATCGCAATGGTACATTGACGCAGGAGCAGATTAACGCTCTGCGTAGTCAGCATCAGGTGGAGGGTGACAACGTGAAACGCACCCGCACCGTTAATGTCGAGGCTAAAGCGACAGGCAACCAGGAGGTGGAGGTCAAGACCGACCTTACACATATGGCGGCAGACCCACAGGCGGGCTATCGTGAGGAGAAGGCGACAGATATTGCAAATGTGGCAGGCACAGCTACCACACGCCGCATATTTGGTCACGACCTCTTCCGCAGCAGCCGCTTGACGTTTGAGCCCAACCTGAAGATTGCTACCCCCAAGAACTATGTTCTGGGTCCAGGCGATGAGGTTATTATCGACATTTGGGGCGATGCGCAGGTGGCATTGAGTCAGGTTATCTCGGCTGAGGGTCGCATCAGCATTACGGGTGTAGGTCCTGTATTCTTGTCGGGTCTTACAATCGAGGAGGCTACGGCTCGTCTGCGTCGTTCGTTGGCTACAATCTATGAGGGCTTGAACGATGGCTCGGTGAAGATGAAAATCTCGCTGGGTAGTATCCGCAGCATTCAGGTAAACCTCACAGGCGAGGTAGGCTCGGCTGGAACATTTACACTGCCCTCGCTGGCAACTCTGTTCCACGCTCTGCATGTTGCTGGTGGTGTTAATAATCTGGGTACGATGCGTGGTATATTGGTGTATCGTGATGGCAAGCTCCTTTCGGAGATAGATGTTTACGACTATATTCTCAACGGTAAGACCGAGCGCGACATCGCACTGCGCGAGGGTGACTTGATTACCGTACCTGCATATAGCAAGCTGGTCGAGATTTCGGGACAGGTTAAGCGTCCAATGTTCTACGAGATGAAGGATGGTGAGACCATTGCCGACCTTATCAAGTTTGCGGGCGGTTTTACCAACGAGGCAAATCAGAACGTCATCAATGTCACACGACGTCAGAATGGTGGCGAGTTCTCTACCTTTACGGTTGATAAAGCTGCCTTTGACTCATTTGAGCTGGAGGATGGCGATATCCTCGCTGTTGCGGGTAGTATCGACCGCTACGAGAACCGCGTGGAGGTTAAGGGTGCTGTATATCGTGAGGGTTATTACGCTATCGACGATAAGGTCAAGACCGTCAAGCAGCTTATCGAGCGTGCCGATGGCTTGCGCGAGGATGCCTTTATGGCTCGTGCGATGCTCTACCGCGAGAAGCCAGATTGGACTATGGAGGTGCAGTCGGTGGATTTGGCGGCGTTGATGAATGGCTCGGTAGCAGATATTGAACTGCGTCCAAACGATATGCTCGTTATCTCGTCAATCACGCAGATGCAGGAGGAGTACAATGTGACTATCTTCGGCGCAGTGAAGTCGCCTGACACATACCCATATGCCGAGAATATGACGGTTGAGGATTTGGTTGTCGCAGCAAATGGTTTGCTGGAGTCGGCTTCAACGGCAAATGTGACTATCACACGCCGTCTGAAGGACCCCAAGAGCTTGCAGGTGAGCGATGAGTTGTTTGAGATTTTCACAATCGAGCTCAAGGATGGTTTGGTTGTAGGTGGCAAGGATGAGTTTGTGCTTCAGCCATTTGACCAGGTATATGTTCGCCGTTCTCCTGTCTATGTGACGCAGAGTACAGTGGCTGTTCGTGGCGAGGTGGCTTTCGAGGGTAACTACCCACTCACTCACCGCAATATGCGTCTTTCGGAGATTGTTGCGGCGGCAGGTGGCGTGACTCCAGGAGCTTATCTCGAGGGTGCTTATCTGTTGCGTCGTATGACTGCGGAGGAGGCTATGCAGGCGCGAGCTTTGAATGAGATGATTGCCGACCAGGCACGTCGTTCACAGCGCGATGAGACAATTACATTCGAGGGTATTGCGCTCAAAGAGGTATATCCCGTAGGTATTGATTTGCAGGCGGCAATGGAGAACCCTGGCTCGGATGCTGATATTGTGCTGCGTGACGATGATGCTATCTTCATTCCTCAGTACAACGGTACAGCGCGAGTTATGGGCGCGGTGCTCTATCCAAATACCATCACATATAAGGATGGCAAGAACGTGAAGTATTACATCAAGTCATCAGGAGGCTTCGACAATACGGCACGTAAGCGTCGTGCGTTTGTTATCCATATGAATGGTATGGTTGAGTCGGGTCTCTCGGCAAAGGTTAAGCCTGGCTCTATCATTATCGTACCATCGAAGCCAGATCGCAACAATAACTTCGATATTGGTGATGCTGCACAGGTGCTTTCAAGCACAGCATCAACTGCGGCGGTTATTATTGCGGCCTTGAATTTGTCTAAATAAATATAAGGTGTGTAGTAATGGAGCAGAATGTAAATAATATAATGGTTGAGGAGCAGGAGATTGACCTCGTGGAGCTTATCCAGAAATTGTGGCACAATAGATGGTTGATTGTCAAAATCACTATCGTGTTTATGGTGCTTGGTCTGTTGGTTGCTCTCTTTAGTCCTAAGGTATATACAGCCTCGTGTGATGTGGTGCCACAGACCTCGGATAATTCGAAGTCGTCACAGATGTCATCGCTTGCCAAGCTGGCGGGTATCAATCTCTCGCAGGGTGAAGGTACTCCTACGCTCTCGCCTTATGTCTATGAGAATATCTTGAAGAGCACTAAGTTTAAGAAGGAGCTTATGCAGACAGAGATTAACTTCGAGAAGGCAGATCGCCCTGTCAGCTTCTATGAGTACTACACCAGCGAGGAGTTCAACAAGCCTACGGTTGTGGATTACGTGCTCAAATATACCATCGGCTTGCCAGGTGTGATTATGGGCGCTATTCGCGGCGAGCAGCCAGAGCCTGATTACAGCTCGGCAGAGGGTGGAGCAAAAATAGAGTCGCTTACCAAGGATGAGTATGAAGTGTTGAGCCTGTTGGGTGAGTCAGTTATGCTCTCGCTTGATGATAAGAAGGGTTATGTATCCATTACAGTCAATATGCCCGAGCCATTGGCTGCGGCGCAATTAGCGCAGGCAACGCTGAACTTGCTTCAGGAGTATATCACCGTCTTTAAGGTGGAGAAGGTACAGTCAAATCTCGACTTTGTGCAGGAGCGTTACAATGAGGTTAAGCGTGACTTCGAGGATGTTCAGGCGCGTCGTGCGCGTTATCGCGATGCCAACCACAACACAATCAAGAATCAGGCTCGTATCGAGCAGGAGCGTCTGGAGGCGGAGTATCAGCTGGCGATGAATATCTACAGTGAGCTTGCTATGCAGCTTGAGCAGGCAAAGATTAAGGTTAAGGAGACAACCCCTATCCTGACTGTAATCAACCCTGTGACTGTGCCATATAAGAAGAGCAAGCCGCAGCGTGCAATGATACTTATGGCATTCACATTCCTGGGCGCAGTTGCGGGTATGGGATGTGTGCTGGTTATGCCAACAGTAGCAGATATTGTAGGCTCGGAGCGCCTGAAGGGTATCGTTAAGGAACTACCCGCAAAGCAGGAGTAGTATCGGAATTTTGTCGGGGAGAGGATTGCCTCGAGATAAAGATGAAGGTTAATAGAAAAGAGTATAATCTTAAAAATTTATTACTATGGAGCACTGGTTTTATATATTGCCTTTCGTAGTGGCGGCGATGGCTGTGTTTGTCGTCCATCCATCGTTGGTGAAGATTGCGCATATGAAGTCAATCGTGGATAATCCCGATGCCAGGAAGCTAAATAAGGTGCCTGTGCCTGTGTTGGGAGGTGTGGCGGTATTTTTCGGTATTATGTTCAGCCTGAGTATCGCTGGATACTATATCGATGGTATGAATATTCAGTTTGAGCTGATTATTGCAATGATGATTATGCTCTATACAGGTGTTGGTGACGATATCCTGCAACTCTCGCCACGTCTGCGTTTTGCGTTACAGATATTCGTTGTCTGCCTGATGATGTTCCTTTGTGGTATCTATATCGACGATTTTCACGGTCTGTGGGGCGTTGGTGAGTTGCCTTGGTATGTGGCAGTTGCGCTGACTATATTTTCGTGTGTGGGCATCATCAACTCCATTAACCTTATCGATGGCGTGGATGGTCTCTGCTCGGGTTATGGTGTATTTGCTTCGATGATGTTTGCCGTCTGCTTTATGCTTATGGGTGATGTGTCGTATGCTGTGCTGGCGTTTGCTGTGGCAGGTGCTATCTTCCCATTTATGTTGCATAATATGTTCGGTGAGAAGTATAAGATGTTCCTTGGTGACGGTGGCTCGCTGGTGCTGGGCTTTATCTGCTCACTCTATGTGATGCGTATCATCCAGTCGGGTGATGATGTGGTGTCAGGTTCAACCATCAGCTTTACGCTGGCTGTGTTGTCAATTCCTGTGTTCGATACAGTGCGTGTTATGGTGGCTCGTATCATCAACCATCGCTCTCCATTCAGTCCCGATAAGACTCACCTGCATCATATGTTCATCTCGCTCGGTTATAGCCACGTTATCACGGCGATAAACATCATCATGCTCAATGGAGCGATTGTTTTGATATGGCATATGTGCAATCTGTTGCATCTCTCGCCCGAGGTGCAGCTCTATGTCACAATCGCTTCGGGTCTGCTGGCTACATCGGGACTCTATTACGGTGTGGCATATCTGGAGAAGAATAAACCAGAGCGTTATGCAGCCTTGCAGCGCTTTGCACAGAAATATACTATCCATCGAACAGGAGTGCTGGTTAAGATTCAGAACTTCCTCGATAGATAATTTAGGTTTAACGGTTAGTAGGTTAAGATTATGCCAAATATTTCAGAGCGGGCAGTCAAGATGCCCGCTTCTCCTATTCGTAAGCTGGGACCTTTGGCTGACAAGGCTCGCTCACGCGGAGTAAAGATATATCATTTGAACATCGGTCAGCCCGATTTGCCCACCCCACAGGAGGGTCTTGAGGCGCTGAAGAAGATTGACCGCAAGCTGCTGGAGTATAGCCCCAGCGATGGTTTCCTGTCGCTGCGCGAGAAGCTTGTGGGATATTATGATCAGTATCAAATCAAGCTCACGCCCGAGGATATTATCATCACCACAGGCGGCTCGGAAGCAGTTTTGTTCGCCTTTATGTCGTGTTTGAACCCTGGCGATGAGATTATCATCCCCGAGCCTGCCTACGCCAACTATATGGCGTTTGCTATCTCGGCAGGAGCTACAATCCGCACCGTCTCGACCTCTATCGAGGAGGGCTTTGCCCTGCCCAAGGTGGAGCAGTTTGAGGAGTTGATTAACGAGCGCACAAGGGGTATCCTTATCTGCAATCCCAACAACCCTACGGGTTACCTATACACACGCAAGGAGATGAATCGCATCCGCGATTTGGTCAAGAAATATGACCTGTTCCTCTTCTCTGACGAGGTATATCGTGAGTTTATCTACACAGGCTCGCCCTATATCTCGGCGTGCCATTTGGAGGGTATTGAGGATAATGTCGTGCTGATTGACTCTGTGTCGAAGCGTTACTCGGAGTGCGGTATCCGCATCGGAGCGTTGATAACCAAAAACCACACCTTGCGTAATGCGGTGATGAAGTTCTGCCAGGCGCGCTTGAGTCCGCCGCTGATTGGTCAGATTGTCGCCGAGGCGTCGATGGATGCTTCACGCGGATATATGATTCACACCTACGAGGAGTATATCGAGCGCCGCAACTGCCTGATTGATGGGCTGAACAAGATTCCTGGAGTCTATTCGCCTATCCCTATGGGTGCCTTCTATACCGTTGCCCGCCTGCCTATTGACGATAGTGAGCGCTTCTGTGCGTGGTGTTTGTCGGAGTTTGATTATGAGGGCGAGACCGTAATGCTTGCCCCAGCGTCAGGCTTCTACACCGACCCTGCCAAGGGACGTGACGAGGTTCGTATTGCATATGTGCTTAATAAGGATGATTTGCGCCGAGCGTTGTTCATTCTGGGCAAGGCGCTGGAGGCATATCCAGGTAGAACGGTTGCGAGGTAGAGAATAATGTAATGATATAGACTCAAAAGCAAAGGAAAGGGGTTGTCCGTAAGATGTTGGACAACCCCTTTGCTATTACCGTCGGGCGAGATTAGAAGTAGAAACCTACACCAATCTGCAAGTTGTTTGTTTTGGTTGTACCTGTTGTGAAGCCCATCACCTCCGACTCCTTGAATGCGCCGTTGTAGCGTGCCGAGATAGCAATCTTCCAGATTGTTGTCTCCAGACCTATCGCGTAGCCGATTGTTGGGCTGTTCCAGTTCCACTTTACGTTCTCTGCCGAGCCGCTCGCCTCGTCCATAATGCAGAAACGAGGACCAACCTGCACATCGACAATGTTGAAGAGGCTGTACTTAAGTAGCACAGGCACCTCCACCTGGCTAATCTTCAAGCGTGAATCAACACCCTCTACGCCGAATGAGTTGCGTGAGTAGATGACCTCGGGGTGTACGCCCAGCTTGCCCCAGCTCAAGTCCACCATAGCACCAGCAAACCAGCCTGTGCTTGACTTGATATCGAAACTGTTAATGGCGCTCTTGAAATCGTTTGCCTGATAGTCCATACCAGCCTTTACGCCGAACTTGAACTTTGGCACCAAGCCTGCCGATGCCTGCGTAGCAAAGCAGAGCAACATAAGAAATAATGCTAATTTTTTCATATCGTTTAAGTTTTAAGTGTTCTAAAATTTTCCTCCCTTCGCACCCTTTGCACCTTTTGCGCCAGATAGGGTGTAGTTGAAGATATTCTCTTTGTAGCTTGTGGTCTTGAACGATGAGTCGCGCTTGCGCTGGAAGGCAATCTCGATAAGACGCTCGGTGAGCTGCTCAAAACTAACCCCCGTAGCCTCCCACAAGTAGAACGACAGCGAGCCAGGGATAGTGTTAATCTCGTTCACATATACCTTCCCCGTAGCCTCGTCAATCATAAAGTCGATGCGCGCCACACCATCACACGCCAGAGCCTTGAATGTCTCAACGGCTGTTGTGCGGATGTGTTCTGTAAGCTCCGCAGGCAGGTTGGCTGGTATCTCGCGCACTGTTGAGTGCATACCGCGTGACTCCTTCACGCCACCCTTTGCGCCACCGCCGAGGTATTTATCCTGATAGCTCAAAATCTCGCCGCTACGCACAGGTGCCTCGCATACCGAAGCCTCGCACTCGTAGTAGTTGCCCAGTACAGAGCAGTTAATCTCCTTTAACTGCTGCACCAGGTGCTCCACGATGATGCGCTTCGAGTAGCTCACAGCATTTTCGATAGCCTCCATCAGCTCCTCGCGGTTGTGTACCGAAGTGATACCTACGCTTGAGCCCGAGTCTGCTGGCTTGACAATCATCGGGTAGCCGAGCTGCTTCTCCACTCGCTCCACGACCTCCTGCTGACGGTCAAACCACTCCTTGTCGCTAAACCACGCATAGTCAATCACAGCGATACCGCTCGATGCGAGTATCATCTTCATTGTGATTTTATCCATTCCGTTAGCCGATGCAAGCACGTTGCAGCTTGCATAAGGGATGCCAGTCATCTCGATTGTGCCCTGGAATGAGCCATCCTCGCAGTTTGTGCCGTGCAGCGCTGGGATGATAACATCAAGCTTTGTCACGACGTCGCTGCCGAATAATGGCTTCTTTACCTTGTAGAGATTGTTGTCGCCATAAATTGGGCGCAGATATACCTCCTCGCACGCCTTGTAGAGGCTCTCCATCTGCTTGTAGTTGGCGCTTGTGCGAAGTGCTGCGCCTGTGTACCAGCGTCCCTCCTTTGAAATATAGATTGGAGTAATGTCATACTTCTCGGTGTTGATAGCCTCCATAGTCTGTATGGCGGTGAGAACCGAAATCTCGTTCTCTACCGAACGACCACCGAAGATTACTCCTACATTGATTTTGCTCTTCATCTTATTTTAAGTTTGTCTGTTTCTACTTGAATGAGTCGGGCAGGTCGTTCTCATAGAGAATAACATCGCCCACGCGCAACTGCTGCGCCAATGTGGCTGACGCCTCGGCGAAGGAGTCTGCCAAAATAATCTGTCCCTCAGGGAACTCCGCATCCTTCAGTCCCGCACTTATCGCCTCGCGGTTTGTGAGGTTTACCACCACCGCAATGTCACACGCTGCCGCAATGTCACGTCCCAGCTCGCGGTTAAGCTCCGCCTGACGTGCGCCCAGCTCCACAAAGCCAGGTGTCACCACAATGCGTCGTGCATCGGCAGGACGTGAGAAGTGGTGCAACACTTCGAGTGCCATCTTCGCACCCGTAGGGTTTGAGTTGTATGCGTCGTCGATGATTGTCACGCCACCCGCCGTGCGCTTTATGCTCAAGCGGTGCTCAATCTGCTCAATCTGGCGCATCGCGCGCTTCTGTAGCTGCTCGCTTACGCCCAGATGGTCGGCAACGGCAACCGCCGCCAGTAGATTGAGGATATTGCCTCGTCCCGCAAGATGTGTGGTGTAACCCTCGCGTAGCTCGCCACGATAATCCACGTCAAACGATGTCTCCGAAGGGGTGTAGCGGATGTTTGCGGCACGATAATCTGCATCGTGATACTTCACACCATAACCCACAAGCGCCGATTTATGGTCGATGGGCTTGCTCGCAATCAGCTCCGAGTCCATATTCACCACCGCCAAGCCACCCTCTGGCAGTGCGTCAATCAATTCAAACTTTGTGCGGCGCACATTCTCTACCGAGTGGAATGTCTCAAGGTGCATCTCGCCCACAGCCGTCACAATGCCGATGGTGGGGTGTACCAAGTCGCAAATCTCCTTTATGTCGCCCACCTGCTTTGCGCCCATCTCGACGATAAATACCTGATGGTGGGGCTTCAGATGCTCTCTTACGGTGCGGATAACGCCCAGTGTGGTGTTGAAGTTGCCAGGGGTCATCAGCACGTTATACTTCTCGGAGAGTATGCGGTAGAGATAGTGTTTTGTTGAGGTCTTGCCGAAACTGCCCGTGACGCCGATAATCTTCAGGTCGGGCATTGAGCGCAGTATGCGCTTCGCATCGTTGTAATACCAGCGCGAGATAGCAGCCTCCAAAGGCTTGTTCACAAGGTTTGCCGCAAGCATAACTGCGGGCAGCACCAACAGCGCAAGTGCTATGGTTGGGGCGTAGGCTGGCAAGAAATATATTGCCGCACCGACAGCCGCCGCCGTCAGCAGCGTAGCCGTCGTAAGCAGTCGCCACACACGCATCGTATAGACCAGCGGCTTCTTGTATGTCGTGCGGAACTCACGCCACGCGATGATAAACATAACCACCGCCTTTGGTAACCAATCCATCTGGAATGTCACTATACAGAGCAGAGCGAAGATGGCAATCACAATCGAGCGGAGGTGTTTGTTTCCTCCACGCCACCATCTTGCATAACGCTCCACGCGGTAGGAGTTGTGCTGGAACATATGCACGTCGTAGCGCACCACAGCAGCCCACAGTGCGATGTATGCAATCCAGAATATGATGTCGTAAATCATTGACCTATTTGTTTGAAATCTCTTTGCTTAAAAAACTCTCCACCACACGCAGGAACAAAGGCGTATTCTCAAGGAAGGAGTAGTGACCAGCTCCCGCCACCGTCACAAGACCCGCATCGGGGATGAGCCGCTCCATTTGCTTTGCATCGGTAAGAGGTGTTGCCGTATCGTTCTCGCCCCAAAAGAGTAGGGTGGGGGCTGAAATCTTCGGCATCAGGTGGCACAAATCCTCATTCACCACCTTTGACAATATGGCTCGCATACGAGGCGAGGCGCCGTTGTAGTCCGATGAGCCCGCCTTTGCGCGGCGCTTGTCGATTAACTGTTGTGCGCGCTCCTTGCCAAGGATAATTGGTGCAAGCCACTTCAGCAGCTTGAAGGTATATACCTTGCGATAGTATGTGAGCGAGCGCTTTGGCTTCACGCCTGCGGCATCCACAAGGATTACCTTCTGCGTCTTGTTGCGCGAGGCATATACAATCGATACACGCCCACCAAACGAGTGCCCCACCAAAACAGGACTCTCCACCCCTTCCGCTTCGGCGATAGCCTCCACCGTGCGGGTATATTCCTCCACGCCCCACACCTCGTGTGGCTCGTCGCTTGTGCCGAAGCCCGCAAAATCGACATTTATCACGCGGAAGCGCTCCTCCAGAAATGGTAATACCCTCTGCCAAATCTCTGTCGAGCAGCCCCAGCCGTGCAACAAAAACAGAGGTTGCCCCGCACCTGCAACGGTGTAGTGCAACCTTAAGTTTTCATATGTTAGCGTCTTGTCCATATTATGGTGACAAATTTAACTCTTTTTTTATCAACCACGACAAGAATTCTGCCTTTTTATTCCGTGTGGTGCTCTTTACGAGTTCATAATCTCGTTCTGGCGGTTGATACTCTCCAGGTGAATAGCCTCCAGCACGGTGCGTACAAACTCCTCGCTCAAGCCCATACCGCGTGTCATTGAGAGCATACGGCGGCAGATGTCCTCCCAGCGGTTGCTCTGCAGGATTGCCACGTTGTTCGCCTTCTTGATGCGACCAATCTTGTCGGCAGTCATCATTCGCTGGCTCAACAGGTCGAATATCTCGGAGTCAATCTGGTCAATCTGCTGACGGCAGAGCTTCAACTCGTCGTTGAACTCGGGGTCGTTGGCAGTCTTGGCACGCCACATCACATTGTCAATCATTGTGATGCAGTCCTGCGGCGTAAGCTGCTGCGAGGCGTCGCTCCACGCCTTGTCAGGCTCGATGTGGCTCTCAATCATCAAGCCGTCGAAGCAGAGGTCGGCAGCCTGCTGCGAAATACCGTGCAACAAAGGACGACAACCGCAGATGTGCGAAGGGTCGCAAATCATCATCATCTCGGGGAAGCGGCTACGCATCTCAAAGAGCATATGCCACATAGGTGGATTGCGATATTTGCTGTGACCGAAGTATGAGAAACCGCGATGGATAAGACCAATGTTCTCCTCCTTCACGCCCTCCTTGATAAATCGCTTTACAGCACCCTCCCACAAGTTGATGTCGGGGGTCATAGGGTTCTTAATCAGCACCGTAATATCTTCGTTGCCGTGCAGGCTCTCGGCTATCTCCTGAACGGCAAATGGCGATACGGTTGTGCGGGCACCTATCCACAAAATATCTACGCCGTGCTTCAGTGCAATCTCGACGTGTGTGCGGTTGGCAACCTCCACAGCGATAGGCAGACCCGTAGCCTGTTTAACCTCGTTCAGCCACTCGATACCAATCTCGCCCACGCCTTCAAATGTGCCAGGCTTTGTGCGAGGTTTCCACGTGCCAGCGCGGATAACATCTACTCTGCCTGACTGTGCAAGCTGCATGGCAGTCTCAATGGTCTGCTCGCGAGTCTCGGCACTACAAGGACCCGCAATGATAAGGGGACGTTTTGCCCCAAGTGTAAACTTTCCCATATATCTTTCCTAACTAATGGGCGTAAAGCCCGACCTATTTCAAAATTTCGCGTATCTTGTTCGCCTTCTGCATCGCCTCAATCAACCCATCGCGGTCGTCGCGCTCAATCATACGGCGCAAAATCTGCAACTGGTGAATATGCTCACGCAGAACGTCCAAGACATTGTATTTATTCTCTAAAAAGATTGGAGCCCACGTCTGTGGCAAGCTCTTCGCCAGACGCACCGTGCTCTCGAAACCACCACCCGCCAAATCGAATATATGCTCCTCCTCACGCTCCTTCTCCAGAACGGTAAGCGCAAGGGCGAAGGATGTGATGTGAGAGATGTGCGAAATGTAGGCGCAGTGTAAATCCTGCTCCTCGGCACTCATATACTTTATTGGCATTCCGAGCGTTGTGTACAACTGCTCGATGGCTTGCAAGGCATCCTTGTCAGAAGATTGCTTCTCGCAGATGACCACCGTGCGCGAAGAGAACGCCCCGTGCTCGGCAGCGTCAGGTCCGCTATGCTCCGTACCCCACATAGGGTGGGTGGCAACCAGACGACCTCGGTTGGGGTGCATTGCCGTCAGCTCGCACAACTCCTGCTTCGTGGAGCCCATATCCATCAAAATCTGGTCGGGACGTATGCGGTTGAGGATTTTTATCGCAAGCGTGGGGATGGTATCGACAGGTGTCGCCAGCACGATAAGGTCGCTCTCGGCGAGTGCCTCATCCAGCGTGGTGATACAATCCACCAACCCGAGCTCAAGGGCACGGCGAGCACTCTTTTCAGAATGCTCGATGCCCATAACCTTCTCGCAGAGCTTGTTATCCTTCAGACTCAAGCCCAGCGAGCCGCCAATAAGACCCAACCCTATGATGGTTGCGCACTTCATCTTTTCTTACTTTACGAAACGACTCTTAACACGCTCGGCAGCCTCCGCCAGACGCTCGGCAGGCATGCAGAGTGAGATACGGATATACTTCGTACCCTCCGAGCCGAAGATACCGCCAGGAGTGACAAATACGTCGCACTCGTTGAGCACCTTGTCAGAGAATGCGAAGCAGTCGCCCTCGAAATCCTTTGGCATAGCGGCCCATACGAACAGACCTGCCTGACCCTTTACATAGTCGCAACCAAGTGCATCCAAGAGTGCGTAGCCGTGAGCCTCACGCTCGTAGTATGTCTTGTTAAGCTCGTCAAACCACTCCATACCGAGCGACAATGCCTCGGCAGCCGCAGCCTGCACAGGGAAGAACATACCAGAGTCCATATTTGACTTAAAGCGGAGGATGTCGCTCAAGATGTCGGCACGACCTGCCACAACACCTACTCGCCAGCCTGCCATTGAGTGACCCTTACTTGTTGAGTTCATCTCGATAGCTACGTCCCAAGCGCCAGGGATAGAGAGGATAGAGAGCTGGAGGTTGTTTCTCACGAAGCTGTATGGGTTGTCGTGTACCAACAGAATGTTATGCTTGCCAGCGAAGGCAACCAACTTCTCAAACAACTCTACCGTTGGGTGTGTTCCCGTAGGCATATTTGGGTAATTGACAAACATCAACTTAACCTTGCTCAAATCCTCCTTCTCAATCTCCTCGAAGTTAGGATAAAAGCCGTTCTCGGCGTTAAGACGATACTCCAGCACCTCGCCACCAGCCAGCGTAACAGCTGCGCGGTAAGTAGGGTAGCCTGGGTTTGGTACCAACACCTTGTCACCCTCGTCGAGGAATGCCATACAGATGTGCATAATACCCTCCTTTGAGCCGAGCAATGGCAACACCTCGCCCTTTGGGTCGAGCTTTACATTGTACCACTTCTCATACCAATCGGCATAAGCCTTACGCAACAGCTCGCTACCGTTGTAAGGCTGATAGGCGTGTACGTCAGGGCGCTGTGCCTCCTTTGCCAAGCGGTCAATCACCGCCTGTGCTGGTGGCATATCTGGGCTGCCGATGCCGAGTGAAATGATGTCACGACCCGCCTTGCGAAGCTCTGCAATCTCGCGGTTCTTCTTTGAAAAGTAGTACTCCTTGATGCTATCCATACGGTGCGAAGGAGTGATTGTTACCTTTGCCATAGTTGTGTTTTTGTTTTTAGTTAATATTTATTGTTAATTTTCTCTATTTTCCATTGCGATATACGCCATAGACGTGTATCTCCTCCGTTACGGAGTGCAGTCGGTCGAGGTTGCGGATGTAGTCATCCAGGCACTTGAACTCCAGGTCGATGTGGAACATATAGTGCCAGGGCTCGCTCGGAATTGGGTATGACTGCAACTTCGAGAGGTTGATACCCTCCAGCACACTCAACGCACGCAACAGTGAGCCCTCCTCGTGGTTGGTCTTGAAGTATAGCGAAGCCTTGTTCGCCCCCTCGTCCATATTGTGGTCATAGCGCTTGAGCACCATAAAACGGGTGTAGTTGCTCTTGTTGGTGTTAATCTCGGGAGCGATAATCTTCAGCCCGTAAATCTCTGCCGCCAGCTCGCTTGCGATGGCTGCCGTATGGCGCAGACCCTTCTCGGCGATATGCTGTGCGCTCAAGGCTGTATCCTCACTCTCGATGAGTTTCCAAGGGTGCTCATCAAGGTATTCGATGCACTGCAACAGAGCCATCGAGTGTGACTCCACCTCTTGGATATCCTCCAGCTCCACGTCGGGTAGCACCATCAAATTCTGCTTGATAGGCAGATAGACCTCGCCAGCTACCTGCAAATTCTCATCCTGCAAGATGCTGTAATTGGGGATGATAGAGCCTGCGATGGAGTTCTCAATCGCCATCAGTCCCATATCCGCACGACCACTCTTTACAGCTGTTGCCACTTGACGGAACGTGTCGCAGGGGAGTATCTCAATGCGGTCGCTGCCGAAGTATTGGTTGGCGGCGATATGGTGGAAGCTGGCCTGGTAACCTTGTATTGCAATTTTTAGCATATCCTAATTAAAAAATCCCAACCGCACGCATACGGTCAGGATTGTTAATATACTATATGAAGCCTCTTCATTAGCACACGACAACCTGACCGCTCGTGCGGTAATAGTAAAATCGCTTATAAAAGAAGAAACCCATATCAAGTCTGTTAATTAAATTTCGACTACAAATATATCATAAATGGTCGATATAACAAAATTTTATTCAAAAAATGTAGTGATTTACTCAACATATTTTACAACCTCCTTGTTGCGAGGGCGAGCCGCAGGCTCCTCGTCTGCATAGCCAACGCCTACGCAAAGCAGTAACTTGTAACCCTCACTCAAGCCCAGCGACTGAAGAAATGGAGCGCCAGCCTCTGTGGAGAAGAATCCCAAAGGACCCATCATCACAATCGAGCCCAAGCCTAACGACTTGGCAGAGAGTACCATATTGCCCGCCATCAAGCCGCAATCAACCTGTGTGCAAGGTCCTGGTTTGTGGGCGATGAAAATTACGGCTGGTGCGTTGCGGAATACGTTTTTCAGCTGTGGGTCCTCAAACTGCTTCGCCATAGGAGTACCCTCCGCAGCCTTACGCTGTGCCTCGGTGACGCTCTTCAGCCACTCTGGATTATCCACGATGCGCACCTCCCACTGCTGGGCGTTCATTCCGTTTGGGGCGTTGATGCCGCACTCGGCAATCTGGTTGAGCAGTTCGCGTGGCACCGCCTGGTCAGTATATTTGCGGATGCTTCGTCGCGACATAATAGTTTCAATCACAGGGTTCTGACCCTCCGCACAACACTCCTTCTCGCAAGCCTGCTCCGCCTTCTGACAGCAGCTTGTCGCAATAATCAATGCAATCGCTGCAAAAAATAGTTTTTTCATATTGTTTCGGTTTTAAGATTCCTAATTATTAAGATGAAAGAGCAAAGATGAAAGAGCAAAGAGAAAACTGAAATTTTGAATTTTGCCCCTGCTACAACTCCTTTGCATCCACAATGCCATTCATCACGGCGTAGATTGTGAGCCTGCCGATGGACTTCGAGCCTATCTTCTCCATAATGTTGCGGCGGTGGAAGATGACCGTTGGGGTCGAGATGTTGAGCTTGTCGGCTATCTCCTTGTTGATGAAGCCCTTGATGATGAGCGCCAAAACCTCCTTCTCGCGTTGGGAGAGCAGCTCCGCCTCCTCCTTCTCGGGGCGTGGTGCCGACATCATCGCTGCGTGTGCCGCGCGGTGCATCATCAGCACACCCTTCAACACCTCACGTTCTGGCTGATGCATATTGACCGTGTGAAACTCGGGATGCGAGAAGTCTCCGCCCTCTGTAAGCACGATGCAACGACGTGCCAGCGGCAGGAAAAAGTTGATGTTGGACTCCACAATCTCGGCGGCGACAAAGTAGTGAACGACAAACCCTGCGCCATCATCTTCAAACTCCTCCATCGTGTTGTAGGTAGCAATCTCCACCTCACTCATCAACCCCATAAAAGGAGCGATGTCGGTGAGGATTGTGCGCATCGCCAGGCAACATAGCGAATTGGGATGCAGAATGGCTATTTGTGGTTTGTTTTGCATATCAACAGCAAAGATAATACATTTTATTTAATCTAAAACTATCATAAGTGATAGTTGATATATGATTTTGGTTGTACTAATTTTGCAATGCGAAAAAATCAAATAAATTTTTATTATATGAAGAGACTTTTTACACTAGTATCATCTCTGATAATAGCCTCGGTAGCATTTGCTGCTGTTGAACCTGCTGACACTACACGCCATATCGTGGTGGATGATGTGAGCATTATCGCCTCGGCGCCCAAGCAGCATTTTGGACTATCAAAAGAGCCTATCTCGTCGAGTGTGGCAAACCTTTCGCTGCTGGAGCGTGAGGGTATCACATCGGTGAAGCAGCTCTCGGCTATGATGCCCAACTTCTATCAGCCCGACTACGGCTCACGTATGACCTCGTCAATCTATGTGCGTGGTTTCGGTGCGCGTATCGACCAGCCTGTAATCGGTATGACCGTTGATGGAGTCCCTTATCTTAACAAGAACAACTACGATTTCGAGATGGCTGACGTGGCTCGCGTGGAGCTGTTGCGCGGTCCGCAGAGTACGCTTTATGGTCGTAACACGATGGGCGGTCAGATGAATATCTACACCCTCTCGCCTCTGCACTATGAGGGCTTGCGAGGTGCTGTGGAGTATGGCACAGGCAACTCGCTGCGTGCGAAGTTGAATTTATACGACCGCGCGAGCGACAAGTTTGCATACTCGGTTGGTGGTTACTATTCTCGTACCGATGGTTTCTTCGACAACGCCTTCGATGGCAGCGATGTCGATTGGGGCGAGAACGCGGGTGGTCGCGTGCGTACCATCTGGCAGATGGGTCGCGGCTGGTCGATGGATAACGTGGCTTCGTTTGGCTATAATTATGAGGGTGGTTATGCTTATGCGCCTTATGATGTAGAGAAGGATGAGATGGGCGATGTAAACTACAACTCACCAAGCCGTTATATGCGCTACAACTTCAGCGATGGTCTTGTCATCTCGCACACGGGCGAGGAGTATAAGTTTACCGCAACTACCTCATATCAGTTTATGCACGACAGAATGCGAATGGATAACGACCTTACGCCATCCTCAATCTTTACGCTTATGCAGGAGCAGAAGGAGCACGCCTTTACCGAGGATATTGTTCTGCGAACAAACGACTCGTCGCGTCGCTGGCAGTGGGTTACGGGCGCTTACGGTTTCTATAAAAAGATTGATATGAGTGCCCCCGTAAACATCTTGCAGGATGGTATGAAGTCGCTCATTTTGGGTAATATGCCTGCTCTGTTGCAGTCGTTGCTGCAATTTGACCGTGATGTCTTGTCGGTAGAGAGCAACTTCAATCTACCAACCTATGGATTGGCACTCTATCACGAGTCGTCGTTGCGCGCAGGCAAGCGCTGGCGTTTTACTGCGGGTCTGCGACTCGATTATGAGGCTTCGAAGATGGAGTATGACAACCTCTCGGAGCTGGGTTACAAGATGGGTGCTATGCGCCCAGGCGCGCCCGAGATGATACCCGATTTCCGCACAGTGAAAGTCCCTTTCCAGGGCGAGGAGAAGCTCGACTATCTGGAGCTGTTGCCAAAGTTCGCTGTGAACTTCACAACGGGCGTGGGCGATTTGTACGCAACCGTAACACGCGGATATAAGGCGGGCGGATTCAATACGCAGATTTTCTCTGACATCCTGCAAAATAAACTCAAGGATGCCCTGATGGCTGATGCTATGACTGCTATGGGTCGCCCTTCTGCTCCCGCAGAGCCATCGCCCTACGATGAGGCATCGGTTACTACATACGACCCTGAGTATAGCTGGAATTATGAGGTGGGTGGTCACCTTCGCTTTGCTGAGGGTCGTGTTAATCTGGACTTTGCTGCTTTCTGGATTGAGTGTAAGAATCAGCAGCTTACCGTATTCCCTGATGGCTTGACCACAGGTCGTATGATGTCTAATGCGGGTGAGTCACGCAGCCGAGGCGTAGAGTTGTCGGCGGCGTGGAATGTGACGGATAACCTCTCGCTATCGGCTAATTATGGATATACCAATGCCAAGTTTGAGGAGTTTAATGATGGTGTGACTAACTACTCGGGGAACTATCTGCCCTATGCTCCCCAGCACACCTCTTCTGCGGCGCTCTCATACCGTATTCCTGTGAATTGCGCTGTGCTTGACGATATTACGCTCAATGCCTCTTGGCAGGGTGCAGGCAAGATTTATTGGAACGAAGAGAACACGCTGAAGCAGAATTTCTACTCTTTGCTGAACGCATCGGTGGAGCTCCGCAAAGGTGGTTATAAGCTCTCGTTGTGGGGTCGCAACCTTGCCAATACCGATTATTACACCTTCTACTTCAAGTCGATGGGTAATAACTTTATGAGTCAGGGTAAGCCCTGTCGCTGGGGTGCAACAGTTAGCTTTGCATTATAAGGTCTTTGAGGGGCTTCGGCAGAGTTATTTATGATAGAGCGAGATTGTCGGTTGGCAATCTCGCTTTTTTTGAGGTTATAACAACGAAAAAAGGGACTCGAAAGTCCCTTTTCTTTTATCTGTTATGCCTACTCCTCTGGTGGGAACAACAGCATCAGCGCTGGAATACCCGAAGCCTCGTAAGAATCCACATTCTCATAGCGGGCGGTGCGCTTGTGATACTCGCCGTCGATGATGTTGCGAGCCTTGTCGCGGTTTGCCCAGCCTGTCGTGATATTCTTCTTAAGGAATGGCAGATACTGAGTCTGACCGCAGTCATAGACCAGAATAGCCATATACTGTGCGAAGATAGCGGTGTAGATGCCCTGCTCGATACCCGCCTCAAATGGCAGCAGACCGTGCTTTGCCGACATAGCGCCACAACTGTAATCGGCAGCCTTGATGGCGTTGTCGAGGTAGTGCTTATCTCCAGTCTTGAGGTACAACATAGCTGACGAACCGATAAATGTTGCCTGGTTGTAGATATGTGTTTTCCAGTCGGGGCGACCCTCGCCGTGACGGCTGTCGGCGATGCGACCTGTCTTGGGGTCAAAGAGGTTCTTCTCACCCCACGCATAAATCTCCTTCGCCATCTTCAGGTAGCTCTCCTTGGTCTGGTAGAGTGGCTTGTCGCCTGTGGGCTCCTTGCGGTCGGCAGGCACATTGTTGTGCAGAATCATCGCAGCGCATACCGTTGGGAAGTTGATACACGCCATCTTGCCGTGTGATGACTCATTTGGCTTTGGGTTCTGAATAGGCCACCAGCGCCAGAACATTCCGCCCTTCTTCTCGTCATAAGAGCCGTTGTCGCCCACGATGTCAGAGCCGTACCATACGCGTGAGAAGCTCTCCTCCGAGTAGCGCAGGAAGTCCTCGTCGCCGAAGAACTCATAACCACGAGCCAGCGAGATTGTCCACCACATAATATCATCGTAGATAAACCAACCAGTGTTCTCGTTGTTGTCGTGGAAGTTGAAACCTGTATAGTGCTTGCGGTTGCCGTTGTAAATCTTATCCACAAGGCTGCGATACTTCACCGCGCGCTCCTTGTCGCCCACTTTCTCGGCAAGGCGGCAGGCATCCATCGCCATATTCCAATACATTGGCTGACACCATATTGCAGCTGCACCGTTGAAACGGTCCTTGGCGCGGGCGAAGGTGTTGTCGTGCTTGTAGATGTACTTCTTTGTATCGAGGAATATGTTGTTAAAGCCCTCGTATGCAGCCCATACATCCGCCATCGTATATTGGCTCTTGTCGGGTTGTGGGGCAGGCTGATTGGTTGTCTCCTCGGCATTGCAAACGGCTACCGACATTGCGCAGAGTAGGGTAGCAAGCAAAATAATCTTTCTCATAATCTAACAGTTTTTAAGGTTTACACCCCAAAGATAATGAATATTTGGATATCAAAAAAAATCTGCCGAACAATTTTGCTCGGCAGACTCTTTATAAATAAAGGTAAAGCTTTAATCCTGCAACTTCGCAGCCAGGAACTCGCGGTTCAGGCGTGCGATGTGAGCGATAGAAATCTGCTTTGGACACTGTGCCTGGCAAGCACCTGTGTTAGTACAGTTACCGAAGCCCAGCTCGTCCATCTTTGCAACCATCGCCTTTGCACGACGTGCGCCCTCTACGCGACCCTGTGGGAGCTTCGCGAGTGAAGATACACGTGCAGCAACGAACAACATAGCAGAGCCGTTCTTACAAGTAGCGGCGCAAGCACCACAACCTACGCAAGCTGCTGCGTCCATTGACTCGTCAGCGTCAGCCTTTGGAATAGGAATAGCGTTGCCATCAGGTACAGAGTTTGTACGAACTGAAACGTAACCACCCGCCTGAAGAATCTCGTCGTAAGCACCACGGTTTACAACCAAGTCCTTGATTACTGGGAATGCAGCCGAGCGCCAAGGCTCGATAGTGATAGTTGAGCCATCCTTAAACTTACGCATATACATCTGGCAAGTAGTAACGGCCTGTGATGGACCGTGTGCGTGACCGTTGATGTGCAGTGAGCACATACCGCAGATACCCTCGCGGCAGTCGTGGTCAAATGCTACAGGCTCCTCGCCCTTGTGTACGAGGTCGTTGTTCAAGATGTCAAGCATCTCGAGGAATGAAGTGTCGGCAGAGATGTTCTCAACCTGATATGTCTTGAACTCGCCCTTCGACTTGGCGTCTTTTTGACGCCATATCTTTAATGTAAAATTCATTGTGTTCTAAAATTAAAGTTTAACGTCAAATTAGTCCTTATAGTTACGCTGTGCACGGTGTGTGAACTCGTAATCGAGAGGCTCCTTTGTGAGCTCTGGCTCCACATCCATACCCTTGTACTCCCATACAGCTGCGTAAGCGAACTCCTCGTCGTGACGAAGTGCCTCGCCCTCCTCTGTCTGGTGCTCCGAACGGAAGTGACCACCACAAGACTCCTCACGGTTCAACGCATCGCGAGCCATCAACTCACCGAGCTCAAGGTAATCAACCAGGCGCAATGCCTTCTCCAACTCTACGTTGAATGAGTTAGCATCACCTACAAGCTTCAAATCTGACCAGAACTCCTTGCGAAGTGCCTGAATCTCCTTGATAGCCTTCTCGAGTGACTCCTTTGTACGAGCCATACCCACGTTGTCCCACATAATGTTACCCAGACGCTTGTGGATGTCATCAACAGACTGTGTACCCTTGATAGCGAAGAGCTTCTCGATCTTTGCCTTCACAGCCTTCTCTGCCTCGGCAAATGCTGGAGTGTCGGTAGATACCTTTGGAGCCTGAATCTTCTTTGAGAGGTAGTCGCCGATAGTGTATGGCAATACGAAGTAACCATCAGCCAAACCCTGCATCAAAGCAGATGCACCCAGACGGTTAGCACCGTGGTCAGAGAAGTTAGCCTCACCGATAGCGTACAAACCAGGGATTGTTGTCATCAGGTTGTAATCAACCCAGATACCACCCATTGTGTAGTGAACAGCAGGGAAGATCTGCATTGGCTGCTCGTATGGGCTAACGTCGGTAATCTCCTCATACATATCGAAGAGGTTGCCATAACGCTGCTTGATGATATCCTTACCCAGACGCTCAATAGCTGTCTTGAAATCGAGGAATACTGCCAAACCTGTCTCGTTTACACCATAACCTGCGTCGCAACGCTCCTTCGCTGCGCGTGAAGCCACGTCACGAGGTACCAAGTTACCGAATGCAGGGTAGCGACGCTCCAAGTAGTAGTCGCGATCCTCCTCGGCGATATCTGAAGGCTGCTTTGTGCCCTTGCGGATAGCCTCTACATCCTCCATCTTCTTTGGTACCCAGATACGACCGTCGTTACGCAATGACTCTGACATAAGAGTCAGCTTTGACTGCTGTGTCCCGTGAATAGGAATACAAGTAGGGTGAATCTGTGTAAAGCAAGGGTTAGCAAAACCAGCACCCTTACGGTAGCACTGGAACGCTGCCGAGCCGTTAGAACCCATAGCGTTTGTTGAGAGGAAGAATACGTTACCGTAACCACCAGTAGCGATTACAACAGCGTGAGCACCGTGACGCTCAATCTCACCTGTTACCAAGTTACGAGCGATGATACCCTTTGCCTCGCCATCCTCAACAACGATGTCCAACATCTCGTGACGAGGGTAGCTCTTTACAGAACCTGCTGCAATCTCCTTGTTCAGGGCTGCATAAGCACCGAGCAAGAGCTGCTGACCAGTCTGACCACGAGCGTAGAATGTACGAGATACCTGTGCACCACCGAATGAACGGTTAGCCAGCAGACCGCCGTACTCACGTGCGAAAGGTACACCCTGCGCTACGCACTGGTCGATGATGAGGTTAGAAACCTCTGCCAAACGATATACGTTTGCCTCACGAGCGCGGTAGTCACCACCCTTGATTGTATCGTAGAAAAGACGATATACAGAGTCGTTATCGTTCTGGTAGTTCTTTGCTGCATTGATACCACCCTGTGCTGCGATAGAGTGCGCACGACGAGGTGAATCCTGGATACAGAATACCTTTACGTTGTAGCCCATCTCACCAAGTGAAGCAGCTGCAGATGCACCACCCAAACCCGTACCAACGATGATGATGTCGAGCTTGCGCTTGTTTGCGGGGCTTACGACCTTGATTGCTGCTTTATGGTTGCTCCACTTATCGGCCAACGCACCAGCAGGAACTTTAGAATCTAACTTTAATGCCATATCTGTTTAATTTTAATTGTTCTTTGATGAATGTTGATTAGTGTGCGTGACCTGCGCAGCAAGCGTCAGTGCAAGCCTCGGCAGCGCCCAGAGTCTCCAACGCAGCCTCTGCGTAGCAAGGACATACGAAGTATGCGATAATAACGGCAGCGAAGCCCAAGATAACAAGTGTAGAGACAATCTTCGCAGCGCACTTCAGGCGTGGATACCATGTGTCGTTAGCCCAACCTACTGTCTGGAACATTGACCATACGCCATGGTTAAGGTGCAACCACAAAGCAGCCAACCATACCAGGTAGAGAACTACATTGTACCACTTTGAGAATGTGAAGGCGATAAGCGCAGCGCCGTTAGTAGGCTCGAAGCCCAAAGCGTTCTGGTGCTGACCCATCAACTCAACGAGCATCATCTTTGACCAGAAGTGGCAAAGGTGAAGCAACAGACCCAAAACAACAATGACGCCCAAAAGAAGCATATTCTTTGACGCCCACTCAACACCTGGCTCATTAACTGTTACAGCGTAACGCTGTGAACCGCGAGCCTTGTAGTTGTTCAAAGTAAGGATGAAAGCATACACGAAGTGCAACACAACGAGTGCAGCCAAACCTACAGTAGCAACTACTGCATACCAATTAGCACCCAGGAAGGCGCAAACCATGTTGTAAGCCTCAGGGCTAACCAATGCCACGAGGTTCATTGCCATGTGGAAAAGAAGGAACAGCACGAGGCAACATCCTGTTACGCTCATCACCAACTTCTTTCCGAGAGATGAATTACATAAAAAACAGCTCATAATGTAAAGATTAAGTTTATTTTATTATTTTTGTTTGTGAATTTGCTCCGAAAATGTTTGCATATATAGTGCAAAGATAGTAATTGTTTGCTCAATAACAACAATTTTGCCAGCTAATTTGCGCCTAAAACGACTTTTGAAGTGGATAAAATGGAAAAAAAAGAGATAAGACGTTCGATTAAGAGTCGCACCCTGGCTCTAAAGCACGAGCAGGCTCTACGACAGAGTGAAGCGGTGGTGGAGCGTTTGTTGCAGATTCTTGCCCAGCGCAAGCCGCAGGTAGTGGCTCTGTTTGCTCCGCTCAGGGATGAGGTGCAGATAGGCTCTCTGATGCAGCGAATAGAGTGTCGTGTGGTTGTGCCGAGGGTTGAGGGCGACGAGATGGAGTTCTACGACCTCGCCTCGGGCGCTTTGGCTGAAGGGACGTTTGGCATTATGGAGCCGCAAAGTGGCGAGCCTATTGAGCCTCGCAAGATTGATGTGATGGTGGTGCCAGGTGTGGCATTTACCCCATCGGGCGACAGGTTGGGACGCGGCAAGGGTTTTTATGACCGCTACCTCTCGCGTGAGGGCTTTCGTGCCTATTGCGTAGGTGTGTGCTACCCGCATCAGATGGTTGATGAGTTGCCCGTTGAGCCGCACGACAGGCGGATGGATGAGGTCGTTAGTGGTAATGAATAGTGGTAGGTAACTAAAAAATCACTATATTTGCGTTATGGGTAGTCGCGAAGATATGGTTATGGAGCAGGTGGCAGCGTTGCCACTTGAGCCTGGCGTGTATCAGTTTTTGGACCGCGACGGCAAAGTGATTTATGTCGGCAAGGCAAAGTCGCTCAAGAAGCGCGTGTCGTCCTATTTTGTCAAGAACCGTGACCACTCTGCCAAGGTGCGTGTGCTGGTGAAGCAGATATGTGCCATTAAGCATATCGTGGTGGGTAGCGAGCAAGATGCGCTACTGCTTGAAAACTCGCTCATCAAGAGCCTGCAACCGCGTTATAACATTCTGCTCAAAGACGATAAGACCTATCCCTGGATTGTGCTGCGCCGTGAGAATTTTCCTCGCGTGGAGTCCACGCGCATCGTAAATCACGATGGCTCGCAATATTTCGGACCCTATGGTTCAATCTCGATGCAACGCTCCATTCTGGAGTTTATCCGCGAGGTTATCCCGTTGAGAACGTGTAAATTAAACCTGTCACCCCAAAACATTGCCAAAGGCAAATATGGAGTATGCTTGCAGTATCATTTGGGAAACTGCAAAGCCCCTTGCGTGGGCAAGCAGAGTGAGGAGGAGTATGCCGAGTTGCTTGCGATGGTTAAGTCGGTGCTGAAGGGCGACCTGCGCCCCGTACGCCGCTACCTTGAGGAGAGTATGCAGGCTGCGGCAACGGAGTTAAAGTTCGAGCTGGCGCAACGCTTCAAGCAGCGCCTGGATGCGCTGGAGAACTATCAGAGCCGTTCGGTGATTGTGAGCGCCAAGATAGTCGATTGCGATATATTCTCTCTGCTTGAGGATGACGATGTGGCATATTGTAACTTCATTCGTCTGCGCCGAGGCTCGATTGTGGCGCTGCATACGGTGCGCCTCACAACGGGTGTGGATGCTACGCAGGAGGAGATGTTATCTACTGCTATTCAGTATATTGTCGAAAATATCTCGCACGACCTTTCGCGCGAGGTTATAGTTCCCTTTATGCCCTCGGCGGCTATTCTGTTCGATGGCGTTACATTCACCGTGCCCAAGCGAGGCGAGAAAGCCGATTTGCTGGAGTTCTCACTCAAGAGCGCCCGCATCTATCGCGCCGAGCAGATGAAAAACCTCGAAATCAAGAATCCCGAACGCCATACCGAGCGCTTGATGAACGCAATGCAGCGCGAGTTGCATCTTGACCATCAGCCTCGCCATATTGAGTGCTTCGATAACTCCAACTTGCAGGGCACTAACCCCGTAGCATCGTGCGTGGTGTTTCGTGACGGCAAACCCTCGCGCAAGGAGTACCGCCATTTCAACGTCAAGACGGTGGTGGGTCCCGATGACTTCGCCTCGATGCGCGAGATTGTCTATCGACGTTACTCGCGTCTGCTGGAAGAGGGGTCGGAGCTGCCTGATTTGATTATTGTCGATGGTGGTAAAGGTCAGCTTTCGAGCGCCTATGAGGTGTTGTGTGCGCTGGGTATCGAGAAGCGTGTTCCGATAGTGGGTCTGGCAAAACGAATAGAGGAGATTTTCTTCCCTGGCGACCCTATGCCTTACTATCTGAGCCGCACGGGAGAGCCGCTGAAGGTGGTGTGTCATATTCGTGATGAGGCGCACCGTTTCGGTATCACGTTCCATCGTCAGAAACGCAGTATAGCCTTTATAAAGAGCGAGTTGGAACAGATAGAAGGTATCGGGGCAAAGAGCCTTAACGCTTTGTTGAAACGCTTTAAGACGGTGAGCAATGTTCGTCAGGCGAGTCTCGAGGAACTCACAGAGGTGGTGGGGTTGAAACGCGCCCAGGCGATAGTGAAGTACTTTGGAATTCAAAATTAAGGATTCACAATTTATTCTCCTTTCATCTTTGCATTTTAACTTAAAACAACAAATAAATGAAACGACTAATTCTTTTGGCTCTTGCGTGCGTTGTTGCACTCGGAGCTGCTGCCCAAACTGCTACACAGACAAAACGATTGCAGGATATCAATATCCGCGACCCATACATCCTGCCCGATGCGAAGTCGGGAACTTATTATATGTATCAGTCATCCTCTACGCAGCACGATGGCAAGTGGTACGGTGGCGTTGTGGCGTGGAAGAGCCGCGACCTGAAGACGTGGGAGGGTCCTGTGCGTGTGTTTGATGTGCCACGTGATAATTGGATTACAGGTGGTGTGTGGGCACCCGAGGTGCATCGCTATAAGGGTAAATATTATCTTTTTGCAACGCTCAATAGCGACGTGAAATGGAAGGGTGATGCAAAGGGACATCCCGCCTTTAACCACCGTGCAACGCAGATTTTTTGGTCGAAGAGCCCCGAGGGTCCTTTCCTGCCGTTTGAGAACAAGCAGCCTCACACGCCGCTTGACGAGATGTGCCTGGATGGCACGCTTTGGGTTGAGAATGGCACGCCATATATGATTTATTGCCACGAGTGGGTTGAGACTGTGGATGGCGAGATGGACCTTGTCGAACTGAAGAAAGATTTGTCGGCGCCTGTGGGTGATGACCAGCGCCTGTTCTGCGCCTCGGCGGCGGAGTGGTCAACAGGCTCGCCTCGTGCCGACGGCTCACGCACCTATGTGACTGATGGATGTTTCCTCTATCGTACCAAGACGGGCAAGCTGCTGATGGTGTGGTCGAGCTTCTATAACGGACCCTATGCTGTGGGTATCGCCGAGTCCGACACGGGCAAGGTAACGGGTCCTTGGCGCCAACAGAAGGAACCTCTGTTTGTGAATGGCGGTCATAGTATGATTTTCCGCGATTTCGAGGGTCATCTGTGCCTTGTGCTCCACTCACCCAACTCCCCAGGCGGCTCGGAGCGCGCCCATATCTACGAGTTGGAGGATTTGGGTCACACCCTCAAAATCAAACGCGAGTTATCGGAGTATTAGGGATAAGAAAAGCGATATATAAAACAAAAACGGAACATCATTGATGTTC
Organism: Rikenellaceae bacterium; assembly: GCA_015059905.1. Lineage (GTDB taxonomy): Bacteria > Bacteroidota > Bacteroidia > Bacteroidales > Rikenellaceae > Alistipes. The sequence continues at coordinate 147,037 of SUZN01000006.1, forward strand.
CGTTTCCGTTTTAGTAGCGGGGGCAGGACTCGAACCTGCGACCTCCGGGTTATGAGCCCGACGAGCTGCCAACTGCTCTACCCCGCGATGTATCTTTATGTGAGCCGAAGCCCTACAATTCGTGGTTAAGTGGTGCAAAGATAGTGAAAAAATCGATGCGTGCAAAATTATTTTCAACTTTTTTATGGTTGAAATAGTCAAGTGGTTGAATATCAGCTACAAACACAATTGCGATATTTCCTCTATTTAAGGCTTTGCGCCACAATCTCCGACAAATCCGCTACCTGCTGCTGTGTGCCTCGTGTGATTGCCTTCTTGCAGAGCGGGCAGGCGGTGACGATGGTCTCGGCACCCGTTGCCTCAAGCTCCGAGGCTACGGCGCTGGCTATGGTGAGCTGCTGACCATCGTTTATGGCGGTGTTTGCCACCGACGAGCCGCAACAAAGAGCGTTCTTGCGGTTGTGTTTTGGCTCCAGGAGTTCACCCACAGCCTCAATCACAGCGCGTGGCTGGTCGTAGATGCCACTGCCGCGTCCCAACTCGCAAGGGTCGTGATAGGTAAATGTCGAGCCGCGCATATAACGCACTTTCAGTCGTCCCTGCTTCATCAAACGCAAGATATACTCCGAGTGGTGCAACACCTCAATACCCTCCAGATTGTACTCCTCGCGGAATACCTTCAGACATATAGGACACGACGTCACAAGGGTCTTTATCTGATGCTTCTCGAAGAGTGCGCAGTTGTAGTCAATCATCTTCTGTGCCGAGTCCACCTCGCCCGAGAGTTTCAGCGGACGACCGCAGCATACGCCGCCATCCTTGTCGGCCCACCACACGCTCTCGTGTGCCGCCTCGAAGATACGTTGCATCGACGAGAGTGTCTTGGGTGTGAGCAGGGTCATACAACCCGCGAAATAACCCACCTTACCCTCGCCCTGCGAACGGTCGGTGCCTCGCAGGTAGTTGTAGCGGCTCTCGTTAGGGATGTTACGCATTGTTGAGCGCGAGTTCAGGCGCAACGTGTTGAGGTTGATACCCACAGGGCATATCTGCTCACAACGACCACACATCAGACAGTTATTTGCAATCTTCTGCTGGAGCATATTGTAACGGCGGTCGCGCAGGAAATATACCGATTGCACCTCGTTTATGCCGAGTTGCGACTGCAACTGACAAGGGTCGATACATATTCCGCAACGTGAACACGCCTCCACCTCGAAGTTGTCGTATGACTTCTCCTTTGCCTCGGGGCGCAACTTGTAGTGGCGCAGGAAGATGAGAGGCACCTCGGTGAAGATGTGCATATATCGCGAGAAGGGCATCGCCACGAAGAATACGCCCAGCGCAGTAGAGTACAACCACCACGCAGGCTCATACACGAAGTTCAACGCCTCCACACCGATACTCTTCGAGAGGAGTATGCCGATACCTCCCGTGAGGAAGCTGCCGCCGCCATATATGGCGCAGGTGATGCTCTCGGCAATAAGTCGCAACGGGAATATAAACCACAGCGCCGACAACGCTATGCGGTCGAAGAGGATATGGTTGGTGGTCTTTTTCATACCCAGCGCACGCGAGCGAGCACGCTTCAGCCACGCCATAGCCACGCCCGACAAGACGAAGAGCAGCAACAAATCCATCACAAAGTCGAACAAAGGCTTGTGTGCTGTGATGCCGTTCAGCGGCACGAAGTATTTGAAAAAGACGTGTCCCTGCAGGGGTACCCACCTAAAGCCCAGGTAGGCAACCGTTTCAGCCCAGCCGACGGCGATAAGCAGAAACCATCCAAACGCCAGACTCATATGCATATAGCCGAGCTTGGGGTTTACCTTGAAGATACGTCTGTGTAGCAGCGATTCGCTCACCACCTCCCACACAGCGGTAATAGTGCGCCAGGTGAAGATATTCTTGATGATGAGTATCCAATCCTTTTTGGGCAGGTTACGCAACCACGACAGATATTTTATCACTATCACGGCGAACATTATCAGTGCGCCAACGATAAATGGAATACAAAAATTGGCAAAAAAGGTCATATTAGAAATCTCCGAGTTTGCGTTTAATCAACATTACAATGCCGCGTGTATTTATACCACGAGGACACACCAGGCGGCACTTACCACACAACATACACTTATTCATCTCCTCGTAAGCACCCTGATACTCGCCACGACGCACCAGCGTATGCACCTTGCGGAAGTTGAACTCCGTCAGATTACCCGCTGTGCAGCTTGCCGTACACGAGCCACAGCCGATGCAGGCTTGCAACTCGGGCATCTCGCGGATAATCTCGTTGCTTTTACGCAGATTGTTGCGGTCGATGTCTATCGCGCGGGGCTTGCTTATTGAAAATCCGAAGTTTATCATACTCTTGGGTGTTTATCGTTTCTCCAACCACTCTACAACGGCGTGCGCTGCCGATGTGCCTTCGTTGATAGACTCGCCTACGTTCTTGGGTGCTGTTACGGCTCCAGCGTAGAATACGCCACCCACGTTGCTCTCGACATTATGTAGGAACGAATCCTTCGCACGCATAAAGCCGCTTGGCTGTGCCTGGAGGTTGCACTCCTCGACAAGTGTCTGGTTCAGGTCGTTTGCCTTCATGCCGATGAGCAGTACCAACATATCCACACCAATCTTCAACGGACGACCTGTTAAGGTATCCTCTGCCTTGATTTGCAGGCGGTTGTCGATTGTTGGGCTCACCTCCGAGATACGACCTCTGACGAAGTGCACGTTGTGCTTGGTCTGCGCCTCGCGATACATCTCCTCATAGCCAGGACCGAACATACGAATATCCATATAGAAGTTGAAAACATCAGCCGTAGGGAACATCTCCTTGAGCTCCATCGCCTGCTTTACGCCCGTTACGCAGCACACCTTCGAGCAGTGGCGCTGGCACACCTTCTCGTCGCGTGAGCCTACGCAGTGCAGGATTGCTATGCGGCGAGGTGTCCCGCCCTGTTTCAGTCGCACGTTATTTTCGTTGAACATCTGCTCAAGGTCGGCAGAGGTGATTACGTTGTCGTAGATGCCATAGCCATACTCCTCTTTGATTTTGGCATCGAAGAGAGTGAAGCCTGTGGCGATGACCGTAGCGTCGCACTTAAGCTCCTCGCCTGAAGAGAGTGTTACACGCTTGGCTGTGATTTTTGTTGCCTCGCAGTTGGTCTTGACGGTGAGGTTTGACGACACCTTCAGTCTGTGGCGCATCTCTGCCAACACCTCGTCGGCTGGAGTGAATGTGGGGAAGAGCTTGTGCCAGTTGCGTATCTTACCGCCCAAATCCTTATCTTTCTCGATGATGGTGACGGCTACACCATGGCGCAACAACTCGCTTGCGCACTGCATACCTGCAATACCGCCGCCTATGACAATAACGTGTTTCATTCTATTGCTTGATCTTATATAAAGTCTCTTGTGAACAACTATTTACCAATGCGCGCTCTGGTCGTGAGAGGTACTTTCCATTCTTGCCCAGATATTTCGCTGCTGGGTCATACTCCACGCCCATCTTGTCGAGCAGGGGCTCAACATCCACCTGATGCATCTGCATACCCAGCTCCCAGGGGTCGTAGCCTAACACCAGACCTGCCATCTCCTCGTATGTAAGCACGGGGATACCTGCTCCGTTCTGTCCGTATGTTGTGCCCTCCATCTCGGCGATAGTGTACTGCCACTTGTCGAGGAACATCGAACAACCAGGGCAGTTGCAGACAATAAAGTCGGGCTTGTAGGGAGCCATACTCTCCAGCTTCTTGTGCGAGTTGGCAATCGAGTAACCTCGGTTTGCCTGCACAAGATAGTTTCTGAAGCCAAAACCGCAGCAGTGACGACGCTCTGGGTAATCGACTACCTCGCCACCCCAACTCTCAACCATACCCGCCAGCACGTATGGGAACTCCGAGCCACCCACACCCTTCTTTGGGAATATCTTTGCGTAGTGGCAGCCGATATGCTCCACAACCTTAAGTGGCTCACCTGTGTAGGCATTTACAAGTTTGCGCTTCGCTTTGCGGGCAATTTCCTCGCGGTGGTGGAAGATTACGTCGGATGTGTGTGCCAGATTCTTTGGCTTTTTGAACTCGCGACCCGTAGCCTTGAAGAGGTTTTCGCGTGTGCGCTCCTCCGTTTCGGGGAACTCCTCCCACGTAGCGAGCAGCTCGGTGTAGATACCGAATGAGGTGATGCACGAAGAGGTAAAGTTCTCATATCCTGCCTCGCTCATCAACGCAAACTGACGCGCCACAACCGCCATAATGGTCTCCAGAGGCACTACATCGGAGTGATAACCGATACCTGTGCAGGATGTATGCAGTGGGTCGTCAAATATGTTTCGTCCCAAATCTTTCCCGATGATGTCAAGAAACACCTTCTCGCTACCAGGGAAAAAGTTCTGGCGTATGCACGAACGAGCGTAGTAGTAGTTGTCGTCTGCAATATCTTTCTGGTAATCTGTCCAGCTTGATCTTTTCATATCGTTTGGCTTAATAGTGTTCGTTTGAGTTGCGGGTATATACCTCCATAAAATACTCTTCGTCGGCTCCGTCGAAGCCCATTTCGCGTGCCTTGCGGTCGGAGTGCTGCTCGATGGCGTTGAAGAACTCGGTGCCTCCCGTCACATCGAAAATCTTGTGTATCTCCTCCATCGTTTCGTCGCTGCATTTGCGTAGTGCGCCCGCACCCTCCTTACCGTAGCAGTCGGTGTAACGACCATATATCTGCTCGTCATTTTCGATAATCCACTTCCAGATGGTGCCCTGCTCGGGGTGCAGTTCGGGGCGTATGTTGCGAGGCGTAAGGCAGTAACCCGTACGCAGGATGTTGTCGCCTATGGCGCGCTTCAGAGCCAGCTGCTGACGTCCCTTCTCGCTCTCGACAAAGAAACCCAACTTCTGCGACAGCGTACGCAGGGCCTGAATGACATAACCAGGGGTGTTGCCTCGTGGGCAGCGTGGGCGGCATGACATACACTCGCCGCAGTACCATATTGTCTCGCTCTTCATCAGCTGCTCGATAGCCTCATCGTCGCGTGTCTGCACGATGCTCACTATCTGACGTGGGTCGTAATTGTAGAAGGCTGCGGCAGGACATACGGCGGTACATACACCGCAGTTCATACAGGCTGTAAGTCCCTCTTTAAGACGCACATCCTCCATCAGCATATCGAAGTATTTTCCCATAATAAAAAAAGTAACTTTGCTTTGAGGACAAAGTTACTATAAACCTTTCACTTGGAAGGTGGTATAAATACCTATTTTAAATAGAAAAAGGAGTTGCCCATCAAACTTGTTGGACAACCCCCTTGAAAACTCTTTATCTTACAGGGAACTCCGTCAGACGAAGTGTTGTACAACCGTAAGGAATAAGTGTGATATCCACCTCGGGACCTACCTCGCCGCGAGGCTCAATCTGTGTGAGGTAGTTAATCTGACCTGCCGAGTTGCGGTGCATACCCCAGTTAGGCAGCATACGAGCCTTTGCCTTAATCTTGATAGGTGCGCCCTCCAATGTCCAAGGAGTGTTACTGCACTCGCCCTTCTCAACTGTAAAGCTCTTCTCCCAGTTCTCCCACTTAACATCGTCACCGCGCAGAGCCACGTTCCAAGGAGTTGTAGATGTCACCTCATAGTAATATGGACCCAGTACACGGATGTCGTCGCCCACGCACTCGTGACGCTTCCACTTCTCCTCCATACGCAGTGCATATACCAGCGGACCACGCTCCACAACAGCCGAATAGTCATACCAGCGTGTGATAGCCACCTTGGCGTTGAATGTGATAACCACCTTATCGCCATCTGTCCAGGTACGGTTTAGGCGGATAGTGCCTCGGCGTACATCCTCTGCCTTAACCTCTGCATCGTTCACTGTGAGTGTGTAGCCGTTGCTCCACGCAGGCACGCGCAACTCAAATGGGAACTCTGCCGACTTCTGCTTCTTGTCGGGGAATGAGAATGAGAATGCAATCTGCTCCTCAAATGGGTAGCAGGTCTGCTCGTCGATAACAACATCCACGCCATTCACATTTGTTGAGAGTGTCGAAGGAGCATATACCATAGCTGCTATGCCGCCCTCCTTGGTCTTGAGCCAGAGGTTCTGCACGAACTTTGGCCAGCCCTGGTGCAGGTTGCAAGTACAGCAAGGGTAACCGCTCAACACGCCAAAGAGGATGTCGGTATCCTGATGTGGGGTAGAGAAGTTACGAGCCTTGCGGGTTACCTCCACCTGATTTACCTGCTGATAGTACTGGCGCGCATCGCCCTTGTCGGTAATCTGTGTTGGCAGAGCGTTGAATGTAACGCGCTCCAAAAGGTCGGCAAATGTGTTGTCGCCTGTGATGCGATATACCTCCTCCAGCGAGTACATCATCTCTGTCGCAGTACAAAGCTCCGAGCCGCGTGTAGGCTCGCCGAAGTGAGTAAGCTCATCGCCTGCCCACAGACCTGTTGGGAAGCCGAATGTGTTGGGGATGCGGCGCAGAGCCTCCATAGGAGCCTCGCGGTGTTTATCCTCCTTCGACTGTTGCCACCAGATGATAGGCTCCTTGAAGCCCTGACCCAGGTTTACGCAGTGGATGCTGTTCTGACGGTAGAGGTGGCTGTCGGTTGTGAAGCGCGCAGTCCAGTCGGCTGACTGCTGGTGCAAAATCTTACCCAGGTCGAGCAACTTCTCATCGCCTGTGATGTTGTATAACCAATGAACAATCAAGAGGTTATCGCCAGCACGCTCGGTAGCCCAGAATGTCCAGTTGCCCAGCGGAGTCTTTGGCAGCTCCTGCAACTGATAGTGGAAATAGTTGGTCATAAAGTTGATGACACGCTCATCGGCAGTAGCCATATAGTACTGCTGAAGAATCTTCAGCGCTACCATACGAGGCCACCAGTCCAGAGCGTTATCTCGCTGCATACCATAGATATAAGGGCGGTCGGTATCAGGACCAAATGAGCCGCTCTCCTTCTGTGACGAGAGGATAGCCTCGACCCACTTGAGAGACTTTGCCTTCAGAGCCTCATCGCCCATAATATATGCCATTGGTAGTGCGCCGTCAATCCAGTATGGACCTCTCTCCCACGCATCGCCTTCGCCACCCAACCAGGCGTTGTTGTCGCCACATACCAACTCATAGAGAGTGTCAAGATTGCCTGTCATACCATTCAGCATAATCTGCATCTGCTCGTTGAGCCAGCCCTGTGGCTTAATCTCGCCAAGAGGGAGCTGTGCATAAGGAGCCTCCACAAGCGGAGCTCGGTTGAAAACAGGCTCTGGCAGAGTCTGCTTCTTCTTCCCTGCAGCAGTGGCGGTCATCGCACACGCCAGGCATAAGGTAACCATTAAAGTCTTAATTCTCATTTTAGTTTGGTTTTTAGTTGTTATCGTTTTCTGTCGTAAATCTCAAAAGCAAAGGGGTGTGGGTACTTTTCGCCATGTGGATGCGCCTCGCGCTGGGTGAGTTGCCACTTGCTCTCGTCCCACTTTGGGAACGATGTGTCGCCCTCATAGTCGTGCTCGACGCGCGTCAAATAGATACGGTCGGCAACCTCCAGGGCGAGTGCGTAAATCTGCGCTCCGCCAATGATGAAAATCTCTTCCTCGGCAGGGAACATCGCTATCGCCTCCTCCAGAGAGCGTGCTATCTGACAACCCTCGATATGCTCCGCTGTGCGGCTGATGACCACATTTGTGCGGTTGGGTAGAGGACGACCCAATGAGTCGTAGGTCTTACGTCCCATAATCACGGGATGACCCGATGTGGTGCGCTTAAAGAAGCGCATATCCTCCGAAATATGCCACAGCAGGGCATTCTTGTCTCCGATGGTGCCGTTCTGTGCTACGGCTACTATGATGCTGACCATTTGCTCGTTGTTTTAGAATGACATAGGTGCCTTGATGGTAGGGTGAGGGTCGTAGCCTTCCAGCGTAAAGTCCTCATACTTAAAATCGAAGACGCTCTTTACCTCAGGGTTAAGACGCATAGTGGGCAGTGCTCGTGGCGAGCGTGAAAGCTGCTCATCCACCTGCTCCATATGGTTCAGGTAGAGGTGTGTATCGCCCAGCGTGTGAACAAACTCGCCCGCCTGCAAGCCGCACTCCTGTGCAATCATCATCGTCAGCAGCGCATACGAAGCGATGTTGAACGGAACACCCAGGAATGTATCAGCGCTGCGCTGATAGAGCTGGCACGACAGCTTGCCGTTGGCTACATAGAATTGGAACAGAACGTGGCAGGGTGGCAGAGCCATATCCTCCACATCGGCTACGTTCCACGCCGAGACAATCATACGACGTGAGTCGGGGTTGTGCTTGATGGTCTCAATGACCTGCTTTATCTGGTCGATAGCTGTGCCGTCGGGCTTTCCCCAGCTGCGCCACTGATAGCCATAGACGTGGTTCAGGTTGCCGTAGGCGTAGCCCTCAATGGGTGATGGCGTCTGCTGCTGCGAAGCAGCTAAAAACTCCTCCATCGGAATGGGCTCCACGTCGTGTTTGGCGCAAAGCTCCTTATAGAAGCGGTACGCATCGTTATCCCAGATATGCACACCGTTATCAACCAAATATTTGATATTGGTATCACCCGCCAAAAACCACAACAGTTCGTGTATCACGCCCTTCAAAAAGACGCGCTTGGTGGTGAGCAGGGGAAATCCCTCGCTCAAGTCAAATCGCATTTGATAGCCGAATATGCTGCGTGTGCCTGTGCCTGTGCGGTCACTCTTTATGATGCCCTCCTCCTTAATCTTTTTCAGTAGGTCGAGATATTGTTTCATAAGGCTTTGGTTTTAAGTTCAATGTTGCCCTCTTTGTCCAGAGTGGCGTATGTAGCATCGCCCTCCCAGCAACCCATAAAGAGCACGCGAAGCTGCTCCTCGCGGTGGTCGTAGGGGAGGTGCATATGTCCAAAAATAATATAGTCGGTAGATGGGTGTGCGCTCTGGTAGTCGCGCGCATAGTCAATCAGAAAGTTCAGCGATGCGGGGGTGAGCGTCTCCATCGAGTGCGATTTTCTCGACTTTCCACTCCACCACTTGCCAAACTGCAACGCCAGGTCGGGGTGTACTAACCACGAAAAGAGTGTGCGTACTATCTTTGAACGGAACGTGGCGTTCATAGCGCGCAGTATGGGCTTGTTGCCGATGTTCATATTGTCGCCGTGTGCCACAAACAACTCCTTGCCATAGAGCGATATACGCTGGGGTGTGAAGAGGGTCTCCACGCCGCACTCTTTTTGAAGATAATCCTTCGCCCACATATCGTGGTTGCCTGTGATGAATGTGATTTTGATACCCTGGTCAGTCAGCTCCGCCAACTTGCCGAATGTGCGTGCAAAACCTTTGGGTATCACATTCTTATACTCAAACCAGAAATCGAAAATATCACCTACAAGATATATCCCCTCGGCATCCTCCTTCACCCTGTCGAGCCACTCCACGAAATGTCGCTCCGTGCGACGAGATGTTAGCTCGTCACCCGCACCAAGATGAACGTCCGAGGCGAAGTAGTACATCGTGGAAAATTATATGAGTTTCTTAATCTCGCTGTCGAGCTTCTCGCCCGCAAGGTTCTTGCCTACGATGTTGCCCTCACGGTCGATAAGGAAGTTGGCAGGCAGATTTGTGATGTTGTATGCACCAAGCGTAGGCGAAGAGTTACCCTGAAGGTCGCTAACCGAAATCCAAGGCAGTTTCTGCTCCTGGATAGCGTTAATCCACAATGCCTTTGAGGTATCTACTGCCACCTGGAAAATCTCAAATCCCTGCTCCTTATACTTTGCGTATATCTCCTTCAAATCGGCATTCATTGCGTTGGAATTACCCACCGCTACTGACCAGAAATGAAGCAGAATAACCTTGCCGTCGAGTGACGAAAGGCGCTGTGTGTTGCCATACATATCCTGCATAGCAATCTCTGGGAAATTAACTGTCTTAACCTGCGAGAGAAGGCTCTGCTGTGCATCCATACGAGCTATCTGGCTACGCAAAAGTGGCAAATATGGGCTCTCGGGATATTTCTGCTCGATGCCTTCAGCTACGGTGCGGTAATATACCACGTCGCTGTCGCCGTTAAAGAGGTTCTGGTCGTTTGGCAGACGCTGATAGAGGGCATAGACTGCCGCGATGTTCTCCTTATTCTCGATGATAAAACGCAACTGCGCACGCTTAATCTCGTTACGGAGCTGTGTGTATTGCTTTGCCAGCTCGGTCTGCTGCTCCTGGCTCAAATCCTGCGATGTGTATTTCGACAGTATGTCGTTGAGGTTGATAACACCCTCGATAAATACCTTGTTGAACTTCTGCACAAGTTCCGACTCCAAAGAGCCCTCCAACGTGTAGTTGCGCAGGATGTTGCCCGCAGCGTTGATATTTACATTCTCGCCCGCCGAAAGAAGCAGGGGTACTCGGTCACCGTTGTAGATGATGTTGTAGAGCGCAGGCGTTGTGGCTGCATTCTCAATCTTGAGTGAGAAACTGCCATCCTCGGCAAGCTTGACAGAATCGATTAGCTTCTGCTCAAGTGTGGTGGTGTGCTCAAGATATACCATCTCTGCATCGTTACCCACGAAGCGACCGTTAATATTAACTTTTGACCTCTGGCAAGAGGTGAGTGCAATCATCAGTGTTATAACCGCGAAAAATAATCTCTTCATTTTCACAAAATCTATCTTACTAAAATACAAATATAGCGACTTTTTAGCAATAACGCAAAATTACTATTGATAATTGTGACGATATTTGGGCTTATTATTGCTTTTTCCTCGCAACGGCGTTGGCTCTACCCTTCATATTGCCGTGTTGCATCTTCTGTCCAGGTTTGTTATTGTTTGGCTTTTGTGCACTACGCGCTGCGCCCTTCTGTGGACGCGCTGGAAGGTGCTGTTTGTAGTCATTTCGGAGGTTGTTGATAGCATCTTCGTTGATGATAATATCCCCTGCGGTCATCAACTTTATATCTTTTAGTATCACCTCGTTGTTGGGGTGCTCCTGGTTATACTCGAAGCTCTTCGAGCGCATATATCGCGCAATGTGTTCGATGGCTGTCTGCTGTGCCTCCACCTGCTTCTCCTCGCGCAATGCGTTGAGCATCTTCGACACATATTTGCCGTAGTGCTTGAATGGGATGCGCGACTGCGAATATTGCAGTTTGCGGGGTGTCATCTGCAACTCTTCTCGCGTGGGGCGAGGATAAGGAGAATCCACATCTAATTGGAAATCAGACATAATGAACAGGTGGTCCCACAATTTGTGTGTGAAGTCTGCCGTGTCGCGCAACAGAGGTTGCAGGTTACCCATTACGGCGATGACTGCTCGTGCCTGACGATTGCGCTCCTGGCGATCTTCGATGGTCATCAGATGATCGACCATCTCGTGAATGTGACGTCCATACTCTGGAAGGTAGAGTCTGCGGCGTGTGTTGTTGTAATTTTTTCTCATAAAAAATGGTTTGGTCCTCCCCCTTGCTGCGTGTTAAGGCTAAAACAAATAGCCCACGCTTGGAAAAGTTAAGTCGCAAGGTATAGACCGTTTTGAATTAAAAAAGAGCCCCACCTCTGCCCGATGCCTTGTCGCTCGAAGATTGGAAACATCGAATAAAGCGGTTATCTTTGGTAGTGCAAAGTAAATGCAAAAATCTCAAAAATCAAAATATGGCAAAGGTTTTAATCATCTTTCAATCAAAAAGTATGCGAAATACGCTTCGTGAACGATTAGAATTTGAGGGTTTTGCCACTACGGTGGCTGATAGAGAGGAAGTTTCGGAGAATTTTTGCCTTCGACGTGGCTACGATGCTATCGTAGCGGGCGGAGGCGTAGAGGATGTGGCGGCACTCGGTGTACCGTTTATAATAATCTCGCCCACAGGCTCTATCGAGGGCGCTGTCGAGGCTGTGAAGAGTGGGGCGGAGGATTACATCACAACGCCCGTAGATATGAATCGACTGCTGGGCTCATTGCGCCGAATAGTGGAGCGAGAGCAGGAGCCTCCGATAGAGACCGCAAAGCCTCAAAAACGCAGGTCGGGTGGCGATACGGAGCAGATTATAGGCTCGTCAGAAGAGATTGAGCACGTTCGACAACTCATCGACAAGGTGGCGGCGTCGGATGCCCGCGTACTCATCACGGGCGAAAATGGCACGGGTAAGGAGCTTGTGGCGAAGTGGCTGCATCTGAAGAGTGCGCGCTCTGCTGCCCCTTTCGTTGAGGTGAATTGTGCTGCCATACCATCCGAGCTTATCGAGAGCGAGTTGTTTGGTCACGAGCGCGGAGCATTCACCTCTGCCATAAAGCAGCGAAAAGGTAAATTCGAGCAGGCAAATGGAGGTACGCTCTTTATGGACGAGATTGGCGATATGTCGCTCTCGGCGCAGGCAAAGGTGTTGCGTGCGTTGCAGGAGCAGAAGATTAGCCGCGTGGGTAGCGACAAGGATGTCTCGGTCGATGTGCGAGTTGTGGCGGCGACAAATAAGGATATACTATCCGAGATTGAAAAGGGTAATTTCCGCGAAGACCTATATCACCGCCTGAGTGTAATATTGATTAAGGTGCCACCCCTGCGTGAGCGTGCGGGTGATATTGTCGAGCTGGTAAATCACTTTATTACGCAGATAGCCCACGAGCACCACACTTCAGCGAAGCCTATCGACAAGGCTGCCATAGATATGTTGTGCGGTATGCCCTGGACGGGAAATATACGCGAGTTGCGTAATGTGGTAGAGCGATTGATGATACTCAGTGCCGAGCGAATTACGCCCCACGATGTGGAACTATATTGCTAAAATTATATCCCGCAACTGCTCCACCGTGTCGGCTATATACTCCGCCCCCGCCTCCTGAAGCTCTGTGCGTGAACGGAACCCCCAGCTAACGCCCACAGAGTGGATTGAGGCGCGCTGTGCGGTGAGAATATCCACAGCCGAGTCACCCACCATAACGCATTTTGTGCGTTCTACGCCCGCTGCATCAATAATCAAATCGACAAGTGCGGTGTCGGGTTTTAACGGTACGCCCTCGCGGTTGCCGCATATCATCACAAACTCCACCTCGGGGAAGAATTTTTTTATCAGCTTGTCGGTCCCCGCCTGGAACTTATTGGATGCGACAGCCAGCTTCACACCACTGCGGTGCAGCTCCTGCACAAACTCCACCATACCCTCATAAGGCTGCGTGTAGAGGTCTATGTGGTCGATGTAGTAATCGACAAAGTCTCGTCGTGCCGCTGCTACATACTCTGGTGTGCGTAGCTCCTCGGGCAGAGCGCGCTCTACAAGTCGCATAATGCCGTTGCCGACAAACGAACAGTACTCCTCGAACGTATGTGTGGGCAGGTTGCGCAGGCGCAGCATATGGTCGCACCCTGCGGCGAGGTCGCCGATGGTGTTGAGCAGTGTGCCGTCAAGGTCGAAAATAACGAGTTTATTCTGCATTGTCAGGAGATGTTTTGTTGATTTTATATCCTATTGCCGCTACGATGATTGACATTATCGGGCTTACGAGGTTGAATATGCAGTAGGGCATATAGCTAAGTGTCGCCACGCCCAATACTGTCGATTGTGTCATACCGCACGAGTTCCAGGGAATGAGTACCGAGGTAACCGTTGCCGAGTCCTCAACGCTACGGCTCAACAGACGCCCTTCAAGTCCGCGCTCGTCATATAGCTGGCGGAAGAGTCTGCCTGTGAGGATGATTGAGATATATTGGTCGCCCGTAGCAAGGTTGAAAAAGAGTCCCGAGCAAACCGTTGAGCCTACCACGCTCACCGTGCGTCGTGCCACGCGCAGGAAAATCTGCGACAGCGCCGATAACATTCCACTTCCATACATCACACCACCGAAGCACATCGCGCAGATGATTAACCACACTGTATCCATCATTCCGCCCATTCCGCGTGTCGCCACCAGATTGTTCAGCAGTTCGTTGTGGGTCTCTATCGAGGTCGATGTTGTTGAGGCGATAATCACCGCCTTGAACGAGTTAAGTGCCGAGGCGATGTCGCTCTGGGCAATCTGACTCACAATCTCTGGCTGAAAGATAATCATCGCTATGGCAGCCATAACAACCGATGCAAAGAGTGTTACAATGGCGGGTAACTTCTTGGCAATAAGCAGACCTGTAACCAGCGGCACAATCAGGAGCCAGGGCGAGAGGTTAAAAGTCTCATTGAGGCTTGCCTCTATGGTCAGGGTGTCGGCTGCCGAGGCTGTTACGCTGTTTAATCCTGTGATTGTAAATACTGTCAATGCAATCAGCAATGATGGCGTTGTGGTGATAAGCATATATTTGATATGCGTAAACAGAGGCACCTCCACCGTTGAGGAGGCCAGCACTGTTGTATCGCTCATAAGCGAAATCTTATCGCCGAAGTATGCGCCCGAGATGATAGCACCTGCCACCCATCCATCCTCGAAACCTAAAGCCCTGCCTATTCCCATCAGCGCAACGCCAATCGTAGCTATGGTTGTCCACGACGAGCCTGTGAGGAGCGAAATAACGGCGCAGATAATGCACGAGGCGGGCAGGAATATTGAGGGGTGAAGTATCTTCAGTCCGTAATATATCAGTGTGGGGATAATGCCACTTGCCATCCACGTGCCCGCTATGGCGCCGATAAGCAGCAGTATGATGATGGCAGGTGTAGCGCTCTTCATATTGGTGACGATGGCATCCTCCAACTGCTGCCACTTAATTTTGTAGATGGCTATTGCGAGGGCTGTGCAGACCGCAGAAGCGGTCAGGAGTGATAACTGACTTCCTCCCGCTATGGCGTCGCCACCAAAGAGATGAATTGTGAGCGCAAGGAAAATTATCAGCACCGCCAGCGGAATAAGCGCAATCGCTACCGATGGGCGCTTTATAGTTTGATTATTATTCATATACAATCCGTATTAAACGTCTGCAAAGATAGATAAAACAAAGCAATCGAAAAACAAAAGGTAAAAAGATATTTGCCAATGGGTTGATAAATCAAATTATTTTGTAACTTTATGGCGAGTAAGATACTCTAATTATGAATTTTATGGCATAAAAAAATACGACGATTATGCGACCCGTGCGGAACATAGCCTTTGCAATAATAGTCATTTTAATTTGGCAGTGTTGTTGTATAAACTTCGTTAATGCTCTTGCCCAACAAGGACATTTAGAGAGTGTCGCCCCACCTAAACAACCCCCTGATTCTATATTAAGCGTTATGCAGACCACACCCTGCTGGCGAGTTGTGGCAGCGTATGAATATGGACGAAGATATGATTATATTGGAGGTAAGATAAAGCATCCGTACAAAGAGATTTTATTTCGTTTCGCTGATGGTGCGACAATACTATACGAAGGTTACAATACTCAAGGCAGGGGATGCTGCCTGACACAAGAGGAGTGTTCTTATAGTGCATCCGATATTACCCATTTCTCGGACTCGCTGTTGATTGTTAAGGAGATTTCATTCTCCAAAGGAGATCTGCGACGCAACATATACCGTTATGCCCTCGCGCCCGCATCGCAACAAGATTGGGAAGGGTTGAATTCAAAGTATAGGAGGAGCCCACACTCTCATACTGCAGGCGAGGTTGTTTACATCTATCGGCAAGAGCGACCATTGGAATTTATATCAGCAGAAAAGAGAGAGAGACTTCTGCTTGAAGCCATTATCCGTGAGAATGGTCTTGATAGAGAGCTTGCGTTGAAGTGTTATTATATGAATATCCAGCGTGATATGAGTTTCCGCCCAAAGATTTCAGAAGCTGTCTCCACCCCACCCACGCAACCCATCGCCACGATGCGGGCGGGTGTTGTAAAAGAAACCACGCGGTAAAATTGACGATGATTTTAGAAAAGTTATATGAATAAAGTATTTTCGTAGCAAAAAATTCATATATTTGCATAAAAAGTGACACCAACTATGTTAAGACTTTCACTTGTTATAGCAACGTATAATCGTGCCGAGTCACTCCTTGTGGCGTTGCAATCTGTCATTGAGCAGGATGCACCCCGAAGTGAGTGGGAGTGTGTCGTGGTGAATAATAATTCCACCGACGCTACCGAGGAGCGTTTTGCGGAGTTTGCAGCGGCGCACCCCGATGTGCAGCTGCGTATGGTCAAGGAGATGCGTCAGGGCTTGTCGTATGCCCGCAACCGAGGCATTGGCGAGAGTGAGGGCGAGTATATCGCCATCATCGACGACGACGAGCGCATAGCACCCGAGTTTATCTCATCATACATCGCTCTGTTTGACTCTACGCCCGATGCTGTGGCAGCAGGAGGTCCTATCGTGGCGGAGTACCCTTCGGGCAAGCCACGCTGGATGTCGCGCTTTACCGAGCGACCCATCGCCAACACGATGTATTTCGGCGATGAGGTGTGCCTCTTCCCTGCGGGACGTATTCCTGGTGGCGGAAATATGGCTCTGCGCCGCTCTGCGGTACGCCGTTACGGAGTGTTTGATACCTCGCTCGGATATGTGGGCGAGCAGCTTATCGGTGGCGAGGAGTGCGACCTGTTTGAGCGCTTGCAGATTGCCGAGGCGAAGTATTACTATGTGCCAGGTGCGGTGATGTATCACATCATTCCCAAGGAGAAGCTAACCGAGGAGTACCTATCGCGCTTGAGCTATAACGTAGGCGTCAGTCAGTTGCGCCGTGCGCGTTACTACCACCGCATAGGTCGCGTGAAGGCGAAGGAGTGCTTGAAGTGGGTAGCGACCCTGCTTATTATGGCGTGGTATGCCGTAACGCTGCAATGGAACAAGGCGAAGCACCTGTTTATTATGCGAAAGCAAATCACGCGCGGCATTTGGAGCAAGAATATTTAGGGACTGACTAAAATTATACAACTTCTAAAAAAAATGGGGTTGCTCAACATTATTGTTGGACAACCCCTTTGTATTAGATTGAAAGAATCTTCACAATATCCATATCCTTCAGTTCCATCTTCTGTTGGTGTGCCACAGCCTTTTTGAATGGCACATAGACCAACTCGCCATTCTTGATGCCAATCATCACATTGCGCTGACCCTCCGACAGAGCCTCGATAGCCATTGCACCCATCTTCGATGCCAGGATACGATCCTTTGCTGTTGGCGAGCCACCACGCTGCAAGTGACCCAGGATTGTCACACGCGCGTCAAACTCAGGGAACTCTTTCTTGATACGCTCCTTCAACCCGAGTGCGCCTCCCGTAGCCTTGTTCTCCGCCACCAGCACGATAGCCGATGACTTGCTCTTGCGGAAGCCGTTGTGGATAAGCTCTGCCAGCTGATCGACCTTGGTCTCCAGCTCGGGGATGATAGCTGCTTCGGCACCCGAAGCGATAGCTCCATTCAGTGCGAGGTAACCCGCCGTGTTACCCATAACCTCCACAAAGAACAAACGCTCGTGGCTTGTTGCTGTGTCGCGCAATTTATCCACCGCATCGACGATTGTGTTCAACGCCGTGTCGTAGCCGATAGTCTCGTCAGTGCCGTCAAGGTCGTTGTCGATAGTACCTGGCAAGCCCACGATAGGCACATCAAACTCCTCGGCGAAGAGCTGTGCTCCCGACAATGAGCCGTCGCCACCGATGACTACCAACGCATCAATGCCCGCAGCCTTCATATTCTCGTACGCCTGCTGACGACCCTCTGGTGTGCGGAACTCCTTGCTGCGAGCAGTTTTAAGGATTGTGCCGCCCTGCTGGATGATATTGCTCACGCTCTGCGACTTAAACTCCACAATCTCGTTTGTGACCAGACCGTGATAGCCACGCATAATACCCTTCACCTTATAACCATTATATATTGCTGTACGCGTCACCGCACGAATTGCTGCGTTCATACCTGGAGCGTCGCCTCCCGAAGTAAGAATACCGATACATTTGATAGTTGCCATAATTTTCTGTTTTAATTTCCTTTCGCAAATTTAAGCAAAAATATTTAATTTATAAATATGCGTATTACTATTCGCACAAAAAAGCGAGGAGTGATCCTCTGTGCCGATCCTCCTCGCCGTCAAAAATAATGCTATGATGGGTTTTTGACTATTTAAGTTCTATGCGGAGCAGAGCAACGCTATGTGGAGGAAGCGTTGTCTTGATGTGGCCTTTGGCAGCCGAAGCCTTTAATTTAGACTCCTCAAAATAGCTGTATGGGGTGAGGTCGTCGGATGAATATAGCTTTGCAACTCGAATCTTGCCATTTATGGCAAAGTCAAAATCTCGCGGCGTGTCATACGCAGCATTGATAAGAGTGATTGTCAAAATTCCATCCGTGATTGTTGCAGCGGTAGAGTAGTCCTCGTTATTTTCAATCTTGCACAACTTGCCATCCTGATGTGTTGCCATTGCGGCGAACATCTGACCATTTGCCGAGAGGTGGCTCGATGTGGGCTCAATCATAATAGCACCCTCGCCCACAGGCTGGAAGTAGCAGACAATAGGCATATTCAGAGGGTTGCTGTCGTTGAGGAAGAAGTGTAGCATACGGGCTGTGAAGATACCCTCCGTCACACACGAAGGACGATACCACGCATACCATTGGTTCCACTCATCAAACGATATCATCAGATTTTTGCCCGTTGCATCCAAACTCTTGCGCATATGCTGTGCAATATTGACATTTACAGTGAGCGAGTTTACTGTTTTGTTATAAGTTGTTTTTATCTCCTCTGGTGTGGTGTAGCGGATCAAACCTCGGTTGTTGGCGGCATAATCTGGTGAATAACGGTGCAACGACACATAGGGGGCTTTATCTGCCAATGCCGCAGCAGACTTTTGTGCCCAATTATCATTTGGATATGGTCCTGATGAGCATAACTTCAAATCGGGCGATACCTTCAACATCGCATCGGCATGTTTCTCTGCCATAGCGGCATATCCTTCAGGTCCTTTTGGTCCCTCCATGTGAGAATAACCCATTTCGTTACCGAGCGACCAGAGTTTTACGTTAAATGGCTCTTTGAAACCTCGCTCAATACGGATTTTTCCATACTCAGTTGTCTCGTCACCATTGCAATACTCCACCCATTCGGCACACTCCTCTGGAGTACACCACGCGGCGTTGATTGTAAGCATTGGCTCTGCTCCTACCTCTCGGCACAGAGCGATAAAGTCGTCGGTGTTAATCTCGTGGTAGTCATAACCGTCAGTGTATGGCTGTGTCTCAATTTCGGTGGCTGCGCCCAACGGAGCTCGCTCATCCACAGGTAAGAGTCCATCCTTCCAGCGGTACTCGCCTGCGAAGTTGCCTCCTGGCCAGCGCAACAGACGAGGGCGTATTGCCTTCAGGTTGGCAACCACATCTTTGCGCATACCGTGAAAGTTGTCTGATGGCATCATCGACAATGCACCAAATTTCAAAGTGGTTTGCTCAGTGAATGTGTAGCGAATGGCTGCATCGTTATCATCGGCAGGTGATTTCATCGAGAACTCGCAAATCTCCCACTCCTTGCCTGAAGGCGAGAGCGAGAGCGTATGTCTTGCATATACCTTGTCGCCCTTGCGGTTGGTGAACTCCACATTGAGTTTGATAGGCATATTCACCCTTGTTACGGTGCGCAGGGTGTACTCTTTGCCCTTCTGCAATGCAATCTCATATTGTCCCAGACCTGCTGTGTTGCCACCTTTGAGATTTTGTATCGCTTGTGAGCCCAACTCATTCCAACGATGCATATTATGCAGATGCAGGTGTCGTACATATACATCATCAAAATCCTCTTTTGTGAAGAATACCTTTTCGCCAATACCAAACCACTTCGAAGCAACGCCTTCGTTGCGTGAGGGCTTGCCTGCGAATTTACGGTTTTTGAGCATCTGTGCGCTCAATCCTCCATTCACAGCAGCTCGGGTATGCTCGAGGTTATGTCCGAAAATGTAGGGCGAATAGTCTGTCGCAGAGTTGAAGTCGATTGTTTGTGCCGTTGAAATATTTAATGAAATAATCAATGCACAAAGTAGTAATAATCGTCTATGCATAGTAGTAGTTTTGTGTTGTTTTGTCACACAAATTTAAGAAAATAATTTTGAAAATATAAGGCATATAAATTAAAAAGCAAAAAAAGCGAGGAGAGACCCTCTGTGCCGATCCTCCTCGCCGTCAAAAATAATGCTATGATGGGGTTTTTGACTATTTATTCATTGATTGAATCTCTTTATTGATTTTTTTCTGCTCCTCGTTTAGCTCCTCCTGCGCTTTGTTGAGTTCCTTTTGTGCCTCGTTCAACTCTTTCTGTGCTTCGACAGCCAGACCGTTTACGTCAATGCTGCCCAGCGCGCTGCCTGTTGCACCGATTATGTTGCTCGCTAATTGGATAACGCCACCCGCCAGCTTGAAAATCGAGCTTGTTGCGCCAAATATGCCGTTGAGGGTGTTTTTCGATAGCGCGTCAAAATCAACATTCTCGCCTACATCGTATTTAACCTTCACGTTATCAACCACGAAGTAGAATGATTTTGTCTTTTCGTCAATATTCTCAACCGCTACATCCTCTATTCGCTTACCCTCCTTATAGACCTTGCCGTCACGCTCGATTGAGTAGTTACCCTTTGGGGTTGAGAATGTAAGGCGTGTCTGCTCGAATGTCAAATCCTCTTCGCAACGCTTCACATCGCTTTGCATGCCACAGAAGATAACCATACGGTCGCCGTTGTTGTGGCAGCTTGTGTATTGGTCGCCCAATGTGAGGCGGGTTGAGCGGGTGATGCCCTTGTTTCGCTTGTTTTGGATGTTGCCTCCTGTGGTGATGACCTGCGTCTGTCCTGTGCGTTCAGCCTCCTCGATCGCCTCGTTTATCTCATCCTCATATTCATCAACAACCTCCAGAGCCTTCTCTATCTCCTTCATCCACTCGTTGTTCATCGAGTCTATTGAGTTGAAAATAGCCTCATTTGACCTGCCTTGACGTATCCACTCGTCTATCTGCTCCTGCGAGAGGTATAACTCGTTGCTTGATTTGTTCTCGTTGCGCCACGCGTCAATCTCCTCCTGCGTGAACTCCTTGTAGAGTATCTCCTCATCATGCTCAAAGACCGACTCAAAGAGATTCTCAATCGAGTTCGGGAAGCTTGCAGGCGACTTTATCGCCGAGATAGTCATTCCGACTAAAGCGACAATCCAGATAATGAATGCCACAAGCAATACCTTGCCCTTTGGTCGTAGTGAGAGCAATAACATAACCACCAGATATATAAGTGCCAATAGTGGAATAATCGCTACAAGGAAGAACGAGATAAGCGAAATTCCCGTAGGCAGGTTAAAGCCGAGCATTGGCATGCCCGCTATCGCCACCATGCCCAATACACATACGCCCACAACCAATCCGACAAGTATTATGGCTGCCAATATCTTCAGACAGATAAGCAGTATTTTTCCTATCACATTGACAATATCGGCAAGGATAGTGCGCGAGCGCTCCTCGGAGGTTGCCTGCTGCACGTTTTCACGTATGCTGTCGGTGGTGATGCGCTCTCCCTTCATCTCCAGCTTCTGACGTGCCGTAGAGGCGGGCGGGATGGTGAACCACATCACGATATAACCCAGAACGACCAAACCCGCGAGCTGTCCCATAAAGGCCTCGATATAGTGCAGCAAAAATAGATTCATCACGCCAAACAACCATGTCAGAATGGGTGCAATAGCAGCCAGGCGTACCAGCGTAGGGTCAATATCGAAGTAGTTGGCAATGCCAGCGCAGACACCGCCGAGCTTATGGCGTTGCACGTCGCGATACAGACGGCGTGGTATGCGTGGGTTGCCGCTGGGGTCGGTTGTCTCCGCCTGACGTGGCTCGGGGCCGTGGTCGGGTTGCTCGCTGTCAATCTCCTCGGCAGAGCCAAGCTGCTTGATGATGTTCATAATCAGCGGCTTTGTTACTATCGCATCGGCAGATACAGCCGAGAGTATCAGCTCCGCAATACGAGCCTCGATGTCGGCTACAATCTCCTCGCCGTCGGGGTCGTCACGGTATGCGTTCTGGAGCGAAGCTATGTATTCGTTCAGGGCGGCGTATGCGTCAGTCTCAAGTGTGAAGGATATACCCGCCAAGCTGCATTTCTTTATCTCGTTCATAGTTGTAAATCTTCTTTAACGGGTTAAAACTTCTTGATTGAGCCTCCGCTTGCGGTCTGTACAAATTCAACTTTGCAATCACCCGTATAGCGAATATCGCCACCTGATGAAGCCTGTGCAGTAAGCGTGCCGTCACACTTGAGCTTTACCGTACCACCCGATGCAACCTGCACCGAGGCAGTTTGGGCAGCCGAGTTGGTCGAGATGATGTCGCCACTTGAAGAGGCTTTCGCAATGAGCCTGCCTAAGCAGTTGAATACGATTTTCCCGCTTGATGATGCAGCGCCGAATGTCGTTTGTGCGCTCACATTTGAGCAGAAGATATCGCCCGATGATGAAGCCTCAGCGGAGATAGTTGTTGCTACGCCGTTTAACTCCACTCTGCCCGATGAGCTTGCACAGAGTGATAGCTCATCGACAAGCACCGATGCCTCAATATCAGCCGACGATGATGCCTTCATTGCACAAAACTCTGCCATGAAAGCACCGCTTACGTTGGCAGATGACGAAGCGTCAATGCCGACCTTCTTTTTCTCGGCGCGGTTTATCACTATATCTGCACTCGATGATGCACGCAGGAAAAGCTTGTTGTCGCCCGTGAGCGTAGGTTTGATATGTACGTTTGCCGACGCACGGCTCTCGATGCGCTGCAACTTCTCGTTTTTGGGTATTGTGACTGTTACGTTCAAGTTGCTGTAAGAGTTGCAGTTGGGCTTTCTCACAGTCACTTCAAGGATATCGCCCTTCACCTCGCACACAACCCACTCCATCACATTGTCGTCGGCTTCAATCTTTACGTTCTTGCCCTCCTGCTCGGTCATTGTTACCTTCACGCTGTTTGTTGCGAGTATTACGGAGTAGTTGTTTGAAATTGTAATCTCATTTGAGGTAATATTGCCAGAGCCACGCAGTTGGCACTTATTGTCGCGCGCTGCGAAGGCTGAAGTCGCAATGATTACGGCGGCTAAAGTGAGCGCGATTTTAGTTATTGTTTTCATAGTTTGAGAGCTTTTTTGATAATTGTAATTTTTTGTTGAATCTCTTGTTGTAATAGTCGTTGTAATAGTTGAGAGGGCGGGTTATTCTTCGTTGGCAGTGTGTTCGCCGTGTCGGATGATGCGTATCTGTTCCACCATCTCGTCCCACGCCTCGTCAAGCAGTGCAAGCTGGCGGCGACCCTCCTCGGTGAGCATATAGTATTTTCGTGGTGGACCCTGCGTAGATTCCTGCCAACGGTAAGTCAGCAGCCCCGCATTCTTCTGGCGTGTGAGGATAGGGTAGAGCGTACCCTCGACAACAATCATCTGCGCCTCCTTGAGCTCCGAGATGATTTGGGGTGCGTAGGAGTCCCCGCGTGAGAGTATCGAGAGGATGCAATACTCAAGGATTCCCTTTCGCATCTGTACTTTTACGTTATCTTCGTTCATAGCTACGCCTTGTTTTCTTGGTTAGACTCTGGTTTAATTACCTGCTGTGGCTCCTCGCTTATGGCAATCCACATAATCAGATATAACAGACCTGTCGAGAAGCCTGCAAAGAAGCCGACAATGAAGATTATGCGAACAAGTGTCACATCAATCGAGTAGTAGTTGGCAATACCGCTACATACACCCGCAATCGAGCGAGGTGAGCGTGGGCGGAAGAGCTTGCGTGGCTCCTCGCCTGGGAAGCGGGGGTTGCCGTTGCTGTCGCGCATCGGGCGGTATGCCTCGCCAAAGAGTTCAGGGTCGCCGATTTGATTCATCACGCTGCGCACAACGCCATAGGTGATGACCATCATCGGAGAGGGTACGCGTTCGCGAAAAATCTCTGCAATGCGGCTCTCGATGTCGCCAAGCGTCTCGGTGTCGGTGGGTGAGAGGCGGCGACCAATGTCATCGAGGTAGGCAGTGAGAGTCTGATAGGCATCCATATCCATTGTGAATGCCTGCTGTGCGATGTTTACGTTAATCGTCTCTTTCATCGTTAAAAATTGTTTGAAAAAAGATAATTGTAATAGTTTGGTAATGCAAATATACAAACTTTTTGGTAGTTTGCAATACAAAGTAGTGGAATTTTTTATACAAATGCCACTTTTTTTTGTAAAATGTGCCATTTTGTAGCCGATACCTTATAATAAAAAGAGGATGCCGCCCCCCCCCGAATAAAAACGCCAACCCTCGTTTGAGAATTGGCGCAATATAAATTTTCGTGTGGTTCATTATCCACAGTGGAAGTATCGGTTTACAAGTTTTAACATCTCCTCTTGATTGCCGTCAATCTCCTGGCGCAGAGTGCTGTCGCCATAAGAGCGCAGACGCTTGATGATGCCGTCAATCATTGCAGGGCTGAATACGTTATGCTTCTCAAAGATTGCACGCTGACGCTCCAGACAATCAGCCGACGCCGCACAACTGTCGGGCAGCTGTGCCAAGTTCTTGAGCTTATCCTCGTTCTCCTTCTGGTGGATGTTCACATTTACATATGTTCGCTCGGCAATCTCCAGCGCATTCTCCATCTCAAAACCATAACGGCACGCCACAGCCAGACCTGCTATGAGCTGATAGATGTCGGCGGAGCCATCTGGTGAGCGCATCTCCACAGTCTGCTTCTGTGTGGTGTCGTAGTTGCTCTGTGGCTCTAATGGGTTTGCCTTCTGACACATATCGCTCTTTGCTGCCCATCCCAGCGGAACACGCACCAATACCGAACGGTTGCGGTCACCCCAGCAGATGTTTGTCGGTGCCTCCTGATGTGGCACAAGGCGGAAGTATGATGTTGGGTTTGTGTTCCCGAAGGCTGTGATTGATGGTGCAAGCTCCATCATACCCGCAATGGCACGACGCGCCGAGGCTGACAAAACGCCACCCTCAAGCATCTGATTCTTGCCATCCTTTACAATTCGCATATGAATGTGCAGACCCGAGCCCGCCTTGCCTGTGGTGATTTTTGGGGCAAAGGTGATGTCGTAGCCATATTGGTAGGCGAGGTTGCGGATAATCCACTTGGCAATCATCAGCTGGTCGGCAGCTCGCTCCGCCTTCACGGGCAGGAACTCAATCTCGTTCTGCTCGTAGATAAGTCCATCGAGTGAGAAGTTACCCACCTCCGAGTGACCATACTTAATCTCGCCACCTGCCTGCGCAATGTAGGACATGCAGCGTGTGCGGAACTCGTTGAACTTGGCATAAGGGGCAGACTCGTGGTAACCCTTCTGGTCGGTTGCGGGGAAGACACCCTCGTCGGGAGCAATGACATAATACTCCAGCTCGCCCATCGCCTGAAACTCCATTCCTGTCACCTCATTAAAGGCGCGGCACGCCTTGCGCAGTGTATTCTCTGGAGAACTCTCCAATGGCTCGCCATCCTTGTTGAAGTAGGAGCAGAGCATCGAGAGTGTAGGCAGCTCGGCAAATGGGTCGAGGAATGCTGTTGCGAAGCGTGGTAAGACATAGAGGTCGCTACTGCCCGCCTCGATGAATGGGAAGAGACTTGAGCCATCCACTCTCTCGCCACAGGTAAGGATAGCATCCAGATAGGCTGCGTTGTTGATGACAAAGTTCAGGGTCTTTAACCTGCCATCTGCAGCAGGATACATAAAATTGACCATTCTTATCTCGTTCTCTTTGATGTAACGAACGATGTCGGCTTTGGTAAACTCCTCGCTTGGCTTACCCAGATAGGCTACAAGCGAGTTTGGGCATAACTCTAAATTCTGACTCATATCATTGGTTTTTTGTTACTATATTACAAAATATCGTGCTTCGCTGCTGGCGATGTATAATCCGCAAACGGATGATTGTGGATACATAGCGCCGTTTTCGGTGAGAACTATTCCTATCTTCTCCACGTCGAGCAGACGCGCTACGGGGAATATCGTGCGCTGGTCGGGCAGCGATGGGTAGCCAATGGCGGGGCGTATGCCATCGTAAGCAGCCTGGAAAAGTTCTTTTGTTGAGAGTTGCTCGTTTGGTGCGTAACCCCACAACTCTTTGCGTACCCTCTCGTGCAGCCACTCGCTCGCAGCCTCCACCAGACGGTCGCACAGACTCTGCAACATCAAGGCGTGATGAAGGTCGCTCGACTTTAGCTCCACCAGCTCTTTAAGCAGCGACTGCGAAATGGTTACGGCAAAGGCTCCTGCGTGGTCGCCAGCACCCTGGGGCGCAACAAAGTCGCAGAGCGAGAGCGCTATGCCCTCAGCGTTGGGCGTTTTCTGGCGAGGTGTTGCTATCTCGGTGTATTGCTCCGCTCCGCCGCAGCAAGGGCATTCCGCATCGTGGCGCAGACATATACTGTGGTCGGTTGAATAAGCCTCAAATAGACCCACACGTGCTATAAGCGTGTGTTGTTTCTGCTCCATCTCGTCAAGCATAGCCTCTGCCTCACGGCGCAATGTGGTAGCCTCGTCACTTGACGCTGTAACCTGCCATAAGTTGTAGAAATGTATCCAATTTATATAGTGGCGCACCTGCGAGATTGCAATCTTGTCGATGGTACGCACACCTGTAAATGTCGGTTTTGTGAATTGCTTCTTCTGCCAGTCTATCTTCAGACGGTCGGCTGTGGTTGCGGCTGGCTTTGTAGGTTGTGGTGCGCGCAGGGCAGCCTGCTCCGCCTTGAGTTGGGCTATGGTAGCGTCACGCTCCTCGCCCAGAAGTTTCATTGCAAGCAGTGGATTTTGTGCTGCATCCTTGACGTGGAACACCGCACCATCATATAGCGGCGCAATCTTCACCGCCGTATGCAGTGCCGATGTCGTCGCGCCACCCACCATCAGCGGAACGCTTATGCCTGCCGCCTTCAGTTCGCGTGCTACGTGGCACATCTCCTCAAGCGATGGGGTAATCAGACCACTTAAACCAATGAAATCAACCTTATGCTCCTTTGCTGCTTGAACAATATTCTCCGCCTCGACCATCACGCCAAGGTCAATCACCTCGAAGTTGTTGCACGATAGGATAACGCTGACGATATTTTTGCCAATATCGTGCACGTCGCCCTTCACCGTTGCCAGCAGATAACGACCCGCCTTTGTCGATGATGCGCTCTGTTGCGACGCCTCGATATGGGGTTGCAGCAACTCTACGGCATGTTTCATCGTGCGAGCGCTTTTTACCACCTGCGGAAGGAACATCTTTCCCTCGCCAAAGAGCCTGCCCACGCGCGCCATACCCTCCATCAACGGTTGCTCGATAATTGCGGCTGCGGTGGGGTAGGTGGCAAGTGCCTCCTCGATATCCTCTTGGAGGAATTCATCCTCGCCACGTTGCAGGGCTTGTGCAAGTCGCTCTGTAAGAGGGGTATCTTGTCTGTTTTGAGATGTTGTCTGTTGCGCTGGCTCTGCCTGGAAATTGGCAGCTGCGGCAATCAGACGTTCGGTGGCATCTGCGCGGCGGCAGAGTATCACATCTTCCAGCACCTCAAGCAATGGTTTAGGTATATCCTCATACATCACCTTTGTCGAGGGGTTTACAATAGCCATATCCATACCCGCCTGGATGGCGTGGTAGAGGAATGTGGCGTGCATTGCCTCGCGCATATAGTTGTTGCCGCGCAATGAGAACGACAGGTTACTCACACCACCGCTGACCTTCGCCTGCGGCAGATTATTGTGTATCCACTCCGTAGCACGGATAAAGTCCAGAGCGTAACTGTCGTGTTCGCTCATACCCGTAGCGATGGTGAGTATGTTGGGGTCAAAAATTATATCCTCTGCTGGGAATGCTATGCGCTCGGTGAGTAGGCGGTATGCTCTCTCGCAGATAGCTATGCGGCGCTCGAAAGTGGTCGCCTGACCCTCCTCGTCAAACGCCATTACGACCAATGCCGCGCCTGCACGCTTAATTTTCTCGGCACGCTCAAGGAATAGTTGTTCGCCCTCTTTTAGTGAGAGGGAGTTTACAATAGCCTTACCCTGTATGCACTTCAGCGCCGCCTCAATCACCTCAAAGCGCGATGAGTCAATCATCCAAGGCACGCGCGCCACCTCGGGGTCGGATGCCATCAGATTGAGAAAGTGACACATCTCCTTGCTCGTGTCGAGCATTGCATCGTCCATATTTATATCGAGCATCATCGCCCCGTCACGAACCTGCTTGCGAGCTATGGCGAGAGCCTCATCATAGTTGCCTTCGTTTATCAGGCGCAGGAACTTGCGGCTACCAGCCACGTTGCATCGCTCGCCCACGTTGATAAAACCGTTGCCAGTGTGAAACCCATCCAGACCTGCGAGCCAGGGGAGTTTGCCCTGCTGCTCGGGGCGTGGTTTAAGGCTTGCCACCGCCGCTGCAATCGAACGTATATGGTCGGGCGTGGAGCCACAACAGCCTCCCACGATATTTACCAATCCAAGCTCGGCAAAGTGCGCAATGTGGCGCGCCATAATCTCTGGCGTCTGGTCATATTCGCCCATCTGGTTTGGGATACCAGCGTTGGGGTATGCGCTTATGTGAAAGAGTGATATAGATGCTAACTGCTTTAGCAATGGTGTCATCTGCTCCGCTCCAAACGAGCAGTTTAGTCCCACGCTGAATGGTCGGAAGTGAGCCACCGAACAGAGAAATGCCTCCAATGTCTGCCCTGCCAACATTCTGCCTGCTGCATCAGCAATCGTTGCCGACAACATCACGGGCAGGCGTTTGCCCTTTGACGAAAATACCTCCTCGGCGGCGGTGAGGGCAGCTTTGGCGTTGAGCGTATCAAAGAGTGTTTCGATAAGGAGTAAATCAACCCCTCCATCGACCAAAGCGTCAATCTGTTCAACGTACGCTTCGCGCAAGGTGTCGAAATCTACTGCGCGGAAGGCGGGGTTATCCACATCGGGTGATATCGAGGCGGTCTTGCCCGTAGGACCTACCGAGCCCGCCACAAAGCGAGGCTTGTCGGGCGTGAGTGCGCTCATACGGTCTGCCTCGGCGCGTGCTAACTGTGCAGCCGCAAGGTTTATGCGACGCACAAGATGAGTGGTGTGGTACTCCTGTTGTGATATACGCTGCGAAGAGAATGTGCAGCTCTCAATAATATCAGCGCCCGCCTCAAGATATTGGCGATGTATGGCAGAGATAACGTCTGGACGTGTTAGCGAAAGGATGTCGTTGTTACCTGCCAAATTGTTGGGATGCGCCGCAAACTCCTCGCCACGAAAATCCTTTTCCGTGAGGTGATAGCGTTGTATCATTGTGCCCATCGCACCATCCAAAATGAGGATGCGCTGGCTTGCTATATCGTTAATCTTCATACTAATATACAGCTTTTGCGATTGCCTCGATACTTGCCGCAGCATTCATCGAGTAGAAGTGTATGCTCGCCACGTTTGCCGCCTTCAGTTCGCGCGCCTGTGCGATGCCCCACTCTACGCCCAGCGCCTTCACGTCGTCGTTCGTACGGCATCGACGGAACTCCTTGGCAAGCTCCTCGGGCAGGTCGATGTGGAAGGTCTTGGGCAGTAGCGACTGCTGTGTGAGCGATGTGAGGGGCTTGATGCCTGGGATGATAGGCACTGTGATGCCCGCCTCGCGGCAACGCTCCACGAAAGCGAAGTAACGGCTGTTGTCGAAGAACATCTGTGTCACAACATATTTCGCGCCAGAGTCAATCTTCTCCTTCAGGTGAGCGATGTCGCTCTCGATATTCATCGCCTCCTCGTGCTTTTCGGGGTAGCCTGCCACACCGAAGGTAAAACGCTCGCCGAGAGGCTCGTGTTCCTTACCGTTGAGCATCTTGCCGTTGTTGAACTCCTCCACCTGACGGCATAGCTCCGCAGCGTGTGAATGACCACCCTCGACGGGGATGAAGCGGTTGTCGCCTCGGGCGCGGTCGCCACGCAACACCAGAAGGTCAGTTATGCCCAGATACTCAAGGTCGATAAGCTCGTTTTCAAGCTCTGTGCGTGAGTAGCCACTGCATATAACGTGTGGTACGGTGGGAATATGATAACGCTCCTTGAGCACGGCGGCGATGGCTACTGTGCCTGGGCGTGTGTGCTCGGTGAAGCGCTGGAACGTGCCGTCACCCATATCACGATATTGTACCTCGGTGCGGTGTGTGGTGATGTTGATATATGCGGGATTGAAGGGCATCAAGCGGTCGATGGTCTTGAATACCTGCTCAATGCTCTTGCCTCTGACGGGAGGTAACACCTCAATTGAAAATGCCGTTTTATGTTCGGCAGTGAGAAAATCTGCTACGCTGCTCATAACCTGACTCTTTTATATCACAAAAATACATTTTTTTTCGTTATCGTGTGCGCCTAATGGGAAATAATGCAGCCAGGAAGGAATAATCTTGCCACTTTTGCCGTATATTTGCATCGAAAAAGCAATCGAAAGGATGAAAGCAGACGTTGATAATAACCCTAAAATAGCTCTGTGGAACTCAAACTACACGAAGGCGTGGATATCTAACTTTATGATATTCTTCTCGTTTATGCTGCTTACGCCACTGTTGCCACTCTATATGTCGGAGGAGTTTGGGGCTGATAAGGACTTAATCGGTATGGTATTGTCGGGTTATACGCTCACGGCTCTGCTTGTCAGACCCTTCAGCGGATATTTTGTAGATAGTTTTCCGCGTAAGATGGTGCTACTGGTGAGTTATTTCTTCTTTATGGCTCTGTTTGCGGGCTATATCGTGGCTGGTACGGTGGCTCTGTTTGCTGTGGTACGTACGCTGCACGGCTTTCCGTTTGGAGCTACGACGGTGGCGAATAGCACCGTGGCGATTGATGTGTTGCACCCCACTCGTCGTGCCGAGGGAATAGGATACTACGGTTTGAGCAACAACATAGCTACGGCGATAGGTCCTACGGTGGCGCTTGTGATATATCAGGCGTGTGAGAGTTATGACCTGCTCTTTGTGCTGTCGCTGTTGTTTGCTCTGTTTGGTTTGGTAATCAGCTCTACGCTCAAGTTGCCTAAAAAAGAGATAGTTACCAATAAACAAAAACTCTCGCTCGACCGCTTCCTGCTGCTTAAGGGGTGGAGTCTGGGCATTGCGATGTGCTGCCTATCGTTTTCGTATGGTGTGCTGGCAACCTATCTTGCAATCTATGGCAAGGAGGAGCTTGGTATTACGGGCGGTACAGGATTGTTCTTTATGATACTATCGATTGGTCTTATCTGTTCGCGACTGGTGGGTAGCCGCACTCTGCGAAAGGGTAGGATTGTCGAAAATGCCTCGTTTGGTGTGGTGGTGTCGGTATTTGGTTATCTGCTGTTTGCGGCGGTGCATAACCTATGGGGATATTACGGTGCGGCGCTTATCATTGG
Source organism: Rikenellaceae bacterium (assembly GCA_015059905.1). Taxonomy (GTDB): domain Bacteria; phylum Bacteroidota; class Bacteroidia; order Bacteroidales; family Rikenellaceae; genus Alistipes. Next base: position 178,306 of record SUZN01000006.1, read on the forward strand.
CTTGGGTAATGGTCATATGTTCCCTGCCTTTCAGACTATGTTTATCAATCTGGCTCCTCACGAACAGCGCGGCACAGCCAACTCGACGCTGCTGGTGTCGTGGGATATAGGCGTCGGCTTGGGTATTTTGGTCGGAGGAGCTCTGTCGGAGTATTGGGGCTATCACGCAGCCTTCTGGGGCGCGTGGGTGGTTAATCTAGCGGGAGTGATTTTCTTCTTACTTGTAGCACGCAAGTTGTTTCTTAAATACAGATTACGATAAAAGGGCGAGATATTCGCCCTTTTATCGTAATCTTCTAATCTCTACTCCAAAGGTTTTAGCACACACATAGCCTCCATCAGCATACATCCCGAAAGATGAGATGTGAGAGGTACGCCCGTTACGCTCTTTGGGGCATCCCACCACTTGCCTCCATAGAGGTAAGTTTTGGGGTTGATGCCATTCTCTGCCATCGATGTTGCGAGGTGAGTGAGGTAGTTGTGGAATTTTGTGCGGGTTGCTGTGTCCAAAGTCTCATCGTTGATGAGCTTTACAAAGTAGCGGAAGAAGATGCCGTGAAACAAACCGCCATCGCCACCTGCAGCATCCTCCAGCACGCCGCGGTTGTTGCTCATATGCTCGATAACATAGTTGGCTGCAAGGACTGCATCATCGAGATACTGCTTGTCGCCCGTAATCTTATAAAGCTCGTGCGCTGCGCCGAGGAATGTGCCCTGATTGTAGGTGAATATCCAGCGACGGTTTACCTGACCGCGACCGTTGATACTGTCAGCCACCGCGCCGCGCTTCGCATCGAAAAGCACCTTGCGCAACCAATGGTAAATCTTCTTTGCCTCGCTCAGATACTCCTCCTTTGCCTTGCCGCCTACGAAGCCTGCCTTGTCGTAGAAGTTGTAAAGGCGTGCCGCGATAAGTGCCGCAGGACCATTTGAGCAGGCGTTCTTCGACTTTGCTACATCGGTCTTCCAGGTGATGCCGCCATACCAGGGAGCCTCATCCTCGGGACCCCACGTTGTCCAAATCCATTGGTCGTACATCTGGCGAGCCTTCTCAATGTACTTCTTCTCGCCTGTGCTCTCCCACATACGAATCTGCGCCAACACAATCCACTCCATATCATCGACAAAGACATTCCACCAGGCATCCTCGCGGCGACCCGAGAAGTTGAACTTGGGTGCGCCCTCCCACCATAGTGGGTAGAGGTCGAGATACTGCTTCTTGCCCGAACGCATATAGGCATCGACCACGACATCCATCGCGTGCGCCTGTGGCCAATAGTGGTTTGTCGTAAGGTTTGAGAGGTTGCTGCCATAGTTGAAATAGTAGCGCTTGTCGAAACCGTAGAAGTTAGCGCCCCAGAATCTGTCAATAAGCGCCTGCGACATACCCTCTGCCATTTTGTTCCAATACTTTGCGCTCTTTTGTTTTGAGCTGCTCTTTGCTGTCTCCGCTGCCGCAGTAGTTGGCTCGGCAGCCATTGTCATCTGTGCTGACGCTGAAACTGTGAGCGCAAGCACCAATAATAACATCTTTCTCATAAATTATACTATTTAGTTTACATTATTTTACAATATCGGGTCTGTCGCTTTTTGGGCGGATGAAGCCCTTGTCGGTCATATGCAGAATACCATCTTTAGAGAACTTCATCGTGCCGATATACATCGTGCGGGGATGTATGTGGGTTGTTGATTGGTGGGCGTGGAAGGCTATGCGGAGCTTGCCGCGCTTATCCTTGAAGAGGGTGTGGTGACCCGTGCCAACCAACTCCTTGTAGCGGCGCAGGATAGGGTTGCCTTCAAATTTTGTCCACTTGCCATCGAGTGAGGTTGCTGTGGCGTAGCCCACACCGTAGTCCTGACTCTCATAGCTGTTTGCTGAGTAGGTCAGGTAATATACTCCATTATGCTTAACGATGTTGGGACCCTCGTTCACGCGGGGCCATATATCCTCCCACGCTGCGCTCACGTTGATGCACTTCTTCAAGGTGCTGGCTATTGGCGTGATGTGGTCCTTGTCGAGTTGTACCTGCCAGATGCAGTTGCCGTCGGTGTTGCGAACGAAAAACATCCAGGTGGTGCCATCATCGTCGAAATAGATTGTTGCATCGATAGAGTATCGGTCGCCTATGACATCCTTCATCATCTGGTCACCTACCTGACGAAAAGGTCCCATAGGAGAGTCGCTTGTGGCAATGTAAAGACGTTCATTGCCAGAGTAATACATATAGTATTTGTCGCCGAGATGATATACCTCTGGAGCCCAGAACCAACGCTTCTGTGTGGTGTCGTCTTTGTGAAGTGCCAGACCGCCGTACGTCCAGTTCTTCAAATCTCGTGAGGTATATACCTCAATGCCGTCGCCTGCGTGAGTACCATAGGCATAATATACTCCATCCTCCAGCAAAACGAATGGGTCGGCAAATGGGACTTCACTAATCTGAGCAAATGAGATTTGCGCTACAAGAAGTAGAAGAGTGGTTAGTAAATGCCTCATATTGTTTGTTTAAGTTGTATGTAGTGGTTTGTGAAATAAAAAACTTATACAAATATAGCGTAAAGTGATTTTGTTTGCAAATTGTGTGTGCATTAAAAATAAATCAGCCGCCCACAAAAGTGTAAACGGCTGATAATAAGAGTGCGGTAAGCGGGACTCGAAACTCGTGCAAGCACGAGTTGTGCGTGAATTTATATTTACACCCCCAGCCCCTGGAAGGGGTGATGAGGGTCACGGGTTAAGTCCCTTTTGACCTAATTATAGATTTTCAACCCTTGAGCGGTAAGCGGGACTCGAACCCGTGACCCTCGGCTTGGGAAGCCGATGCTCTACCAACTGAGCTATTACCGCAAATGAATAAAGTGTTGCAAATTTATAAAAAATCATTGTTATTCCCATACTATGGGCGAAGAATTTTTTCTGCATTGACAGAATTGTTATTATCTGCCCCAATTGTAATATTTGTTGCTTCGGGGCTTAATGGATAGATGAAAATCACTATATTTGTAACAAACTTAACCAAAAAACTACATTATGAAACGATATTCACTTCTTGGGCTTGTTCTTGTATCTATTATCAGCCTTAATCTCTATGCCAAGCCAGTATCGTCTGCGACAGATGTTGTAGTAACGGCTGAAAATTCATCCCATAGTGATTGGACGAGGATAAGCTCCCGACTCAAGAGCCTTCCCGTAGCCGACTACTCCACAACAGCAAAGTGCGAAGGTGACTGGCTTATTGACCCATCACGGTTTAAGGCTGGAGTTTGGGCTGGCGAGGATGGAAAGTCGATTGTAATATCAAACGGCTTGGTTGCGCGCGTATTTCGCCTGACGCCCAATCTTGCAACGGTCGATATCATCAATCAGATGACCTCGGAGAGTATGTTGCGTGCTGTGAGCTCCGAGGGAGAGTTGGTAATCAACGGCAAGCGCTGGCACCTGGGAGGTCTTGACGGTCAGAGTGAGCGCGGTTACTACAAGGAGGAGTGGCTGGAGCAGATGACAGCCAAAGCGGACTCGTTTATCGTTGAGGATTTTGAGGTTGAGGAGAATATCCCCACGCTAAAGTGGGCACGTCGTCGCTGGGCGTTGAATAAGTCGCTGCCAACGGGCAAGGTGCTTGTCTTTACGCTTCGAGGTGTAGGTGAGGTGAAGGATTTGAAGGTAAAACTATATTACGATATATATAACCATATCCCTCTTATTCGCAAGCGAATGGAGATATTCAACAATGGTGAGGCTGTTAATCTGGATTCGTTCAAATTGGAGTACCTCGCCTTTGCCGAGCCCGAGTCGCCTGTCGAGGAGAGCGATGCAAATAACTTTCTCCTGCCCAATATTCACATCGAGAGCGATTACCACGCAGGACCAGGCTTTACCGAGCGTGAGACAGACTGTGTGGAGCATTGGGTGGTGGACGAGGAGTACACCTCGCAGACAAGTTACAGTTTGCGAACACCCTGCATCCTGGATGTGAGTATGGAGGTTGGACCCGATGTGGAGATTACGCGCGACGAGCCTTTCTCTTCGTATATGGTCTATGAGATGCCGATGGACTCTTACGACCGCGAGCGAATGGGACTCTTCAAGCGTCGAATGCAGCTGACGGTTGCCCCCTGGACATCGGAGAATCCTATCTTTATGCACCTTACGTCGGCTGACCCTGCGGTTGTCCGTCGCGCCGTTGACCAATGCGAGGAGTGCGGTTACGAGATGGTTATCATCAGTTTTGGTGCAAAGCTCAACGCCGAGGATATATCCGAGGAGAATATTGCCCGCTTCAAGGAGTTGGTGGATTATGCCAACTCGAAGGGTGTGGAGCTGGGTTGTTACTCGCTGCTGGCAAGTCGCTGGATAGGCGATGATGTGGATGTTATAAACCCCAAAACGGGCAAGCGTGGCGGTATGACCTTCGGCAGCTCGCCCTGTCTGTGCAGCGATTGGGGGTATGAGTATTTTGATAAGATTAAAACTTTTATCGAACGCACAGGTATGACCTGCCTTGAGCACGATGGCTCATATCCAGGCGATGTATGTGCCTCGACCACCCATACCCATCACAAGGGTCTGAACGACTCGCAATGGCGTCAGTTCCATAAGATTACGAAACTATACAATTGGATGTGCGAGAATGGTATATATATAAATGTGCCCGATTACTATCTCCTCAATGGCTCGACAAAGGTCGCTATTGGCTATCGTGAAGTGAACTGGTCGTTGCCACGTGAGCGACAGCTTATCCACACCCGCCAAATCAACTATCGTTGCACGTGGGAGCGTATGCCATCGTCGTTGTGGAGCTTTGTGCCATTGGTTCAGTATCACGGCGGAGGTGCGGCGGCTACGTTGGAGCCATTATGTGAGCATCTCTACGAGTATAAGACGCTGATGTTCCAGAACTATGGTGCGGGCGTGCAGGCTTGTTACCGAGGTCCTCGCCTGTATGACACCGAGCAGACGAAGCAGGTTGTTATAGAGGTTATTTCCTGGTATAAGAGGTATCGCGAGATACTCAACAGCGATATTATCCATCTGCGTCAGCCTGATGCGCGCGATTGGGATGGTATTATGCACGTCAATCCTACGCTCAAGGAGAAGGCGCTGGCGATGTTCTACAACCCAACCGACACGGATATGGTGCGCACTATCAATCTGCCACTCTATTACACAGGTCTTGAGAAGATGGCGCGCATTCGCGAGCAGGAGGGAAGGGTGCGTAGCTACAAGCTAAACCGTGATTACAGCGTGACATTGCAGGTTACTATTCCTGCCAATGGTTACACGTGGTATGTAGTAGAATAGAAAAGTTATTTCAAATAAAAGGTGAGTGTTTACGTTAAAAACACCCACCTCTCTTTTGAAAAAAAAAGTATCTCTACTTTGCAATCTGTTTGATAGCCTCCAGGTTCTTTGGATTAGTAGCCTTCTTGCCCTCTGGTGTATATACATACTCCAGACGGTCGGCATAACGCTCCTCGACCTTGCCACGCACAATCTTCATTGTGCTGTTCACCAAACCATTCTGCTCGGTAAATGGCTCTCCAACAATAGCCACAGCGCCTGGCAACCAACGGTCAGGGAACTCGTCGGCATACTCGCCGCCTGTGCGATACTTGTCAATCTCCTTCGTGATAGCCTGCGCAACAGCCTTCAATGACTCCTCGTCATCCTTGCCTGCGAGCATCGAGCGTACGGCGTCGCGGTTAGGCACCACGATAGCTGATGTAAATGGACTCTGGTTGTTGTAGATGATAATCTGGTCGATAAGCTTCGACTTATCCACAATAGCCTCCTCCATACCCTCGGGGCTGTACTTCTCGCCATCGGCAGCAATCAACAAACTCTTGAAACGACCCAATACATAGAGGAAACCATCCTCCGCCATATATCCCATATCGCCTGTGTATAGCCAACCATCCTTGACGGTCTCGGCAGTGGCTGATGGGTTCTTCCAATAACCCGCCATAACATTCTCGCCCTTGATGACAATCTCACCCTTCACTCCTGTTGGCATCTCCTCGCCCTCGTCGTTGAGAATCTTAATCTCCAAAGGCTGGATAACCAAACCTGATGAGCCAAAGCGGTGAAGCTTCTTGCCCAATGAGTTTGCCGAGATGATTGGTGTAGCCTCTGACAGACCATAACCCTGCAACATAGGCATACCTACAGCATAGAAGAAACGCTGCAACTCAGAGTCAAGCAAAGCACCGCCACCAACAAAGAATTTGATGTTGCCGCCAAAGCCTGCGCGTACCTTCTCAAATAGAATCTTATCGAACAGAGCAACCAATGGCTTTAGGATAAAACGCCATCCCTTGCCCTTTGAGTAGCCGTCCTGGTTGTACTCGTAAGCCACCTTCAATGCGAAGTGGAACAACTTCTCAACCTTTGGACCCTGCTTCTTGATAGATGTCTCGATGCTCTTGCGGAAGTTCTTCGCAAGGGCAGGTACTGACAAGAGCACGTGAGGTTTAACCTCCTTGATGTTTAATGGTACATTCTTCAATGTCTCCATAGAGGTGCGACCAACCTGTGGTGTGGCAACCGATGCACCGCACGCAACCATAATGTAGAAGCCCGCTACGTGAGCGAAACAGTGGTCCAGTGGCAGGATGATGAACATACGGTAATCCGATGGGATTGAGATACGCGTAAGAGCCTGCTCCACGTTAGCCGTATAGTTGCGGTGAGTGAGGATAACACCCTTTGGGTCGGCTGTGGTACCCGATGTGTAGGTGATTGTAGCGTAGTCGTCGTTCTGGATAGCCTGACCTATCTTCAGAAACTTCTCCTTGTTTGTCTTGAGCCACTCCTCACCCTTTGCCATAAGGTCAGAGAGCATAATCTCGCCCTCCTGCTGTGGCTCGGCATCAGAGAAGATAATCACATTCTTAACAAGTGGTAACTGCTCGCGAATGTTGCGAATCTTTGGCAACTGATTGCGAGAGACGAAGATAGTCTCAACGTCGGCGTGACGCAAGCGGAACAACAGGTCGTTAGCCTCCTCCAACTTGATTGAGAGTGGTACGCTGATAGCACCCGCATACAACAGACCAAGCTCCGATATAATCCAGTTGTTGCAACCTTCGGCAAGAATTGATACGGTCTGCTTTGGCTTAACACCTATGGCAGCCAGACCCGCACCCACCTTCAGGGCAAGTTCGCGTGTGAGCTTGTAGCTTGTAGGCTGGAATACGCCGTCGTGCTTCTCTAATAAAAAATCCTTGTCACCATATTTGGCAACTGATGACTCAAAAAGGTCGATAATTGTCTTTTTCATATAGTGTGATTTAGTTTTAATCCATCTTCAATACAGCAAGGAATGCCGACTGTGGCACCTGCACGTTTCCTACCTGACGCATACGCTTCTTACCCGCCTTCTGTTTCTCCAGCAGCTTACGCTTACGCGAGATATCACCTCCGTAACACTTCGCTGTTACATCCTTACGCACCGCCTTCACAGTCTCGCGGGCGATAATCTTTGCACCGATAGCCGCCTGGATGGCGATGTCGAACTGCTGGCGAGGGATAAGCTCCTTGAGCTTCTCGCACATCTTGCGACCAAAGTCGTAGGCATGGTCGGCATAGATAAGTGATGAGAGTGCATCGACAGGCTCGCCATTAAGAAGGATATCGAGCTTCGCCAGCTTCGATGGCTTGTAACCCGTACGGTGGTAATCGAACGAAGCGTAGCCCTTCGAGATGCTCTTCAGTTTGTCGTAGAAGTCAAATACAATCTCCGAGAGTGGCATATCGAAATTTACCTCCACGCGGTCCTGTGTGATGAAGTTCTGATTCTTCAGCACGCCGCGCTTGTCAATGCAGAGTTTGATGACTGCACCCAGGAAGTCCGCCTTTGTGATAATCTGTGCGTTGATATATGGTTCCTCGATAGTGGCGATTTTTGTAACCTCGGGAAGACCCGATGGGTTGTGTACCTCCAGCACGTCGCCCGAAGTTGTGGTGATGCGGTATGATACGTTTGGAACGGTTGTGATAACATCCATATCAAACTCGCGGTAGAGGCGCTCCTGGATAATCTCCATATGCAGCAGCCCCAGGAAACCGCAACGGAAACCGAATCCGAGCGCGAGAGAGCTTTCTGGCTCGAAGGTGAGTGAAGCGTCATTGAGCTGCAACTTCTCAAGCGAGGCACGCAAATCCTCGTATTGGTCAGCTTCGACAGGATATACACCCGCAAATACCATAGGCTTCACATCCTCAAAGCCTGCGATAGCCTCTGTGCAGGGCTTTGCCATTGTGGTGATGGTGTCGCCCACCTTCACATCCTTTGAGTTCTTGATACCCGAGCATATGTAGCCTACATCGCCCGCTTTAATCTCCTCGCGTGGACACATCTTGAGTTTCAGTACGCCCACCTCGTCGGCGTTGTAGTCGTTGCCCGTGTTGAAGAACTTCACGTGGTCGCCCTTGCGGAGCGTGCCATTAAATACACGGAAGTAGGCGATAATGCCTCGGAATGGGTTGAATACCGAGTCGAAAATAAGTGCCTGCAAAGGTGCATCGTCGTCGCCCTTTGGTGCTGGGATGCGCTCAACGATAGCCTCCAGAACAGCCTCTACACCCTGACCTGTCTTGCCCGAAGCCAGAAGGATATCTTCGTCCTTGCAACCGATAAGGTCTATAATCTGGTCCTTCACCTCATCCACCATAGCCGACTCGACATCAATCTTGTTCAGTACGGGGATAATCTCCAGGTCGTTGCCGATGGCAAGGTAGAGGTTTGAGATTGTCTGCGCCTGAATACCTTGCGTAGCATCCACCACCAACAGCGCTCCCTCGCACGATGCGATGGCACGGCTCACCTCGTAAGAAAAATCGACGTGTCCTGGGGTGTCAATAAGGTTGAGGATATATTTTTCGCCATTTTTCGCCACATACTCCATCTGAATAGCGTGGCTCTTGATGGTAATTCCCTTCTCGCGCTCAAGGTCCATATCGTCCAACACCTGTGACTGCATCTCTCGCTGGTTCAGTGTGTTAGTGAACTCCAACAAGCGGTCTGCCAAGGTTGATTTACCATGGTCGATATGGGCTATAATACAAAAATTACGAATTTTTTTCATTTCCTGTTATGTCTAATCGTGCAAATATAATAATTATATTTGGAAACTGAAAAAGTATGAGATTTTTCCTGGTGTAAATTACCCTCTGCTGCCCAGCCACAGCAGCACCATACCCACCAGAATAAAGACCAAATCGAGGGCTTTGGCGCGCAGATTTTTCTCGTGCAGGAGCATCGCTCCGCAAGCGAAAGACACCACCACCGAGCCTCGGCGAATCATCGAGACAACCGATATCATCGCATCGCTCTCCGATAGAGCGATAAAGTATGCCATATCCGCTGCCGAGAGCAGTATCGAAATGGCGGGAATAAACCAGCTCCAATGCCAGCGCAGAGCCTTTTTGCCATTTGCTAATGCAATGATAGCCACAGTGATACCCATCATCGCGGCTTGATATAGATTATACCAGCTTTGAACAAATATTGGCTCCAACTCGCGCATAATGTAGCGGTCGTAAAGTCCACTCGTGGCACCCAATATTGCCGCCAAAGCGACGCATAAAATCCAGCGATTGGAGGCGAAGTTTATGCCCTCCTTGCGCCCTGCGCGGCTCAATAGAAAAATCGACATCAGAGCCAGCGTCACACCCGCCCATTGCAGCGCGTTAAGCCTCTCGCCGAAGATTATCAGCGCTCCCAAAAGCACCAGCACAGGGCGTGTGGCGTTGATGGGTCCAACGATGGTCAGAGGAAGGTGTTTTATGCCGATGTAGCCGAATACCCACGATGAGAGAACGATTGCAGACTTCAGCATAATTTTCAAATGTGCCTCAAGTGGCTGTGGCGTGAAACTTAATATCGTGCCGTCAAACCACCCCCAGCCGAACTCCGAGCTTAACAATATTGGCGAGAAAAGCAGTGTCGAAAAGAGTGTATTCAGCAACAGAATAACGGGTACAGCGTTATCCTTTAATGCCTGTTTTTTGGCTACGTCGTAGAAGCCCAAAAGCAGTGCCGAAAGAAAGGCGAGCGATAACCACATAGGCGCTTTATGCTGTGAGCAGACCGATTATAACAAATGTGGCTAACGTAGTGCTTGCCAAACCGTTAAGTGTGCCAAAGGCGATACCTATATTGCGTTGTCGGGAGGGTGTGACCAAACAATGCTCAAGGATGATTATGGCGGTGAAAATCGCGGCTCCAATCCATATCCATATGCTGCGTGGCATAAGATAGACAAACCACGCCAGAGCGGCGATGCTCACTACGTGCAGCGCAATGCTTATGTAGAGCGATGTGCGAATAGAAAATTTCGATGGTATTGAGTGCAGACCCTCCTGCTGGTCAAACTCCCTATCTTGCAGGGCGTAGATGATGTCAAAACTGCCACACCAGGTCATCACCAGCAGAGCAAGGATGCAGGGTACCAATGCGAACTCTCCTGTGACGGCGATATATGCTCCCACAGGCGCAATAGCAAGTGAAAGACCCAGCACCATATGTGCCAGCGAGGTGAAGCGCTTGCAATAACTATACGCCATCACAACTCCCAGAGCCACAGGCGATAGCGCGGCAGTCAGAGCGTTGATTGTCGAGGCTGTGATGACAAACAGAATGGCGTTTATTGCTACAAACCACAACGCTGCGCGGGGTGAAATCACGCCTGCTGGAATCTCGCGCGAGGCAGTTCGTGGGTTGCGGGCGTCAATCTTGCGGTCTGCCCAGCGGTTGAAACCCATTGCCACGTTACGCGCAAAGACCATACACAACACTACCTGCACAAGCAGTGTAATCCACCACCAAGGGTTGCTCTGCGATAGGTTTTCGGGTGAGGATTTTACGGCATAGACAAACGACATCAGCGCGAAAGGCATTGCAAATATCGTGTGTGAGAACTTCACCAAACGGGCATATTTCGTGATTGTATTCATATCTATATTTGTTGATTTCTGCCGCAAAGATACTATTATTTCGAGAGAAAAGGGTAATTTTTCTACTTCAAAATGATAATTTTGAATTTTTATAGTATCTTTGTAAATTAGTTGGAAAATAAACGTAAAATAATATAGTATGGAAATCTCTTTTAATTGGTTAAAGAAGTATATCGATTTGGGTGACACAACAGCCGACGAGGTTGCTACCATCCTGACAGATATTGGTCTTGAGGTCGAGGCTTTCGAGAAGATTGAGACCATCAAGGGCGGTTTGAAGGGTGTTGTAGTTGGCTATGTGGCTACTTGTGAGGATCATCCCGATTCAGACCACCTTCACGTTACTACGGTGGATGTAGGCGCGGCAGAGCCTTTGCAGATTGTCTGTGGCGCACCAAACTGCCGTCAGGGTCTGAAGGTGTTGTGTGCTACCGTAGGTTCGGTTTTGTATCCTAACGGCGGCGACGAGGAGTTTAAGATTAAGCGCAGTAAGATTCGCGGAGTGGAGTCACTTGGTATGCTCTGCGCCGAGGACGAGCTGGGTATCGGAGCGTCACACGACGGTATTATGGAGCTTCCAGAGGATGCTCCTGTGGGTATGTCGGCTCACGACTACCTCAATGTTCAGGATGACTACCTGATTGGTATTGGTCTTACCCCAAACCGTGTGGATGCCGCTTCGCATATCGGTGTTGCACGCGACCTGGCGGCATATCTTCGCTCACAGGGTAAGGATGTCAAAGTGCAGTTGCCATCGGTGGATGATTTTGCGGTTGATAACCACGACCTTGAGATTGAGGTTGTTGTGGAGAACACTGCTGCAGCACCTCGCTATGCAGGTTTGACTATCACCGATTGCAAGATTGCTCCATCGCCAGAGTGGATGCAGAATGAGTTGCGTGCTGCGGGCATCAATCCTAAAAACAACCTGGTCGATATTACAAACTATGTCCTTTTCGAGCTGGGTCAGCCACTCCACGCCTTCGACGCTGATAAGATTGAGGGCAAGGAGGTTGTTGTTAAGTGTTGTGAGGAGGGAACACCTTTCGTTACGTTGGATGGTGTTGAGCGAAAGCTCTCTGCCGAAGATTTGATGATTTGCTCTGCCGAGCGCCCAATGTGTATCGGTGGTGTGTATGGCGGTCTGGACTCTGGTGTTAGTGACTCAACAGTAAATATCTTCCTTGAGAGCGCATACTTTAACCCTGTATCTATCCGCCGCTCGGCAAAGCGTCACGGACTTTCAACCGATGCATCATTCCGCTTTGAGCGCGGTATCGACCCAAATATCCAGGTATATGCGCTGAAGCGTGCCGCAATGCTCTTCAAAGAGTTGGCGGGCGGTAAGATATCAAGTGAGATTATTGATATCAACCCAACCACAGCCGAGGATTTTGTCTTTGAGCTCTCGCTCGACAGAGTAAATGCGCTCATCGGTAAAGAGATTCCAGAGCAGACAGTTCGCACAATCTTGGATGCGTTGGAGGTTAAGATTCTCTCGGAGCAGGGTCGTGTGCTGACAGTTGCTGTACCTCCTTATCGTGTGGATGTGCAGCGTGAGGCTGACCTTGTGGAGGATATTCTGCGTATCTATGGTTATAATAATGTGGAAATTCCACAGGCTGTTCACTCAACCTTGTCATACGCTCCACGTCCAGACAAGAATAAGCTTATCAACATAGCGGCTGACCATTTGGCTGCTACGGGTTACACCGAGATTATGTCCAACTCGCTCACAAAGGCGGCTTATTATGAGGACCTTACTTCTTACAAAGCGGAGAATTGTGTGAAGATTATGAATCCATTGAGTGCCGACCTTAACGTGATGCGTCAGACGCTTCTGTTCAATGCGTTGGAGGCTGTTGCGCTGAACGTCAATCACCGCAATGCCGACTTGAAGATGTTTGAGCTTGGTAACTGTTATTTCTTTGACCCCGAGGCAGATGGTAGCGAGAATCCTTTGGCGCGATATAGTGAGAAATACTGCATTGGCTTGACCGTGACAGGACAGGATGGTGCGCCATCGTGGAACGTGAAGGGTGTGCAGGCATCGTTCTACACTCTGCGAGCATCGGTTGAGAAATTGTTGCGCCGTTTCGGTATAGACATTTATACTCTGCGCAGCGAGAGCCTGCAGAGCGACCTCTACTCTGATGGCTTGGGCATTATGCAGGGCAATCGTTGCGTGGCACAGTTGGGTGTTGTTGCACCTAAACTGTTGCAGAAGTTTGATATCAAGCAGGCAGTGTATTTCGCCGAGATTGATTTTGAGCTTATAACTCGTTCTGCAAAGAAGCAGCGCATTGCTGTGGAGGAATTGTCGAAGTTCCCAGAGGTTAAGCGCGATTTGGCTCTGCTCGTTGATAAGAGTGTTACATTCCACGAACTGCGTAACATCGCCTTCGCAACCGAGAAGAAGCTCTTGAAGCGTGTTACTCTGTTCGATGTTTATGAGGGTGACAAGTTGCCAGCAGGTAAGAAGTCTTATGCTTTGGGCTTCACTTTGGAGGACAAGAATCAGACATTGAACGATAAGGTTATCGAGAAGACGATGGCAAATCTCCAGCGTCAGTTCGCTGCAAAGGCGGGTGCCGAGGTGCGTTCATAGTCGTTTCGAAATATATAGTTTGAGAAATGTGGGGAGTAGTACGCTCTCCACATTTTTTTTACCAATTATCCAATACCTATATTATATATATGGGAGCGGATTTTCTTTGCGCAACTCTGCAATGTTAAGTAAATGTTAATTCTTAAATTATTTTAAGAATACAAACACCTGATTATAAGTGCATTAAATCAAAAGGCACGAGTTAACATTGAAAACTATGGTTGAAAATATTTGCAGGAACGAAATAAAATCACTTACTTTGCAGCCGCAAACGAGATAAGACGAGAGTTTGATGAGTTTGCAAGGTTCTAGAGCGGTAAAAAATTTTTTTGAAAAAAAATGTTCAAAAAATTTTGTGGAATAAAAAATAAGGTTTATCTTTGCAACCGCTTTCGCCTCAAAAAAAAAGGCATGAGATTGAGAGTATTGCGACGATAAAAAGTCGTTAGAAATACAAGAGTTCTTTGAAGATATTTGAGCAGCTAAGAAGTTTTATTCACTCTTTTAGAAGAGTAATTTCAAACAATACCTTTGAGATTAGAGCTAAGATTTAAAAACAATTTATTTATACAATGGAGAGTTTGATCCTGGCTCAGGATGAACGCTAGCGGCAGGCTTAACACATGCAAGTCGAGGGGCAGCATAAACATTGCTTGCAATGTTTGATGGCGACCGGCGCACGGGTGCGTAA
>SUZN01000011.1 GCA_015059905.1 Rikenellaceae bacterium
GGCGACCAATGCCCCAAACATCCTCTATCGGATATTTACGCAGCACCTTCTCTATGTCCTGTGGGCGGTGCATATAACAACCTCCACGCAATTTCGGATACTGTTTGCATAGTTTAGAGGCTATCTTAGCAAGTGTCTTGGTTGGAGCAATACCCACCGACACCGGGATTGATGTCATCTTCCAGCACTGTGCTGATATATGCTTGGCGTACTGGTCAAAGTCTATGTTCGTGATACCTCTGAGGTCCAGGAAAGCCTCGTCAATTGAATAAACCTCGATACTTGGTGCAAACTGGCAAGAGCGAACATATACTTTCTTTAATTTTCTCAGCTATACGAATCATTCAAGATGTATACCACTCCAATGGTACAAATAATTACACCATATATATCTACTTATGCACAAATTGTTCGCGGTATGCTCTGGGCGAAAGTCCAGTATGCTGCTTAAAGTATTTACGAAAGGTGAATTGTTCGGGGAAATTCAGTTGTTCTGCTATCTGCTTAATATTCATTGAACCCTTTTCGAGCATAAATTTGGCATAGGTAGTTGTGATGGTAACAATCCACGCAGATGGACTCTGACCTGTAGTCTGCTTAACAATAGCCGAGGAATGGCTCTTTGAGAGGTTTGCCATATCTGCATAGTACGCCACCGAGCGATGGGTGTGGTAATTGTTGTGCAGTGCAAGAATAAAGCGATAGACTACCACTTCGCGACTATGCGAGATAACGACAAGCGGCTTACCCTAACCGCAAATCGAATACCTCTCAGCCAATGGTTCAGCGAGCAGTACGACAAACTACGACAATCAATTCGACAGCCGATACAACCAAAGAAGAGCAGAGGAATGAAATTGTAAAAGTAATGGCGAGCACTTGCGGTCGCCATTGTTGTATGAGATTACATTATTATTTGTTGAATTAATCGAGGATTTTGCTCAATTTAACCGAAATATCCACCTTTCATACACTGCGGTATTAGGGTAATTTTGCACCCGAAAAATTATAAACCACCGTAGTTTGTTAGTATTTAATAAGATAAGAAAAATGAAAGTAAGGTTGTCAGGTCTATTCATACTGCTGATAGCGTTTATATTGGGATTTACACCATCGTTATGGGCTGGGCCGCAAGAACGAACGATGAGTTTGGACGAGTTGTTCCAATTGGCAGATAGTGTATCGCTTACTTTAAAGAGTGCCGATAGTCAGTCTAAAGTTGCCGATGCCACTATTGCTGTAGCGAAAAACGGGTTGCTCCCCGACATCAACTTCACGGCATCAGCAACATATAATGGCAATGCTTGGATGGCTGAACGTGATTTTAGCAATGGACAAAATCTTGATTCGCCCCATTTCGGCAATAATTTCGCCTTGGAAGTAGTGCAGATCGTCTATGCTGGTGGAGCCATTAAGCGCGGCATTGAGCGTGCAGAGTTGCAAGCACAACTCGCCCACCTTGACATAAGCAACCAGCGCCAGAGAGTACGTTTCCTCTTGACAGGCTACTACTTGAATCTCTACAAGTTCCGCAATATGTTAGGCGTCGTCGAGCGCAATATCGAGCGTACGGAGCAGGTAATAAAGGATATGCGCGCACGCGAAGAGCAGGGCTTGGTGCTGAGCAACGATATTACCCGATACGAAGTGCAGTTGCAAAATCTTCGCTACAAGCGTACCGAGTTGATGAGTCAAATTGATATTTTCAATAATCAACTTGTCATAACCTTGAATTTGCCTGCCGATACGCAAATTATGCCCGATACCGAACTGCTTAACCTCTCCCTGCGCGAATACTCCGAGGCGGAGTTACGCAATATCGCAGAGGAAGAGTTGCCACTACTGAAGATAGGCAGGACAAATATAGACATCAGCCGCAAGCAGGAGCAAATTGCACGCTCGGGAATGATTCCGAAGATAAGCCTCTTCGCAGGCGACCGCCTGCAGGGGCCTCTTACGATGGAACTTCCGCCGATAAACAAAAATCTTAACACTTGGTATGTGGGTGTGGGTCTGTCGTTTAATTTCGGCAACCTCTATAAGTCGCAAAGGGATGTTAATCGTACCCACTTATCCACTGCTGCGGCGCAGAGTCGTTATGCCGAGATAAAGGAGAGTGTGGATTTGGAGATTCATCAAGCGTATGTAAATTATCGCAATGCCTTTGAGTTGCTGCATACGCAGGAGAAGAGTCTACAACTTGCCACCGAAAACTATGCCGTAACGGAAAACCGCTACAATAATGATTTGGTGCTGCTTATTGATCTGCTCGATGCCGACAATATCAAACTAGATGCCGAAATTCAGTATGTCAATGCACGCATCAACATCATCTACAATTATTATCGTCTGTTGTATGTAACAGGAACACTATAACGAACAAAAGAGTAAAGCTATGAATAAAGATTCCGCAAAGAAAATTATCCGAACTACGGTCATATATGCCATTGTAGCCGTAGGAATTATCTGGGTGTGCAGCCATTTTATCCACCTCGGCAATGTTGAGTGGACCGACAATGCACAGGTACGCCGCAACATTGTCCCCATCAACAGCCGTGTACAGGGCTATGTCGAGCGTATCTGCTTTGATGATTTTCAGCAGGTCAAGGCAGGCGATACGCTGGTTGTTATCGACAACTCGGAGTATCTGTTGCGTGTGGCGCAGGCAAATGCTGCTTATCAGCGCTCGTTGGTTGATAGCACCGCAATGGGAACGACCATTTCAACGACAGAGAACAACCTGAGTGTCAGCGATGCCGGTATTGAGGAGTTGCGTATCCGTTTGGAACAGGCCGAGCGAGATTATCGTCGATATGAGCAACTTCTTGAGCAGAAGGCTGTGACTCGCCAGCAGTATGAGATGATGAAGGTCAATTATGAGGCGATGAAGTCGAAATACGATATGCTTGTGCGCCAGAAGCAGAGCACTCGTTTGGTTAAGGCCGAGCAGACACAGCGTTTGGAACAACGCAGGGCTGAGATTGAGGCTGCTGCTGCGGCTCACGATTTGGCGAAACTCAACCTCTCATACACCGTAATCACCGCCCCTTGTGATGGCATCGCTTCGCGTAAGAGTATTCAATTGGGGCAGTTGATTCAGCCAGGGCAAAACCTGCTCTCGCTTGTCGAGAGCGACAAGGTATGGGTGATAGCCAACTATAAGGAGACACAAATAGCTAACATCACCGAAGGTGTGGAGGTCGAGGTTCGTGTTGATGCAGTTTCCGATATAGTGTATAAGGGTGTTGTTACGACCATTGCCAATGCAACGGGCTCGCAATACTCGGTAGTGCCTGTTGATAATGCAACGGGTAATTTTATCAAGATTGAGCAGCGTATCCCCGTGCGAATAGATTTTACCGACAAGAACTCTGCCGAGGAGTTAAAGCGTTTGCGCTCGGGTATGAATGTCGAGTGTGAAGTAATCTGCAAGTAATATGGCAAAGGAGACTCCCGAACAGATAGCATACGCACGCCGAATTATGGCGTGCAAGGATTTCCTGCCGTGGGGTATGCGATTTGCGCTGTTCGTGCTGCTTATCATCATATATCAGTTTACCGGTGGAGTCTATATGTCGGCCGTTGCACAGATGGCAGGCTCATCGGCGTGGATGAACGAAGATATTATGATGGCGGGATATGCTTCGCTTATCGGTATGATAATGCTCTTCCCCATTCAGTTTCGTGTCATCTTCCGCTTCGAGAACCGTACGGCACTAATTGTCTCCACTGTTGTGCTGATGATAGGTACGCTGATATGTGGCTATTGCGATAACATACCCGTTGTGGTCTTTACGAGTTATATTTGCGGAGTATTCAAGATGGTGGCAACATTTTTCTGCATTTTGAACATTCAGCTCTGCATCTCTCCTACGCGTGATTTGGCCTACTTCTATCCATTCCTCTACACCATCGTTTTGAGCTGTATTCAACTGTCGGGTATTGCTACCGGATATAGTATTTGGGCGTGGAACTGGCAGTCGATGCACATTGTTATGGTGGGTGTTTTGGCAGTCACGCTGCTCATTATTCACCTTACTATGCGTCGCCACTATCGACTCGGTCCATACCAGCCGTTCAAAGGAGTGGACTATCTGGGCATAATCCTTTGGAGTGTGTTCCTGCTTTGTGTGTTGTTTATAAGTGTATATGGCGAACATTACGATTGGTGGCAAGGTGATGAGATACGCATCGCAACGCTGTTTGCCATTGTGTCGCTTGCCCTTGCGATATACCACGCTGCCACTGCCGAACAACCCTTTATCCATCTTGCAACTTTTGTCCAGCCGAAGTTTTTTATCCTTTCGGTACTGTTTATCAGTTACTCGACACTAAGTGGTACGGCAGGACAGATACAAAATATGTTTGCCGAGGGAATTTTGGGGTTCGATATGTTCCACTCCGTCTCTCTCAACTGGGGCGTTGTGGCAGGCATCCTATGCGGAACGCCATTTACCTTCTATGCGCTGGCACGCAAGAAGTGGCGACCAAGAAACGTTGCCATAGTGGGGTTTCTCTTTTTTACGATGTATCAGGTGTTGCTCTATTTCTTGATTGACCCCGAAACGGAGTTTTATCAGTTGTGGCTGCCAATGTGGTTCAGAGGCGTAGGAACCGCCATACTCTATGTGGTGCTGGCTTATACGCTCGGTAAAAACATCCCGTTTGTCTACTATTTTCAAGCCCTCTGTGCCATAAGCTTTATCCGTACGGGAGTGGGAACCCCTGTGTGTCAGTCGGTGTTGGTGCATCTGCTCAATGTTTTCCGCAAAGAGAGTTTGATGCAACTGTCATCGGAGATGTCGCTCGACAACCCCGTAACACGAAACTTCTCGGCGCTATATGGCGAACTGCAAAAACAATCGATGATGGTAGGCTTGAAGGAGGTGTTCGGTGTAGCTGCGGTAGTGGGGATTGTAACTACTATTTGCTTATGTTTTTCCGATTTGCGAGGTAAATATAAGGCAGTTATCCCTAAGTTGCCTAATCTGTGGCGAATGGTAAAATTAGATAAAAGACATTAAATGATAACGGCGGGTCATCAAGACCTGCCGTTTTGTGTCAGCGAGTGTAAGTTGCGATACTCTTTTGGCGAAATGCCTGCGTTCTGCTTGAAGTATTTGCGAAAGGTAAACTGTTCGGGGAAGTTTAGCTCTGCGGCAATCTGTTTGATGCTCTTATCGCGTTGCTCCAAAAGCAGTTTGGCATAGGTGGTCGTAACGGTCGCAATCCACTCCGAAGGTGTTTTGCCCGTGGCAGCCTTGATGAGCGTAGTAAAGTGTCCCGACGAGAGGTTTGCTTCCGATGCGTACCACGAAACTGAGCGCTCGCGGCTATAATTTTCGTGCAGTGCGAGAATAAACCGGTAGGCGATAATCTCCTGCTTATTGATATTATCCACCTCCGCCGGATAATTGCGAATATGATTTCCCACCACCTCCAACATCGTTTCGTGGCGAATGAGGTGTATTTGATGTGAAAGTACGGTACAATAGTCGGCAATCGGCTCTTCTTCGAGAAGTTTTTTCTTTTGTTCAATGCGTTGGTGTTGAGCCTCTACATAGGCTATCTCCTCCTTAGAAAGTTGCCAGCAAGGGTACTCGCGCACCTTCAAAGGGATACTCGTATCTGCAATCAACTTAAAAATGGGATAAAAGACCTTAAGGTCATTGACAAACGATATGGAGCGAAAATCATCGGATGGTGCAATAGATGATATTTGCACCAACGGCGTAACTATAAATATGCTTCCGTTTGTCAATCTGTATTTTTGCTCATTTATGACAATGTCTGCATACCCTTCGGTGCAGAGTGTAAAACCGCCCTTGTTCCAATAATTCAATAATAAAGTATCGTTATGCAACGCTAACATATTCTTTTGTTTTTAACATCTACCGCAAAGTTAGTCATAACCGCATATTATCATTATTGAAAACACATCTATTTTATTACAATCGTGGATATTGCTCAATAATTCAATGATATAAACCTTTACGAAGTTTGGTGAATAGGATAATTTTGCAGTACAAATTTGAAGAACTATGGATATTGACGATCTCACTTGGAATCCGTGGCACGGTTGCCATAAGTGCAGCGAGGGGTGTCAGAACTGCTATGCGTTTTTTTTGGACAAACGTTATGGGCGTGACACAAGTCACATCACTCTGAATGCCTCCAACATAGATCTTCCGGTAAAGAAGGACAAAGGTGGAAACTGGAAACTACCGTCAGGCTCTTTCGTGCGTGTATGTATGACCAGCGACTTTTTCCTCGAAGAGGCTGACCAGTGGCGCAACGAGGCGTGGAGTTATATTCGCCGCCGCCCAGATGTGACATTCTCACTGCTGACCAAGCGAGCAGACCGCGTTATCGACCATTTGCCGGCCGATTGGGGCAATGGTTGGGCGAATGTGCAGTTTGCCGTGTCTGCGGAGAACCAACGGCGCGTCGATGAGCGTATCCCATACCTTTTGAAATTCCCGTCCAAACACAAGTGGGTGAGTATAAAGCCATTTATTGGCGAGGTCGATTTGTCGAAATATCTTGCAACGGGCGAGATTGAGACAGTCTTGGCTGGTGGCGAAAACTACCTTGGCTCACGCCCTTTACACTACGAATGGGTGAAGAACCTGCACGAACAGTGCAAGGCTCATGGCGTACGCCTCATCTTCGGCCAGACAGGCAATCTCTTCATTAAGGATGGCAAGGAGTATAAGATTCGCAACCGCACAGACCAGATGATTCAGGCGTTGAAATCAGGCTTACACTATCCTGCGGTAGATATTGACGCCGAAATCGCCAAGGTGATAGAGCGTAAGGAGAGGATGAAGGCCCTCAGAGCAAAGAAATAACAAATACTATTAATAATCATAAAGACAGATTTATGAAAAAGACAATGCAATGGTTGTATGACAACTGGATGAAGGCAACGCCTTTCTTGGTTATCTATGTTTCGATACTGCTGTGGCTTTATGTCAAAGAACAAAATTATGCGTTATTTCTCATTTGGATGCAGACACCTCTCTATTGGTTGCATGAGTTTGAGGAGTATATTTGCCCGGGTGGTTTCTTGTCTTTCTTCAATCAAAATATGATGCGTTGCAAGCGTGAGGATTATCCGATGACCACCGTCGGCTCATTCTGGATCAACATTCCGTTGGTTTATATCTTGCTTCCGTTGTCGGGTCTGCTCTCTCATTTTTATGGTATAGAGTGGGGTTTATGGACTGCGTTTTTCTCCTTCCTAAATGCATTCTCTCACGATGTGATGTTCCTAATTTTTGGTCGCAAATACAATCCTGGACTTATTGTGAGTACATTTGTAAATGTGCCTTATGGTATATATATGATTTGGTATTTTCTCTCTAATCATCTTGTTTCGAACACTGTTATTGTATGGAGTATCGTGTTTGGTATTATGGCACAAGCCTCGATGATGATCTATGCATTTGCTTTTCTTGTACCGAAAATCAAGCGTGAAGGGTTGAGGAAATAGATTAAAAACTGCTGTCCCATTAAAATTGGGGACACTAATGAGATTAAAAAATTAGCAATTATGAAAAAGACAATGCAATGGTTGTATGACAACTGGATGAAGGCAACGCCCTTCTTGGCACTCTATTCTTTTATTTTGATTTGGCTCTATGTGAAGGAGCAGAACTACGCCTTGTTCCTTATCTGGATGCAGGTGCCTATCTATTGGTTTCACGAGTTTGAGGAGTATGTATGCCCAGGCGGCTTCCTTGACTTCTTCAATCGCAAACCTCTCGGCTCAAAGTTGGGCGATTATCCACTAACCAAGGCTGGCTCGTTCTGGATTAACATTCCGTTGGTCTATGTTTTGTTGCCGTTAGCGGGCATCGTTTCGCACTTCTACGGCATTGAGTGGGGACTGTGGACAGCCTATTTCTCGGCTCTGAACGCCTTCGCTCACGTTGTAATGTTCTTCCTCTTTGGCTTTAAGTATAACCCAGGATTGGTGGCGAGTGCCTTTGTAAATATTCCGTTTGGGGTCTATATGGTGTGGTACTTCCTCTCCAACGACCTCGTCTCAACAGGCGTAAATGTTGCAAGTATCATCTTCGGTATCTTGGCACAAGCCTCTATGATGGTCTACGGCTTTGCTTACCTTGTCCCCAAAATGAAGCGCGAGGGGCTGAAAGCATAACTCTCAGTGTAACTAAAAAAAGAGACCGACTAAAAAGTGATTTTGGTCGGTCTCGTTGTTTATGTTTGCGATGGTCGTACAAATTAGTTACGATATAAATTATTTGAAATATTAGTATCATTTTTACAGATGCCGCTTATAGGCGTTCATACATCGCTAAAATGCCATTTATGTCCCCCTACGCAGGTTGTTTATTAGCATTTCGTATTGCTATAGTTCTGATATATTTTCGGATATTATGTGCCGTGGCGATTGTTGCAAACTCCGCCTTTACCATCGTGCGTCCACGATAGTTAAAGCGTTTGAAATGGTTATCATATTTTATCTGTCCAAAGACCGCCTCTGGTTCTATGGGGCGTCGGCTACGATGGCATAAGCCCTCATCACTGGTAAGTAGTTCGCGTGCTACACTCGCAATTCATTATTACGATGATTGACCTCGATGCGTCGCTGATGGCTCTTACCCTTATAGCACTCTCCACGCAGCGGGCACCCTTTGCAGTTCTTCGCTTGATAGATACTCTTCGTTGACACATCGCCTAAATCCGAGGTCTCGTGCGTCTCTCCCACATACTCCAATCGCTGGCCCATAGGACAGATGTAGTAATCCTCATCTTTGTTATAGTGCATATTGCTCGCGAGATAGGGATTATTCTTTACACTTCGGGTCATCTCCTTATGAAACATATTATACTTTACATAGGGGAGGATGCCATTGCCCACGAGATACTCATAGTTCATCTCTGAGCCATATCCCGAATCAGCGCATATCGCTACACTCTGTCTACCATAGCGCATCTCAAAGGAGTCTAAAAAAGGTATCAGTGTTGCTTGATCTGCCGGCTGCCAAAAGATGTCGTAGTTGGTGATAAACTGATTCTCGGTAGCTATCTGCACATTATATCCGGGCTTTGTCTGACCATTGTTCATTGCATCCTCCTTCATTCGCATAAAGGTGGCATCCTTGTCCGTCTTGCTATAACTGCCCCTCTCACCTACCGTCTCTATCTTCTCCTCATACTCCTGCATCTTGGCTACCGACTCCTTCTGTACCTGCCCTACAACCTTGCGTAGTGGCTTATCACTAATACCTCGCTTGTCCATCTCCTCGATGATAGACTCGGTACGCTTAAGCATCTCTTCGGAGGTCATAACACGCTCTTTATCTTCCCAATAAAGGAAGAAAAATTTAGAAGAATGGCGGCTACTCAAATGAGTGCTCGCCATAAATATTTTAGTTCTTCTTATTTCGGAAGTATTGTCAGTTGTTTATTATACACAACCTTAAATGAAATTATAATTTTTGACTGAGATAATCCGAGAGGTTTTAGCTGTGTTTGAATCAATGCTAGCAAATGCTCGTTGTTTCTTGCATAAATTTTTACAAACAAGTCATAAGCTTCATTCGTGCAATGAACCTCGACAATTTCAGGAATGGACTTTAAGGCTTTGATAACACTCTCAAAACGAGAATCATCTTTAAGCGTAAGCCCAATATAAGCACAGGTATCATAACCGATTTTTGTAGGATTGATGATATATTTTGAACCTTGAACAACTCCTAATGAAGTAAGTCGTTTTACTCGTGTATGAATGGTTGTACCGGAAACTCCACAGGCTCGGGCGACTTCTTGAAAAGGAATATTGCCATCC
>SUZN01000003.1 GCA_015059905.1 Rikenellaceae bacterium
TGAATATTGGACATTGATTTTATCGTTATTTATCATCATTTATTAGTGTTTGTTAAAATTCATCGCCCCATTTCAGCCCGAAATCTGTAATTAACTGATTATCAAGCAGTCTAACATTCTGCATCGGGAAGTAAGTAGTAGTAAAATAATCACCCCAGATTATCACAATCTATATTCGATAATCTGGGGTGATTTGAGTTATCAAAACCTTTGGGTTATTCTCCCTTAACCACATCTGCGGGGTTCTCACGGGCGGCTTTGAGGCTGCGGTAGGTGACAAGCGCAAGGGTCAGGAGCATCACCATAGCCAATGCCGAGAGGTATATCCACCAGCCGATATGAGCCTTGTGGGCAAAATCTTTTTGCCACTCCTGAATGATGTAGTATGCCACAGGTACCGAGAGCAGGAAGCACGCCATCACAATCTCGCCGTAACGAGAGTTAAACATCCACAACAGACCCGATGTCGTTGAGCCAAACACACGGCGGATGGCTATCTCCTTGCGGCGGAACTGCGTCTCAAAGATAATAATACCAAAGACACCCATCAACGAAATCACAATCGACAGCACCGAGAACAGAGCCAGCAAAACGGTCTGCTTGCGGGTGTGGGAGTAGAGCTCGGCAATGGTATTCTCAAACATCGAAATCTCGTACTTCTCTGCATCAACCTCAAACTCCTCAATCTTCTGACGCACAAACTCACTAAACTGTGCAACATCAACCGTAGGGTGCAGGCGGATGTAGAATGTGAACAGGTCAAATGTATCAGCGCACCTGTATATGATAGGCTTCTGCTCCTCGTTAAGCGGTGTAACAAGCAGCTTATCATCCAACACACCTATTAACTCTGGCTTGTTTCTGTAAGCTATTGTTATTTTTTCTTTAGCATAATACTCATCCTGTTTTTGCTGGTAGTCGAGACCCACCTTGTTGTAAATAAAAATATGCTCTTTGCCGCTATCGCCTGGCGTGAAGTCGCGACCGAAATTTACAGGGATGCCGAAGAACTGGAAGAAATTGTGTCGCACCTCTCTGACTTCTACGGGGATAGAATTTTCATTATCTATCATTATGCGCTCACTCATACTTGATGAAAAGAAATCACCAGACTTCGCCGTTATATCCACCACATTTGCCGAGGACTCCAGCGCAGCGATAAACCTTTCGCCACTGCGTTTGTTGCGGAACGACACATCGGTAATCATCACCTGTACGATATTGTCGGTCTTGAAGCCCAAATAGTACTTTGTCAGGTGGCGATACTGCACAAAGAATGCAAGGGTTGTGATAATCAACACAAGCGAAATGGTGAACTGCACTCCAATAAGCACCATACGCAAGCGTCTGCCACTCACCGAGCCTGCAAAGCCACCTTTCACCGCCAACGATGGCTCAAACGATGTGATATACCACGCAGGATATGCGGCGGCAATGATGGCTATGATAACTCCGCCAAGCAGGATGAGAGCTATGGTGTGGAGGTTATCCTTAAGTGCCAGCGAACAATCTACATAATCGGCGATAAAACTATCTTGAATGGCTATCATCAGGTAGAGAGCCAACGCAAGCGAAACAACAGTTAGAGCCAATGCCTCAAACAGGAAATTCCAACGCAGAGTGAAGTTGGTTGCGCCAAAGACCTTGCTTATATTCACCGTACGCAGACGACGTGGAATAAGAGCCATAAAGAAATTGATGAAATTGATAAAGGCAATCACAATTATCATCAACGCAATAGCAAACTGTGTGATATGCTCACGCCTATCGCCTTGCGATATAAATGGTGAATGCTCTAATCGTGGTGCAAAATATAGCTCCTTGAGTGAGCGTAATTTGGCATTCTGGCTACCTTTAATAAGGCGAACCATCTTTCCGTCCACTTCTTCCATTGGATACATTGCATCATACCACATCTGTTCAAACTTTTCGGGTGTGGTGTTGGGGTAGAGTTTCACAAAGCCCTCGAAGATATAGTAACCATCACTCATATACTCATTGTCAGCTATCTTGCGGACAATCTTCATTTGACCAAACGTAGAGTTAGGTGCGAAATCCTCAAAGATACCCGCTACCATATACCCTTTGCCTGGGCGTATGCCGTTCCAGAACTCCTCGTGTTGGAGGTAGATATCCTCGCCTAACTTTACATCCATCTTCTTGGCTGTTGAGGCGGAGATAAACAGCACATTGGGCTTGAGGAAATCCTCTTTTGTACCCTGCAACAGCTTCATCGAGGAGATGTCGATTATCGAAGGTGTCATTTTGTCCACATCAATCTGATATGGGGTAAAAACATCATCCTTTTTACTCCATACTCGCTCATCTCTATTAGAGAAAAAAGTAAAGCCCCATAGCTCCACATCGGAACACTCCTGCATAACCTTTTGCGTTGTTGGGCGGGGAGCTAACCCGCTATAAGGGTCATTCTTGCTCGAAGAGGTAGTGACAAGATAGATGCGCTCGTTGTCGGGGATAGAGCTGTTGTAGGTAAAACCATAATATACCTGCGCCATCAGAATGTAGAAGGCGATAAAAGCAATGGTCAAGCCTGCGATGTTGAGTACAGAGGCTGTCTTGTAACGCTTGAGCGTTGAGATGAAGTTGTTAAATGCTATTTTCATAATTTAGAATTTTTATCGTTTCAAAATAAGTACATCGTGTGAGCCGAAGTTTTCATATGACGAGGTGATAACCTTCTCGCCTGGCTCAAGACCCTCCAACACCTCGTAATGTTGTGGGTTCTGGCGACCGATGCGTATATCACGGCGGTATGCCTTCTCGCCCGAAGGATCAACCACATATATCCACCCACCGCCTGTGGTCTGGTAGAATGCGCCACGAGGGATGATGACAGCCTCGCTCGCCTCGCCGAGCTGGAGGTTGATATGATAGGTCTGACCGATGCGGATATTTTCGGGTATTTCGCCCGCAAAGGTGAAGTCGGCACGGAACTGACCACCACTCACCTCGGGATATACCTTGCGGATAACCATATCAAACTGACGCTCCTGACGCTCAATGGTGGCAGGCAGACCCACGACGATGCGGTCGATGTAGTGCTCGTCAATCTGTGTCGAGACCTTGAACGCCGACATATCGTTAATCTGTCCTATGCCCGAGCCAGAGCCTACGTTTCTGCCGAGCACGACGCTCAACGCACCCACCTCGCCATCGATAGGAGCCTTCACCAGAAGATTATCCACCCTCTGGCGAATGAGCTGCATATTGCGAGCCATCGACTGCAGGTCGCTCTCCATCTGCTTCACCTGGTTGGTACGATAGAGCGAGTCCTGCATCTGGCGCTCCATAATCAGCTGGCGACGCTTCGTTGAATATTCGTAATCCTCCTTGGATTGCAGCCACACCTCGCGCGCCAGCAGCTGCTTCTTATATAGCACGTCATTATTCTCAAATGCACGTCGCTTGCGTGCCACATCCATATCGAGCTGCATCTGCTCCTGACGCAGATTAAGACGTGTCTGCTCCATCTGGATAAGGGTGTTACGCAGAATATTCTGCTTCTCGGCGAGGTCTGCCTCGGAGTTGAGAATCTGCATCGAAAGGTTATTATTCGAAAGCTCGACAATCACATCGCCCTTTCTGACCATCGTTCCCTCCTCGGCGACAATGCGCTCCACAACGCCCGACTCCATAGGCGAAATCTGCACCGTAGTGATGGGCTTCACCGTGCCCGATAAGCGCACATAGTCGTTGAACTCGGTCTGCTCGACAGGGGCAATAGTGAGGATGTTGGCATCCACACGCAGCGTAGAGGAGTTGTCACGCAACAAGAGCGAGATAACCAAAATCATAAATACTGCGGCAACCGCATAAGGAATGTTTTTCTTCTGAAGGAGAGCCTTCCAGCCTGTTTTCTTTTCAAGTTTGATATCCATAGTTTTATTTTTATTTATTCACTTTTAACTACATCTGCGGGGTTTTCGTTGGCGGCACGCCAGCTGCGGTAGGTAACGAGCAAAAGGGTCAGGAGCAAAATCACAACAAGGGCGGCAACATAGACCCACCAGCCGATTGGAGCTTTATAGACAAAGCTCTTTTGCCATTCGTGGATGATGTAGTATGCCACAGGCACCGAGAGCAGGAAGCACGCTCCCACAATTTCGACGTAGCGAGAGTTGAACATCCACAACAGACCCGATGTGGTTGCGCCAAACACTCGGCGGATGGCAATCTCCTTGCGGCGGTACTGCGTTTCGAAAATCACAATGCCAAATACTCCCATCAGCGAGATAATAATTGAGGTGAATGCAAACAGCGAGAGCAAAACCGTCTGTTTACGGGTCTCGGCATACATATCGGCAATCTGGTCTTCGACCCTTGCAAATGTTATATCATCGTTACCACTACTAAATGGTTCAACCACCTTGTTCACATATTCCCGCACCTGCTTATAGTCAGCTTTGGGGTGCAGGCGCATATAGATATGTCCCATCGGGGCATCTTCGGTTTCAGATATAATTTCATAACACATATAAGGGCGGTTTATGGAACGGAAGCGACACCCGCTAATCGTTCCTATTGCCCTGTTGAGCATTGCGTAGTTATTATTAACCGTATTCTTTAATTCTGATGATACAACGAACTGCCCTTCTTCCCAACGAGTACCTGGCGCAGCGAAGGTTGTAAAATCCTGCCCCTCAACAGGTATTCTGAAGAACTTCAAAAAGTTATAACGCACTTCCATCATTTCAACCTCCACAAGGTCGCCATTGTCGGCACGAAAGGTAGTCTTCGCCGAAGTGCGAAATATATCGGTTTTGGTGGCTGTCACATCCTCAATCATAGGGTTTCGCAGTATCTCCTCACGAATTGTTTCAACGTGATTGACTGCCTGTGAATAATTCAGATTAAACTTAACCACATTCTCATAGTCAAAGCCCATATCATATTTTGCCATATAGCGATATTGTAACCAAAAGGCTAAAGTCACTATAATAAGCGACATTGAGATAGAGAACTGCACAAACGACAATACAATACGCAGTTGCTGCCCCGCCTTTGAGCCGCCGAAACGACCTTTGATAGCGAGCGATGGAGCGAATGATGTGATATACCACGCAGGATAGAGTGCGGCGGTAAGAGCCAACGCTACCACGATGAGCAATATCCAGCCGATGGTGACGAGATTGTCTTTCAACGCAAGTGAGCAATCTACAAAATCAGAAATAAAGCTATCCTGAATAGCTATCATCAGGTAGAGAGCTATCGCAAGCGAGATAAGCGTCAGTGCCAACGCTTCAAACAGAAAACTCCAGCGTAGTGACCTATTTGTAGCACCAAACACCTTGCTGATATTCACCGCACGGATGCGCACAGGAATAAGCGCAAAGAAGAAATTTACAAAGTTGATAAAAGCAATCAGTACCGTCAAAATCGCCACAGCCATCTGGCTATATAGCACGGTTGGTGTACCCTGACCTGGGTCTTTGGCACGAGTATTACTATCGTATTTAACCTTATAAGGCGAAAGGAAATAATCGCTCAATTTAATAAAGTGGACTGGCTGTTCTGCCACGATGGCAGCTGCGCCTGAACTTGCTTTGTAGGCTTCGGTGTAGTTTTTTATCCACTGGTCTTCAAATTTCTTTATATCGGCACCCTCACGCAACTTTATCACGCCAGCATAAGTGGTGTCGAATATTGCATATTTAGCATTACGCTGTGGCAATATTTTTTCAAGAACGTGGGCGCCCGAAAAGAGTGTGTTGTCGTCAAAAGCCTTGAAAACACCCACAACCTCTGCCCAACTATTCTGACTCTTTTCAGGGTGATTGCTATAATAGAGCATATCGCCTGCGCCAACCTTCATCTTGCGGGCTGCGACATCTGATATGATTACCGTACCAGGACGATTTAGCTGCTCTTCATCGCCCGCAATCATCTCTACCGACAGAGCCTCCAACAATGGAATAGAGATACTATGTAGCTCAAACTCATAGCGTTTATATTGACCATCGTCAAAGGTATAAAACTCATTCCAAAATGAATTTGGGCAATAGAGACCTCCAGCCTCCACTTCGGGAATCTGCTCAATGGTCTGCACGGTGATATTTTGCGCCACACCAAGACGATAAAACTCTGTCATATTGTCGGGTGCAATGGAGATATAGACCCTGTCGTTGTCGGGGATAGGGCGATTGAAGGTTAAGCCATAATGCACCTGCGCCATCAGAATGTAGAAGGCGATAAAAGCGATGGTCAAGCCTGCCACATTAAGGATACTGGCTGTCTTGTAACGCTTAAGCGTTGTCAGGAAATTTTGAAATGCAATTTTCATAGTATTTAAGTTTTTTGTTATTTATTTTGTGATGCGAGGGGGTATCACCCGCCCTCGCACCTGAAAGGAGTGGAGCCTTACGGTATCATTATGCTACATCCATTATTTATTCTCCTTTAACCACATCGGCGGGGTTTTCGTTGGTGGACTTTATACTGCGATAGGTGACAAGCCCAAGTGTTATGAGTGCTATCAAACCTTCACTTACGGCAAACATCCACCACGATATATCCATACGTCCCACGATAAAACGTGCAAAATTCTCGTTTGCAAACCATTGTGCAACAGGCATGGCGATGATAAAACTGATGATAAGTATTATCGCATATTGCATATTCATCTTCCATACAACACTTCGGCGTGTTGCTCCAAATACTCGGCGGACGGCTATCTCCTTACGGCGATATTGTGTCTCAAATATTACCAAACCAAATACCCCCATCAGTGAGATTGTTATCGCCACTATAGAAAATAGTGTAGAGATATTTAATCCTTTTCGGAAGTCTTCATAGCGTTTTTGCATATGGTAGTCAAGATATTGTACTTCAACATCTACAAGTGAAGGCTCAAATTTCGCCAATGTCTGTTGTATATAATGGCGTATATCCTCCATACTTACAGAAGATGGTATGCGCACATAGAACTGAGCACCCGAATAGTCAATATCGGCGGGAGAGAAGAATCCCATAAAATGTTGAGAGTAATCAAGTGCGGTGAGTTGTAAATCCTTGATAATGCCCAC
The DNA here is from genome assembly GCA_015059905.1 of Rikenellaceae bacterium. Taxonomy (GTDB): domain Bacteria; phylum Bacteroidota; class Bacteroidia; order Bacteroidales; family Rikenellaceae; genus Alistipes. Next base: position 7,044 of record SUZN01000003.1, read on the forward strand.
AACACGACCTTGACCATTCAAATTGTCGCCGATGTTTACGCCCTTTTCAAGATGCATCTTCTCTCCAATAATCCATTCTCGGTTAGTGGCATCTATAGAAAAATCCTCCCCCGTCTGAATAGGAACATTAAAGAAACGCAGGAATGAATTATGCACACCTCCTCCAATCATAGGAAGTCTTTCATTGCCAACATTTACCCATTCTATGTTAGAGTGTGAATATATTGGGCGAGAGGAGTAGGTTATATCAATAACATCGGGATTTTTACTCAACTCCTCCATTATGGCATCAAGTCTATCGTTTAAGTGAGGCATAGCCATCTGGAATGTGACAACATTGTCACTTTTGTAGCCAACATCGAATTTAATGATATTACGATATTGCAACCATAGCAGGATGGAAACAGTTACCAATATGGCTGAAATGGTAAACTGTATTGTCATCAGCGCCATACGCAACCATCGCCCTGCGCGTGAACCTGCAAAACCACCTTTGACAGCTAACGAAGGATTAAACGAAGTGATGTACCACGCAGGATAGATAGCAGCAGTAAGTGCCATAACCACCACTATGAGTGTTATCCACCCTATAGTCGGCATATTATCGCTGAAATCAAGCGAGGCTGAAAGATAATTGCTGATAAAAGTATCTTTTATGGCAATCATCAGATAGAGAGCCAGCGCGAGCGAAATAAGCGTCATAGCCAAAGCCTCAAACAGAAAACTCCAGCGTAAAGAGAGATTGGAAGCACCAAAAATCTTACTAATGTTCACCGCCTTTATGCGCACAGGTATCAATGCAAAAAAGAAATTGACAAAGTTGATAAAGGCGATTGTGATAATTATGAATGCTATACACATCAAAAAGTAAGTGGCTTTTTTTGAACCGTGGGTACCTGTATCTGTAAACAATTGAAAATATGTTGCAGCAATGGGTACCAATCTCATTTTTCGTTGCTTATCTACATTATTTTTGCTTGAGTCCACACCCTCTGCCCACGCAGTGTAGTCATCGCGCCAAATCTTCTCGAAGTTTGCTGCATCGGCACCTTCTCGCAACTTTACAAACGTCCAGCCGTTGTGACCTGTATTGCGTAATGCTAAATAAGAATAATGTTTAGGTGGTGTTGTCAAGCACTTTAATCTGCCAAATAGAGAATTGTTGGGTAAATCTTTGTAGATGCCTACAATTGTATTAGGCGTATTACTTCTGACGGTACGACCATCAGTAGTATAGAATGCTTGATATATAGAATCTCCTATACCGAGTTTCATTGTTTCGGCTACCGATTCAGCAATAATTATCGTTTGAGGTTCTGCGATACGAGTTAGGTCACCCGCCAGACACTCCATCCCTAAAAGTTCAATGGCTGATAACGATATATGGTCAAATCCATAAGGAAACACTTCGTAATAATCTGCCGAGACCTGCTTATAACATTTATCGTTAGTGTAGTCAGATATAAAACCATACCCTACAACATCGGGACAACTCTCAAATGCCCGTTGTGAAGTTTGCTCTGGTGCGCTAATTTTCCACATCTCATACCTTAAATCGCCTTCAGTCACCGCGATAGCATAAATCTGTTCGTGGTCTTTGATAGATTTGTTATAAGACAGGTCGTGGTGCACCTGCGCCATCAGAATGTAGAAGGCGATAAAGGCGAGTGTCAGACCTGCGATGTTAAGCACCGAAGCTGTCTTGTAACGACGGAGCGTAGTGAGAAAATTTTGAAATGCAATTTTCATATTTGTACGTTTTTTATTTATTCACTTTTAACCACATCGGCAGGATTTTCGTTGGCGGCACGCCAGCTGCGGGTCGTGACCAATGTGAGAGTAATACCCATCACAATCACAAATGCCACAACAAAGACCCACCAATTCATATCTACACGTTCTGGGAACTTTTGCAGCCACCTATCCACAACATACCACGCCACAGGCACTGCTGCGATAAAGCAAGCCACAACAATCTTCGCATAGCGAGAGTTGAGCAGCCACAGAAGCTCACTTGTTGTCGAGCCAAAGACCTTGCGGATAGCAATCTCACGGCGGCGGTGCTGCGTCTCAAAGAGGACAATTCCAAATACGCCCATCAACGAAATCACAATCGCCACCAACGCGAAGCAGCCAACCACATACATCGACTGTCGCACATCGGCATACATATTTTTTACTACCTGAGTAAAGTAGTGTATTTCTGGCATCTCCTCTTGTGGATTAACCTTCGCAATAGATGCACGAATATGATTCTTTACCTCTTCAACATCTGCCGTAGGTTGCAAGCGCAGATAATAGTGGCGATGCTTGTCTGTGGTGATAATATATACAGCTGGAAACCTTCTTTGATCAACCGAGGTCGTATAAATATCATTCACATAACCACTTATGTAGCGAATCACATTATTTGATTTTCGTCGCAGGTCATCTCTAATATAGATATTATACTTTTGTGCAGCCGAAATACTCATCATTCCCACAGCCGGTGTTCGCCACGCACTCTCTATGGCATCTTTCTCGTCAATCCACCTACCCTGCATCAGCTTGAGACCTATCACATCAAAGAAATTAGGACTTACGCATTGTATATTAATCAGATTTTTGTCTTGATCAACAGAGGCAGCATAATACTCCATTTTTGCTTCCGTAAAGTTGAATGAGCACAACATAGTATTATTAAAAAACGAACGATCGGTAGATGCCACATCCACCACATCGGGGTGAGAGCCCAATTCAGTTCTTAACACCTCGCTCTTCTGTGCCATCGCATTTGATGTCTTGAACGTAAGCAGGTTTGTCTGATCAAAGCCAAGGTCGAAATTCACCATATGGCGATATTGCAAGCCAACAAAGAGGGTGACGATTATCAAAATCATAGAAATGGTAAACTGCACGCATATAAGCACAATACGCAGACGCTTGCCATAGGTCGAGCCCGCAAAGCCCGCTTTTACTGCCAACGAAGGGTTAAACGAGGTGATATACCACGCAGGGTAGAGTGCTGCCACAATAGCCATCACAATGCCAATAGCGATCACCGCAAGCAGAGCCAATGGGTTTTGCGACACCTGCACGGGGCAGACCAGATAGCTGTCGAGTGGTAAATCCATCAAGACAAACGACAAATACGACATCAACGCCAATGCGCACACCACCAGACCGATAGCCTCAAATACAAAGCTCCAGCGCAAGGTGGCAATCGAAGCTCCAAACACCTTGCTGATATTCACCGCACGCAGACGCACAGGCACCAGCGCAAAGAAGAAGTTTACAAAGTTGATAAATGCCATCACCAATATCAACACAGCAACACTCACCACTATCGACATCGTTGCAGGATCACTCCAATTCACACCACAATCTCCGCCTACCTTATTGTACATATTAGCCCACTGCATATCTGTAATGGGGAGCATCAAATTGGCATCAACGTCCCTCTTTATATTCTCTTCGGAAGTTTCCGCACGCAAGAAATCGCTCAAAATTTTGTTATAGACATCGAGAAAATCATCGGGCGAAGAGTCCTCCTTTATCTTGATGAAATAGGTGTGCGCACCCATTCCCCACATCTTCATATCCATATTCTTATCGCCAAAGTTTTCGAACATAGCAGCCTCGGCGAACTCTGAAAAATAGCAGTTTTTGGGTAGGTCTTTGTAGATAGCAACCACCTCAACATCTCGCTCGGGAGCATCATCCTTATCTTCGCTATACTCCTTCGGCATTGATATAATATCGCCCAGTCCTACGCCCAGACGCTTCGCCTCGCTTTGGCTTACGATGACGGTGTTGGGGCGTGCCAGCTCCCTCTTGTCGCCTGCAATCACATCGAGGGGTATAATATCAAGCATAGGCAACGATATGTTTTTAACATAAGAGGAACGAAATCTTGTAATTTCGCCTGTCGAGCGACGTACCCAAAAGAAATGTGTTGCAGGGTCATACATTGGGCAGAGTATCATACCTCCCACCTCAACGGCTGGAGATTGAGCGATAGCTTGCTCCACCAGCGGGCGACCCACCAAGTCGCTTATATGATTGGTTGGGGATAACTCGCCAAGCATATAAACACGATCGTTGTCTTCTACACATTGGTTGTAGTTGACATAGAAGAAAACCTGTGTCATAATCACATACATTGCAAAAAATGCAAGGGTCAGTCCTGCAATGTTAAGAATTGAGGCTGTGCGGTAACGCTTGAGCGTTGTCAAAAAGTTTTGAAATGCAATTTTCATAGTATTTAAGTTTTTTGTTATTTATTTTGTGATGCGAGGGGGTATCACCCGCCCTCGCACCTGAAGCCGACGGAGCATATACGGTTTCAACTACGCCCCGCAGCAGAGATTACATACGGCTACGAACATCCGTTACCAGCTTACCATCAAACAAGCACAAGATGCGCTGTGCGTAGGATGCGTCGTGCTGTGAGTGGGTCACCATAATCACGGTTGTGCCCTCGCTGTTGAGCTCGCGCAAGAGGTTCATAACCTCCTGACCATTCTTTGAGTCGAGGTTACCCGTAGGCTCATCGGCAAGGATGAGCTTTGGGTTGCTCACCAGAGCGCGGGCGATGGCGACACGCTGCTGCTGACCTCCCGAGAGCTGCTGTGGGAAGTGCTTTGCGCGGTGGGTCATATCCATACGCTCCAGCATCTTCTGCACTCGCTTCTTACGCTCGGCAGGCTTAACACCCATATAAATCAGCGGAAGCTCGATGTTCTCCGACACGTTCATCTCGTCGATAAGGTTAAACGACTGGAACACGAAGCCGATATTACCACGACGGAAGTAGGTGCGGTCACGCTCACGCAGGTTGCCCACCTCCTTATCCAGGAGCATATACTCACCACTTGTGGGGTTATCCAACAGACCCAAGATGTTGAGCAGCGTTGATTTACCACATCCCGAAGGACCCATAATAGCGACGAACTCGCCCTCCTTAACATCGAAAGATACGCCTGCAAGGGCTACTGTCTCGATTTCCTCGGTGAAGAAACTCTTCTTCAAATCCTTTACTTTAAGCATTGTCATAATTGTAAAATTTTAATTGGTTAATAAATTGTGTTATGTGTTTTTTTATATTGTTGTTTTGTTCGTTTTTCCTTACGTCATCCCCCGACTAACCGTAGGTTAGGCGATGGGGATCTCCCACTCATTTTTTGTTAATTTCCTGGAGGATTCCCTTCGCCACTCGCTATGCTTGTGGCGGGGAATGACGTGAGGGTTATAGTTTTTATTCCGTCTTAATCATCTCTATTGGGTTGGCAGTGGCGGTGTGCCAGGTGCGTGCAACCTGAATAGCATAGACCACAGCCAAAACAAGTGCTGCGCCCAATGCAAATATCCACCACGAGAGTGGCGCACGCAAGCCTGCGATGGTCTGCATCCATATCGAGCCTGCCATATAGGCGATAACGATGCCGAAAGCCGTTGCTGGAATAGTTATCCACAAAAGGTCAGCTGCAACCATCACCATCACCTCGCCAACGGTTGCGCCCGCCACCTTGCGGATAGCAATCTCCTTGCGGCGGCGTTGCATCTCGTTATCCATATAGCCAATCAAGCCCGACAGAGCAATGATGAGCGTAATCACACAGATAACAGTGATAATGTTACGCATAGCCTTTATTTCATACAGGCTATCCTCTAGACGCTCTTCGTAAGAATACATCTTCAATTTGTCGTTACCCGTCATATTTTTTAATATTGCGAGCACCTGCTCACGCTCTTCGTCGGTGGCTTTAGTAGAGAAACGCATAGCAACAGTGTAGCGCTTTGACAGTGTGTGCTCAGAGGATTTATATATCACAGCAGGTATTACAGTTCCCTCGATTGCCGACATAAAATCTTTCACAACACCCACAATCTGATAGGTTCCTGCCCAAGCTCCGATATATTTGCCAATAGCAGAATCTGTCCAACCCATACGCTCCACCAAAAGCTCATTTACAAGGCATTTGTCCCTGCCATCATCTCCAGTCAGATAGCGACCATCAACCAACTCAATACCTAAAAACTCGGCAAAGTCTGCTGACGACCATTGCAAATCAATATAGTGAAAAAGAGGTTTTCGTTGTTCATCTGCGGTAGTGAGGAATATCTGCGTTGTAGAGGCATTCAGAGGATTATCTCCGATTGAAACAGCCTCAACAAACGGGAAGCGTTTAATCTCACTCAACACAGCATCGCACGATGGAAGATTATAATCTAAATTATTTATCTCTGCTCGTGGAGGATAGAGGCTTACAGCATATATATTGTCTATTTGGTAACCATAGTCCATATTGCGGCGATACTGTGTCTGACGAATACATATAATCATAAATATCAACACCGCTACGGTGCATCCCATCTGCACAAACAGTAAGGCTCGTTTCCAAAAACGATAGCTCTCGCCGCCACCTCTAAAGGCTGTCTCCAGCTTGACTCGTGAGAACAACCACGCTGGGATAATGCCTGCAAGCAAGAATGCCGCACAGCAGACTACAATGGGTATCCACAACAAATTAAACGCAAACATTGATTTTAACGACCATCCTACCAGGTTGAGGATCTCTTTCTCCAGGCACCAAATCATAAACGATGTCCAGAGTGTTGCGCTGCCAGTGATTAACAATGTCTCTACCAGGAAGAGACGGAAAATATCGCTCTTCTGCGCTCCGTGGCATCGCAGCATAGCAATGGTGCGGCTACGCTCGGCAAGTGACGAGATAGAGAGCAAAATATAGTTCAGGCAGGCAATAACCAAAGCCAGAATTGCGATGCCCGACATAAGAGCTACCATTGTTATATCACTACCATCCCGGTACATTTCTCGTATGGGTACAATGTGATACTTGGTCTTGTAATTCTCATCTTTTTGCAGATACTTCTCGGGCGCACCTGCTCTTTTTGCGATACCCTCTAAATTCTTTTCAACATCCTCAAGGTTTGCACCTTTGCGAAGTTTGACATAGGTATCAAACGAAAGTAGCCATTTGTATTCGGAGTGTGATAATCCTTGCTCTTCAGGTCGAAAGGCAAGCAATAGATCGGCTATCTTCAATATAGATATATGTGTCGGCTTGCTATCCCCATTACTATATACGCCTTGAATAGTTACTTCTTTAGCAACCTTATCACCGACATCATTATACACCTGAACGGTTTTCCCGAGTGGATTTTCGTCGCCAAAGAGTCTCTTCGCGCCACTGTCGGAAATCATAGCAGCATCTGGCGTTGAGAGTATCTTATGGGGGTCGCCACTGATGATTTTAAGGTCGAAGACATCAAAAAAAGTGTTTGATACTTCACCCAGACCCATATCAACAGCCTCACGATTTTCATAGCTCATCTTGCGGTTATAATATTGCGTGACTGTAGCAGCCTCGAAAAGAGGATTTTCACTAACTATTTTTTCATAGATAGGATAACGCACTCGATAGTCGATTCGTGGTTCATCATTGGAACTCTCGCCCAATGTGTATATGCGCTTATAGTCGGGTATCCAGCAGTCGTAAGAGAGGTAATAGCCTACCCGCGCAAAGATGATTATTGCGACAAACAGACCAAGTGAAAGTGATACAAATCGCGCCAGGGTGTTGCCTCGGCGGTTTGACAGATAACGGAATGAGTAGTTTCGTGTATTCATAGTTTTTTGTTTTTTGTTTTTTGTTTTCTATTATTTTAGAGATTCCCACGCTCACTCTGTTCGCTCGGAATGACGCGTGATTTTTATTCTGTTTTAATCATCTCTATTGGGTTTGCGGTGGCGGTGTGCCAAGTGCGGGCAACCTGAATGGCATATACAACAGCCAAAACAAGTGCTGCGCCCAATGCAAATATCCACCACGAGAGTGGCGCACGCAAGCCTGCAATGGTCTGCATCCACGCCGAGCCAGCCATATAGGCGATAACAACACCGAAAGCGGTTGCAGGCACAGTTATCCACAAAAGGTCAGCTGCAACCATCACCATCACCTCGCCAACGGTTGCGCCCGCCACCTTGCGAATAGCAATCTCCTTGCGGCGGCGTTGCATCTCGTTGTCCATATAGCCAATCAAGCCCGACAGAGCAATGATGAGCGTAATCACACAAACCACAAGCATTGTGATGCTCACCTTGCGCTCGCCCTCAAACAATTCCTTAAATCTATCTTCAATTTTTGTTATCGAGATGATGTCCTGAATACTTGGCAAATCAGCAGCATACTCTTTCAATAATGCCTCAATATGGTCACGATCCTTTCGGGTGTGGTGCTTCTTAAAGCGTATCAACACATTCGTGAAAGCCAGCTTATCTCCTTCTGGCGTTTTTGTTGCATATTTCTCTATTGACATATCGGGGTTGTGATTATAATTTTCAATCATCACAGGCTTAAGTTCGCCCCTGCCAATGTAGAAGTCTTTTAACACTCCGATAATCTCATAGCTTTGAGGACTAATATCCCCATAATCGTCATCTCCCAGACGAAAAACTTTACCCACGGGCGACTCATTCAAGCCCATCATCTTTTTGAATGTCTCATTTATCAAAACTTTGCTAATAGGCAAATTTTTACCCTGTTCTATCTCATCCTCGGCAAACATACGCCCCTCAACAAGAGGAATATTCAACATATCGGACAACGTATAATCTCCAGCCATCATTGTCACAACAAATCGGAATTCATTACTATCATCCACATAATATGTGTGATAGAAATTTTTGAAATTCGAAACAATGCTGTATATTGGGGAGTGGAAAGCAACCTCCTCAACACAACTTTGTTGTTTTATAGCATCACGAGCCGATGCAAGATCAGCGTAGCTCGTGCCAGCAAAAATCGAGGAATATATATTGTCAACATTGTAACCTTTATCCACTGTCTGCACATAGTGCATCTGGCGCAGACAAACGGCAAGGAATATTACAGCCGTGATGGTGCAGGTCATCTGCACAAAGAGCAAGCCTCGCTTCCAGAAGCGGTAACTATCGCTACCACCACGAAAGGCACGAGAGAGCTTTACGTTGGCAAATAGCAGGGCTGGAATAATACCCGAGAGCAAGAACGCCACCAGGCAGACAACCAGAGGTATCCAGATACGCTCCCACGCAAACAATACATCGTTATGGTAGCCCGTGAGGGAGAATATCTCCTTGTCAAGACACCAAATCATAAATGCAGTCCACACTATCGCTGCACTAACTATAAGGATAGTCTCCAAAGAGAACATTTTGAAAATATCACTCTTCTGCGCTCCGTGACAACGTAGCATCGCTATGGTGCGGCTACGCTCGGCAAGTGATGAGATAGATAGCAAAACATAATTAAGGCACGCCACCGCAAGGGCAAGTATGCCGACCATAGAGAGCAGCAACTGCGTCTTGCGGATGTTGTTATCCATAAAATAGTTATCCTTCAATGGGACAAGATGGTAGCTTATATCCACAGCCTCTATATACTCCTTATGACGCTTACATATCTCCGCCAGGTTACGCTCAACATCTTCGATGCGAGCGTCCTTGCGTAGCTTAAAATAGATGTTTGACTTTATGCCCCAATAACTTATATTTTCATATCCTGAATTGCGAGCAATTTCTCGAATTGAGCGAAAATGCAGATAATCAAACTCTCCGAGTGAGGTATTTGCAGGAAGTGTTTTATAAACACCACACACTACTCTTCTCTCTTTTTTATTTCCATACCAATCCATATATAACTCCTTGCCTACGGGATCGTCCTTGCCAAATATCTGTCTTGCCATACGCTCCGAAATCATAATATTCCCCCATACGTCAAGCAGTTTGGGGTCGCCACTGATTATCTCCACACCGAATGTGTCGAAGAAGTTTGATTCCACCTCCATACCAAGACAGCCTTTGGTTGCAATAGTGTGGTCATTGTATTCAACATATGGAGAACCTTTTAGAGAACCTTCGAAAACAGCCTCAATCTGCGGTATCTCGGCAGCCATCTCCTCGGCTAAAGGAAGTGGCACCAGGGATTCATAACCTATTTTTGGTGAGGATTGCCAAACCTTATAGATTCTATCCCTATCGGGGAAACAACGATCATACGATAGGTTGAAGCCAACGTAAGAGAATATCAGCAGTGCAACCAGCAAGCCTAACGAAAGTGATACAAATCGCGCCAGGGTGTTGCCTCGGCGGTTGGCCAGATAACGGAATGAGTAGTTTAGTGTATTCATAGTTTTTTTGTTTTTTGTTTTCTATTATTTTAGAGATTCCCACGCTCACCTATGTTCGCTCGGAATGACGTTTTTTTCTCTCTTTCATCTTTACCCCACCACAAGGGTGGTGTTTCCTCCTTGCGGCTCGGCAAAGTGCAAATAAATTTGCCCTCTGCTCTCGCTCCGCAGCGTCGGGTCCTCTTTGCTCTTTCATCTTTCCCGTCATTGCGAGGAGGGCTTTAGCCCGACGTGGCAATCTCAAATTTTCATTTGCTAATATAGTTATTTTTTAATTGCAGCAGACTCGATAAACGACACTCCGTTATAGAAATCCACAATACGACACTGAAGGATGTAGGAGAGCCTTGTGTGTAACATATCAGCTTCGGCTTGCAACAAAGCGGTCGAGGAGGTCTGAAGGTCAAGCGGCGTAACCATTCCTCGTTCGAACTTCTGCTCCATACCCTCATAAGCGAGTCTGGCTGTATCCACACGTTTGCGATTGACGATATATTGCGCCCCATAGCCCTGCATCTGCTGATAGGCACGAGTGACCTCGGTGGTAAGCGAGCGACGGACACTCTCGGCATTTATCTCTGCATTACGCAGATTGTTTTTGGCTCGCAGCTTGGCGTGGCGGCGGCTGAAGCCCGAAAAGATTGGGAACGAGATTGAGCCGAGCGATAGACCTGTACCTCTGTTACCCTTAATCTGCGAAAGCCAATCGGGTGTTGGGGTGGCTAACGCTCCCATACGGGTGTAGTAGCTTGTGTTGTAGCTGAAACTGATGCCCGACGAGAGGCTGGGCGCCATCTGCCACTTGGCATTTGAGAGGTTTATCTCCGACATACGCACCGAGCGGTCGGCATTGAGTACGTTGCGATGATTGGCAAGGGCATAATCAAGCGTAGCGTCAAGCGATGCCCCCACGACAATATTCTCAACGCCCACCTCGGGGTTAATCTCCAGCTCCTGCTCCTCGTTGTAGTTCATCGCCGAGCGCAGTGAGATATATGCCATCTGCAAGGAGTTTTGCTGCGAGAGGAGTGTATATTCGCCGCTGGCAACCGTAGCCTCCACCTCCTGCACATCGGCACGACTGCGCTGCCCCAGTTCAAACTGAAGCTCAACCAACTCCAGCGAGCGTTGGTTTGCCTCCAGACGTCGCTTGGCGATATCGACCATCCCGATGTAATAGACCACATCGAAGTAGCACGACATAACCTCGCGTGTCACGTTCTCCTTGGTCGCCTCCAGATTGCTCTGGCTGGTGGAGCGAGAGAGCTTAGCCACCTTGAGCGAGTTTATCAGTCGCCGAGCAGAGAAGATGGGCAGGTGAGCGCTTGCCGAGTAGCCGTTGCTGAATGTGGTGAGCGTGGTGTAGGAGTTATCGGCAGGGTCGATAGCACGACCGAAACTCAACGATGCCGAGGTCGAGGCACTCAACGTGGGGAAGAATGCCGCAACGGCAGCCTTGTGGTCAAGCTCGGCATTGCTCAAAGCCGTCTCGCTCTGCTGAATTGAGAGCGAATGAGCCAATGCATACTCCATACATTGCAGAAGATTCATTTGCTGTGCAAATGAGGGGTGATGAAAAAGTGTCAAAAAAATTGACACTGCAAGGGTTAAAATAGCCTTTTTCATATCGTTTTTGCGTGTTTCTTCGTTTTCTTCAATGTAATGCCGAAATCGTGCCAAAAATGTTAAAGCACTGATTATTAACAAAATGACATAAACACCCTCCTCGAAAAGTGTCAAAAAATTAGACAGTGGTGTAATTTTTTTTGACAATCGGGGTTTTTCTCTATAAATTTGTAACAAACAAGTGTTATGGCAAAGCAAGGCAGATTGGTAATTGTGGATGACAACAGAGGCATCTTGTCAGCAGTTAAGTTGCTGGCAGAGAAATACTTTGCGTCAGTCGAAGGACTCTCTTCGCCCAACCTGTTAATCTCGGAACTGCGTTCTCAAGCGGCGGATGTCGTGTTGCTTGATATGAACTTTACGGCGGGCGTAAACACGGGTAACGAGGGACTCTACTGGCTTAAGCAGATGGTTGAGAAATTCCCCGAGACGAAGGTGGTTTTGTTCACCGCCTATGCCGATATTGACCTTGCTGTAAAGGCTATGCAGCACGGGGCTGTGGACTTTGTTGTAAAGCCCTGGGACAACGAGAAGCTAATGGCGGCATTGCAGAACGCTTATAGCTTGAGTCTGGATGAAAATCGCAAACGAAAGAAGGAGTCAAACGCTCGTGATGAGGTGCCTATGTTTTGGGGTCAGAGTGCGGCGATGAGCCGTGTGCGTGATGTCGTTGAAAAGGTTGCCACTACGGATGCCAACATACTCCTTACGGGCGAAAACGGCACAGGCAAGGAGGTGCTGGCACGTGAGATACATCGCCTCTCGATGCGCCGCCGAGCCAATATGGTGTGCGTCGATATGGGCGCAATACCAGAGTCGCTGTTTGAGAGCGAATTGTTCGGTTTCAAAAAGGGCGCTTTCACAAATGCCAACAGCGACAGAGAGGGTAAATTTCTGAAGGCGAGCGGAGGAACGCTCTTTATGGACGAGATAGGCAACCTCTCACAGGCATTGCAGCAAAAGATGTTGGTGGCTCTGCAAAGCAGAAGCATCGTGCCGCTGGGCAGTGATGAGGCTAAGGAGGTGGATGTTCGTTTGATAGCCGCTACAAACCGTGATTTGTTCAAAATGGTCAGCGAGGGCGAGTTTCGTCAGGATTTGCTCTATCGCATAAACACCATTCACATTGAACTGCCGCCATTGCGTAACCGCAAAGAAGATATACTACCTTTGGCGGAGATATTTCTCGCACGCTATGCCAACCGCTACAACAAGGGCGAGTTGCGCTTTACCGAGGAGGCACAGCAGGCGATGCAAAATCATATATGGGAGGGTAACGTGAGAGAGTTGCAGCACACCATTGAGAAGGCTGTCATTATGGCGGACAATCGCGATGTGGGCGCAGAGCAACTATTACTGCAATCATCAGCCACATCAACTCCAAAGCTGGAGGTAAGCACATTAGAGGAGATGGAGCGCCGAATGATTAGCGAAGCTATGGCATCAAGCAACGGAAATATGACCACCGTAGCCCAGCAGCTGGGTATCTCACGCCAGACGTTGTATAACAAGATAAAACGCTACGGCCTATGAAAAAGCGCACTATTCCATATCGCCGAATTATACTCGCCGCAGTGGCTATTGCCGCATCTGCCGCACTGATTGTTGTGGCTTATTTCTATCAGGTGCGCTCATTGCTGATATTATCTGTTCCCATACTGCTGCTCTCAGTGTGGCGACTGCTTGCCATATATAAGGATATTATGAAGCGTATAAATCTTGTCTTCGAAGTGATTGAGGGTAACGATACGCTGCGTCTGACGGATAATCCCGAATACACCGATAATGCGATGGTCAATTTCCTGTTAAACCGCATTATGGAGGTGATGAACAACGTGCGCCACCAAATCATCGAGAAGGAGCGTTATGTAGAGCTTATTATGGAGTGTGCCAACATTGGCATTGTCACTATTCGGGACAATGGAGCTGTTGAGCAGACCAACTCGAAGGTGGTTAATCTGTTTGGGCTGCGCCGATTTTCGCATATTGACCAGCTACGCCCGCAGTCGGAGATGTTGGCAGATACGCTGATGAATATAAAAAGTGGCGAGCAGAGAGTGGTACGATACGTCAATGAGACGGGCGAGATGACGCTCTCGATAGGCTGCTCGCTCTTAAAGCAGGGAGAGCGACGCCTGCGAGTGATTACCATTGGCGATGTAAATAATATGCTCAATCAGAAGGAGCAGGAGTCGTGGGATAAACTCACACGCATCCTCACACACGAGATTATGAATTCACTCGCTCCCGTCACATCCATCAGTCACACTCTGCTCAACTCACAACTCGACGAGGAGAGAGTGCAAGACGGATTGCAGACCATACACTCAACAAGCGAGCGACTGCTATCGTTTGTTCACTCCTTCCGTCAAGTGACACGTATCCCAACACCACAACGAAGCCCACTGCTGCTCACAGAGCTTGTCAAGCACGCAGTATCTATCTTGGAGTGGGACGAGGTTGAGTGTAGCGTGGAAATCGTACCAGCCGAGACAATGGTATATGTCGATCGTACACTTATGGCGCAGGTGCTGGTCAATATATTGAAAAATGCACAGGAGGCTCTGGCTTCGAGAAGAGGTGAGCGCTGGGTAAGAGTAAATAGTCGTCTGGATATAAGCGAACGCATCATCATCGACATCAGCAGCAATAGTGGACCTATCGCAGATGAGATAGTTGAAAATATCTTCACGCCATTCTTTTCGACCAAACCCAACGGCTCGGGCATCGGCCTCGCCTTCTCCCGCCAGGTAGTCCGCATGCACGGTGGCGCCCTCTACCTCTCGGCAAACACCCCCGACAAGGTAACATTCACAATGGTGTTGGAGTGATTTGTATATACCTATCAAATTAAGTAATGATATCATCTGTAGCGTTTGGTCAAATATATCATTCCCTAATCTAATGCTACTAACGAAAACAAGAAACAAGTCGGAGGCAGTGCTACATCTTGCCAAAGAAAAGGGAATCCTGAATTTCCAATATACCCCCTCGGCTTTCAGCCACTCTCTTTAATTCAGGGGGAGAGTTTTGTTAACTCAAAATCCTCCCCTGGAGCGAAGTGACCAAAGTCCTCTACCTGATGCGGGAATTAGGGGTGGGCAGATTTGCAATAATGGCGAATTCCATAGGCTGACCTGATGGCAGTTAGAGTGATAACGGTCACTCTTTGGGGCAGCCTTAAATTATTAAACTTTTCTTTTAGGAGCCCAGAGGGCGGAAGGGTAATTTTATTCTTCCATCCTCTACGTCATCCCCCGACTTGCGTAGCAAGGCTATGGGGATCTACCGCTTATTTAACAACAATACATTCTATTTTACTGGAGGATTACCTTCGCCACTCGCTCTGCTCGTGTCGGGTAATGACGTGTTTATATCGTTAATTTTTCCTCTTGCGCGTAACGATTTTTTTATTTTAGCAAAAATTTCAACCATTTTGCCCTCGAAAAAAGTTTGATTTTATCGCAAAAAAAATCTCGCATATTATTTGCATTTACAATGTGAAATTTGTAACTTGCAATCGAAAAGTTATTTTACTAACCTGTAAAGCATTACAATTATGAGAAGGTTATTATTCTTGGCTTTCATAGCCTTTACATTGTGTGGTTGCAAAGAGGATTCACCTTCAGAGATACTAGAGACTGGAACTAAACCATCCCCACATTATATTACCGAATATTTAGTTGCATCTAAAATAGATGTAGAGGTTAATAAGGATTCTGGAAAGTTATGTTTAAAAGTTTCGGGTGACGAATATACTACTTGGCATAAAAACAATATCTCCGAAGAAGCATTATATTTTATTGAACTTTACAATGATAAGTCCTATCATGGATCGGTTCATCCTGGAATGACCCCAGCACTTGCTTATCCATTAGATAAAATAACAATTTATTGTGACAAGGATTTTGACGCAGAGCATCCCGCTGGTGAACCATTAGACAAAATTGCTCTGCTGTATTTTAGTTCATATTATCCTTTTATTGAGGGTGGATATAAAGGTATCCATCCATTTAATTACGACAGGATTAGTTATATTATGCGTTTTGATGATGTAAATGCTGATAGGTCAAAATTGATGTGTGCGCATTTCCTAACATCCAAAATTTCACCAAGCTATGTAGCAGAGATAGAGTTCTTGTCACAGCCCGCCGAGCTAGGCGAATATACCTTTACGCTTGAGATGACAACCAATGGCGAGACATTCACGACCGAATTTACTCACACATTTGAGTAGCGAGTAACAAAATTTACAGCAAAAGGAGGCGACCGTGGGTTGCCTCCTTTGGTTTTGGGTGTTTTGAGCGAAAATTAGCATCACAACGAGATGCAAAATGAAAATATCGTGCAATAAATCTTTCGTTTACAGATTTTTTATTACCTTTGCGCCGAAAATAAGGAAAATTCTAATAAAAATTTCAATATTATGACAATTACAGCAGCTGATATTAAGATTGGTATGTGCGTAGAGATGGATAACAAGACTTACCTTGTTGTTGATTTCCAGCACTGCAAGCCTGGCAAGGGTCCAGCATTCGTTCGTTCAAAGCTCAAGAACTTGGAGAATGGCTACGTTGTTGAGAAGACTTTCTCTTCAGTAGGTCAGAAGATTGAGCAGGTGCGTGTTGAGCGTCGTCCTTACCAGTTCACTTACGAGGATGATTTGGGTGCTCACTTTATGCACACCGAGACATTCGAGGAGATTAACATCGACAAGAACGTTATCGAGAACTACGACCTGATGGCTGACGGTCAGATTGTAGAGGTTATGTTCCACACCGAGAAGGAGACTGTGCTTTCAGCAGAGCTTCCTCCAGTACTCGATATGGAGGTTACCTACACCGAGCCAGGTATCAAGGGCGATACAGCTTCAACAAACTCATTGAAGCCAGCAACAGTAAACACAGGCGCTACTGTTCGTGTTCCTTTGTTCATCAACACAGGCGACAAGATCCGCGTTGATAGCCGCACTCGCGAGTACAAGGAGCGTATCCGCTAATTTGGTTACAACGATAGAGTTTGGGGATGTTCCTATTGCGGAGCATCCCCATTTTTTATCATTTACCCCGAAATTGCATAACTATATATTAGGGTTTTTCTTTGATTGTATTGACTTTTTCGCAAAAGTAAATATCTTTGCATCACGAATGAGAAGATTTTGCCGACATAACACAGTTAGTCGCTATGCGATGGTGCTGCTCACGATATTTTTGACATATCTGTGCGCCAACACCCTCTTTATGCACTACCACGATATTGCCGACAGCAAAATCGCCCACTCACACATCTACTTTGGCTCGCAGGGAAACCCCGAGCATAGCCACACGCAGACGCAGCTGCAATTGCTGGAGTACCTCGCCGACTTTACGTCGTTAGAGGCTGTAACGCCAACCGCTTTGACAGCTCTTGTGCTGTTCTTCTGCGGCATAGTTGCGTCGGGCACAGAGCGCACCGTGAGCCACACCGCAGCCCTCCATCTGTTGCGCGCCCCTCCTGTTAGGATGATATTCTAATCACTTGCTGGCCTCTGCCGAGCAACGACTTGTTGTATCCATACAACAAGTATATCATCGTATAACATTAACAGGAAAATAAATGAGAAAATTTTTACTCGCGGCACTCATTGTCGCTATATCATATTGTGGCTCAATCAATTCAGCCACCGCACAGTCACGCTCAACAAGCGACGCAAACATCTACGGACACATAATCGACTCAAAAACCAAAGAACACCTCCCCTACATCACAATATCGATCAAGGGCACAACCATCGGCACGGTAGCCGACGCATCGGGTCACTTCTTCTTGAAGAATCTACCCGAAGGCACCCACACACTCGTAGCCGAATCGCTCAGCCACAAGCGCTCAGAACAGCAGGTGACCGTCACCAAGGGGAAGAATATAGAGATAAACTTCACACTCGAGGAGAACACTCTCTCGATGGATGCAGTCGTAGTATCAGCCACACGTAACGAGACAAACAAAAAGAGTTCGGCAACGATTGTGAATGTATCGTCGTCAAAGCTCTTCAACAATACCGCCTCGTCAAACCTCGCCGAGACGATGAAGTTCCAGCCTGGTCTGCGCGTGGAGAACACCTGCGGTAACTGCGGCGCTGTGCAGCTGCGTATCAATGGTCTGGATGGTCAGTATTCACAGATACTGCTCGACTCAAGCCCAATATTTTCATCCCTTGCAGGAGTGTATGGCTTGGAGCAGCTGCCTGTGGCGATGATTGAGCGTGTGGAGGTTATTCGCGGTGGCGGCTCGGCGCTGTTTGGCTCAAATGCTATTGGTGGCGTGGTGAACATCATCACTAAAGAGCCTCTGCGTAACTCGCTCAACCTCTCGCACACATCCAACATTATGGATGGCGGCGGCGAGGAGTTCAACACCTCATTAGGCGGCTCTTTCGTCTCGGATGACCACCGCGCAGGAGTATATCTGTTCGGTATGATTAAGGACCGCGACGCCTACGACCGCAACCGTGACGGCTTCACCGACCTTACGCGTATGGAGGCGCAGACGGTAGGTTTTCGTGGATACTACAAGACATCGGCAAACTCGAAACTCGCAGCAGAGTATCACCACATTGGCGAGTTCCGCCGAGGTGGTGACAACATCGACCTGCCTCCTCATATGGCAGAGATTGCCGAGCAGACAGACCATAAGATTGATGGCGGTAGTCTGCGCTGGAACTACTTCTCGCCCAACTCGCGCCACCTGTTCGATATATACGCCTCGGCACAGGCAATCAACCGCGACAGCTACTACGGCACAGGCAAGGACCTCAATGCCTATGGTCTTACCGAAGATTTGACCCTGGTGGCGGGAACGCAGTACAGCTACATCTTCAACAAATGCCTCTTTATGCCAGCGCAGCTCACCGTAGGCTTTGAGTACTCTTACAACGACTTGAGCGACCACTCTATCGGCTTCGACCGCCAGCTGGAGCAGACGGTTCGCACGGCGGGTGTATATCTTCAGAACGAGTGGCGTAGCGATAAGGTAAACTTCGTTATCGGAGGTCGTCTGGACAAGCATAGTATGATGAACAACCTAATTTTCTCGCCCCGCGCTAACCTGCGTTACAGCCCACACGAGAATGTAGGTCTGCGCGTAAGCTACTCAAGCGGCTATCGCGCCCCACAGGCGTTTGACGAGGACTTACATATTGACGCTGTGAACAACCAATCATCTATCATCCAGCTTGACCCCAACCTCAAGCCCGAGTATTCGCACAGCTTCAGCGCCTCGGCCGACCTCTACCACAACTTCGGACAGTTGCAGGCAAATCTGCTCGTGGAGGGTTTCTACACTGTTCTTGACGATGTGTTTGCCCTTGCCAAGACAGGCGAGAATGAAGCAGGATATATCATCCAGACCCGTTACAACGCCGCAGGTGCGAAGGTTAAGGGTCTGACGGCAGAGCTCAAGTTTGGTATTCCAAACATCTTCGAGATGCAGATGGGCTATACCTTCCAGCGCAGCCGCTACGACGAGCCCGAGGAGTGGTCAGACTCTGTTGAGCCTCAGCGCCGTATGTTCCGCACGCCCGACCACTACGCCTACTTCACCGCCTCGGCCGACATCACACGCCGCCTGAAGGCTTCACTCTTCGGCAACTATACGGGTGAGATGCTTGTGCAGCACAACGCTGGATTTATCCCCGAGGACCGCAGCGAACTGACACCCTCGTTCTGGGATGTGGGCTTGCGTCTGGCTTACACATTCAACCTCACGGAGAGCATCCTGATGGAGTTGCAGGGTGGTGTGAAGAATATCTTCGACGATTTCCAGGATGATATCGACTTCGGAGCCTTCCGCGACTCGGTATATATCTATGGTCCAATGATGCCACGAACATACTTCCTCGGTCTGAAGTTCACGATGTAACAATGGCGGGTGGTCAATACAAAGATTGAGCACCCGTTTTTTTGTTTGTCTATTTCAATCTTTTTTCTTATATTGCACAGTCGATTAAAAAAGAGTAAGATTATGAAAAAAGTTTTGACAATTATTGGCTCTATTGTAGCTATTTTTGCAATTATAATCCTCATCGGAGGCTCATATCTCACACATCAATTTAAGCAGATGTTGATTAACGGAGGTTTCGTTGTGGAGTGGAACACCACCGATGGCGAGATACTCAAAGATTTAAGCTATGGTGATGGCTACCGCAACCGTTACGACCTCTACCTACCCGCCAACAAAAAGCCAAAGGCGCTGATACTCTTCATACATGGTGGCTCGTGGATTAGTGGCGAAAAGGAGGATATGGCGTGGGCGGCGCAGCGCTATGCCAAGGAGGGTTACATCACCGCCTCGATAAACTACACTCGCCTGCGTACCGACTCCATCACATACTCTTCGCCATACGATAAGCCCTGTATGCAATCAATGCTCAATGAGATTGACTCAAGCATCAAGGCTATCACCGCAAAGTGCAAGGAGCTTGGTTGCGACATAGACCAAATGGCAATCGGAGGCTACTCAGCAGGAGCGCATCTGGCAATGCTCTACTCTACACTTTACGCAACAAAATCGCCCCTACCAATCAAGTTCCAGATAAGTTGGGTGGGTCCTTCGGACTTTAACGCTCTGTTCCCCACCGACCCCAATATGAACATTGGTGGCGCTGCACCTGCCGAGGAACGTGCTAAATTCCTGGGCGATATGGAACTATTCCTGTATAGCCTCTCGGGCAAAACGGTTGATGTTGAGACAATGACTACCGAGGATGTTATTGCGATAAAGAGTGCTATTTCACCCGTTGATAAGGTTACGACCGACACACCCCCAGCGGTGCTTGCTTATGGTGGCAAGGATACACTTGTAAATGCCATTCACGGTGAGAAAATGTCGCAGACACTCACGTCAAAGGGTATAGCCAACCGCCTCATCATCTTCCCTAATTCGGGTCACGAGCTTGGTCACGACCCCGAGTGTACAGAGAGTGTTCAGGCGGCAATTTTGGGATTTTGTGAGGAGTATTTCAATTAACGATAATAAACCGCCAAAAGTGTCGTTATTTATAAAATTATAACTCTTCAAACTTACTCTATGAAAAGAGCTATCGTAACT
Organism: Rikenellaceae bacterium; assembly: GCA_015059905.1. Taxonomy (GTDB): domain Bacteria; phylum Bacteroidota; class Bacteroidia; order Bacteroidales; family Rikenellaceae; genus Alistipes. The sequence goes on from SUZN01000003.1 coordinate 27,927, forward strand.
CTCTGCGCCATAATATCGTTTGTAGCCTGCAGTCGCCATATCAATATCGACATCGAGGGTCGTCTGTTAGACAACGCCGCCTCGATGATATACCTTGTGGTGGAGAATGGCACACTCGACACGCTTGCATCAGCACCTATCACTGACGACAACTCATTCCGTCTGCGATGCAAGGTAGAACAACCCACTGTGGCATTCCTGTGTGACGACAACGGCAACGCCATATCGATGCTACTGACAGAGAGCGAGCCCCTCACACTGCGCCCCGCCGAGAAGGGCGGCTATACGGTCGAGGGAGGTCCTATAAACGACAAATACAACGTCACAATGCGTCAGCTTTCCGATTTGGCGCAGCAGATAATGAACATCGACCAAAGTTCGGAGACAGCCGCCGAGGAGTATGAATCGCTGATGGCAAAGTATCACGATGCGCTATCGACAGCCATCACCTACAACCTCGACAACATCATCGGCGTGGAGCTCTTCATCCAGCAGGAGTCACGCAGTATGACGCCAGAAGATATGAGCGTGCGTTTTGCACAGTTCTCGCCACAGATGCAGGAGCTGAAGCAGATGCAGCAGTTCAAGCACTATATCGACATCCTAGAGCGCAGCCAGATTGGCAAGCCATTCATCGATGCCGAGGCTATGACCATCACGGGCGAGATGACACGCCTATCGGATATTTGCGGCAAGGGGAAATGGGTGCTGCTTGATTTCTGGGCAACGTGGTGCGGACCTTGCCTGGAGGAGATGCCCCAACTGAAGAAGGCATACGCCAGCTACGCGCTGATGGATTTCGAGATATGCGGCATATCGCTCGATCCCGATATTGACCGTCTGCGAGGTTACGTGGCGCAAGAGAAACTGCTGTGGAAGAATCTTATCGACCTGCCCGAGGAGGGTGCGACATCGGTTGCCGAGCTGTATGGCGTGACCGCAATTCCGACCAACTTCCTGATTTCGCCCGATGGTAAAATCGTGGCACGCGACCTGCGAGGCGAAGATTTGATACATCAGTTGCAACATTTCATCGAGGGAGAGGAATTTTGCACCTATCCACAACTGCATAACAATCAAGATGTTGGCGAAAAGAGTGAAAAATAATTTGAAAATTTTTACAAAAATATTTGCACAGTAAGAAAAAACACTCTATATTTGCACTCGCAATCAGGCAAATGGCTCCGTAGCTCAACTGAATAGAGTACTTGACTACGGATCAAGCGGTTACAGGTTTGAATCCTGTCGGAGTCACTGAAAATGAAGCGGTTACCCAAAAGGTGACCGCTTTTTTTATTTATTCCAACTATTGCGACTTTGTTAGGCTTCTCGCATATAGGGCTCGAACGGCGAAGCCGAAGCGCGGATACATATAAAGCGCAGACGATAGTCGAGCAATGTATATCTATTTATCCCCGCAACCCTCACAATGTGAGATGACGCTGAGACGATGATATAAATAGATTTGGCAGCACCTGCCATAGGCAGATGCAATATAGGCGGTGATGTTGAGAGCTTGCTCACAAAACACCAACCGCCTATATTGTGTAGGAGCAACGCTCCGCTGCCAAAATGCAACAAAAAAAGAGAAGAACATTAGTTCTTCTCTTTTCAGTACCCCCTCAGGGGGTATAATATATTTGTTTTTATGCGCCTGTAACGCCTATTTTGCAACATTAGGTTCGGCATAGGTTCAACACTTTTGTCGCATTTTGTCGCAATAGGCGGATAGGTTTATAATTACTCTATATTAAAGACACCTGATAATTGCAAATAGCATCGATTTTCCGTATCAGTATCATCTGGATGCCACCAATGAGCCAATGATAAGCGGACCATTGAACCCGCTCTTATAACCTCTGGTGCATTTTCCAATCCAACATAAGTAATGTGATACCATCTGCCTTCATTATCACGATAATCGTATTTAACCTTTTGTTCCGTAGAAAACCTATTCTTTCTCAGATCCTTATCGCATTTCCAAAAACAAGTACTATATTCTGGCACGCCTTTTTCATTACTTATATACAGCGAACCCCTCTCCGTTGAATTTAATTTTTCATCAAATACATTTAAAAGCGAGGAGTTGAATACTTTTATATTGTAACTAGGTAATTTCAACAATTCTTGCGACTTTACCGTATGTGTGGTTCTAGATCTTGCTAAAACATTTACATCTTCTAAATGAGGAGCAGGACGCCTATTTGTCCTTCTATATACAATATCCCAAACCGCTAGTATCTCATATGGACATTCGTCAATGGTTTCGTGGTGACCATCGCAATTTAGCAATCTTATAGAACATCTATTATCAAGATCAACAGCACCTACACATACTCGATTTTCTTGCATTTTTGTTTTAGAAAGGATTAGCACTTTACTCATATCACTACAAATGTATTACTTCTAGTTTGAATCGTTCTTTCATTTCTTGTGCTACAATCGATCTATGGCAAGCAGTAAATTTTTCTTCCACACAGAAAAACACCACCCTTGATGCGCCTATACGATCTAGTTGATCGTAGAATTCATCAAAATCAAATGAACTTATCTTATTCTTATATTCTCTTGTAAATACAGAACCTAAAACATCTCTTGATTTCTTTTGGACACCTAGTCTAGCATCTTCTATCTTCTGTTTCTCTCTAATTTCTGATGTCGGAGCCAAATCGAGAATATGGGCATATTTTATATCAAGTTCATTTAACTTTGTTTGGAGATAATTACTATTCACAAAAGCATATTCACTCCCCCTAACACCTCTGCGTTGTCTAATATCGCAAAATGTATCGATATTATTATCAATCAATTTACTAAAGAACTGTTGTTCTGTAGAGTTATATACTCCTATCGTATATATTTTCATTATAAATATATTTTTCTTGACATTAAAGTTTCTTCTTCTCCAAAAAGATTCATGATTCCATTACCTTTAGTTAGAATATTTATCACATCTATTTGAGAAACGGCTCTATTTATCTCTACAATGTGCTGTAATGAAATATTTCGTTTGATTAATTCTTGCCCTATTAACTTACTGCGATGACACATTTCTGGCTCAGACTCGCTACACATAACTGCCAATCTTATTTTTTTCTGATTGGCAACTATGAGTCGTTCTAGACCTAATTGAAATGCCTCTTTGCGTGCCATTTTGGTATAATCAATTCGTCCATTAGTATAGCAAGAAGAATCATTCGGCAAACCTCCTAAAACATCACCCATATAAATATACCTAACACCTAAATTCGTTAGGGCGTTTTGTAAAGCGGACTGATTAAACTGAGGGTTCCACTTTGAATATGGCGATGTACGAACATCTACCAAGTATGCGATGTCAAATGATCTTAATTCTTCGATGAACTCCTCAATTGACTTATTGCCGTGACCGATAGAAAATAATGTAGAATCCATATGCTACAATTTTTAACAAAGATACGAAAAGTTTTGGACTAAACAAAAGAACTACAATAAATATACAATTGAACCAATATTATTTTTTGTGCAATAGGTTTCGAATAGGTTCAACAAATGTTGTGGAGAGGTTTGTTTTTACCCAAATCCGTCACTGAACACCGCCATACCAAGCGTATTTATGCGAAAAAAGGACGGAAATCGTTGTGATTTCCGTCCTTCGTACCCCCTCAGGGGCTCGACTGCGCTACTACAGTAGGCAGCCGTGTGCTCGATATTGACATTCCCCCTAAATCCCCCTTTGACAAAGGGGGACTTTGTCAGGCTTCTCGCCCGAGGGCATATAAACAAAAAATCCGATGGAAAACCATCGGACCTTTTGTTGTACCCCCTCAGGGGCTCGAACCCTGGACCCCAACATTAAGAGTGTCGTGCTCTACCAACTGAGCTAAAGAGGCAACTTTGTTTTATGTACCCAGAGCCGGGGTCGAACCGGCACAGGGGTGAACCTACTGGTGTTTGAGACCAGCGCGTCTACCGATTCCGCCATCTGGGCTCCAATTTCCTTCGAAATGGTGTGCAAATGTAGGCATTATTTTCTATTCTGCAAAAGAATTGGCAAAAATTTTTAATTTTTCTTAAAAAAAACTCGTTTTCACCCCTTTTTCGCATCTAAATCGGTTATCTTCTATACGATTTCCACAGTTTTTTACCTGCACGAGGGTTAATCACGTAGCTGCCATCTGTAATCTGCTCCACCGATAAATTATCATAAACAATCGAATACCCACCGCCGCGCTTATCATAAAGCTCGCGCTCCTCATACAAGAAACCGATGCTGTTATCCGACTGAAGCACCATCGTAGAGTATGCTGATGTCTCGTTGCTCACCCGATAGCGACCCTCCCAGTTCTCGGCTATACGCTCTGGCGAGGCTACATCTGCCGACGACTCCAAAGGCTTATAATATATTCCCACGTGCGTGCGCTGAGGTCCAAATGGCAACGACTGCAACAATAGATACATCGGTTTATTATCGCTCTTGCGCCTAACGGGCACAACCATAAGCTCGCCGTTGCAGGCGTTACGGTCGGAATAGACTCCGCCATTATGCTTGCTCGAGTGCGCCATCTCGCCCCAGCTGCCCTCGCCACGCTTTACATCGGAGAAGGTGAAGATATTGAAGTTACGACCATTGTTGTTTGTGCGGGAGCTGATAAGCAACCCTCCGCCTGGCAACTCCTCAACCTTCGCCTCGTCAGCACCCTTCATTATCGGTGCTTGATCGACACCACCCAGCACGCTCCAGCTCTCGCCAAAGTCATCCGAGAAGAGCACAAAATTCATCCACTCGCCATTTGCCACAGTCTGCAACACAGCACAATAGAGGCGGTAATACTTGCCCACCTTCACATAGCGGCTCTGCAACACCCTGCCCGATGCGACAAACATTGAGCGTGCAGGACCCCACTTGCCATTATCGAATTGAGAGTAGATGTCATCGGCAATATCGGTCGGCTTGCTCCAGCTCTTGCCGCCATCGTCGCTATAAAATCGAGCTATGCCCTGATGATAATCGCGCTGCCCCCTAATGTATGCCACATTACCAGCGCAGCTCATCACCATCACACGATTACTCTCCCTGTCCGCCACGATGCAGGGATCACCAAATGCCACATTCATAAAGTCGGGCGACTCCGCTCCCTTGCCCTCAACAAGAGTATAAATCTCACCCCACGTCTTGCCGCCATCCTCACTTCGGCGCAGATGCAGGTCTATACGACCATCCTTCACAATACCGATATCCTGACGCGAAAAACGATAGTCAGCCACACACACCACGCTGCCATCCTTCAGAGCGGCTATTGCTGGAATGCGATAAGGGACAACATCGTAATTCTTTGTAGGGAAAATATCAAATCGTTGCTGTGCCAGGGCTGTAAAGCCAGCAAAAATCAAAGCAACAAGCAGGGTTATTCGTTTCATAGCATTAAGGTTTTAAGTTTTTCTTATGCGAAAGTTACACAAAATTATCTACAACAACAAATTTTTCCGCCGCCCACCTCGCCCATCCAGGAAAAATAGCTATCTTTGAAGAAGAAACTAAAAAACTACAACTATATGAAAAACTTTTTCCGCCTAATGCTGTTGTGCATCGTATCGCTATATGCAACAGCCATTTTTGCCCAGCAGCGTGACCCTCGCGTCAGAGAGTACATCACCCCAACACGCATCGTGTGGATGCAGGACGAGAACCAAATCACACACCCCGAATATCTGTTGCGTGAGGGCGTAGGTCAGGCAGACCTTACTAATTCTCACATCTGCGTGATGCGCAGCACCAAAGAGTCCCATCCCGCCATCCTGCTCGACTTCGGGCGTGAGCTTCACGGAGCATTGCAGATTGTTACGGGTATGCCTGGCGACCACACACCGGTAAAGGTGCGTATCCGCTTCGGCGAGTCGGCAAGCGAGGCTATGTGTGAGATAACTCCCGAAAACGGAGCAACCAACGACCACGCGGTGCGTGACTTTGAGATTACCCTGCCCTGGCTCGGTCTGCGCGAGGTGGGAAATTCGGGTTTCCGCTTTGCACGCATCGATCTTTTGGATGACAACACCGAACTGCATCTGAAAGAGATACGCGCCATCTCATATATGCGTGATATACCCTACCTCGGCTCATTCCGTTCAAGCGACGAGCGTCTGAACAAGATATGGCAGACAGGAGCCTACACCGTACATCTGAATATGCAGGAGTATCTGTGGGACGGTATCAAGCGTGACCGTCTGGTGTGGATGGGTGACCTGCATCCCGAGGTGATGACCGTGAGCCACGTATTCGGCTACAACGAGGTTGTGCCTCGCAGCCTTGACCTGGTGAAGGAGACCACCGCCCTGCCTAACTGGATGAACGGCATCAGCTCATACTCTATATGGTGGATTATCATCCAGCGCGACTGGTACTACCACCACGGAGATTTGGAGTATCTCAAAAAGCAGAAACCATACCTGATGGATTTGTTAAAACTGCTCTTCACAAAGGTTGATGAGAAGGGTATTGAGCGTCTTGACAGCCGCTTCCTCGATTGGCCATCAAATGCTCACCCCGAGGCTATCCACGCAGGCTTGCAGTCGCTGATGATGATTGCTATGCAGTCGGGCAGCGAGCTCTGCAACATCCTCGGCGAGGAGGAACTTGCTGCGGAGTGCGAGCAGATGTATGAGAAGATGAAGGCTGCTGCTCCAACCGTATGCAACACCTACTTCAACTCGGGCAAGGCGACAACCGCCCCAGGTAACAAGCAGGGAGCATCGCTCCTTACACTGGCGGGATTGATGGATGCCAAGGAGGCTAACGACAAGGTTATTGCGGTGGATGGCGGACACGGCTTCTCGACATTCTACGGCTACTATATGCTTCAGGCGATGGCAAAGGCGGGCAACTACGAGGGTGCTATGCAGATAATACGCGACTACTGGGGAGCTATGCTCGACCTGGGCGCAACATCATTCTGGGAGGACTTCGACCTCGACTGGCTGGATAATGCCGCACGCATCGACGAACTTGTACCAGAGGGCAAGGTGGATATTCACCGCGACAAGGGCGCATACTGCTACGTTGGCTACCGCCACAGCTTCTGCCACGGCTGGGCATCGGGTCCTACGGCTTGGTTGAGCGAGCACGTTCTGGGCGTGGAGGTGCTGGAGCCTGGCTGTAAGAAGGTACGCATCACGCCTCATCTGGGCGATCTTGAGTGGGCGGAGGGTACATTCCCAACCCCTTATGGCGTGATAGAGATCGCGCACCGCAAATCTGCCGATGGCAAGATTACATCGAAGATTAAGGCTCCAAAGGGAGTGAAAGTTGTGAAATAAGCCTCGAATAAAGAATTCCCCGACACCACAAAAAAGTGGCATCGGGGAATGTTCTATATAAAAGAGGTGTCATAGCTCAATTTTGAATTCTTAATTTTGAATTTTGAATTTATTTATATGTATCTTTGCAGCCAAAATAAGTGAAAAAGTATGGCTTTAATTGACGAAATAACCAAACGCAGAACATTTGCCGTTATCGCTCACCCTGATGCGGGTAAGACAACCCTCACGGAGAAGTTGCTCCTCTTTGGTGGTGCGATCCACGTGGCAGGTGCTGTGAAGAGTAATAAGATTAAGAAGGGTGCTACATCCGACTTTATGGAGATTGAGCGTCAGCGTGGTATCTCGGTGGCTACCTCTGTGATGGGCTTCAACTACAAGGATGTGAAGATTAATATCCTTGACACCCCAGGTCACGAGGACTTTGCCGAGGATACCTACCGCACACTCACAGCCGTTGACTCGGTTATCATCGTGATTGATGGTGCGAAGGGTGTGGAGGCACAGACCCTGAAGCTGATGAACGTGTGCCGTATGCGCAACACCCCTGTGATGGTCTTCATCAACAAGCTCGACCGCCCCTGCAAGGATCCATTCGACCTGCTCGACGAGGTTGAACGCGAGTTGCAGATACGTGTGCGTCCTTTGGCATTCCCTATCTCAAGCGGTGACACATTCAAGGGCGTTTACAACATCTACGAGAAGAACCTCTCGCTCTTCACCAGCGACGAGCGTCAGACTGCCGACGCCGCAACGGTTGATTTCAGCGACATCACCTCGCCAGAGCTTGACGGCTACATCACAAAGCAGTATGCTGACCAGCTTCGCGAGAACCTCGATCTGGTGGAGGCCGTATATGATGACTTCGACCGCGAGGCATACCTCAATGGTAAGCTTGCCCCCGTATTCTTCGGTTCGGCGGTGAATAACTTTGGTGTGAGAGAGCTTCTGGAGTGCTTTATCCGCATCGCTCCATCACCACGCCCATCGACCACCGAGAGCCGCGCAGTAGAGCCATCGGAGGCGAAGATGACTGGTTTCGTCTTTAAGATTCACGCAAATATGGACCCCAACCACCGCGACCGCATCGCCTTTATGAAGATATGTTCGGGTACATTTGAGCGCAACAAGAACTACCTGCACGTGCGTAGTGGCAAGCAGCTCAAGTTCTCCTCTCCAACAGCATTTATGGCAGAAAAGAAGTCGGTGATTGACTTCGCCTACCCTGGCGACATCGTGGGTCTGCACGATACGGGTACATTCAAGATTGGCGACACCTTCACCGAGGGTGAGAAGCTCAAGTTCACTGGTATTCCATCGTTCTCGCCAGAGCTTTTCCGCTACATCGAGAATGCCGACCCAATGAAGTTCAAGCAGCTGGCAAAGGGTGTTGATCAACTGATGGATGAGGGTGTGGCGCAGCTCTTCACCTCGTCACTCAACGGACGCAAGATTATTGGTACAGTTGGCCAGCTCCAGTTTGAGGTTATCCAGTACCGTCTGGAGCACGAGTATGGCGCGAAGTGCCGCTGGGAGCCTATCTCTATCCACAAGGCGTGCTGGATTGAGAGCGACAACGCCGAGCAGTTAGCCGACTTCAAGCGTCGCAAGCACGCAAATATGGCAGTTGATAAGCACGGACGCGATGTCTTCCTCGCCGACACCAGCTATGCTCTCGCCCTTGCGCAGGAGAATTTCAAGGATATTCGCTTCCACTTCACATCGGAGTTTTAGCAATAGGTAATATTAAACAACACACCCCAAAGGTCATTGACTTTTGGGGTGTTTTTTTATCTTCTGCGTCATTACGAGGAGCGTAGCGACGTGGTAATCTCAACACACGTCATCCCCCGACTTGCAAAGCAAGGCGATGGGGATCCTCCAGACTTACACATAATGCTTTTATCTCCCCGAGGATACCAACCGCTGGGCTAAAGCCCATCGTGGTATGACGTTTTATATAATTTATTCTCTTTGAATAGCCTATTTTAAGAAATTATCGCTATATTTGTTATTGAATTGCGGAATACGCAATTTTTATTGGTGGCATTTAGGCTATTGTTTTGTGAAGTAAAACGACCAAAATTTAACGAACAAATCAACAATAGGCACATTAAATGCTCACGCCATTTGGCGTGGGTGTGTCTTGATTTGTATGGGTACTTGGTCGTCCCTTCTTCACAAAAGGCAGTACCCACGTTTCTTCTTTTTATTAAGTTAAACGGTTGCCATCTGCTGGTAAAGGAAATTGACTAACTTATTTTATTGTTTAACTTAAAAAATTCTATTATGAAGAAGTTATTTTTATTGATGATTACAGCCGTTTGCATTGTATCATCTGCTTCAGCGCAAACTCCTATCAAGTACCAGGGTGAGGTAGATCTTGGTTATTCTCTGGGTGTTGGTGAATTTGCTTTAGGTCGCGTGAATATTCATACTGTTCACGGTGCGAAGATTGGCGACTATTTTTCTGCTGGTATTGGCGTAGGTTTGGATATGTACCACGATGATGGTACTACAGACATTATGGTACCTATTTACCTCAATTTGAAGGGTTATTTGCCGACAAACACGAAGATTACTCCTTATGCTTCATTTGATATTGGAGCAGGAATAGGTGCATCAGAGTATGTTACAGGTTTGTCAGGAATGTATCTTACACCTGCGATAGGTATGAAGATTGGAATGTTTAAGGCGCAGCTGGGCATTAATGTTCAGAAGCTATCAGAGTCTGGTGTAAGTGTAAGTATGAATGCTGTTCAAATAAAAGTTGGAGTTGTATTTTAGTATTTATAGTAATTGCTATAAAGAAATGTGATAAATTAGACCAAATCCCCGCCCTGCTTATCGCAAGGCGGGGATTACTTTATCATTAAAGGTATAACTACTTATTCATCTTTGCCCAAGAGTCCTTAAGCGTAACCGTACGGTTGAAGATAAGCTTTTCGGGGGTTGAGTCCTTATCAACATTGAAGTAGCCGATGCGCTGGAACTGCAGGTAGTCGAGTGGCTTCGCGTCTGCCAAATATTTCTCAACATAGCACTCGGTCAAGACCTTCAATGAGTCCTCGTTAATCATCTGCTTCATAGCCTCCAAAGCCTCGCAGCCCTGCTCCTTGCGGATGGCAGCCATCTCGTCGCGTGGGTTCTCCACCTTCCACAAGCGGTCGTACAAGCGCACCTCCGCCTTGATGCAGTGGTCGCAGCTAACCCAATGCAGAGTACCCTTCACCTTGCGGTTGCTGCCTGGCATACCAGTCTTTGTGTCGGGATCATACTCGGCATAAACGGTTGTCACGTTGCCCTGCTCGTCCTTCTCGCAGCCAGTACACTTCACGATATAGGCATTCTTCAGACGCACCTCCTGACCTGGGGTCATACGGAAATACTTCTTTGGTGCATCCTCCATAAAGTCCTCACGCTCCATCCACAGTTCACGGCTGAACTCAATAGTGTGAGTGCCTGATGCTGGGTCCTCTGGGTTGTTCACAGCCTCCATAGACTCTACCTGACCCTCTGGGTAGTTGGTGATGATAAGCTTCACAGGGTCGAGAACTGCGCTCACGCGAGTAGCTCGCTTGTTCAAATCGTCACGCACAGCACTCTCCAGCAGAGCAAAGTCGTTCAACGCATCGTAAGTCGTGTAGCCAATCTTATCAACAAATGCGCGGATAGACTCTGGCGAGTAACCACGACGGCGGAAACCGCACAAAGTTGGCATTCGTGGGTCATCCCAGCCATTCACCAAGCCCTCCTTCACCAGAATAAGCAGATTACGCTTACTCATAAGGGTGTAATTAAGATTCAGCTTGTTGAACTCATACTGGCGTGGGCGGTCGGTATCGAGGTTCTTGCCCTCCTTAACCCAATCGACAAACAAATCGTAGAGTGGACGGTGAGGCACGAACTCAAGGGTACACAATGAGTGTGTCACACCCTCGAAGTAGTCGCTCTGACCGTGTGCGAAGTCATACATTGGATATACCTTCCACTTGTCGCCTGTGCGGTGGTGAGGATGATTTACCACACGGTAGATGATTGGGTCGCGGAAGTGCATATTTGAGCTCGCCATATCAATCTTGGCACGCAACACCATCTTGCCCTCCTCAATCTCGCCGTTTGTCATCTTCATAAACAGGTCGAGGGTCTCCTCAATAGGGCGGTTGCGATATGGGCTCTCTGTACCAGGCTGGGTGGGAGTACCCTTCTGTGCCGCAATCTCCTCCGATGTCTGCTCGTCGATATACGCCTTGCCCTCCTTGATAAGACGGATGGCGAAGTCCCACAACTGCTGGAAATAATCCGAGGCGTAGTACTCGTTACCCCACTGGAAACCGAGCCACTGGATATCCTCCTTGATAGCCTCTACATACTCCATATCCTCCTTGGTTGGGTTGGTATCATCGAAACGAAGATTACACACACCGCCATATTTAGCTGCTACACCAAAGTCCAGGCAGATAGCCTTGGCGTGACCGATGTGCAGGTAGCCGTTTGGCTCGGGTGGGAAACGTGTCTGTACGCGTTTTTCACCTTTGGCAATGGCCTCCTCAATGACCTCCTCTACAAAGTTAAGTCTCTCCTTTGGTTCGTTTACTTCTGTGTTTGCAATGTTTGTCATATATCTATTGTTTATCGTTTTTTCTGTAAAGAGATATCTTTCAACAGGCGAACAGAGAGCTGCACAACCTGCTTTGTACCCCACACCCTGCCATCATACTGCATAGCGATATAGGCGTTTACGTGGAGTGTATTGTTAAAAAATCGTTTGTCGTATCCAATCTTTGTGCTGTTATACACGCTGTCGTCTGTTCCAAAAAAACGCTCACCCGCATAGAGGTCGCCGCCATAGCCGAATGGGAACGCTTCGCTGCGATAGGTGTTGTAATAGGGTTGTAGGTTTCCGCCCACATAGAGCTGCTCCTCCAGAAAAACGCCCCACTTCTCCATTCTCGCCTTCAACATACCACCGCCAGGCATTGTGAAAGACTCCTCGTTGGCACGGTCACGCTGCATTGTCTGCACATAGTGCAGGCTGACATCAAAATCGAAGAAGGCATTAAATCGCGCGCCGACGTGTGGCATCACGATGATGTTATCCACCACGCAGCCCTCGATAGTCTCGCTGCCCGCATAGTGTCCCACCTGCATAGCATAACCACCATAGAAACGGCGATGGTAGTTATCGAAGTAGTAGCGACCTGCCGAGAGAATACGGAACTTTTCGCGCGATGCGACCGAGTACATTCCATACCAATCCACAGCAAGCTCCACAAAACCACGATGACCACGATACTGCCCCATCAAGCCCTGCACACGGTTCTCGTAAAAACGCACCGAGTCACTCAGGATAAGTTCGGTATAGTCGCCCATCATTTTCTCGCGCGAGAAGATACCAGCCGCAGCCGTTACCTTGCTATTCTCAAACTGATAATATGCCTGCGGGCGTGCCTTGGAGATAAACTTGGTGTCATCGCCGAAGTTTGACCACATATCCACCGCAAAGACAAGGCGGTTGTGCTTGTTCCACTCAACACCCAGCGTAGGCGTAAGACGAGCCGAAAAGAGTGTCCCCGACTTGCCGATCTCGCTACCCGAGTACTCTCGGTTGTCGAAATAGGTGTCAAAATCAGCTCCCACAAGCAGTTTCATATCCTCCTGCGCCGCAGCCTCCGACGTGCAGAACAACACCGCCACCATCAAAAGCAGATATGTAAAGACTCTTCTCACCGTTAAAAGTTAATTTATAACATACAAAGTTAAGTTATTTTCTCGATTTGTAGTATATTTGTATAGAGAAAAAGATTGCAATAATGAGAAAAATTACCAATTCGGAACTAAATCGTCCCAGCGCGGAGCAGTTTGCCACAATGCAGCGCATACCCGTTGTAGTGATTTTGGACAACGTACGCTCGGCGCAGAACATAGGCGCATTTTTCCGCACAGGCGATGCTTTCGCCATCGAGAAAGTGATGTTGTGCGGCATAACAGCCACACCTCCTTCACGCGATATACACAAGAGCGCGCTTGGCGCAGAACTCACCGTTGGGTGGGAGTACTACCCCACAACCACAGAATGTGCCGCAGCACTCAAGGCAGAGGGTTACACGCTGCTTGCCATCGAACAGGTCGAGGGGGCAGTGATGCTTGACAGGCTGGAGGTTGATGCGGGCAAAAAATATGCCTTGATATTTGGCAACGAGGTCGAGGGCGTAGCGCAGGAGGTTGTGGATATGTGCGACGGCGCGATTGAGATTCCGCAGGTGGGAACAAAACACTCGGTGAATGTGTCTGTGGCGGGTGGCATTATTTTGTGGGAGTTCTTCTCCTCGCTTAAGCATTTGGTGGAAAAAGCATAGATTATCAACTAAAATTTGCTTTACCCGTAAAACTTGCCTACATTTGCCCCGATAAACAATTTTTCATACAAAAGCCCTTATTGGAGAAACAAAATTAAACAAGAAGATAAAATGTCAGTAGCAGGATCAGTCAGAGCCGTAACGACTCTGCGTTTAACAGAAATGAAGCAGCGTGGCGAGAAGATTGCTATGCTCACATCATACGACTATTCAACCGCCAAGATTGTCGATAAGGCAGGCGTGGATGTGATATTGGTGGGTGACTCGGCAGCCAACGTGATGGCTGGCTACGAGACCACACTCCCTATCACACTCGATATGATGATTTATCACGCGCGCTCTGTCGTGCGTGGTGTAAATCGCGCTTTAGTGGTTGTTGATTTACCATTCGGTACATATCAGGGCAACTCAAAGGTGGCACTAGACTCTGCCATCCGCATTATGAAGGAGACCGAGGCTGATGCAGTGAAGATTGAGGGCGGCGAGGAGATTTTGGAGTCGGTGCAGCGAATTATTTCAGCTGGTATCCCCGTAATGGGTCATCTGGGACTCACTCCACAGTCAATCCATAAGTTCGGCACATATAACGTGCGTGCCAAGGAGACTGCCGAGGCAGAGAAGCTTGTTCACGATGCACACCTGCTGGAGGAGGCAGGCTGCTTTGCGGTGGTATTGGAGAAGATTCCCGCAACGCTTGCAGCACGAGTAACCAACGAACTCTCAATCCCTACAATCGGCATTGGTGCTGGTGGAGCGACCGATGGTCAGGTATTAGTTGTTCACGATATGCTTGGTATCACAAACGACTTCTCACCACGTTTCCTGCGTCGCTATGCCGACCTGCACGGAGTGATGAGCGAGGCTATATCGCACTACGTGGATGACGTGAAGGCAGAGGATTTCCCCAACGAGAAGGAGCAATACTAAATTAGCAACATCAAGCGTTATATTGCTAAAAAAGATATGAAAAAACTTGTTATCATACCCACATACAACGAGATAGACAACATCTCGAAGATGATTGACACGGTGATGACGCTCAAGGGCGATTACCAGATGCTGGTCATCGACGATGGCTCACCCGACGGTACGGCTGCCGTTGTCAAGGCACGTCAGGCGGAGTTCCCCGAACGTCTGTACCTGCTGGAGCGCAGCGGCAAGCTCGGCTTGGGCACAGCCTATATTATGGGCTTCAAGTGGGCATTGGAGCGTGACTACGACTATGTGTTTGAGATGGATTGCGACTTCTCACACAATCCCGACGACCTGGAGCGATTGTATGAGCGCGCACTGGAGGGCAATGATGTCGTGGTGGGCTCTCGCTATGTGCAGGGTGTGAATATTATCAATTGGCCAATGTCGCGCCTGTTGTTGTCATACACCGCCTCGATGTATGTGCGCTACATTACGCGTATGCCCGTGCACGACGCCACAGCGGGATTTGTATGCTACTCGCGTCGCGCATTGCAGACCCTCGACCTTGACCGCGTGCAGATGAAGGGTTACGGCTTCCAGATTGAGATGAAGTACTCGGCGTGGCGATTGGGAATGAACGTAAGCGAGGTTTCGATTATCTTCACCGAGCGCCGAGAGGGCGTCTCAAAGATGAACACAGGTATCTTCGGCGAGGCACTTTGGGGTGTTCTGAAACTCCCCTTCCGCAAAATCCGCCGCAAAGCATAAAGAGAAAAAGCGAGCTTCAATGGCTCGCTTTTTTTATTTGAATGTAATCTCATACGCGGCACCCTGATAGCCTGCGCCTACGACATACTGCATTGCCGTTGGCGAGAACTGCTCCTCGAAGAAGTGGTGGCAGTGACCACACAGAATAGCCTTCAGCAGAGGCTGCTCCTTGAGCCACGCAACAAATTCAAGCGTCGTATCATTTGAGTACTGCTGCTTGCGACACTGTCTCCAGTGGTCGGCAGGCACATTGGGGTTAAGGCGGAAGTTTGAGGTAATCTCGCGGGGAGTACCCATCAAATAGCTTGCGTAGTTATTGTTAGACTTCAGGTTGCGCTCGCAATGCTTTGGTGTATAGAGCGGTACGTGGCAGAGCAGCACTATTGGCAAGCCGCGCTTCACCTCCTCCTTCATACGCTTCAGCTGATACTCTGTAACATAGTAATAGCCGTTCATCAGCGACACGAAATTCACACCATTCACCACACGCGAATTGAAAGTCAGCTCATTTGGGAACGCAGCATTTACCTTATCGTAGCTCTGCGCCTTGTAAGCCTCATCCTCCCACGCCTCGCCAACGTAGAGCGAGAAGTCGTGATTGCCAGGGGCTGTGATCCACTCGCCCACATTGGTCTGCAACTTAATCTGCTCAAGGTTTGCCTCGGTGATAAAGTCCTGAAAATCGCCCGTATGCAACACCATCAGATTTTTATCACGGGCATAGTCCATCTCCATATCGAAGTAGTGCTCCGCCCAAGGGAATGTCTTTTGACGCGCCGTTGCCAGATTAATCTTTCGCTGGTTCTCAACCTCCGTTGCACGGGTGTAATGGGTATCGGATATATGCAGAGCCTTGAATGGCTTGGTAGCTCCCACATTGATTGTCAAAGGGCGAATATCGAGCTTAAAGTTGGGCAGATTCTCGCCATTGAGGTTTTTCAGCGTAGCAAACGCCTTGTAAGATATGCTTGTGGATAACACAAAGCAACCACAAAGTTTAAGGAATTCTCGTCTTTTCATAGTTTTAGGTTTATCTTACACAAAGATAAGAAAAAATGCAGCATCCGCAATGGATACTGCACTTTTACCAAATATATGCTAACTGCGTAACGCAGAAATCACCTTGTTAGAGAGCTTCTAATTATGCTGTAGCAACCTCCTTCTTACGGCTCTTCTTCGCAGCCAAAGCCTTCTCGACCTCGATCTCGAAGTCAGCCAACACGTTCATATAGTTGATGAACGCCTCGTAAGATGAACCATAAGGGTTGAAGTATGAGTGAACATCACCGTCAGAGAGCCACTTTGTTGCCATATAGTAGAAGTGGTCAGATGTCTGCATAAAGTTCCATACATACTCGAAGTCTGCACTCTTCAACGCCTTAACCTTATCCTTCAAGCCGTAGAGCTTTGAGAAAGCCTCATTCTGAAGCTCGTTACCCAACCAAGCTGTTACATCGCGCTCCTCATCAGCCCAAGACATAACGTGTGGGCAGTGCAATACGCCGATAGGCTGTGAAGCCTTTGCAGCCTCGCTAACAGTTGCGAACTTCATGTCGCCCTGCGCAAGGATAGCTGCTGGCAGAGCCTTCATAAAGTCGAAGATACCTGTTGTAGCCTTCTGGTGCTCACCGAATGTCTCGTAGTCCATAAAGAGGTTTACAACCTCGCCTGCGCTCTCCTTAACCCAGCCAGCGAACTTGTCGGCTGTGAGTGGGTACTGATCCCAACCCTGGTTAGAGAAACGGAATGCGATATCGTCAGAGAGTTTGTAGTTACGCAACAATACACGCAGACGGTTGTCGATAGCGTTTGTATAAACGTAGTCAGGTGACTTCCAACCCAAAACGTGCTTTGCGCCCTCTGCGAGGATAGTCTTGAAGCCCAAAGCAGAAGCCATCTCACCAATCTCGTCAGAGTAGATAAGCTCGGTGTTACGGAAAGCAACAGGCTTCTTACCAAACTCCTCCTTAATCATCTTTGTGTGCAACTTAACCTGCTCAACGAAATCCTCCTTCGATGAGAGAGCTGCCAGAGAGTGAGAGTAAGTCTCAGCAAGGAACTCTACACATCCTGTCTCTGCCAAAGCGCGGAATGAATCCAACACCTCGGGAGCATAGATACGGAACTGCTCAACGGCAGTACCTGTGATTGAGAATGAGCACTTGAAAGCACCCTTGTGCTCCTTGATGAGGTTCAGCAAGAGAGCGTTCATTGGCAGGTAGCACTGACGTGCAACCTTCTGCATAATAGCACGGTTTGTGAAATCATCCAGGTAGTTATGATCCTTACCAATATTGAAGAATCGATAAACCTTCAAACGCCAAGGCTGGTGTACCTGAAAATATAAATTAACTGTCTTCATATCTATTTATTTTTATTATTTACACTCATTTATCGCATCTTCATATACGGTCTTGATCTTGGCTGCGGCATTGTTCCACTTAAGACCAATAACCTCCTCCAGACCCTTCTTTGCGAACATCTTCGACAAAGCAGGATACTTCACAAAGCCATAGATTGCATCTGCCATAGCATCAACATCCCAGTAATCAACCTTCACCGCATAGTCCAAAACCTCGGCAACACCACTCTGCTTTGAGATGATTACAGGCACGTTTGAACGCATAGCCTCCAATGGTGAGATACCGAATGGCTCTGATACTGATGGCATAATGTAAAGGTCAGAAAGCTGGAACATCTTGTGTACATCGTCACCCTTCAAGAAACCAGTGAAGTGGAAACGGTCGGCGATACCCAAGCGAGCCACACGACGGATAACGTGGTTCATCATATCACCCGAACCCGCCATTACGAAACGCACATTAGGTACACGCTTCAACACCTTTGCCGCAGCCTCCACGAAGTAATCGGGACCCTTCTGGTAGGTGATACGACCCAGGAATGTAACGATCTTATCCTCTACACCACGCTCTGGAGCCTCATTCTCCTTCTCGGCAAAGCGAACAGCGTTGTGAACTGTCACCACGCGCTCGGCAGGGATATTATACTTCTCGATACAGATGTTACGAGTCAAATTTGATACTGCGATTACGCGATCAGCCGCTGCCATACCTGCGCGCTCAATCTCATATACTCGTGTATCAATATTGTCGCCCGATGAACGGTCAAACGATGTAGCGTGCATATGCACTACAAGTGGCTTGCCCGATACACGCTTCGCAGCGATACCTGCGAAATATGTGAGCCAGTCGTGAGCGTGGATAACATCAAACTGACCATCCAGCTGACGTGCCACCTCTGCCGCCACAACGGCATAACGAGCAACCTCCTCCATCAGATTTGCACCATACTTACCAGAGAATGTGTAACGCTGCGTCCAGCTATCACCCTTCTTCTCCCAAAATTTCTTACCTGTACGCTCGTAACCCTCACGATAGGTAGCCCACTCCTCGGGAGAGATATAAGGAACCATATTCGAGTCGATATGAATGAACGAAATCTTACGCATAATGTCGTCAGCACCCTCGACGCTACCATCGCAATAACGCGCCTCAACATCTGAAGCATTGACAACCTTAACAAATCGCTCATCCTCGTCGCCCGAAGCACGAGGCATCACAAAGATAACCTCCACATCGTTGCGTGCCAAGCCTCGGGTCATACCATAGCAGGCTGTACCCAGACCACCAGCAATATGAGGTGGGAACTCCCAACCAAACATTAATACTCTCATCCTATATTCGTTTTATCTTATTTTTTCTTGCGTACACATTTTCTTTTGGGCTTCGCCTCCTCTGCAGCCTCGACTACAGGAGCCTCGGCTACCTTTGCAGCACACTTCTTCGCGCCACATTTCTTCTTTGGCTTCTCGACCTCTGCCTCAACCTTTACCTCGACAACCTCAGCTTTAGCAGCCTTAGTTGTCTTTGTAGCCTTTGTCGCTTTTGGCTTCGCTGCCTTTGGCGCCTTGTCCCACGCTGAAATCAGGTCGCTGATATAGAGCAGACCTCCAACGCTTGTTGCCTGTGACAAGCAACCGTGTGCGCGGAATGGAGGGTCACCCTCGAAGCACTCGCTAATTGAGCCAATGCAAGAGGTCTGAATCTCCTCATCGAAAGCAGCCAAAATATCCTTCGCCTCGGGTAAGAAACGCTCACCAGCAATAGCGAAACCTGTCTTTACATAGAACATCAAAGGCCAAATCCAGATAGCTCCATTGCGGCTTGCCTTATCCTCCGAACGCTGATCCTCGCCATAAGATGGCTCATAGAATGGGTTGCGTGGAGAGAGTGAACGCACACCACGTGGAGTGATGAGGTGCTGACGTACAACAGCCAACACATCCATTATCTGCTCCTCCGAGAGCATTGTGTAGTCAAGACCACACGCTACCAGCATATTTGAACGGCGGAAATCGTTAGTCTCATAATCGTTCACATAGTCTGCCAAATAACCCTCGTCAAGCCAGAATTTCTCAATAAATGACTTTTTGGTAAGTTCAGGAACAGCCGCCCAAGCCTCAACAAAAGCCTTATCCTTCATCTTGCGTGCCAAAGCCAGGGTGTAGCTTACTGCATTATACCACAAAGCCTGAATCTCTACGGCGTAACCTGCGCGCTGTGCAACAGGCTTGCCATCGAGCTTTGTATCCATCCAGGTGAGAGCCTCGCCATCGGCAGCAGCCCACACCAGACCATTATCGTGCATCTTCACCTTCTCGCCGAAGCCACGACGATAAGCCTCCAATACAGACTTCATAACCTCGCCATAACGCTCCCACAGAGCCTTTGCCGAGATATGCTTCTCAAGATTCTGCAAAGTCCAGAACAACCACAATGGGGCGTCGGCAGCAACCCAAGCAGAGGCTGAACCTGCAAAATCGCCATCCTTCATCTCACGAACCATAGTATCGAGGACATCCAAGCAATCCTCCTTATACTTCTGCTCGAGAACGATACCTGGCAATGACATCAGCGTATCACGACCTACTGTACCATACCAAGGATAACCTGCTATCATCTCGGTGCGACCACCTGGACGACGTACGATAAACTGACGTGCCGAGTGGTGCAAGCAGCTCAAGAAATCAATCTTGTGAGTACGACGTGCCAAAGATGCCTCGTACATCTCAGAGATAGCATCTGCTGATGCAATCTCATCAGTTGCGGCAGAGAAGATGATGCTCTCGCCCTTCTTGATTGACATCTCGAAGTAACCTGTTGTCATCAAATCCTCATAACCGTCATAGCCTCGCTTAATCTCCTCGGGATACTCGAAACCATAGTACCAATCGGGAGCTGCTACAAACTCTGCATCCTTCTTGTTGGTCTGAAGGTAGAGCCAAGGATAACCCTCATAGAGTTTGCTCTTAACACCACACTTTGCTGGATATGAGCGACCATCAGCCTCCATATTAGCCTTTGACAAGGCGTGCTTGTTACGGAATGCAAAGAATGGACGCAGACGCAATGTGGTATCCGAATGGGCATCAACAAGAGTGTAACGAATCATAAGTTGTGTGCGTTTGTGAATCCACAACAACTCCTTGCGAAGAATAACACCACCTACACGATATGTAATCGTTGGTGTTGGGGTGTACTTAAAATCTGTAATGTACTTGTGACCGCGTGGCTCATATACGCCCTTGTAGCGGTGCAAAGCTAGGTTAAACGACTGATCGTGCTGGATGATTGTCTCGTCCAATGAAGAGAGCAATACATAAGCCTCATCAGTCTCATCGATGGGTGCTACCATCAAACCGTGGTACTTGCGAGTATTGCAGCATACGATTGTAGTGCTCATATAACCACCCTTACGGTCGGTTGCGAGCATCTCACGCTGCAAAGAGTACTCCAAATTACCCAATTCACTCTTGTCAAATGTTAATGCCGACATATTAATATTTTTGAAAAATTATTTAACTCAAGTAAAGTTAATAAAAATATTCGAAAGATGTAACTTTTCTATTAAAAAATTTTTCAACAAACTTGAAAAGCTACAAAAAAAGAGAAGATTTGGCTATTTTTGGTCAGGGCGAGAGGCTCGCCCCAACCTTTAGCCTATTTAGTTTACCTGCCTTACGCCGCGATTAAGCCCACTTAACAA
Source organism: Rikenellaceae bacterium (assembly GCA_015059905.1). Classification (GTDB taxonomy): domain Bacteria; phylum Bacteroidota; class Bacteroidia; order Bacteroidales; family Rikenellaceae; genus Alistipes. The sequence goes on from SUZN01000003.1 coordinate 49,328, forward strand.
GGGCAAAATCCATACGGTATGGCAGACGATCGTTCTTTGGATATACACGCAAAGCAACATCGAATGAACCTGTACGAGCAGGAGTGTAATCGATTGAGAATGTTACCTCGCTGCCGTTTGCAGACTTCAGCTCGAGAGGCTTCGTTGCAACAACCTTTACTGACTCACCTGACTCAATCTGTTTTGCAACAACCAACTCAACACCCAAATCATCCTTTGTCAAGTTAGCCACATCGAGAGTAACCTCATAGAGATACTTCTTATCTACGAAGATTGCCTCGTTGTTGAGCTCTACGCGCTGAACGTTCAAAATCTTGACATCATCCCACGCAGCCGACACCTTACGCTTCCAAGCTGCAATCTCGCGCGCCATACGGTAGTTGTTCTCAACCATCTGCGACTTGCGCGCAGCGAGCTTGTTGTAGAAACGCTCCTCGTAGTCGATAAGCATACGGTTTGTTGTGAAGTTTGATGCGATATCAGCAACACACTTCTTAACAGCGTCGCACCAACGGTGTGGCACGCCATCCTCCGAGCGGTCGTAGTACAATGGTACAATCTGATCCTCGATAGTGTTGTAAATCATCTCGGCATCAAGCTCGTTCTGGAAGTTCTGATCGGCATAAGAACGCTCCATAGGAAGCATCCAACCAGCACCCTCCTTGTAGCCCTCAACCCACCAGCCGTCGAGTACAGAGAACTGCATAACACCGTTCATAACACACTTCTCGCCTGAAGTACCTGAAGCCTCCAATGGACGTGTAGGAGTATTCAACCATACATCCACACCCTGAACCATACGACGAGCAAGCTCCATATCGTAGTTCTGCAAGAATACAATCTTACCCAGGAACTCTGGCATCTTTGATACCTCAACGATACGCTTGATCAAATCCTGACCTGGCTTGTCGTGTGGGTGAGCCTTACCTGCGAATACGAACTGCACAGGACGCTCCTTATTGTTTACGAGTGCAGACAAGCGCTCCAAGTTTGTAAAGAGCAAGTGAGCACGCTTGTAAGTAGCGAAACGACGTGCGAAACCGATTGTCAAAACCTCTGGACGGATGCGCTCTGCAACCTGAACCATCTGACGTGGAGAATCGAAACCTGCCTGCTTTGGATCGCTGAAACGCTGACGGATATGGTTAATCAAGCGAGTCTTAAGCGCCATACGCTCCTGCCAAAGCTCTGCATCGTCAATCTTATGAACACCCTGCCACTCTGGAATATTGTAAACGTGAGAGTTAAAGCCCTGTGGGAAGTACTTCTCGTACAAACGACGAAGGTTAGATGCTACCCAAGTTGGGAAGTGAACACCATTTGTTACATAACCGATGTGGAGCTCATCCTTGAAGTAACCTGGCCACATATTGCCCAAGATATCCTTCGAAACCTCACCATGCAACCAAGATACACCATTAACCTCCTGTGAAAGGTTACAAGCCAATACTGACATTGAGAAGCGTTCGTTTGGATCATTTGGATTGGTCTTACCCAAGTTAATGAACTGCTCCCAAGTGATACCCAACACATCAGGATAGTGTGACATATACTGACGCATCATACCCTCTGGGAATGCATCGTGACCCGCTGGCACAGGTGTGTGAGTTGTAAAGAGCGATGATGAACGTACAACCTCCATTGCCTCCGAGAACGACAAACGCTTCTTTGAGATGAGGTTGCGGCAACGCTCGATACCGATAAATGCAGCGTGACCCTCGTTGCAGTGGTAAACCTCCTGCTTGATACCCATCTTTGCGAGGGCGCGGATACCACCAACACCGAGCAAGAGCTCCTGCTTCAAGCGGTTCTCCCAGTCACCACCGTAGAGGTAGTATGTAATCTGACGATCCTCGTCGCGGTTTGCCTCGTAGTCAGTATCCAAGAGGTAGAGGTCTGTACGACCTACCTGGCACTTCCATACACGAGCCGAGAGGTTACGTCCTGGCAATGCAATCTGAATTGTAATCCAGTTACCTGCCTCGTCACGAACAGGCGAGATAGGCAACTTAGCAAAGTTCTGTGCCTCGTATGTTGCAACCTGGCTACCCTGTGCAGAGAGCTGCTGTGTGAAGTAACCGTAACGGTACAAAAGACCTACGGCTGCCATAGGTACATTCTTATCTGACGCCTCCTTCAGGTAGTCACCAGCCAAGATACCAAGACCACCAGAGTAAATCTTAAGTGATGCGTGCAAACCATACTCCATTGAGAAGTAAGCAATCTTCGCGCTCTTGCCATCTGGCTTCTCTGCCATATACTCCTTGAGCTGAGAATCTACTGCATCCAGACGAGAGAGGAACTCCTTATCGTTCTCCAACTCATTGATGCGCTCCAATGGGAGCTTGTCGATAAGTGCGATTGGGTTGTGCTCAACTGAGTGCCACAACTGCTCGTCGATAGACTCGAACAAGTCCTTTGCAGATTGTGTCCAGCACCACCACAAGTTGCGTGAGATAGTCTCCAATGCGCTCAAACGAGCTGGCAGACGCTTCTCAACCATCATACGGTGCCAAGATGGCTTGTTTGATGTGAGCTGCTGACGAACGAAGTTAATCTGCTCTGTATAGTTACCACCATCAACTACAACCGAAGTGTTTGTACGAGCAACCGCGTTCTCCATAGCCTCGGCGTAAGCTGCGCTATAATACTTGAAGAAGTTCTCCCACAAAGCGAGCTTCGAAATCTCGAATGCTGACTTGCGCACCTTCTCAACCTCATTGTCTGAAAGCTGCATAAAGCGCATAACAGCATCTACAATCTGCTGAACAGCATAGTTGTCGTTATTGTCGTCACGACGGATAACCTCTACACCATCGTTACCTGCCATCTTCGATGCCCAGATACCGAAACCAGAGAGATTTGATGTGATTGTTGGTACAGAGCAAGCGATAGACTCAAGTGGAGTATATCCCCAAGGCTCGTAGTATGATGGGAACGCAGTCACATCAACACCTACCAACAACTCATAATACTTCTTGTTGAATACACCATCGTTGCCATTAAGGTATGAAGGAACGAAGATAACCTTCACGTTAGAGTTTGCACTCTCCAATACGCTACCGTTAATTGCGCGCGAGATAGAGTCCCACTCTGCATTCTCAAGGTAGTGAGTAGAGTGCTTCCACTGCTTCTCGTCGATTGGCTGTGAAGCATCCTCCATATGGCGAACCAAGTCAGCGCGTGCGCCGTTGTTAGCTGCAGGCACCATAACGTAAGCCAAAATCTCGCGGTCGAGGTTGAATGAAGCCAAACGCTTCAAAGACTCCATAAACACATCGAGACCCTTGTTGCGGAACTCATAGCGACCGCTTGTAGCGATGATGAGTGGCTCCTTCTCGAACTTGTGCTGCAAGCAAGCCTCCGCTACGTCAATCATAGCCTTGCGAGCCTCGGCACGCTTTGCTGAAAGTTCCTTGCCCTCCCATACGAAGTCGTTCTCGAAACCGTTAGGAGTGATGTGGGTAACCTCACGACCGAGCAAGTACTTACACTCGTTAGCTGTGATGTCGCTCACTGTAAGGAATGCATCGTGGTACAGAGCAGCCATCTTCTCGATAGAGTGCTTTGCCATCACGTTGAAACGGCGAGCCAAATCATCTGCGTTGAACTTGTGAAGGTCAGAGTAGAGCGAAAGACCGTTACCTGCGATGCAACGACCCGCTACAGTTGCGTGTGTAGTGAAGACAGTTGCTACATATGGAGAGTTCTTACGCAAGTACAAACCACCCGATGCAGTCATCCACTCGTGGAAGTGAGCTACGACCTTGTCTGTTGGCTTGCAGATATTCTCAACGTATGACTTGATTACCAGACCAGCTGCGTGACCAAACAACACAGGCTCGATGTAATCCCACTGACCAGAGATTGAATCAACGTGGTAATCCTCCCACAAATGCTTCAAAACCTCATCCTTCTGTGAAATCATCGACTTGAAATCAATCAGAATAGCGATTGGGCTACCTGCAATATTCCAACGACCAATGCGCACACGGATACCCTCTGCATAGAGGTTCTCACGCCACGCTGTAAAGAGTGTGTCATCGGCCTTGAACTCTGGATTTGGCTGCTCGTGCATCAAATCTGGACCAATAACAACATAGTTGTCGCCCATCTGCTTACCGACGGTCAACGCTTTGGTGGCAATCACGGTGTGGATACCTCCCACCTTGTTACACACCTCCCAACTCACCTCAAAAAGATGGTCGGGCATCTGAAATGTTGTATTCATAAAACAATATATTAATTAATATCATTCTAATATATATAAGGTATGGCTTCTGCATACCATAAATAATGCGCCGCAAAGATAATACTTTATATTTATATTTCAGCAATTTATAGCGAGTTAAAACGCCTTAATAAAATAATTTAATAATAATTTAACATTTTTTATTAACTCCCACTTCATCGCCTTTCTATCAAAATATGCTCCACACTATCACGAGATGCCATTTTCACACAAAATCAAGCAAAAAGCCCCGACTTGTACTACAAATCGGAGCTATAAATCAAACTTATAATGGCTCTATTTTTCGGCCACGCTCTTCGCCGTGCGGGGTGTTCCCGAAGGCTTTGGTAGAGGCGTAGAGTGTGGCAGCGGCTTGCCAAATACGGGATAACCGTTCTTATCCCAATCGAAACGCTGCGCGTGAGGCTTGCGAGGCTCTGCATCATCGGTTGTGTGGCGTGCGTGATAGAGGATATAATACTCCTTACCATCGGGCGATACGAAGAAACTGTTATGACCCGTGCTATACATTCCATTTTCGGGCGCCTGCTTAAACAAAGGCTCCTGCGCCTTCTTCCACGATGCAGGATCGAGCAAATCGGCATCAGCACTCGCAGTCAGACATCCGAGGGCGTAATATGGTGTCCAGCAACCACTTGCAGAATAAATAACGTGTATCAACTTACCATCGGGGCTCTTCAACGGCTGAGGACCCTCGTTCACATATATAATATATGGGGGTGTCCAGCCCTCAGGGTTTTTATACTCTCGCTCCCACTCAAGCTCTGGCATAGAGATTTTCACTCGCTCCGAGCCTAATGTCCAAGGGTTAGCCATACGGGCAATATAAATACACTGCGTCTCGGTATCCACGCGGCGTGTCTGCCAACCCGACCACACCATATAAAGTTCTCCATTATGCTCGAACAGCGAACCATCGATTGCCCAATTGTTATCTGGGTCAGTACTGATGCGTCCCTTCATCACAAACTCACCCTCCAAAGGACATTTACTGTCATTTTCAAGCACATACAGCTGATGATTATCAGTATTTCCATCGTCAGCAGCGTAATAGATATACCACTTGCCGTTAAAATTATGAATTTCAGGAGCCCACAAATCCTTTGAGTTGGATGGGTCAGTTGGCACCCAAACCGTCTTGCGCTCGGCATTTTTCAGGTCAGTAATATCCTTTGTTTTCCACACCTGCAAATCATTCTGCGTTGTGTGCATATAATAATAGTATCCATCGTGCCAGATAGCCCAAGGGTCAGGACCATCGGGAAGAAGTGGATTAGTAAAGGTCTCCACGACCTTATCGCCACAACCACACAAGGTTAGAAGCGCAAAAGCAAATGTTAAAATTCTTTTCATAATTAGATTATTTTAAGGATTTATACTTCAAACAGTGACTCAATTACCGCATCCGAAATCAGAAACTTATCAGCAGGAATAGCCGCCCTATCACCATCAAACACCACATCGCCCGACTCACTCCATCGACTCAATATGCTCTTCACTCTCTCCGCACGCACATTGCCAAAACGCTCGCGCAAAAAGGCTAAATCGACGCCCTCGACACATCGCAACGAAGTCATCAGATACTCATTCAATCTGTCGCGCTCGGTCAAATGCTCCACAACATACTCCCTTGCAGAGATATACTCCTCAACGCTCTGCTCAACATAGTGGCGCTCACGCCCATTGAACGAGTGCGCCCCCGCACCAATACCGAGATACTCCACTCCGTGCCAATAAGATGCATTATGCTGCGCGCGATAGCCTGGCAGAGCATAGTTCGACACCTCATAATGCTCATAACCCGCCGCCGTAAGCCTCTGGTGCAACAGCGCAAACTCACGCTCGCTCTGCTCCTCCTCGACTTCGCGCATCTCGCCACGAGCGAGCCTGCGACCAAAGGCTGTATTTGGCTCAATCGTAAGATGATAAGCAGAGATATGCTTTACACCCAAAGACAACGCCTTATCAATATTTTTCTCCAAGACATCCTCACCAAAACCATCCACACCAAAAATCAAATCTATCGTGATATTCTCAACTCCCGCATCCTGCAAACGCCTGACAACATCCACAGCCTCCTGCGCCGAGTGACGACGATTCATCATCTTCAGCTCCCTATCGTCAAACGACTGCACACCAAGACTCACACGGTTAATCGCCGTACGCCTTAAAGCCGCCACATATTCCGCTGTCACATCGTCGGGATTAGCCTCCACAGTTATCTCTCCCACCCCTTCGCAATTCCACAAATTGGCAGCGTGCAAAATCAACTGTTGGAGTTTATCGGGATTGAGCAACGAAGGTGTACCTCCGCCAAAATATATAGTACCGATTTGTTTGTCATTCAGAAAATTACGTTGCTCCTCCAACTCCTTGTGCATAGCCTCCACCACCCCATCGAGCAACTCAAGTCGAGCCACACGAAAAAAGTCGCAATAGGCGCAGATGCGCTTACAAAACGGAATATGGAAATATAATCCAGCCATCGTGATACAAATTTAGAATTCAAAATTCAAAATTCAAAATTTTCATTCCACCAACCGCCATCACGCACGAATAAAATCACCATTCTTTGCCAATAAAATGCAACCAAAACAATACATTTTGTTTCAGTTTTGTCCAACTGGCATATTTAATGTTATCTTTTTGTTAAAATTATGTGTTATTGATTTCACAATTCAAATACTTTGTTTATATTTGTAGCGCTGAAAAAAGGGCTAAAAGAAAAGTGAGTCAAAATGAGTAGGCAACACGGTCGCAACAACGACCGCAAAAGGTGCAAAAGAAGAAGTTTAACTAAATATTTTTTGTAAAATTATGGCAAAGATTGATTTGACAAAGTACGGTATCACCGGCACAACAGAGGTGGTTTACAACCCTTCTTACGATGAGCTCTTCCGCGAGGAGACAAAGGCAGGCTTGACTGGTTTCGACAAGGGTGTTGTAACCGAGATGGGTGCTGTAAACGTAATGACAGGTGTTTACACAGGTCGTTCACCTAAGGATAAGTTCTTCGTAATGGACGAGACTTCAAAGGACACTATCTGGTGGACTTCAGAGGAGTACAAGAACGACAACAAGCCTGTAACACAGGAGGCTTGGGCAGAGTTGAAGGCTTTGGCTTCAAAGGAGCTCTCAAACAAGAAGCTCTATGTTGTTGATACTTTCTGCGGTGCTAACGAGAACTCACGTCTTAAGATCCGCTTCATTATGGAGGTGGCTTGGCAGGCACACTTTGTAAAGAATATGTTCATCCGTCCTACTGACGCTGAGTTGGAGGTTTACGGTGAGCCAGATTTCGTAGTATTGAACGCTTCAAAGGCAAAGGTTGAGAACTACAAGGAGCTCGGCTTGAACTCTGAGACTGCAGTTGTATTCAACCTCACTGAGAAGATGCAGGTTATCATCAACACTTGGTATGGTGGTGAGATGAAGAAGGGTATGTTCTCATATATGAACTACCTCCTCCCATTGAAGGGTATGGCTTCAATGCACTGCTCTGCTAACACTAACGAGAAGGGCGAGACAGCTATCTTCTTCGGTCTTTCAGGTACAGGTAAGACTACCCTTTCAACAGATCCAAAGCGTCAGCTTATCGGTGACGACGAGCACGGTTGGGACGACGAGGGCGTATTCAACTTCGAGGGCGGTTGCTACGCAAAGGTTATCAACCTTTCAAAGGAGAACGAGCCAGACATCTGGAACGCTATCCGTCGCAACGCACTTTTGGAGAACGTAACAGTTGATGAGGCTACTGGCAAGATCGACTTCGCTGATAAGTCAGTTACAGAGAACACTCGTGTATCTTACCCAATCTACCACATCGACAACATCGTTAAGGGTGTATCAAAGGCTCCTGCTGCAAAGAAGGTTATCTTCCTTTCAGCTGACGCATTCGGTGTATTGCCTCCAGTATCTATCTTGACTCCAGAGCAGACTAAGTACTACTTCCTCTCTGGTTTCACAGCTAAGTTGGCTGGTACAGAGCGCGGTATCACTGAGCCTACTCCAACATTCTCTGCTTGCTTCGGTGCTGCATTCCTTTCATTGCACCCAACAAAGTACGGCGAGGAGTTGGTTAAGAAGATGGAGGCATCAGGCGCAACTGCTTACCTCGTGAACACAGGTTGGAACGGTACTGGCAAGCGTATCTCTATCAAGGATACACGCGGTATCATCGACGCTATCTTGGACGGTTCAATCGACAAGGCAGAGACAAAGCAGATTCCTATCTTCGACTTCAAGGTTCCAACAGCTCTTCCAGGTGTTGATCCAGCTATCTTGGATCCACGCGACACTTACGCTGACGCTGCTCAGTGGCAGGTTAAGGCTGAGGATTTGGCTACTCGTTTCATCAAGAACTTCGCGAAGTTCACTGGTAACGAGGAGGGCAAGAAGTTGGTTGCTGCTGGTCCACAGTTGTAATTCAACAGATTGCAATAAAGCAAATAGGTTGCCCCGAGGGACAACCTATTTTTTTTGTATATTTATATCATTTCAAGGAGCATAAGCGACTCGCTAATCTCAATAAAAAAAATGGGTCGCCCGACCTTTTGGTCAGACAACCCACAATTTTATTAGCTCGGGAGAGAATTAGTAAGTCACAACAGGCTCCATCTCCTTTGCCTGGTCGATCATCTTCTGCAACTCGCTCTCGCTTGGAACGCGGTTTACGAGGTTCTTCGCAGCGTTTACCTCCTCCATCTTTGCCTGAAGGTTAGCAGCTACGCGGTGACGGAACTCCTTAACTGTATCAACACCAGCAGCCTCCAACAACTCTGCAAACTGTGGACCTACGCCCTTGATACGGAATAGGTCAGCGTGGTTAGTCCAACGAAGAATCAACTTCTCGCTAATCTCTGTCTTCTCTGCCATCTCCTTACGACCCTTTGCAGTAGCGCACGCAGCCAACAAATCCTCAACTGTCTTTACGCCTGCAGCCTCCAACTTCGCAGCATAAGCCTCGCCTACGCCCTCGATCTCGATAATTTTATAAGCCATCTCTCTATTTTTTTAGGTTAATATTGTTTTCCTGACTTCAAATTTAATAAAAATTTCTATTCTTCACACTCACTCACTCGATTTTTTTCTTAATTCTGCGCTACTCAACTATCAGCAACGACGAGTCGCCATACGAGAGGAAACGGAAACCATTCTCCAGCGCATAGTCATACATTCGGCGCCAATCATCACCCACATACGCCGACACAAGCAGCAAAAGCGTAGATTTTGGCTGATGGAAATTCGTAATGATACGCTTCACAATGCGAAACTTAAAGCCCAGCGGAGTAATCATAATCTGCGTTGCAGCCTTCAGACGCTCCAGACCGTTAGCACGCATATAACCGATCAAATCCTCCAGCACATCACGTCCCGAATAATCGGCTGGAATATCATAAGCCTCCCACTGCCCTATCACTCGCTCCATATCGGGCTTACCGCCCTGACGCACACGCCATCCCAGCACAGGCAGCGACTCCAATGTACGCACCGACGTAGTGCCGACAGCCGTAATATCGCCAATATGCGAGAGCAGACGCTCAAGAGTAGAGAGTCTCACCTCAAAATGCTCGGTGTGCATAGGGTGCTGCGTAGCATCATCGCTCTTTACGGGAAGGAATGTACCCGCACCAACGTGCAGCGTGACCTCCCCGAACTCATAACCCGACTGCTGCATCTGCGCTATCAGCTCTGGAGTGAAGTGCAGTCCCGCAGTAGGGGCAGCCACCGAGCCCTCGAACTTGGAATATACGGTTTGGTAACGTGTGAGGTCGATATCCTCACTCTCACGGTTGAGATATGGCGGGATAGGAATACGACCCAGGTGCTCCAGCAACTGACCGAAGGTTAAAGGTGCATCCCACCTAAAACGCACGATATGCTCCCTCTCGCCTCGCTCCACAATCTCGGCTGTAAGCTGACGCTCCACGCCCTCGTGGTCGAACTCGATGGAGATGGTGCCCTCCTTCCACTTCTTCAGGTTGCCGACAATACAGCTCCACTCAGTCTCTTCCCTAACGGCAAAGGCACGCTCATAGTCGGCGGGGCGGTGTGGCTCCAGACAGAAGACCTCGATACGCGCTCCCGAAGGCTTATGCATAATCACACGCGCACGGATAACCTTGGTGTTGTTGAACACCAGCATCGAGCCTGCGGGCAGCTCCTCAGCCAAACGACCAAAACGGCTCTCGCTGATTGCGCCATTGCGATAGACCATCAGCTTCGAGTCGGAACGGTTCTCCAGCGGGAACTTCGCAATGCGCTCATCTGAAAGCGGATAGTCGAAATTATTTATATCAATATGTCTCTCCATTATTGGGCTGATTAAATCGGGTTACTTGCTCTGACCCTTATATCTTGAAGGCGAGATACCAACTCGTTGCTTGAAATATTTTCCAAAGAATGACTGCGATGGGAAATTGAGCTGGTCGGATACCTGCTTGATACTAACACCCTGCTGCTTCAACAGCTGCTTGGCGTTGTAAAGTACCACATCGTCAATCACTCGCGAAGCGGTCTTGCCCCTGAACTTATAACATACCAGCGAAAGGTACTTGGGCGATATTCCGAGTCGTGAAGCGTAATATTCCACTCTGCGCTCTCGCGAATGTTCTATACTCAACAACTCCACAAAGCGAGTCATATAGTACTTCGCCTTATCACTCTCGGGCACCGCCTCCACACTTTCTTGGTCGTACTTAACGGTTGAAAGCGAGAGATAGAAGAATGCCGCCGTAAGCGATGTCACAGCACCCACTCTAAAGCGTATATCGGGATTCTTAGCCACCCTGACCATTTCGGCTACCACCGTATTCATCCTCTCCGCCAACGATGGTTCAACTTCCACTACACGCAACGTATGCGCCTTCATATCCGCCGCGAGGAAATCCTCTGGCGCGACATCCTTGTCAGCGAGAAAACGCCCCTTGAAAAGAACCGCATAACCCCAACACGCCTTGCTTGGTTTAACACGCGTGACAACAGAATCATTTTGGAGCACAAACATATTATTTACACCGATGTTATACTGCTCGCCATCGATTGTCATTCGCAGCGTACCACCGCATATTACGCCGACCATAGCGCCCTGCAAGTATGGCACCATGCTCTCGATATTGCGAAATTCGCTCCATGGTAAAAATCTTACGTTCTCATAATCAATACCATCATATGAGAAAAGTTCCTTCAAAACAGATTGTGAGATGTTACTAGCTTTCGATATCATAGTTGGTTAAATTGTTCTAATCCTTAGGACACACTATCTTCAACGCTCCGTGCAGGCAATTGACCTTCATCGGGAAGCAGCCTCCACGCTGACCATCAACATCGGTATCCTCGCTTATAGGAGTCGCGAGCGTCAATTGGCTTGTTCGCAAATACTTCACCGCACGGGTCTTGATACCGACCATATAAAGCAACATATCAAACGCCGAGATAAACGGACTGCGCTTACGCAAGAAGATACAGTCAAATACTCCGTCACGCAGGTTTGACTTTCGCGCAATAGGCACTCTGCCCGCAGTCTCGCCATTAAACACAAGACCCATCAACGTAGGATAGTAGAACGCCTCGGCATCGGTGGTAATAGTGAGCGGAATACCGTGAATATTGCCCAACTCCTTGAACGCTGCAACTACATACGCCATCTTACCGATGCGATGCTTTAGCTCCTCGGGCGTACGCTGCGAGGTGGTGGTAAAGATACCAAAGCTGAAGATATTAACGAAATAAATATCATCCTCCTCACTGTGACCCATATGCTCCACCTTGCCACAATCGATAAGCTCGACCTCGCCCGAAGCAATCTGACGTGCCGCCTTCAGCACATTGTTCGACATTCCGATAGCCCCTGCAAAATCGTTCGCTGTACCTGCTGGGATAACTCCTATGTTTATAGATAATTGGCGACGCATCATCGCATTCACCACATAATTTATCGTTCCGTCACCTCCTGCGACCACTGCCAAATCGACCTTGCCGCACCAATCAAACGGATTGGCGCCAAAGCGGATAGGCAACGGCTGCATATCATAGTCCGCCTCACGGAAAATTTCGACAATACGATCGACATTCTTCTCGATCTTGCCCTTTCCCGCAGCGGCATTATATAGCAAAACTGCTCTTTTCATAGAAACGTCTCAATTACTTAATAACGTTAAAGCCCTCTGTGCTTTTCAACATCGGAGCCAGCGCGGCAGAGTAATATACATTATACTCATCGCCCTCGCCCGCCGTAATGAAATACACCATCACACCATCCTTCGCCATCTCGCGCGAAAGTTCAATGGCTCGCTTAGCACCCATCGCCATAAACATTGTGCCATAAGCATCCGCTTCGGCACACGTCGGAGCAATAACAGTAGCTGATAATAAATCTGTTACCGCGCTCTTACCTGTGCGTGGATCAATAGTGTGTGCTATCTTGTTTCCCTTCTCATCGAGATAAAATCGGCGATAATTTCCCGACGTAGCCATAGCACAATCCGTCAGCGATATCACCTGCTGGATGCTTGAGCCTGGCGTGTTGTTTCCATCGTATGGAGTCTCGATGCCGACTCTCCACGCTCCACCTTTGGGATTGCGACCACGACAACGTATCTCTCCGCCGATATCGACCAGATACTCCTCTACACCCATACTCTCCAGCTCCTCGGCAGCCATATCGACAACGTAACCTTTGGCAATAGAGTTAAAGTCGATGCGCACGCGTGGGTCGCTCTTTATCAATCGACCATTTTCGACTCTTAACTTCTCCATCCCGACAAACTCCATCAGCGAATCCACATTCACCTTCGCATCGCGGTTCTTGCCTGCAAAACCATAAGCCTCGACAAGTGGAGCAACAGTCACATCGTAGTAGCCCCCGCTACGCTCTGTCACGCAGCGAGCCAAACCCAGGCAATGAATTATATGACTATCCAAACTATCTGTCTGGTTGCGATTTACGCGGCTTAACAACGACTCCTCGTCAAAAATCGACATCGAGCTCTTCGCCTCCTTATCAAGTGCCATCATCCGCTCATAAATCACATCCACCCCGACATCACTCAACGCCGTAATTTGCATAAACGTACCGAGCATCTCACCCGACGACTTAACATACTCCGCCTTCGGACGCTGACACCCAACCATCGCAACGAGGATTGCGACAAGCAAGGCTATAAACACTCTATTTTTCATACCTCCAAATGCTCGTTTTACGCTCCGCCTTCAAAGGAAAACTACGCCACGCAAAAAGCGAGGATTTTTCACTCAACGGCTCTCTTTTATTGCACAAAGATACAAAATATTACAATATTTTCGCAACTTAACGCCAAAAGTAAAAAATAAGTAACAAAATATAATGTTTTTACCCTCAAAATATTTGGTGCTTAACTAAATTCGGAGTAATTTTGTCACGCACTCTGGCGTTATTCACGGTAAGGGGAATGCGTCGTAGAGTGAAACCAGAGTCGCGACCGATCTGGGAAGCACTTCGGCACGGCTCATAAAACTTTATTTTTTATGGCTTATTTAACAGCAGAGAAAAAGCAAGAGCTTTTTGGTAAGTACGGCAAGTCTAACACTGACACTGGTTCTCCAGAGAGCCAGATTGCATTGTTTTCGTACCGTATCAGCCACCTTACAGAGCACCTCAAGCAGAACAAGCACGACTTCGGAACACAGCGTTCATTGCTGCGTTTGGTAGGTAAGCGTCGCAAGCTGCTTATGTACTTGAAGGAGGTTGATATCGAGCGTTACCGCGCAATCATCAAGACTCTTAACCTCCGTAAGTAATACGAGGGTGAATGAGGGTGTCTTTAATTTTTCGACACCCTCAATTTTGAATTATTTTTTATGACGATATAGACATTTATGGAAGAAAAGAAGTTGTACAACGCTGTACAAAAGACGATTACGCTTGCCGACGGTCGTGAGATTATCATCGAGACCGGTAAATTGGCTAAGCAGGCAGATGGTGCGGTAGTAGTAAAGATGGGCGACACAATGTTGCTCGGTACCGTAGTCGCTGCCAAGGATGCAAAGGAGGGTACTGATTTTATGCCTTTACAGGTAGAGTACAAGGAGAAGTTCGCTTCGTGCGGTCGCTTCCCTGGTGGCTTTATGAAGCGTGAGGGCAAGGCAAGTGATGCCGAGGTGCTTGTAGCACGTCTTATCGACCGTGCATTGCGCCCATTGTTCCCATCAGACTACCACGCTGATGTATTTGTTACGGTTAACCTCATCTCGGCTGACAAGGATATTCAGCCTGACGCATTGGCAGGTTTGGCTGCATCGGCAGCTCTGGCCGTATCGGACATCCCATTCGGTGGTCCTATTTCAGAGGTTCGTGTAGCTCGTATCGGTGGCGAGTATGTCATCAACCCTAACTTCTCACAGATGGCAGATGTCGATTTGGACATCATGGTCGGTGGTACTATCGACAACATCCTGATGGTGGAGGGTGAGATGAACGAGGTATCGGAGGAGGTTATGCTCGGTGCCATCAAGTTCGCCCACGAGGAGATTAAGAAGCACTGCGCCGCACAGATTGAGCTCTCGAAGGAGCTTGGCAAGGATGTTAAGCGCACATACTGCCACGAGACTAACGACGAGGAGTTGCGTCAGCAGATTATCTCGGAGCTTTACGACAAGGCTTACGCTATTGCTACAAGCGGCACAGCAAAGCACGAGCGTTCAGAGGCATTTGAGGCTCTGGAGGCAGAGTTTGCTGCTCGCTTCACAGAGGAGGAGCTCGAGGAGAAGGCTCCACTCATCCACAAATATTTCCACGACGATGTGCAGAAGAAGGCTATGCGTAATATGATCCTCGACGAGGGTAAGCGCTTGGATGGTCGTCGCACAGACGAGATTCGCCCTATCTGGTGTGAGGTAGGTTACCTGCCAGCAGCACACGGTTCGGCTATCTTCACTCGTGGTGAGACACAGTCACTCACAACCGTAACACTCGGCACAAAGCTCGACGAGAAGATGATTGACGAGGTTTTGGTTCAGGGCTCGGAGAAGTTCACCCTGCACTACAACTTCCCTCCATTCTCAACAGGCGAGGCTCGCCCATCGCGTGGTGTCAGCCGTCGTGAGATTGGTCACGGTCACCTGGCTTGGCGTGCGTTGAAGCCTATGATTCCATCAGGCGAGGAGATGCCATACGCTTTGCGCGTTGTATCTGATATTTTGGAGTCTAACGGTTCATCATCAATGGCAACAGTTTGCGCTGGTACATTGGCGTTGATGGATGCAGGTGTTAAGATCAAGAAACCTGTATCAGGTATCGCAATGGGTCTTATCTCTGACTCTGCAACAGGTCGTTGGGCTGTGTTGTCTGACATCTTGGGTGACGAGGATCACCTGGGTGATATGGACTTCAAGGTTACAGGTACTGCTGACGGTATCACCGCAACACAGATGGATATCAAGGTTGACGGTCTTTCATACGAGGTATTGGCAAAGGCATTGGAGCAGGCTCGCGTTGGTCGTATGCACATCTTGGGTAAGATTACAGATTGCATCGCAGAGCCACGCGAGGATTACCGCCCATTCGTGCCACGCATCGTACAGATTCAGATTCCAAAGGACTTCATCGGTGCTGTTATCGGTCCTGGCGGCAAGGTTATCCAGGAGATTCAGAAGACAACAGGCACTACTATCACCATCACCGAGACTGAGGAGTGCGGCATAGTGGATATCTTTGGTGTTGATAAGGAGGCGTTGGATGGCGCACTCTCACGCATCAAGGGCATCGTAGCTGTACCAGAGGTTGGTGAGGTTTACGATGGTACCATCAAGAGCATCGTAGCTTTCGGCGCTTTCGTTGAGATTTTGCCAGGCAAGGAGGCTCTGTTGCACATCTCGGAGATTGACTACAAGCGCTTCGAGACTATGGAGGAGACAGGCTTGAAGGAGGGTGACAAGATTGAGGTTAAGCTCATCGGCGTTGATCCAAAGACCCAGAAGTACAAGCTCTCACACAAGGCTCTTATGCCCAAGCCAGAGGGTTGGGTAGAGCGCGAGCGCAAGCCACGCCCAGAGGGTGGCAAGCCACGCGGCGAGCGTCGTGAGAAGGGCGAGCACAACAACCGCAAGTAATTTTTAAAAGCAAACTATAAAAAATCAAACCAAACTATGAAAAACTTTTTTAGATTGATGGCTGTCGTAGCGGTTGCATCAGTAGCTTTTACAAGCTGTAACTGCTTCAAGAAGATGGCGAAGAATCAGGATGAGGTTAAGGTTACTTGCACTCCTGATGTATTGACTCTCAACAACGGTAAGATTGCTGCCGACATCACAGTAAACTTCCCAGCAGAGTACTACAACAAGAAGGCCGTTTTGAAGGTTACTCCTGTTATGGTATTCGAGGGCGGTCAGGTAGAGGGCGCAACTAAGTACTTCCAGGGTAGCAAGGTTAAGGACAACTACACTGTTGTAAACGCAACAGGTGGCGAGTACACACAGCACATCGAGTTCCCTTACGATGCTCGTATGGCACAGAGCGAGTTGAAGTTGCTCGTTGAGATTAAGTGTCCACAAGGCAAGTGCAAGGAGTTCACTTTGATCAACGCCAACACAGGCGCCCTCCCAACAAAGGCAGAGGCTGCTGCTTTGGCTGCAGGTGGTGCACAGGCAGAGGCTATCAAGGCTGAGTTCGCTTACCCAGTAGCAAAGGGTGTAAACACATTGCAGAGCGACTTGGATTACGCTTCAGTAATGTCTAACACAGCTAACGACTACAAGAACGTAACAACTGTTGTTACAAAGGCTGACATCCTCTACGCTATCAACTCTTCTAACGTATCAAAGAAGGCTGCCAACACTGACGAGTTGAAGGCTTTCAAGGATAACGTAGTTGCAACACAGTCTAACGACCGCGCTTCACAGAAGTTGTATGTAAATGGTTACGCTTCACCTGATGGTCCAGAGAAGTTCAACGATAAGCTCTCTTCTGCACGTTCAAAGTCAGGTCACAAGGCTGCCGAGAAGCTTTTGAAGGATACAGGTATGGATCTTGACGTAGCTTCTTACGGTGAGGACTGGGAAGGCTTCAAGGAGTTGGTTGCTGCTTCAGATATCGAGGACAAGGATCTTATTCTCCAGGTGTTGAGCCGTTACGACTCATCTACACAGCGTGAGGCAGAGATCAAGAATATGTCAGCTGTATTCACTGAGCTTAAGAAGGAGATTCTTCCAAAGTTGCGTCGCGCACAGCTCATCAACAGCACAGACATCAAGGGTAAGACTGACGATGAGATGGCTGCTTTGATCAACGGTGGTCGCTTGGACGAGCTTACAAACGAGGAGTTGCTCTATATGGCAGAGAGCGTGTTGGATGACAACAAGGCAAAGGCTGCTGTTTTGGAGTATGCTGCAAAGAAGTTCAACGATGCTCGCGCATACAACAACCTCGGTGTTGTTCTTGCACAGCTCGGCGAGAAGGCACAGGCACTTGCCGCTTTGGAGAAGGCTGCACAGCTTGGTCTTAACAACAACGAGCTCAACAGCAACTTGGCATTGGCTAACCTCGCTAACGGCAACGTAGCAAAGGCACAGCAGTACGCTACTGCAGCTGATGCAAAGACAAAGGCTATGATCGCTGCTGCACAGGGTAGCTACAGCGCTGCTGCTTCTACATTGAAGGGCTACAACGCTGCTATCGCTTCTACATTGAACAACGACCTCTCTGCTGCAAAGAAAGCTATCGCTGCAGAGACAACAGCACAGGCTGATTACCTCCGCGCTGTTATCGCTTCAAAGGAGGGTGACTTGGAGACTGCAAAGGCACAGCTCAAGTCTGCTATCGCAAAGGATGCAACTTTGGCAGCAAAGGCTGCGAAGGATGTAAACCTCGCAAACTTGTTCGCAAGCGGTTTCAAGCTCTAATTCTTGATAACTAAATTCTAAAAACTGTCCAATCTTAACCGATTGGGCAGTTTTTTTGTTACGTAAAGATGTTCCTTTAATTTATATTATTATCTTTGTAGAGATAAAATCACGAAATTATGGAGTACGCCAACCATCTTAACGAGTATGTAGCAGCCCCCACTGCCGAAGAGGTAGCACAGGAGGTTGCAGCGATTTGCGAGTCAGCCAGGGCAAACAATACCACCGATGTATATAAATTCTGCCTCTCGGCAATCGACCTTACAACGCTCTCGCCCTGCGATGAGGAGCAGTCGGTGGCAGAGTTCGCACGTCGTGCCGCCGAGCTTACGGTGGAGTATCCACACTTGCCAGGTGTCGCATCTATCTGCGTATATCCCCCATTTGTGGAGACTGTAGGTTTGGAGATTGACGCTATGCCATTGCGTATCACAAGTGTTGCGGGCGGTTTCCCATCGTCACAGACCTTCCTTGAGGTGAAGATGCTGGAGGTGGCTATGGCTGTGGAGAATGGCGCGGACGAGGTTGATATCGTACTGAATGTAGGCAAGATTTTGTCGGGCGCGCTGGATGAGGCGGCAAATGAGGTGGAGGTGTTACGCGAAGAGTCAGACGGCGCTACGCTGAAGGTTATCCTTGAAACAGGAGCGTTACGCACGCCAGAGCTTATACGTCAGGCATCACTGCTGGCTATGCAGGCGGGCGCAGACTTTATCAAGACCTCAACGGGCAAGATTGATGTGGCAGCAACACCCGAAGCGGCTGTTGTGATGTGTCACGCCATCAAGGATTTTTACGCAAAGTCGGGTCGCAAGGTTGGATTCAAGGCTGCGGGAGGTATCCGCACCGTCGAGGATGCAGCACTCTACTACACTATCGTGAAGGAAATTTTGGGCGAGGAGTGGCTCACGCCAGAGCTCTTCCGCATCGGCGCATCTTCGCTTGCGAACAATCTTCTCTCGGCAATCGAGGGCGAGGAGATAAAATATTTTTAGGCAAGAGGATAAAAAGTGAAGGGAGCTAAATGATTAGCTCCCTTCTTCTTATATTATAAGGTAAGGACTACTTAACTGCAATCGTCTTCTCGTGCAGAGTCTTGCCCGTAGCATCCTTCACCTGCATCTTAATCTCGCTTGCAGTAACCTTCACCTCCACGCGGTCATTGTTGCTGTTCACGAGGATTGGGAATTCGTTGCCATTCAGGCTACCCTTCTCGCGGAAGCTGTATGAGTGATTATGGCCACTAAGCATAACATCCACATCAGCCTCGTTCAAGAGTGGCAACAGCAATCGCTTCAGCTCGTTGTTACCCCACCAGCCTTGACCCTTCTCAAATGGGATGTGCATCAGCACAATCTTCACTGGCGATGACTTGAACTCCTCGCTCTCGATGGTCTGCTTCAACCACTGGGCAATCTGCTCACGGTAAGCATCGTAGGCTGCTGTGCCGCCGTACTCAATATCAGAATCGGGCTTATCCTCACCGCAGTCCAGCACCAGGAATGCCGCAGGGCCGTGTCTGAACATATAGGATGGAGTACCTGTAGAGGATGGGAAGAGGTTCATAAACTCATTATAACCAGGGCCTCGTGCCTCGTGATTACCTCGCACATAAACCAATGGGAAATCGGGTGAGAAATTCTTTGATGCGCGAGTCATAAAGTCCTTCTCGATATCGGCAATAGAGCCCATAAAGCTCGCCATATCGCCATTGAAGACAACAAAATCGGGCTTATTGGCACGAATATCCTTGGTGTGAGCATTCATAATGGAGTCACGACCGTGGATGTCGTTAATCATCGTGAACGAAATCTCCTCCTTGCTCTTATCCAGCGTACGCACTGCAAATGGATGACGCGAATATACATCACTTGCCGTTACTCGGCTCAATGGAATAGGGCTATGACCGCTGTCATCAATACACTGCTGGTAAAGACGATAACGATACACTGTGCCAGGCTTGAGGTTTGTCAAGCGAACGTGGTGCACTTCCGAGATGATGTGGCGACCCAGATGATCCTCATAAAATGCAGGACGCTTCTCGGCGTAGAACGATGTGCCATCGTCGGGAGCAACCTCCACCCATCCCATACAGCGCGATGTGGATGTCCACACAATAGTCATCTCGGTCTCGGTAACGCCTACAACCCAGGGTCCGCACTTGATATCGGCAGTCTTTGGGAGCTCATCCGCAAAGATGTTGAGCGCCATCAGGATAGCTGCAATAGATAGAAATAATTTTTTCATATTAGGTTAGTTTTAAGTTTATTCAGCTTTTGTTAGGGTTATTTCTGACCCTCCTCGCTCTCCGCCTCGGCTGCGACATCTTCTGTCTCCGCTTCAGCCGCTTCACTCTCTATCGTTTGTGTCTCCTCGGCTGACTCCTCCGCTACGGCAGCGTCTGCAACAGCATTTGGCGAAGCGGGCTGCTCCTGCGTTACCGTTGGTGAGAACAAATCCTCGCTTAACATCGACCTATAAGAGCCTGCGCCGAGGGCGGTAAAGAGTATCACCACAACCACCACTACGGCAAATAGATTTCCTATTACTCGCTTTATCATATCTTTCTACATTTACTTATTTCGGGTTAATTCTTCTCATTATTGTTAGACTGCTCCGTTTGCGCAGGCTGTTCCGTTTGTGCGGGCTGTTCCGTTTGTGCGGGCTGTTCCGTTTGTGCGGGCTGTTGCAGGAGCTCGATTGAGCGCTGCAATACCTTGTCAATAGGAATAATATTGCTGTAAAATCCATTATCCTCCAACATAGTATTTCGTCCGATGTAGGCGCGCAATTGCGACTCAATCAACAGGCGCGAACGCGCAATATCGCGTTGCACAGGCTTAACGCCCTGCCCAGCGGCATAACGGATAAAGTCCGAAAGCAGATTCTTGTCCGCATCGAGCATCGCCTTCAGGTCGGCGATGGTCTCCACCTTGTTAAGCTCCTCGCGGTGCTTGTCGGCATATTCGATAGTGTAACGATAGAGGATATTACGACCCGACACCTCCATAAAATACTTCGTCACATCGAGCGTATCCATCGGGATAAAAACATCAGGCATAATACCGCCACCACCATAGACAATCTTACCCTTTGGCGTTGTGAACTTCAGCGAATCGTCAAAATGGATGCTGTCAGCAGAGAAGAACTCATTGTTGTTGTAACGGTGTACGATATCCATATCATACTCATCCTGATGCCCATTTTCATAAGGTTTCTGAATTGAGCGACCCGTAGGCGTGTAGTAACGTGCTATGGTCAGGCGCAGAGCCGAGCCATCGGCATAAGGTACCTGCTGCTGCACCAATCCCTTACCAAATGAGCGGCGACCGACAATCGTACCACGATCGTTATCCTGCACCGCACCTGCCAAAATCTCGCTCGACGATGCGCTACCCTCGTCAATCAGTATAACAAGCTCAAGGTCGGTCGAGCGACCGCCGCCATCACTGAACTCCTTAACCTGCTGACCATTGCGGTCCTCGGTATATACAATCAGCTTGCCCTCGGGCAGGAATTCGTTGGCAATCATAATAGCCTGGTCGAGGAATCCTCCTGTGTTGCCGCGCAGGTCGAAAATAAGTTTGCTCATACCCTGCTCACGCAACATCGCCAGCGACTGCATAAGCTCCACATAAGATGTGCGGGCAAACTGTGACAGACGCACGAAACCGATATTGTCGCTAATCATAAATGCCGCCTCGATGCTCTTGATAGGAATTGCATCGCGCGTAACCTCGATATCAACCAATTCGTCCACACCCTGACGCTTGAGCGAGAGCTTCACCTGCGTGCCTCGCTTACCACGCAGACGCTTCACGATGTCGTTCTGCGGCATCTTCACGCCCGCTACCAAAGTATCGTTTACCTCGATGATGCGGTCACCCGCCACCACGCCCGCCTTGGCACTTGGTCCGTTGGGGATAACGCTCAACACAATGACGGTGTCGGTTGCGGCATTGAACATCACGCCGATGCCGTCAAACTCGCCCTCCAGCGATTCGTTCATCGCCTGCATATCGCGCGCAGGGATATATTCCGAGTGAGGGTCAAGCTCCTTCATCATCAACGGAATGACAAGCTCGGTAAGCGAATCCATCGAGATGGAGTCCACATACTTGTTCTCAACCAGCATACAGGTTTGCATCAGCTTATTGGGTGATGTAAGACCCGTACGGCTGATGAGTGTTCGCAACTGGCTCTCTGCCTTGTTGCGACCCACAAACTGACCCAACAATATTCCCAAAACAATTCCCACCGCCAACAGAAGTGGGAAAAGTATAGTGTGCTTCGAATTTTTGTATTTCATATTATATTAAAACCTCCCCTGCCGCAATAGCTATACCAAACGTAGGCAGGAGCATATCTGCTAATTATTTATTCTTGAATGTGTATGAAAGACCGAAGGTAAGTGTCGATTGCATTCTCACCTTGTCGGTACGAGCCTTGTCGTACTGCAACTCATAGTAGAACGAACTGGTGATATACTTCGCTATCTTGATGTTAATCCAATTCTTCCAGCCAACGGTTGGGTGCAACTCCACGTGACGTGGCGCAGCCTTTGGAGCATCGCCCACCTTGCCGCCAGCCTCCCACTCGCGCTGTGCAGAGAGGTAGTCGTAGTAGTCACGAATCTTTGAGTGGCGCATCACGTTGGTAATCCAACCATAGTAGGAGATAATCTCGGTACGATAGTTGAACCAACCCTTCTTACCCCAAGTACGGTTGAAGTTGATGTTAATCTGCGAACCACCTGAGAACGTAGCGTGCTTGTCGATATCCACACCGAAGTAACTTGTTGCGCCTCGGCTCTCATACAACTCCTTCAAATCATCGTTAAATACCAGCGTACCGTTGGTTGAGAGGGCATTCAGCGAGATTGTTACAGGGAACTTGGGCTTGCCCGTGTTGTAGGTGAAACCGACCGAAAGTGAAACATTGGCTGGAGCCAGAAAGGCTGTCGTGAGGTTTGCATCCTCCTGTGCTGTACGCGACTGGTAGCTTCGTGTGAGCTGACTACTCATACGCGCCGTAGCACTATACGCCCAACGGTCGTTTATCTTACGCGATGGAACGGTCTGAATCCACCACTGATCGACATTTTTGAACCACACGCCCTTGCGAACGGTCTCTTCCTCCTCCTTCACATCGACACGCACGTTATTATATCCCATACGCACCTCACCTGTGGTATTGACCGAGAAAACGCCCTTCGTATAGCGGTGTGTAAAGTTTATCCACGCCAGCAGCGAGATAGAGTTATCACCTCCCCACGCCTTGTTTGCCGTCCACATCGAGCCTTGCAAGTTATAGACCATCTGCAAGAAGTTACGCTCCTTGCGGATGCGCTTACGCTCCAAACGGTCACGTGCCTCACTCTCATAATCGGTTGCCGTCTTGATGCTTTTCATCTTGCTGTCGCTGAACTTTATCTCATCAAGCATCGACTTATGCTTCTCCTCAAGCGAGAATTGCGCCCACGCGGTAGATGTAGCAACGACCAATGAAAGTATCAATAATATAAATCTTTTCATAACCATAAATTTTGCTTAACCTCGTATTGATATAATTGATTTACAAAGATAACGTTTTTTCTTAAAATTTCCTTATATTTGTATAGCATTATAAAACATCTTTAGTATATGAAATATTTTGGCGCGCACGTAAGTGCATCGGGCGGCGTAGAGAACGCACCCCGCAACGCATTCGAAATAGGAGCGACAGCATTTGCTCTCTTTACAAAAAACCAACGTCAGTGGGCAGCACCTGCGCTCACCCCACAGCAGATTGACGCCTTTCGTGAGGCGTGCGAGAAGTATGGATACACGCCCCAGCAGATACTTCCACACGACAGCTATCTAATCAACCTCGGACACCCCGAGGAGGAGGGTCTGGAGAAGTCTCGCGCATCGTTCCTGCATGAGATGGAGCGTTGCCAGGCGCTGGGACTTGACCGCCTGAACTTCCACCCTGGAAGCCACTTGAAGAAGATTTCGGAGGAGGAGAGTCTGAAGCGTGTTGCCGAGTCAATCAACATCGCCCTTGACAAGACTCACGGCGTGACGGCAGTGATTGAGAACACCGCAGGGCAGGGCTCAAATCTCGGTTATGCCTTTTGGCATTTGGCTTATATAATTGACCGCGTGGAGGATAAATCACGTGTCGGAGTATGCCTTGACACCTGCCACTCCTTTGCTGCGGGTTACGACCTCTCAACCGAGGAGGGTTGCGAGAAGGTATTTGCGGAGTTTGAGCGCGAGGTGGGCTTCAAATATCTGCGAGGTATGCACCTGAACGATGCGATGAAGGCTGTTGGTAGCCGAGTGGATCGTCACTCGCCTATGGGAGAGGGTTTTTTGGGTATCACACCATTCCGCTACATAGCTCGTGATGCACGCTTTGACAACATTCCACTCATCCTTGAGACCCCCGACGAGGCTCGCTGGGCAGAGGAGATTGCTGCACTGAAAGAGTTTGCAAATGGATAAGAAAAAAATGGCTGTCGCGTGACAGCCATTTTCATTATAATCTATCCAAACATTTTCTAATCAACGCCACGCAGTTGCGTATCTCGTCGTCAGTGATAATAAGCGGCGGCGAAATACGGAATGCGGTGTCGCAATAGAGGAACCAATCGCTCAAGATACCCTCCTCGATAAACAAATCCATCAAACGATAGAGCTTCGCAGACTCGCCAAGCTCCACAGCCAGCAGCAGACCGCTACGGCGTATCTCCTTGATGGCTGGGTGGTCTTTCAATAGCTGCTCATACAGAGCACCCTTGCGCTCGACATCCTCCGCAACTTTGTTATCCTGCAAGAACTTCATTGCCGCCAAGCCCGCAGCACAGCAGACAGGATGACCGCCAAAGGTTGTGATATGACCCAGCACAGGGTCACTCATCAACGACGACATAATCTCCTGGCTCGCAACAAACGCACCAAGTGGCATACCGCCACCCAACGCCTTTGCAAGACACACTATATCGGGTGTCACGCCATATTTCTGCATCGCAAACATCTCGCCCGAACGTCCCATTCCCATCTGTATCTCATCGAAGATAAGCAACGCGCCCACCTCATCACAACGCTTACGCAGAGCCTGCAAATAACCCTCATTGGGCACTCTCACACCCGCCTCGCCCTGCACAGGCTCACACAACACACACGCAGTGCGCTCGGTAATCTGCTCAAGGTCAGCAAAAGAGTTGAAATCTATCGCCTTGGTATCGGGCAGCAGGGGACGAAAAGCATTCTTCCACTCCTCACCCTCTGGCTCACCCATCATACTCATAGCACCGTGCGTTGAGCCGTGATATGCGCGACGCATAGATATCATCTCTGTGCGGTGGGTATAGCGTTTTGCCAGCTTCAGCGCACCCTCAACAGCCTCGGCACCCGAATTAAGGAAATAGACCGTATCAAGCGGTGCAGGAAGCGTAGTAGCCAACAATCGGGCAAACTCCACCTGTGGTCGCTCGACCATCTCGCCATAGACCATAATATGCATATAATCAGCGGCTTGTTGCTGCACAGCCTCCACAACCGCAGGGTTTGCGTGACCGACATTATTTACCGAAACTCCCGACACCAAGTCGTAATATGGTTTACCCTCGGGCGTATAGAAAAAGACACCCTCGGCACGCGCCACCTCGATAAGTTGCGGGGCTGGCGAGGTCTGCGCCACATGACGCAGAAACTGTTTTCTCAATATCTCGCTCATATCTTACAATGGGAATTGACGTTCCAAAATACGCTCGGCATCCTTAACCGATGACATCACCCAACGGAATAGCAACTCCTGGTTTTCCGCCGCAGTCAATCGCCAGTCAATCGAAGGCGATAGACGCATACGCTGCGAGAGCATATAGATAAGAATTGCTGCCGATGCCGATACATTCAGGCTCTCGACCATACCGCACATAGGAATACGCAGGTACTCATCCGCCGACTCAATAATCTCGTCCGACACACCTGCGTGCTCGGTACCAAAGACCAGACAGAACTTGCCCTTCTCTACATCGAAGGTCTCGGGCGTACAGCTCTCACGATGGGGTGTGGTGGCAACTATTCGATAGCCCGCCGCCTTGAGTGACGAGATAGCCTCCGTAGTGGAGTCGTGGCGTGTGATATCGACCCACTTATCCGTACCACGTACGATGTTCACATTGGGAT
This sequence comes from Rikenellaceae bacterium, assembly GCA_015059905.1. Lineage (GTDB taxonomy): Bacteria > Bacteroidota > Bacteroidia > Bacteroidales > Rikenellaceae > Alistipes. The sequence goes on from SUZN01000003.1 coordinate 75,629, forward strand.
TAAACTTGCACAACGTCTCCACCGTATGCAAATCCTGCAAGCCAAACGCCTCGCAGTGGCGCACCAACGCAGAGGCATTCTGTGGGTGGAAGGTGTTTTCTGTAAGGATAGTCATATAGCGTGTACGCTCACCCAGCGTGCGGCGCAACACCTCAATGCGCTCCTCGGTCAGAAAGCCCATCATATACTCCATTCGGGGCGCATACCACTCGGCATCGTGCCCGTCACAATATCTCTTTAATCTACTTGCGATACTTGTCATCTTCATCCATAATTTTTAGGTAACTCTCATAGCGAGGATATGCTATCTCGCCTTGCTTAACAGCCTCCACCACTGCGCATCCTGGCTCGTGTGTGTGAGAACAGTTATAGAAACGGCAATCGGGCAGGTAGCGCATCATTTCGGGGAAGTAGTGCGCCAGCTCGGCGTCGTCAATATCAATCAAGCCGAAGCCCTTAATACCTGGTGTATCAATGATATACCCTCCTTCAGCCAAAGGATACATTGTCGAAAAGGTAGTGGTGTGTTTGCCCTTATGATGACTCTGCGAAATCTCGCCTGTCTTGATATCCAACCCAGGCTCAACAGCTGCCACAAGCGTGGATTTTCCTACACCCGAATTACCCGACAGGAGCGTTGTCTTGCCGTGCAGTAGCTCCCTCACCTCATCAACGCCTTCGCCCTCGGTTGCCGATATTTCGATAATCCTATATCCCGCCTTTTCATATATTGAATAAAACTCCTCCACCGCCTCGGGGTGCTGGCGTGCCAAATCAATCTTGGCAAGCAGAATGGTCACAGGCACCTTATAAGCCTCGCACGTCACCAAAAATCTATCGACAAACTCCATAGCCGTCTCTGGCGAGAAGAGCGTCACAACAAGCAACGCCTGGTCGATATTCGATGCGATGATATGCGACTCCTTCGAGAGGTTTGAGGCGCGACGAATGATATAATTGCGGCGTGGCTCAATAGCCGAGATGACATACCCACCCTGCTCGTCGCTCTCAAATCGCACCCAATCGCCCACAACAACGGGGTTTGTCGAGCGCACACCCTTCAGACGCAGTTTACCTCGGATGCGGCATTGGTATCTCACCCCATCGGCAAGCACCTCATACCAGCTGCCCGTAGATTTCAGCACCAGACCTAATATATTCTCTGCCATAGGATTACTTTTTTAATACCTCATTTGCAATGTCGGTAAAAAATGGTGTCACCCTATCAACCACGCCCACCGTAGGTTCAAACCAGCGCGACTGCTCGATAGTGCTCTTATCAACCAACTCATATCGCGCATTTACGGCTGCAAACCACGAGAACAAGAAGCTCACCACCAGACCGACCTTCAGCACCGAGAACAATATGCCAAACAACACATCGGCTGCGCCCAAGCCTGTGAAACGCAACACAGCGCGCAACAGATGTCCCGCAACGGTCACTACGATGATAGCCACCACAAACAGAACTATAAATCCTGCCACAGGCGCCGTAGCACCACTCAAACCGAGCATGGCACCCGCCTCCGCGCCATATTTAAGCGCAAGAAAGAGACCCGCAGCCATAGCCACCAATGACACCAATTGCAACAAAAAGCCCCTGCGCCAGCCGTTGAATACGGCCCACGCCAAAGCCAGATAGATTATCAAATCAAAAACGTTCATTCGTCAAGAAGGATTGATTATTAGTCCAAAAAACCTTTTACGCATTAAAATATCGCACGAAGTTAGCATATTTTTTTGATAATTCGTATATTTGCAAAAAGTAAATTAGGTCAGCGACCTTTTAACTACGCCGTACAGTGGCTGTGCGGCTGTTATTTTATGTCTGACAAACAAAAAAAGTTAGGTTATGAAAAGATATATTTTTGGACTTATATTATCACTCTTCTGCCTCTCGGCTTCGGCACGACAGGTGTTCCTGCTCAATGACGATTGGCAATTCTTCTACAAGACCGACGTTAGTAGCGACGTGGCTCGACGCATCAACCTGCCACACACTTGGAATCTGGATGCTCTCTCGGGCGAGGGAGAGTATCTGAAGACCGTAGCCAACTACTCTCGCACTATGTTCATCCCCCAGAAATGGGAGCAGAAGCGTCTGTTCATCAAATTCTACGGCGTGCAGAGCGTTGCCGATGTCTTTGTGAATGGTCATCACGTCGGCGAGCATCGAGGCGGCTGGACAGCATTCACGTTTGAGATTACGCAGCACCTGCGTTTTGGCGACAACAATCAGATTGTGGTGGTGGTAAACAACTCATACCAGAACGATGTACTACCCACATCTTCAGAGATAAATCTCTATGGCGGCATATATCGCGATGTTGAACTTATCGTTACCGAGCAGACAACCATCTCGCCTCTGCATTATGGTTGTGACGGTATATTGGTGCATCAAAACGACGTGAGCAATGAGAGTGTGAATGCCACCGTTTCAGTATATCCCACAAGCACAAAGGATAAACTCTGCGACCTCTTCCTTCAGGTGAAAGACCCTGCGGGCGAGGTGGTCTATTCACGCACAATCAAGGAGCAGATTCGTCCTGGCGCACCTATCGACATCCCATTCACGATAAATAACCCGCAACTATGGCATTGCGAGGCTCCAAAGCTCTACACCGTAAGCGTTGCCATAGGTCGTAACCACGAGGATGAAGTGAGTGTCAAAACAGGTTTCCGCAAGATTGAAGTTGAACCACAGGTGGGACTGAAAATCAACGGCAAGCTTCAGCGCGTGCATGGCGTTACGCTTTACCACGACCGCGCCGTGATTGGTAGTGCTTTGCGTTCACGCCATTATGATGAGGATATGAAGTACATCATCGATATGGGAGCAAATGCAATTCGCTCGGCAACAGCACCTCACGCTCAACACCTGTACGATGTGTGCGACCAAAATGGTATGCTCGTGTGGATTGATACTCCATTTACACGCGCTCCATATTTGAGCGACGTCTCATACTTCGCCACACCGCGTTTCCGAGAGAATGGCTTGCAGCAGTTGCGCGAGATTATCATACAGAATTACAACCACCCATCGGTTGTGATGTGGGGTATCTACTCGCTGGTGTGGATGCGTGGCGACGATATTCTGGGCTTCGTGAAGGAGTTGAACTCAACCGCCAAGTCTCTTGACGCAAGTCGTCCTACGGTTGCGTGCAGCAATCAGGATGGAGAAATCAACTTCGTTCCCGACCTTATCGTATGGCAACAAAATCTGGGTCTTGAGCGAGGTATTATCAACGACCTCTCGATATGGATTGATAAGCAGCATAAGGATTGGGCGCATCTGCGCTCTGCCGTAGCCTACGGTGCCCCTGGCTCGATAAATCTTCAGATAAACTCAAGTCTGAAGCCTGTCGATGTCAATCCTCAATGGGAGCCAGAGCGTTGGCAGACCGACTTCCACGAAGGATATACCCGTTATCTGGGTCGTGACACTCTGTTCTGGGGTACGTGGATTAACAATATGTTCGAGTTTGGCTCGGTACGTCACACCGACGGCATCTCACGCGCAGGATTGGTCACATTCGACCGCAACAACGAAAAAGATGCCTACTTCCTCTATCGCGCAATGTGGAACAAAAAGAGTCCTACACTGCACCTTACGGACAAGCGCCGCAACATACGTCAGGACTCTATACAACAGATTAAATTCTACTCATCGGTCAAGGCAAAGCCTACGCTGGTAGTAAACCGCGATACGGTGCGCGTGAGAGAGTATGCCCCCTGTCAGTTTATATCCGACTCGATAGTGATGACGGGACAGAATAATGTTGTTCTGTCGGCTGGTGAGTTGAGCGACCAGCAGATTATTACAATCGGCAAGACATTAAAACCCCGTCCATAGCCGACCTACCCTCACACAGAAGCAAATCCAGCACCGAGAGATTCGGGTGAAAGGGCATACGGTCGGAAAAGACTTGGAAATAGGGTTCGGCTACAAAGGTCGAATCCTTTTTCTGTTTTGGACGCATATCGAAATCCTCCGCCCCAGCCTCAACATACTGCTCCGAGGTTGAAATCTGACACTTCGCACCCAGCAGACGCAGCAGCACTTCAAGATACTCCATATTATAATCAACCAAAAAACGCCACTCACGACGATAGAAAGGCTCCAGCAAGTGGGCAAAATGGTCAAAGTAGGGTGATGACTTATACGCAGAGAGAATCGAAACCCAATGCTGATGTTGCCAACGCTTTGAGTAGTCAATCTTCACATCTCGCATCCTTTGGCGTGGTCGGTTGGCATTCTCAACGTGTACGGTGAGATGCATAACGCCATTTGCGGAGAGTATCGAAGCTCGATTGCGCTCCGAACGCTTCACATAATTCTCACCCAAATCAATCACGCACTCCTCGCGCAGCAGACGCGCCACATACTCTACCGAGGGCATATAAGCTGAAGGCAAAATAACCATAACTATAACTTTTTACAAACCATAACAACCCAGCCATCCTTCACGCGCTGACTCTCGCACTTTAATCCCTGCTCCGCTGCCGACTGCGCCACAGCCTCGGCATCCTCCTCCAGAAATCCACTCATAGCAATCCAGCCGCCACCATTGAGCGCCGCCGCGAACTCCGCCATCATCGACTGCAAGATATTACGGTTTATATTTGCCAATATGAAATCGAACTTCTCGTCACCAACCACATCTATCGAGCCGCAACGAATATCCACTCTCTCGCTCACGCCACTCAACTCAACACTGTCGCGGCAGCTCTCGCACGCCCAATCGTCAATATCCACTGCCACCATACTCTCGGCGCCACACTTCAGCGCAACAATTGCCAGCACGCCCGTGCCGCAACCCATATCAAGACCACGCTTGCGCTCAACATCCGACTCGGCAATGGTAGCCGACATCAAGGCTGTGGTGGTGTGATGACCCGTACCGAATGACATACGCGGCGCAATGATGACATCAATAACGCCCTCTGCTGCCGCCTCGTGATGCGATGCACGGATGCGGATGGGGCGCGCACAATCGACATCCACCGCCTCAAAACCACTCTCCCACTCCTGGTTCCAATTCTGCTGTTCAACCTCAAGCGCGGCAAACTCTACGCCCTGCTCCACAAGCATCGACTCCACCAACTTACGACACTGTGTCCACTCGGGAGTCTGGATGTAGGCTCGCAACTCGCCCTGCTGCTCGTCAAACGCCTCGAAGGGGTAATCTGCCAAAAGAGCCATCATAATTTCGGACTGCTCGTCGCCAGAAACAGAAATATTTAGTTCAACGTATTCCATATTATGTAAAATTTCGCTATTTTTGCATTGGCACTACGCCACACTACAAAGTTAGAAAGAATATGGCAGATAACACAAAAAGATGGCAGGAAATTTCTCGTCGCTACCGTTCATATATGCGATTGGAGAAGCACCTCTCGGAGAATACCATCGAGGCATATATGCGCGATTTAGCGCAGTTCGCGCACTACATTCTCAGGATGAATGACGTGCCACCCGCAAAGGTCGAGCGCGAGATGATTGAGCATTACATGGGCTGGCTATACTCCAACAACCGCGAGAAGAGCTCGCAGGCGCGCGCCCTGAGTGGCATAAAGAGTTTTTTTAACTTCCTGCTGCTCAACGAGCTGATAGACTCCTCACCCGCCGAGATGATTGAGGCACCCAAGGCGAGCCGTCAGCTGCCCGACACCCTCTCGACCGAGGAGATTGACCGCATAATAAACTCGATTGATACCTCAACCACGAAGGGGCTGCGCGACCGTGCCATATTGGAGTTGCTATACTCGTGTGGACTGCGCGTGTCGGAGCTGTGCGACCTAAAGCTCGGCGACTTGTGTTTTGGCGAGGGTTACATCCGCGTTATCGGCAAGGGAAACAAGCAACGCCTTGTGCCCGTAAGTGGTATCGCGCGCGAGCGCATATCGCTCTACAAGGAGCAGCGCGGCAAGGGCGAGAAGGGCGACGACACGCTCTTTCTCAACAACCGCGGCACACGCCTCACGCGTGTGATGATATTCACCATCATCAAGCAGGCAGCCCAACGCGCAGGCATCGACAAGAAGATTAGCCCCCACACCTTCCGCCACTCCTTCGCCACCCATCTGCTGGCTGGCGGCGCCAATATCCGCCAGGTGCAGGAGCTCCTGGGTCACGAAAATATCCTAACGACCGAGATTTACACCCACCTCGACGACTCTCACCTCCGCCAAACAATGGAGGAGCATATGAAGTTGGAGTAAAAGGAAAGGGATGCGTTTTAAGCGCATCCCTGTTCTTCTCTATTATATTCCTAAATAGGTTGTGTAAAAGAGGATTTTTTAGGCTTTCGCAGTCCGAGCAACCGCAGTTTACTTGACGTAAATGAGGATTGCGAGGACAAGAGTAACGCCAAAATTACCTTTTAGACAAACTATTTCAACTCAATCGAGTTCAACATCTCCAAACGACCCTCGTTAATCTGCTTAACGATAAGCTCGCCGAAGAGGGTGTTCTGCCAAGCAAACCATTTGCGAGTGAAGTCCTTTGGATTGTTTACGTTGAATGACTCGTGCATAAAGCCTGTACCTGCATCGGTGCGCATCAACTGCTCGATACACCACTTAATCTCCTGCTCACAGTCGCTTGTGAAGGCCTTCATCATAAGGCTCATAGGCCAAGCCATATCGTAGCCGATGTGTGGGCCACCGATACCCTCGCCCTTCTCGCCTCGGAAGAAGTATGGGTTGCTCTCGCTCCAAACGAAGCGGCGTGTGTTAGCGTAAATCTCGTCGTCGATAACCTCTGGGTTCAGATACTTCATCGCCAAAAGGCTTGGTACGTTAGCGTCATCCATACAGTAGTAGTTGCCGAAGCCATCAACCTCAAATGCGTAAATCTCGCCAAACTGTGGGTGGTTATATACTGCATACTTCTCAAGCGCAGTAGCCACCTCGTCAGCCAATGCTGTGCACTCTGCCGCAAGCTCCTTGTTCTTGTTTACCTTGGTCAAAATCTCGGCAGCCTTGTTCAAGACAGATACTGCGAAGAAGTTTGAAGGCACCAGGAACTGCAAAACAGTAGCATCGTCAGATGGGCGGAAGCTTGACACAATCAAACCAACAGGATTTACTGGCGCACCCAAACCGTTGTTTGACAATGTGTCGAACTGACGCTCTGTGCGGCGCATAAACTTGTAAGGACCATTGCCATCCTTGCGCTGCTGCTCCTTGAAAGTCTTGAGCACGTTGGTGATAGCCTGCAACCACTGCTCATCGAATATTGAAGCGTCGCCTGTAACCATCCAATAGTAGTATGCCAAACGGATAGGATAGCACAGTGAGTCAATCTCATACTTGCGCTCGTGCAACTCTGGCTTCATATCGGTCATATCTGACATCCACTCGCCTGGCTTCGCGCCATCGTTGAATGCGTTTGCATAAGGGTCGATATTGATTGACATCAGCTGACGGCGGATAACACCTGCCAACATAGCCTTCAACTCGGCATCGTCGTTTGCAAACTGAACATAAGGCCACACCTGCGCGCCCGAATCACGCAACCACATAGCGTGGATATCGCCCGTATAGACAAATGTGTCGTCCTTGCCATCAAGCTTACGGTAGTGAACGGTAGTGTCCAATGTATTGGGGAAGCAGTTTGAGAACATCCACGCCAGACGCTCGTTTGTTAGCATCTGCTTCACCTTCACAATCTCTGCCTCGATAGCCTTCGATGTAAACAGGCGATCCTCTGCGGCAGGACGCTGGCACACATACTCACCATCCTGCATAGGCGCTGGGTCGAGAGCCACAGCCGAATAATCAGTCAATACCTCTGGCTCGGCAGCGCAACAATCACCACACTTCGAAGCCTTCTCACAACACGCCACGCAAGAGAGCATAGCGACCAAAACTGCTAAATAAAAAAATCGGTTAAACTTCATAGTTTGAATTATTTTTAAGTTGTAAAATCTGGTCAAAGGTACACCTTTTTATTTTATCATCCTACGTTTAAGCAAAATATTTGCCTTTACGGTGCTTAATTATGCTTCGGTTTTAGTATCTTTGCAAAAGCACAAGGCAAAAAAGACCTTAACACAATGACTATGGAACTCAATAAATACTCTCGCCGAGTGTCGCATCAGGTGCGTATCGGCAACACAATAATCGGAGGCTGTCAGCCTATCGCCACACAATCAATGACCAACACCCCAACGGCCGACACAGAATCGAGCGTCGAGCAGGTGAAGCGCATCGCTGCAGCGGGGGCTGGCATTGTACGTCTGACGGCACAGGGGCGCAAAGAGGGTGAGAACCTCGAAAATATTATGGCTGCGCTGCGCGAAGATGGCTGCGGGGCGGCTATCGTTGCCGACATTCATTTTGTGCCCGAGGTGGCTTCGATTGCAGCACGATATGTCGATAAGGTGCGTATCAACCCAGGCAACTACCGCACCTCAAATGGCGAGCTGGAGGCGCTCATCGCACAGTGTCGTGAGCGTGGCGTAGCGCTTCGCATAGGCGTAAATCATGGCTCGCTGGCAAAGCGTATCTTCGATGAGTGGGGCGACACGCCGCAGGGAATGGTTGTCTCGGCGATGGAGTTTTTGAGAGTATGTCGCCGCGAGGAGTTTGACCAGGTGGTGGTGTCGATGAAGTCGAGCAACACGCGCGTGATGGTACACGCCTACCGTCTGCTGGTGGAGGCTATGGAGGCAGAGGGTATGACCTACCCCATCCATCTCGGCGTGACGGAGGCGGGCAACGGCATCGAGGGCAGAATAAAGAGTGCTGTGGGCATTGGCGCACTGCTTGCTGACGGCATTGGCGACACGATACGTGTCTCACTGACCGAAGCTCCCGAGAATGAGGTGCCTGTGGCGCAGATGCTCTGTGACCACTACTCTTCACGCGAGGGCGAGTTCACAATCACCCACCCCGAACGATACCACCCAACAGAGTTTGTACGCCGCAGCGATATAACAACACCTATCATCCACACCGAGCTTGACGAGCGTTTTATCGTGATAGAGGCTCACTCGCAGAACCCTACGGCAGAGTTGCGCGCAGCCATTCTCTCGCTGGAGGATGAGAAGCAGCCCGTTGTTGTTAAGTGCCGCTATGAGCAGTCTGACGTGGTGGAGGTTGCTGTGAAGGCTGCTGCCGACCTGGGCGTGTTGTTCCTCGATGGCTTGGCTGATGGTATATGGGTTGATGCGCCCAATATTCCACAACAAACGGTTAAGGATATTGAGCTGATGATTCTTCAGGCGGCACGCGTGCGTTTCTCTCACACCGAGTACATCGCCTGCCCAAGCTGTGGTCGCACACTCTACGATATTGAAAAGACGCTTGCCGACATCAAGAGCCGCACATCGCATCTTAAGAACCTCAAGATAGGTATTATGGGCTGCATCGTGAATGGTCCTGGCGAAATGGCGGATGCCGACTATGGATATGTAGGCGCGGCTGCGGGTCGCATCACACTATACAAGGGTCGTGAGATTGTCGAAAAGAACATCCCTCAGGAGGAGGCAATCGAACACCTTATCGACCTTATCAAGCGTAACGGCGACTGGCAAGATCCCGAATAGGCAATGGCAGGCAGCGCAATGAAGCGATACACCGCGCGTGGTGTGGTGCTGGGCACAATCAAGTACGGCGACAAGGGCTTGGTGGTGCAGATGCTCACATCCTCACACGGACGACAAAGCTATATGGTACAGGGGCTTGGCTCACGCCGAGGTCACGGTAAACTGGCTCTGTTTCAGCCTCTCTTTGCGCTGGAGTTCGAGGGGCTGGAGTCGCAACGTATGCAGATGCACCGTCTGGGCGAGGTACACAACGGCATTGTACTGCAATCAACACCTTTTGATATAAAAAAATCGACCATCGCCCTCTTTATGGCAGAGGTTTTGCATCGTCTTGTAAAGGAGAGTGAGGCGAATGAAATGTTGTTTGACTTCGTGTGGGGCTCCATCGAGGCGCTGGATGCCGCCACCGAGGGCGTGGCAAACTTCCACCTGTGGTTTCTGGCGCACCTATGTCGTTTTCTGGGCTTCTCGCCAGGCAATGAATATATACCCGATGGGTGGTTCAACATCGCCGAGGGACTTTACACCACACAAGAGCCACCACGCGAATACCGCATCTCACAAGAGAACGCACTCATCCTCCGCGATATGCTGGAGTGCGATGTGCGCTACATAGCCGAGATTGGTCTCAACCGCCACCAGAGAGTAGATTTTCTGGCGGCACTCGTTAGCTACTATGGTTATCACCTGGACACTATCAACTCCGTGCAATCAATCAGAATTTTGCAAGAGGTTTTTTGATAGTGAAGTACATTATTTACACTCTTATTACACTGCTTTTGATGGGTGCTCTTGTCATTGATTATTTCGACGAGAGAAACATCCACGCTATGCGCCTTGCTGCCGCTGCCGAGCAGGAGCCTCGTCGCTGGCTGAGTGGCGACACCATCTGGTATGAGATAGATTCCATACCCGCATTACCATCAGATGCGGAGTGGGACTCGCTGCAAATGGTGTGGGACTCGCTGCACGGCGATTGGTATCCACCCTTGAAAGATGACAATGTACACACCTTGCGACCTTCGCTGCCCGCCCGCGTGGAGCTAAACTACCGCCTGCCATATTGGAACGTATATCGCCGTTCGTTCACTCGCTGGGGAATCACCTTCTCAACGGGTCAGGGCGACCCATACAACCCCTATCCTGTATCGAACGCGCTTGACGCATCGGTCACTTCTCACCCATTAAACCGCCCAAAATAGGAAAATTACCATATTTTTCATATCTTTAGCCTGCAAAAAGTAATCAATGAGAAAAATATGGAGGCAATAAGCATTTTATTTCGTGATTGGGTCGAGGCGGTGCTTCTTCAGACGGGTCTATCGAGCGAGTTGAGTTCTACATTCAATCGCTGGATTATATTACTGATAATCATCCTGTTCGCACTACTGGTTGATACCGCTATACGCATCGGCGTATCACGTCTGCTGCAAAAAATCGTTAGTCGCACAAAGGCTACGTGGGATGATTACATCTTCGACAAGAAGGTCATCAAACGACTATGCAACTTCATCACACCAACAATAATATATATCCTCTTGCCGATAGCCTTCTCCTCGGCAGAGGGCAACGACGGGATGTACACCATCCTCAAGCGTGGTGTGGAGATATATATGGTCATCGCCTGCATCGGTTTTATCAACACACTGCTGAAGGTATGCTTCGAGATTGCCGAGCAACACCCCGCCTGGCAAGGCAAGCCCATCAAGGGATTGATGCAGACAGCGCAGGGAATAGTCATCGGCATCGGGCTGATACTTGTGGTGTCGATATTGATTGACAAGTCGCCTACGCTACTGCTCACGGGATTGGGTGCATCGGCAGCGGTACTGATGTTGATATTCAAGGATAGCATTCTGGGTCTGGTTGCGGGAGTGCAACTCTCGGCAAACAATATGCTCAAGGTGGGCGATTGGATTTCGCTTCCCAAGCGTGGTGTAGATGGCGAGGTAGAGGAGGTGTCACTCACCACAATCAAGGTCAGGGCGTGGGATAAGACGTTGCAGATGTTGCCACCCTATCTGCTTATCAGCGAGCCGTTTGATAATTGGCAAGCGATGCGCTCCGCAGGCGGTCGCCGCATAAAGCGTTCGCTGAATGTTGATATGACGACGATAAAGTTGGCAGATAGTGCGTTTATCGATACATTACGCCAGAGTGACATCAGCCGCAATCTGATTGAGCCAATACAAACACAGAGCGCCGAGGGCGGCACGCTCACTAACCTCGACCTCTTTATGCGCGCGGTGAACAACTACCTGCTGCACCATCCAAGAGTCAATCCCAATATGACGGTTATGGTGCGCCAGCTACAACCCTCGCAGTGGGGTCTGCCCATAGAGATTTACTGCTTCTCGGCAGATGTCAATTGGGTGCCATACGAAAATCTGCAAACAGAGATTATCTCCTACGTTGTTGCTGTGGCGCCACTCTTCGGCTTGAGGATGTATCAAGCGCCTTCGAGTGCAGATTTGAGAAATTAAACGATAAAAACCTAATACCCAAAACAATGAAACCATTACACAGATTAGCACCTTTATTTTTGGCGGCGACCATCTTCGCCTGCACAGAGTACACACCCGTTGAGACCTATACCGAGGCAGATGACCCCATCGCCCTCACCCCCGAAGATGAGGCTGCGTGGGCGGCTGTAAGCAAGTCGCTGAATGTTGCGTGGGGCGATGCCAACTGTCGCTACTCTCGTAGCTTGGTGCCACAAGTAGAGGGCGCAAGAGCGTTAAAAATTACCCTGTGGCGCGGCGAGAAGGGTCAAGCGCAAGCGTTGGTGTGGACTCCAAAGGGGTTGGATGGTGTTGAGTGCAAGTTCTCCGACTTTAAGTCTGGGAGTGCCACTATGCCCGCCTCGATTGCAAAATCATTCTTTGTGCGCTACACTTTAGCGGACCAATTCCTGCCAACGCATCAGAAGGAAGTACTGATGGCAGATATGCTGGACGACATTGAGTGTTTCGACATCGCTGCACAGACTACTCGACCCGTGTGGGTTACACTCGACATCCCCGAGGAGGCGGAGCCTGGCACTTATACTTCAACCCTTGTCATCAGCCACAACGGCTGGGGCAAGGCGAAGCTTCCGATTGAGGTGGAGGTTGTAAACCACCTGCTGCCCTCTGCCAAGGAGTGGTCATATCACCTTGATTTGTGGCAGCATCCAACGGCTGTGGCGCGCATCAATGGGCTTGAGTTGTGGAGCGATGAGCATTTCGAGGAGGCTAAACGTCAAATGAAAATGCTTGCCGAGGCTGGTCAGAAGGTCATCACAACAAACCTCAACAAAGACCCTTGGAATCATCAATGCTACGATGGTTATGAGGATATGATTAAGTGGACACAGCACAAAAATGGTAGCTGGAGCTACGACTACACTATCTTCGACCGCTGGGTGGAGATGATGCTCTCGATTGGCATCAACAAGATGATTAACTGCTACTCGATGGTGCCCTGGAACTGCGAGCTGCACTATATGGACGAGGCAAAGGGCGAGATGGTCACCGTCAAGGCAGAGCCAAACACCCCTATTTTCGAGAAGATATGGGAGCCTTTCCTAAAGGATTTCAAGTCACACTTGCAGGAAAAGGGGTGGCTGGAGATTACAAATATCGCAATGGATGAGCGTTCGCCCGAGCAGATGGATGCGGCGGTGAGATTGCTGGAGAGGTGCGCCCCAGAGATGGGCTTTGCGCTTGCCGACAACCACAACTCTTACAAAAAATACACCTCTATGCGTGATGTGTGCGCCGCCCTGCGCCGCCAGAGAGTGGACCACGAGGATATCATTATGCGCCGCGAGCGAAACCAGACCACCACGTTCTATGTATGCTGCGGTCCTCACTACCCTAACACCTTCACTTGGTCACAACCATATGAGGCGGAGATGCTTGGTTGGCTGAATGTAGCCTATGACTATGACGGTATGTTGCGCTGGGCGTATAACTCCTGGCCAGAGAATCCTATGATGGACTCTCGTTTCGGCAACTGGCCTGCAGGAGATACCTACCTGACCTACCCTGGCTGCCACTCGTCGATACGCTTTGAGCGTCTGATTGATGGTATCGAGGTGGCAGAGAAGGTGCGCCGCTTGAGAGCTGCGGGCGTTGATACACAGGAGGTTGAAGCGTTGCTGGAGAAGATTCGCACAACCAACTTCCTCGACCACAAACAACCCTGGCTGGAGATTATAAACCAGGCAAACGAGGCACTTAACGCCGCCTCACGCAAATAAACAAAGATGGGTGGAGCTTGAAGTTCCACCCATTATTTTTGACATACTTACTGAAGTACAAACAACCGATATTGATAAGTTATATATAGCGAGAAAATTTTAGGCATACGAAGACCGAGAGTCCGCAGTTTACTCGAACGTAAATGAGGAACTCTCGGTTTTTGTATAACGCCAAATTTGCCGCTAGATATAACTTATCTCGCTAGTTCGTAGGCCTTTGTGGTGGTATAATACTTCGCCTTCATATGCGAACGCTCCCACGCAGGAATCTCACCATCAGCAAGATAACCAAGATAGACCTTCATTACAGAGCTGAAGCGCATCTCGTGAGTCTTGGCGATAGATGAAGGGATAACAACCTGCCACTCGGTGTCGGATACCTTGCGGATGTCGAGGTCGGGATACTGCTTCTCGATAGACTTGAGCGAAGAGCGCAAGGTGGCCTCAAAAGCAGCCGCATCGGCACCCTTATTCACAACATAAAGCATAGGCTTGTAACCCTGCTCGGCACCCTGACGAATCTCGATATTTGCCTTTGTTCCCTTCACGACAGAGTAGTGAGTGTCGCCCGTACCCTCGGTACCTACCTCCGCCATAAAGTTCCAGATAACGCTCACGCGGCAGTTAACGCCCGCAAGCTGGTAGTTCATCTCGCCATTGGAATAGACGTGCAGTGTGTCGCTCACAACATCCTTCTTCAGGAACGATGGATAATCCTCCTTGCCCGTTACAAGACGGTACTTGTCGCGAGGTATCTTCGTAGCCCAGCGGCGTGCCGATGTGAACTTGATATCGCTCTTATAGTCAATCTCCTGCTCGGGCATAACGGTACACTGCACCAAATCAACGAGGTGGGTCGTCACATCAACAATACCCTCACCCTGCTGACGTACATCGAAGTACCACTCTGGGCGGCGCAGGGGCTCGCCTGATACATACTTGAAGAAGTGGTGAACGCTCTCCTTGGTGATGGCTGGGTCCTCGGGCGTACCCTTCTCCATCTCGCCAAAGAGCTCGGGCATACCGACCAATACGCGCTGAAGCTCGTTGTTTATTTCCGAACGCTCGGTCATTATATCATATACCATAACACCATTCTCGGCAGCACTGTCGAGTGTCTGCTCAAGCATCGCAAAGCTCTTGCCATCGATAGCCATCGGCTTATCCGACAGCACGTTAATGCCAGCATCCACAGCAGCCTTCACATAGCCTGTCTTCTTACCGTTATTACCCGCCAGCACCAGCACATTACCCTTGCGCTCGAGTATCATCTTCTCAAGGAAATCGTTGCCCGTATAGACGTGCTCAACCCACGACGTAGGACGCTCGGCACGAGTGTTGTAACGCTCAATGCGGTCAAGATGCATCTTCACATCATCGCCTTCAGGAGCATAGACGTGCACCGTAGGGTGTACCTCGTCATACATATACATCTGCACCAGCGCAGCGTGGAAGTGACCTGGGTCAAGCGTGAGGAGCTTCACCTCGTTCTTAGCACCACTGAATTTACCCTTTACGGTCTTACCGCAACCTACCGCACCCACCACGGCAACCGATAGGAACAAAGCAAAAATCTTTCTCATACGATATCTCTTGTGTTAATTTTCGAAATCTGATAGCAAAGATAAAAGAAATTTGTTTTTTGAAGAAAAAAAAGTGTCGTAAAGAGCTGATTTTTACTTTTTTTGCTATATCTTTGCAATCGCTTTCGCGCGCGTATGATGTGCGTGCAGGCGTAAAACATTTATTATTAACAATTTAACGGGCGATTGTATCGCAAAAATTTTTCCACAATGGAAGTATTGAACAATGTAGCAAACGAGAGTTTCGATTGGAACGCGTTTGAGAATGATTTGGATCTCTATGGCGGTAAGTCAAAGGAGGAGGTTTCAGAGGCTTATGGCAAGACTCTTTCTAACATCGCAGTTGGCGAGGTAGTAGAGGGTACTGTTAGCGAGATCAACAAGCGCGAGGTAACCGTAAACATCGGCTACAAGAGCGAGGGTATGATTCAGGCAACCGAGTTCCGCTACAACCCAGAGCTTACAGTGGGTGACAAGGTAGAGGTTTACGTTGAGTCAGTAGAGGACAAGAGCGGTGCTTTGGCACTCTCGCACAAGAAGGCTCGTCAGCTCAAGTCTTGGGATCGTGTAAACGAGGCTTTGAACAACGACGAGATCATCAAGGGTTACGTAAAGTGCCGCACAAAGGGTGGTATGATCGTAGATGTATTTGGTATCGAGGCTTTCTTGCCTGGTTCACAGATCGACGTGAAGCCAATCCGCGACTACGACGTATATGTTGACAAGACTATGGAGTTCAAGGTTGTAAAGATCAACCAGGAGTTCCGCAACGTAGTTGTATCTCACAAGGCTCTTATCGAGGCAGAGCTCGAGGCTCAGAAGCAGGTTATCATGTCTAAGCTTGAGAAGGGTCAGATCCTTGAGGGTACTGTTAAGAACATCACCAACTACGGTGTATTCATCGACCTGGGTGGCGTAGATGGTTTGATCCACATCACAGACCTTTCTTGGGGTCGCGTAAACAAGCCAGAGGAGTTGGTAGAGCTCGACCAGAAGCTCAACGTAGTTATCATCGACTTCGACGAGCAGAAGAAGCGTATCGCACTCGGTTTGAAGCAGCTTACTCCACACCCTTGGGAGGCTTTGGATGCTAACCTTAAGGTTGGTGACACTGTTAAGGGTAAGGTTGTTGTTATGGCTGACTACGGTGCATTCGTTGAGATCGCAGCAGGCGTAGAGGGCTTGATCCACGTATCAGAGATGTCTTGGAGCCAGCACTTGCGTTCAGCACAGGAGTTCTTGAAGGTAGGTGACGACGTAGAGGCAGTTATCCTGACTCTCGATCGCGATGAGCGCAAGATGTCACTCGGTATCAAGCAGCTTACTCCAGACCCATGGGCAGGCATCGAGGCTAAGTACCCAGTAGGTACAAAGTGCACAGCAAAGGTTCGCAACTTCACTAACTTCGGCGTATTCGTAGAGATCGAGGAGGGTATCGATGGTTTGATCCACATCTCTGACCTCTCTTGGACAAAGAAGGTTAAGCACCCAAGCGAGTTCACTCAGATTGGTGCAGAGATCGAGGTTGTAGTTCTTGAGATCGACAAGGAGAACCGTCGTTTGAGCCTTGGTCACAAGCAGCTCGAGGAGAACCCTTGGAACGAGATCGAAACAAAGTTCGCTGTTGATACAGTTCACAACGCAACTATCTCTGAGACTACTGACAAGGGCGCTATCGTAGTATTGGGCGAGAACATCACTGGTTTCGTTCCTGCGAAGCAGATGGTTAAGGAGGACGGCACAACATTGAAGGCTGGCGAGACAGCTGACTTCAAGGTTATCGAGTTCTCAAAGGCAACAAAGCGCATCACACTCTCACACTCTCGTATCTACGAGGAGGCAAAGCGCGCAGAGATCGCTGCCGAGAAGGCAGAGAAGCGTGCTGCTGCTGATGCTACCAAGTCTTCAATCAAGAAGGTAAACGCTTCTATCGAGAAGACTACTTTGGGTGACATCACAGGCTTGGCAGAGTTGAAGGCTGCTATGGAGAAGAATAAGTAATCCAATACTTATAAACTCTGAATCGCTCCCGCACCGTAATGGTGTGGGAGTTTTTTTGTCTGCAAAAGAATAATACAGAAATCTCCTGAAATAGATTACGGCAAATTATTCAGATTGCCACGTCGGGCGCTGCTCGCCTCGCAATGACGAGTTACACAATAGAATTTACGTCCCCATTTGCTAGCATATTCTTTGGAACAAAGCGACCAAAGTTCCAGGCTATGACTACGATAGAAAATTAGTAACGGAGATACATATACGACCGTTAAACAACGAAAAAGGCTGCCCTGATGGACAGCCTTCTATCTTGCAGAAAATCCGCTTTGAATTACAATGCGTTAACGTGGAGTGAGAGTGAGCTCTTCAAGTTAGCAGCCTTGTTCTTGTGGATAATGTTAGTCTTTGCCAACTTATCGAGCATTGATGATACCTTTGGAAGCAATGCCTCTGCAGCTGCCTTCTCTGTTGTGTTACGCAATGCCTTCACAGCGTTACGTGCAGTCTTGTGATACAAACGGTTGTGAGCACGCTTTGTTACTGTCTGACGAATTCTCTTCTTTGATGACTTGTGATTTGCCATAATTTAATTACCTTTTTATTTTTTACTTTTCTGTTTTCCTTGTTGTGCCACAATTACGGTGTGACCCCTTGTCACAATTACGAGCGTGACCCTCGTTCCGAGCACTTTCAGTGCTATGGCAACCACGTAAGTCACCCAAATTGTTTTACCGCTGTCAAACTCCTTCACCAACTCCTCCCCCCCACAAACTCTTTGTGAGTCGAAGTCTTGCTGGCACCCAGGAGCAAGCCATTTGTAGTCCATAGGAGAGTCGAACTCCTCTTTCAAGAATGAAAATCTTGCGTCCTAACCGATAGACGAATGGACCCTACCGCTATCGTATTACACTACGGCAACCCTTTAGCGACGCAAAGGTAAGGAAAAAAAAACAAAATACAACAAGAAAGCGTTAAATTTTCTTTAACTTCGTTCATTTCTGTTGTTTACGCTCTCTCCCTACTCTATTTTGCAGCATCAATAGCTGCCGAGATGCGACCAAATACCTCCTCCATGGAGCCTACGCCATCTACGGCAACGTACTTACCCTGCTTGGTGTAGTGCTCGGCAACAATCTCGGTCTGCTCACGATATACAGCGATACGGTTGCGGATAACATCCTCCGACGCATCATCGGCACGACCTGAGTCCTTGCCGCGCAATAGGATACGCTTCACCAGCTCCTCCTCTGGCACATCCATATAAATCATCACGCTTACGCTCTCGCCATCCTCTGCGAGAATCTCATCGAAGGCCTCTGCTTGCGCTGTGGTACGTGGGAAGCCGTCGAAGATGTTGCCGGCAGCATCCTTATGCTCCTTCATATAGTTACGAATCATACCGATAACGATATAGTCGGGAGCGAGCTGACCTGCCTCAATGTAGCTCTGCATACTCTTACCGAGCTCTGTGCCACGTGCAATCTCGCCACGAATAACCTCGCCTGTCGAGATGTGGTTGATGTTATACTTCTCCTTAATCATCGCCGCCTGCGTACCTTTGCCGCAGCCTGGCGCACCAAACAATATGATATTTAACATAGCTTTAAGATTGATTAAAACCTAACCAGCCCCAAAATTACAAAAACTTAAACAAAAACATCAACCCACTGTGACAATTTATTGCATAAAATGCCACAAAAACCGAAAAATTATCGTATATTTAGAAAAATTAGCGCACGAAACAGGCTTTTGCCCATCACGCGCACACGATAAAATTAGATTTTGCTAACTTTGCAGCAGAAAAAGATTAGGCTATGAAATTAAAATTCGCAATACTGACAATAGTTATTTGCCTCTCTGCACTCTCGTGCCGCGAGCAGGTCGAGCCGCAGAGCATAGCGGGTTACATCATCGACACACCCAACAGTAACCTCATTATCCTCTCCGTACCCGACAGTATTCCGTCGGAGCGCCGTTACACAATCAACGACGACACCCAATTCAGCGGCGGCGGCATTGTCGAGGGGAACATCGCCGAGGTGATATATATGCCCGCAGAGGATGGCGAGCAGCCCATAGCGCAGAGCGTTGTGGCAGATGTCACCTACCCACGCATCATTGGTCATTGGGTGACAGATAAGGATGATGATTTGCAGATTGAGCTTCTGTTACAGCCTCACGGTCGCATCAAGCAGAACAAGCCCGAGGGCACACTCCTGTTCGAGAGCTGGCAGCTAACGGGCGAGGAGAACACCATTACGCTGCACGGCACACTATCGTTGCCCCCACAAAGAGAGCCAAAGGATAAGTCAAAGGATAGGCTAAAGGAGGATGACGAGCAGGAGTTCATACCCCAGCGACAGG
The DNA here is from genome assembly GCA_015059905.1 of Rikenellaceae bacterium. Classification (GTDB taxonomy): domain Bacteria; phylum Bacteroidota; class Bacteroidia; order Bacteroidales; family Rikenellaceae; genus Alistipes. Next base: position 95,371 of record SUZN01000003.1, read on the forward strand.
AGAAACGCTTCAGCGTGGTGGCACGCCTTGCCTATGACGAGGAGGGCAACACCGAGCAGCACAAGGTGCTGATTATCACCACCGACAAGGGTCGCACATCGAAGCTCTACCCCGCCTGGGAATAACTACATAGCCGTAATATACTGCCAATAGGCATAGGCTGCGAATGCCATAGCGACAAACATCACTACCGCACCGCAGAGCATCAATGCCATCTTCACACTCTTCTTCATATCGTTACTCCTTAAATCCCTGCGCGCGCAGTTTGATATCGCTGCCGTCGGGGGTTACCAGGTATGCACCTGTGCTTTCACGCGTGATGTGACCCACCACATCAACCAACCCGAGGCTCATAATCTTCTCCTGCATAGCCAGCGGCACGGTGAACATCAACTCATAGTCGTTGCCGCCATTCAGAGCCGCCACAACGGGGTCAGCGTGCAGCTCCTCAGCGAACTGTGAGGTCTGCTTGGCGATTGGAATACGGTCGAGGTAGATACGTGCACCGCACTTCGACGCCTTGCATATCTGCAACACCTCACTCGCCAGACCATCCGAGATATCTATCATCGAGGTGGGGACAATACCCTCCGCCGCCAACGCATCGACAATATCCTTGCGGGCACGTGGCTTCAGGTAACGCTGCAACAGATACTCATAGCCCTTGAACTGTGGCTCGGGGTTATCAATACCCTTCAGCACGCGCTTCTCGCGCTCGAGCAGGTGTAAGCCCATATATGCCGCGCCCAGGTTGCCCGTGATGCAGATAAGGTCGTTGAACTGCGCCCCCGAGCGATAGCTGATAGCCTTGCGCTTGGCGCGACCAATGGTTGTGATGTTGATGACAAGACCTGTCATTGAGGCTGTCGTGTCACCACCAACCATATCTATATCCATCTCGTCGCAAGCAAATTTTATACCCTCATAGAGGTCGTCCAGAGCCTCCACAGGGAGCTTTGACGACACACCGAGCGAAATCATAATCTGCTCGGGCTGGGCGTTCATCGCAAGCACATCGCTCACACCAACCGTCACAGCCTTGTAGCCGAGGTGCTTCAGTGGGAAGTATGTAAGGTCGAAATCAATACCCTCCAACAATGTGTCGGTGGTCACCACCACAGCCGCATCACGCCCCGCCGCCACAACGGCAGCATCGTCACCCACACCACACAGCGTGGATTTGTTCTTCACTGTAAACTCCTTTGTCAGATGGTCAATAAGTCCAAACTCGCCCAATTCGGCAATCTCGGTACGTTTTTTTTCGCTCATAGAAGATATATTTTTTACAAAGATACGATTTAATTCAAAATTCAGAATTCAAAATTCAAAATTTATCACCTTTCACATAGTGTTTTCATACTTTACAAAAGATAAAACGCATAATTCTATGCAAATATCTTTCTCTCATTTCGTCTTTTTTGCTAATTTCACGTCATATAGTCGAACACGTGTTTGAAAAACATTAAAAACAGACTAAACAATGAAACTAAATCAAACAATAGATGCAGAGCAGCTCGCAGAGTGGATAGACCTCTATCAGGATCAGCTCTTCCGCTACGCCTTCTTCCGTATAGGCTCGAAAGAGGATGCCGAAGATGTGGTGCAGGATGCGTTCCTGAAGATTGCAGCCACCACCGCCCACATCGCAAACCCCAGGGCATACCTATTTCGCACAGTGGGCAATGGTTGTGTGGATGTAATTCGCAATAAGGTCAAGTTCTCCCCCATCGAGGAGCGAATGACAACGCCATCACCAAGCGACGAGAGGGAGGAGCAGGAGGAGTTTCGCCGCATAGACCAACTACTACGAAAACTCCCTGAACAGCAGAGCGAGGTTATAAGGTTGCACATACACGCCAATCTAAAATTTACCGAGATTGCGGATATTTTGGAGCAACCCGTAACAACCATCAAAAGCCGTTTCGCAAGTGGTATCGAGAAATTAAGAAAACAATTTATCAACTAAAAAAACTCTCAACTATGAAAACTCAAGAATATAACCCACAGGATGAGCAGATTATCCAGATGCTCACACCAAACATCGAGGTAAAGCCTTCTGCAGACCTCAAGGCAAGAATTCTCAAGGCAGCCGCCGAGCAGAACAAAGTCGCGGAGCAAACAGCAAAACCACGCAAACGCCGCCTTGGCTATTGGTTAGGAGCTGCGACATCAATGGCGGCGGTTGTGGCGATAGCTATCACCTTTATGCTCAACACACCTGCCTATGCCGCACGCCGTTACTTCACAAATGCCATCATAGCCGCAAACGAGGTAAAGACGATGATATTCAAAGGCAAGGTACGCACCAAAGCTGACGAGCCAATAGACTACATCAACCCAGAGTGCGATTTCGTGCCTGCAACAATCAAGGTCATCTACGACGAGCCAATGTTGTGGAGCATCGAGAAGGAGGATGGTCGCACAATCTTCTATAAGGGTGCTGACGAGAGGGGCAACAACGTATATCAATGGGTACAGGGCTTCGACAGCGGCTGGTACGCTTCCCACGCAGGATATGTGGGTGACGAGCTGGAGGTATTCCTCAACCCTCGCCTGCTGCTTGAAGCCGAAAAGAAGGCGGCAGCCTGGCAGCGAGGCTCACGCTACGAAATTATCGACAACGGCGTTTCGGTTGAGGTGAAGGTTACAACTATGGCGCAGGGCGACTACTCGGAGAGTGCCAATATGCTCAACACATCGCTCGCCGAGGCAAACACCGTAAGGATGTACACATTCGACAAGGCGAGTGGTCGTCTGACAAAGCTTCGCATTGATATGGTGATTTCAAGCGAGTTGCAAAAAACTGTCATTGAGAGCGAGAGCATAACCTACGATGAGCCTCTCACAGCTGCGGAGTTGGTGGATAGCGACTACTCAAACATCTCGTTCCAGAGCGTAAACTACCAGCAGTCAGGCTCTTCGCCACTGGCAGGCATCACCGCCAACAAGGCTGCGAAGATTATACTTTCGGCTATGAGCAGCTGGGATACCACAATCCTTGACACAGCACTCTACTTCTTCAATGGAGATGTGCGAGATGTGGTGAAGCGCAAGTACGAGGGCTTGCAGATTGTATCTATCGGGAAGCCTACAAAGTCGGGCTTGTACCCAGGTCGCTTTGTAAAGTGCAAGATTATCCTCGCCAATGGCACAGAGGAGACGCTGAACCTCGCTCTGCGCAACGACAACTCGGCAGAGGTGTGGCTTTTGGATGGAGGAATTTAATATCCAAAAACCATATAAGCATTAAACATATTGGGCGAGCCTCACGGTTCGCCCAATATGTGTATCCGTCTATACACAAAAAAAGCAGACACCCCGAAGGATGTCTGCCTATCTATACTCCTTGCGGAGTGATTCGCAAAATTACTCAGCTACAACTGACAAAGCCACAGTAGCCTTAACCTCGCGGTGAAGCTTAACAGTTGCTGTGTACTCACCTACAGTCTTGATTGACTCAACTGTGATAGCCTTACGATCTACTGTGATCTCCTTAGCAGCCAAAGCCTCAGCTACGTCAGCTGAAGTAACAGCACCGAAGATCTTGCCCTCCTCAGCCTTAACTGTGATAGTCAAAGGCAAGTTAGCGATAGTCTCTGCCAAAGCCTGTGCATCAGCCAAGATCTTAGCATCCTTGTGAGCGCGCTGGCGGAGGTTCTCAGCCAACACCTTCTTTGCAGATGCAGTAGCAGCCTTTGCAAAGCCCTGAGGAATCAAGTAATTGTTTGCGTAACCTGGCTTAACATTAACGATGTCGTTAGCATAGCCCAAGTTCTCTACATCCTTAATAAGAATAATCTCCATATTGCTCTCCTCCTCTTTATTATTTCATACAATCGGTTACGAATGGCAAGATAGCCAAGTGACGAGCACGCTTAACAGCCTGAGCCACCTTCTTCTGGAACTTCTGTGAAGTACCTGTCAAACGACGAGGAAGAATCTTACCCTGCTCGTTGAGGAACTTCTTCAAGAACTCACCATCCTTATAATCTACGTACTTAATGCCGAGCTTCTTGAAGCGGCAGTACTTCTTCTTCTTTACATCTACTGATACGGGATTCAAGTAACGAATCTCACCGCCCTTTACATTCTCCTGTGCCATAGTTTACTCCTCCTGTGATTTGTTAGCAAGCTTTGCACGACGCTTTGCAGAATACTCTACAGCGAACTTGTCCTGCTTGAAAGTTAAGAAACGAATGATACGCTCGTCACGACGGTAGCCAGTCTCGAGCTTGTTGATAAGTGTACCCTCACCCTCGAACTCTACAAGGAAGTAGAAGCCGGTAGTCTTCTTCTGAATAGGATAAGCGAGCTTCTTCAAGCCCCAGTTCTCCACATTCACAATCTGACCGCCGTTCTCGGTGATGATGCCCTGGAATTTGTCAGCAACCTCCTTCACCTGTGCGTCTGAAAGGACGGGAGTGACAATGAAAACGGTTTCGTAATTGTTCATAATTTTGTTTAATTAAATGTTTATGCTAATTTTAGCGGTGCAAAGGTACAACTTTTTTCTCGAAAACAAAATTTTTCTTCTCTTTTTCTCCCAAAATGCTGTTTTTCATTGCATTTGGCAACAAAAAAACAAAGGAGACAGCCACCGCCGCCTCCCGTTGTGGAATGGTTATCGTTCGTTACTCAAAGGTGTGAGTAAATTCAGTTTTCAGCGTTTCGCCATTTGTTGTCATTTCAAGCGTAAAGGTGTACTCACCCGCCTTTTCAGGTGGTGTCAAAAACTCTATTTTTCCCACATAATTTTGCGAAATATGGGATGTTATAAAATCTACCCACATCAATTTAGTTCTATCAGCATTTATTTGAGCAAAATTCATCATACGCCTAATCCTGTCGTTATAATAAGAGTCTAAGCTTTTGTATCCACCCTCTATATAAGGATAAAATGTGCTAAAATACAACAGAGCAATTTTATCTAATGGTGTGCCAGCAGGATGCTCTGCATCAAAATCCTTGTCACAGCAGATGGTTATCTTGTCTAATGGATAAGCAAGTGCACGGTTCATTCCAGGTTGAACACTGCCATAATATGCGTTATCATTGTAAAGATTAGTAAAATACATTGCTTCCTGGGATATCTCTTTTTTATTCCAGGTCTTATATTCGTCACCCAAAACTTTCAAACATAACTCTCCAGACTCCTTGTTAATCTCAACTTCTATTTTAGACGCAACAATATATTCAGTAATAAAATGCGGCGAAAACCAAGATTCAGTCTCTGGCATCTCTGGAGATGCGTCTTCCCCTTTGCACCCAAAGAAAATAAAACAAGTAGCAATAATAAAAAATAACTTTCTCATAATTTTAAGGTTTTAAGGGTTAAATATTCTTTCCCGACTGCAAGTTACAAAAAAATTTACCCCCCCACAAATTTTTCAGGCATTTTTTGCAAAAAAAATCACACTTTTTTCAGCGGAAAACGGCGGAAAATCTTGCCCTTTTGAAAAAGTTATTACACGCAAAAGAAAATTCAAAAAATCGTCATTGCGAGCGAATGAAATGAGCGTGGCAATCTCTTTAGCGACACAAAGGTAGATTGCCACGTCGGGCAATGCCCTCCTCGCAATAACGCGAAGAATAAAAAAGCACATCATCACCCGACACGAACAGAGCAAGTGGCGAATTTTGGATTTTGAATTTTATTTTCCTTATCTTTGCGGATACATTATTATAATAATAAGATGACAAGAAAAATTCTCCTCATAGTTGCGACCTTTCTCACGTCGCTGGTGCTGATGGCGCTGCAAAAGCCGATGTTCCTCATCTGGTATGCCGAGCAGAGTGCCGAGGCGTCGGCGGCAGAGCTTATGGGCGTGTCGCTGCACGGCGCATTGCTGGACTCCACGATGGCAGGATATATCAGCGTCATACCCTGGCTGTTGATGCTTGCGGCGGTGTGGATAACCATCCCCGAGCGAGTGATGCAGCGCATACTGAACGGCTATTTCGCCACGATGGCATTTCTTATCTCGCTGATTGTGGCTGTTGATATGGGTCTTTTCCGCTATTGGGGCTACCGCATCGACAGCACCATATTCCCCTACCTCGCTACGCCCAAGGAGGCGGCGGCAAGCGTGACGTGGGGTGACCTCATCCCTGCCGTAACGCTCTTTTTTGCCTATGGGGCGGTTATGCTGCTTGCGTGGCTGCCTATCAGCCGAATATATCGCGCAGCAAAGCAGAGCCTTAAGCAACGCATCACCTCAAGCCTTGTGCTGCTCTTTATCGGAGGGTTGCTCTTTCTTGCCATTCGTGGTGGCTTAAGCCCCGCGACAGCCAACGTGAGCAAGGTCTATTTCAGCGATAATATGTTCCTCAACCACGCCGCGACAAACCCCGTCTTTTCGCTCCTCTCGTCATCTATGCGCTCGGAGCTGAAGGCTGACGACTACCACTACTTCGCAGAGGAGGAGCTTCAGGAGATACTATCAGAACTCGCCCCCAGCGAGGGCATAGCACAGCGCGACACGCTGCTCACCACCCAGCGACCCAACATTGTGCTGGTGGTGCTTGAGGGCTTCGGGCGCACAACGGCAACAACCACCTTTGAGGGTAGAGCCGTAACGCCACAGCTCGACAGGATGCGCAGTGAGGGCATTTGGTTTGAGAATATGTTTGCCAACTCCTACCGCACCGACCGAGGCACGGTGGCGGTGATGAGCGGACACCCCGCCCATCCGATAGCCTCGATAATGAAGTACCCACAGAAGGCACACACGCTGCCTGCCATAGCCTCGTCGCTCAAGGCGGAGGGATACTCGACATCGTTCACCTATGGCGGCGATGCCAACTTCACCAACACAGCCTCCTACCTTTACGGCACAGGCATAGAGAAGATTACCGACCAGAAGAGTCTGCACCTTGACGTTCCCATCTCAAAGTGGGGCTACGCCGATGATGTGGTGTGCGACTACTTTGCCGATGAGGTGCTGAGGCTCTCACAGGAGGGCAAGCCATTCTTCGCTTCGCTGCTTACGTTAAGCTCGCACGAGCCTTTCGAGGTGCCCTACGATGCTTTCGAGGATAAGGTTCTGAACGCCACCGCCTTCGCCGACCACCACGTCGGAGAGATGATTGAGCGCTGGCGCAACACGCCTGCGTGGGAAAATATGCTCGTCATCCTCATTGCCGATCACGGCATCAGCTACCCCGAGGGTATAGAGATTGGCTCCCTGCCACGTCAGCGGATACCTATGCTCTGGATGGGTGGCGCAGTGAAAGTACCCCTTGAGGTGAGCACCTACTCATCGCAGTGCGACTTGGCGGCAACGCTGCTGGGACAACTGAATATCGACCACAGCCGCTTTAACTTCAGCAAGGATATATTCGACCCCGCCTCGCCCCACTACGCCTATTGGAGCTACAACAACGGCTTCGGCATCATTAGCGACAAGGGCAACGTGGTGTATAGCTGTACGGGCGACAAGATTACAAGCTACGCGGGAACTGATGCCGCCACAGAGAGCCTGACACGAGCAGGCAAGGCATTGACGCAGAGCATACATCAAGATATTTGCAACCGATGAAAAGAGTATTGACATACATCCTTCTGTTGCTGCTCTCATCCTGCCGGAGCCACACCGTCTTTGACGAGAGCATCTTTGACGAGGTGGTCTATACGCCGCGCTACGCCACAGGCTTCGAGATACGTCGCCACAGCCAAAGCGGAGCGACACTCATTACCTCCCAAAACCCCTGGCAGGGGGCAGAGGGCGTAAGCTACAAGCTCCTTATCGACCCCAGCCGCCACTTTGCAAGCGCCGCCGACGTGCAACATATCGACCGTGCGGCAGAGCGCATCATCTGTATGTCATCGAGCCACATAGCTATGCTTGACGCTATGGGCGAGGTGGAGCGCGTGGTGGGTGTTTCGGGCATTGACTTTATCAGCAACGACTACATCACCGCCAACCGACAAAAGATTGGCGACGTGGGTTACGACAACAACATAAATTACGAACTGCTTATCGCCATCGACCCCGACCTGGTGCTGCTTTACGGCATAAATGCAGCAAACAGCATGGAGAACAAGCTCCGAGAGCTGGGCATCCCATTTGCCTACATCGGCGAGTATGTGGAGTCCTCGCCACTGGGCAAGGCGGAGTGGATGGTGGCTATGGGTGAGATTGTCGGCAAGCGAGAGCAGAGCATTGAGGCATTTGACTCCATCGCCACACGTTACAACACTCTCGCCAAAAATATCAAGGAGCAGACCGCAGGCAAACCCCGCCCCAAGGTTATGCTCAACATACCATACCGCGATGCGTGGTTTCTGCCCGCACGAGGCAGTTATATGGTACAACTTATCGAGGATGCTGCCGCCGAGACATTCACCTCCGCAGGCGAGGGAAACACATCCTCACCGATTGACATCGAGCAGGCACTGCTCTACGCTACGCAGAGCGACTTTTGGCTCAACCCCAGCGGTTGCAACACCCTTACGGAGTTGGTCGGTCTAAACCCCAAGTTTGCCGACACGCCGCCGATAACCAATGGCAAAGTGTGGAACAACAATGCCCGCCAGACGGCTATGGGAGGCTCCGACTTTTGGGAGTCGGGTGTGGTGCGTCCCGACCGCATATTGCAGGATTTGGCATATATCCTCCACCCCGAGCTTACGCCGCTGGGTGCTGACGGGGAGGATAATTTATTCTACTACAAACGATTAAGATAGCTATGCAGAAACACCGTTTCATACTCTTTACGCTGCTCGCGATACTGCTCGTTGCGCTCTTTGCCATCGATATGATGGTGGGTGCTGTGGGTATCTCGGCGAGTGAGGTGTGGGCAGCCATCACGGGAGGAGAGTGCGACCCGATAAAGGCAAAAATCATCATCGACGTGCGCCTGATGAAGGCTATGGTGGCAATCCTTGCGGGCGCTGCGCTGGCGGTGAGTGGCTTGCAGATGCAGACCCTGTTCCGCAACCCGCTGGCAGGACCTTATGTGCTGGGTGTGAGTTCGGGTGCGAGTCTTGGCGTAGCGATATTTATCCTCGGCGCTCCGTTGCTGGGCGTGGCTTCGTCACCTATGCTCTCATCACTGGGCGTGGCTGGTGCCGCGTGGATAGGCTCTGCGGCGGTGCTGGCGCTGGTAGCTGCCGTCAGCCGACGCATAAAGGATATTATGGTCATCCTTATCCTCGGTATGATGATAGGCTCGGCTGTGAGTGCCATAGTGCAGATACTGCAATATATGAGCAACGAGGAGGCGCTGAAGAGTTTTGTCGTCTGGACAATGGGCTCGCTGGGCGATGTGACCACCACGCAATTATGGCTTGTAGCCCCCGCCGTCATTGCGGGATTGACAATTGCTGTGGCTGTCATCAAGCCTATGAACCTGATGTTGCTGGGCGAGTCATACGCCCGCACGATGGGACTCAACATACGCCGTACACGCTCACTCATACTCCTCTCGACAACGCTCCTGGCAGGTACGGTGACTGCCTTCTGCGGTCCTGTGGGCTTTATCGGATTGGCAATACCCCACCTATCACGCATCATCTTTCAGGATGCCGACCACCGAACACTCCTGCCCGCCTCAATGCTTACGGGAGCTGTGGCGCTGCTGCTCTGCGACATTGTGTCGAAGCTGCTGACGCTGCCCGTGAATACCGTGACAGCACTACTGGGAATACCTATTGTGGTGTGGGTGGTAATAAGAAACAAGAATATTGTATAACGATGATACGATTTAAGGACTTAACCCTCGGCTACGGCAGCCGCACACTGATAGAGTCGCTCACGGCAGAGGTCAAGCGAGGCGAGCTTACCGCGCTGGTGGGCAGAAACGGCACGGGAAAGAGTACCTTGCTGCGCGCCATCGTGGGCTTGGGAGAGCGACAGAAGGGAGATATACTGCTCGGCGACAAGTCAATAGATAGTCTCTCGACAGCCGAGCTTGCCACAACCGTTGCCTTTGTCACAACCGACAAGGTACGCATCGCCAACCTGCGTTGCCGCGATGTGGTGGCACTTGGCAGAGCACCCTACACCAATTGGATAGGTCGTATGCAAAGTGGGGATGAGCAGATTGTGATGCACTCGCTCGAGATTGTTGGAATGGAGAGCTACGCCGACAAGACGATGGATAGAATGTCGGACGGAGAGTGTCAGCGAATAATGATTGCCCGCGCCCTGGCACAGCAGACACCCATAATCCTGCTTGACGAGCCTACCGCCTTTCTGGATATGCCCAACCGTTATGAGCTTTGCACGCTGCTTCGGCGCCTGGCGCACCAGGAGCAGAAGTGTATTCTATTCTCTACCCACGAGTTGGATATTGCGCTTGCTCTGTGTGACTCAATCGCACTCATAGCACCTCCGCAGCTCCACCTTCTGCCCACCGCCGAGATGGTCAGCAGTGGTCATATCGAGCGTCTGTTCACAAGCGGCATAGTCAATTTCGACCCCGCAACACGCAGCGTGAGTATAAAATAAAGGTTGTCCCTCAAATATTTTGAAGAACAACCCTACATTAACTTTACCACATTGAAGTTGAATAACAAGAGGGATTTTCAGGGATGCTAACTTAACGCCAAAACCACCCTGTTTGACAGCCTCTTCTACAACTTCTTGCCGTAACACAAGTCACCCGCATCGCCAATACCTGGGACGATATACGCCTTCGAGGTAAGCTCGGCATCCACAGCACCCAACCATAGCGTAGTGCTCTTTGATGGCAGATGTCGCTCGGCATACTCAACACCCTGCTCGCTGGCAATGACCGAGACAACGTGGGTATGCAACGGCTCGCCGCCGTGCGCCACCAACGTATCGTAAACCAACCTGAGCGACTGACCCGTAGCAAGCATAGGATCGACCAGAATCAGCACCTTACCCTCCAAATCGCCGCACGACACATACTCGACATTTATCTTGAACGTACCATCCTTCTTATTCTTGCGATAAGCCGACACAAAGGCGCACTCGGCATCGTCAAAGTAGTTCAGCACACCCTGCTGCAATGGCAGACCCGCACGCAACACCGTAGCCACAACCACCTTGTCGCTCACAATCTCCATCTGCACCTCGCCCAGCGGTGTCTCCACCAACTGCGACTGATAAGAGAGTGTTTTGGAAATCTCATAGCTCATAATCTCGCCTATACGCTCGATATTGCGACGAAAACGCATCGAATCGAGCTGGATATTACGGTCTCGCACTTGGGCGATAAACTTGTTGAGAATAGTATTCTCCTTGCCTAAAATATGTATCATAGCACACGGTTTTAAGTGTTACTAATAGAGGAAATTATTGAATGGATAACGCCCTGCGTGTATCTCACGAACCATACCATAAAGGTCCGAGCGCAACTTGTCAATATTCATACGCTCCACAGCCGAGATAAAGATGCAAGGGGTGTTTGCCTTCGCAATCCAGCTCTTCTTCATATCCTCAAGCGACATATTGCGCTTCGTTGCTGGCGTAAGGTCATCCTCATCCTTCTTCTCGTAGGTGTAGGCATCAATCTTGTTAAAGACCAGATATACAGGCTTGTCGCCCGCACCAATCTCGCGCAGCGTCTGCTTCACAACGTCAATCTGCTCCTCGAAGTTGGGGTGCGAAATATCGACAACGTGAACAAGCAAATCAGCCTCACGCACCTCGTCGAGCGTTGATTTGAACGACTCGATAAGCTGTGTAGGCAGCTTGCGGATGAAACCTACGGTGTCCGAGAGCAGAAACGGCAGGTTATCAAAGACCACCTTACGCACCGTAGTGTCAAGCGTAGCAAAGAGCTTGTTCTCGGCAAAGACCTCACTCTTCGAGACAAGGTTCATAAGCGTTGATTTACCCACATTGGTATATCCCACCAGCGCCACACGCACCATAGAGCCTCGGTTTGAACGCTGCACTGCCATCTGACGGTCAATCTTGGTCAGCTCCTCCTTGAGCTTTGAGATACGGTTGCGAACGATACGGCGGTCGGTCTCAATCTCACGCTCACCTGCACCACCACGCGTTCCTGTGCCTCCTCGCTGACGCTCAAGGTGGGTCCACATACCTGCCAAACGAGGCAACAGATACTCATACTGCGCCAGCTGCACCTGCGTCTTGGCATACGCCGTACGGGCGCGCGACATAAAGATATCGAGGATAAGGCGTGTGCGGTCAATCACCCTGCAAGGCATCTCCTTCTCGATATTACGGGTCTGCGAAGGTGAGAGCTCATCGTCAAAAATCACCACATCAATCTCATTCTCCTCGCAGTAGGCGGCAATCTCCTCCAGCTTACCTGGACCCACATATATTCTCGATGAGGGTTGTGGCAGACGCTGTGTGAAGCGACGCACGGTAACGATGTCGGCAGTCTCCGCCAAAAACTCCAGCTCGCCAAGGAACTCCTCAACCTGCTCCACAGGCTGACCATCGCGGATGACAGCCACAACGACTGCACGCTCGCGCAAATCCTCCTGTTCCATAGTCTGAAGCTGAATATTATCTTTTGCTTTCGCCATATTTATAGTGAAAAAAAGTGCCGTAAACGAGTCACGGCACACTTTATATTATATATACTATATGTATATTAGTTGATCTGGAACATTACAGGAAGAGTGTACTTTACACGTACCTTCTGGCTGCTCTGCTGTCCTGGCTCCCACTTTGGAGATGTAGCCAACACGCGTGATGCCTCCTCACCGAGTGAACGGTCTGGCGACTGCAACACCTGGATGTTTGTCACCGAGCCATCCTTCTCAACAACAAATGAAAGAACTACACGACCTGTGATACCGTTCTCCTGTGCAATCTGTGGATACTTGATACGCTCCTGAACCCACTTACGGAAAGCGTTAAGGTCACCACCCTGGAATGTAGGCATCTTCTCTACCTTGATGTAAGGAGTCTCGTCCTCGATCTCCTCCTCTTCCTCGACCTCTACAACCTGTGTAGTAATCTCCAAACCCTCATCGAACTCTGAGAAATCGACCTCGGTGGTAATCTTGGTGTCGTTAGTCACGATATCGAGGATATCGTTGAACACCTGAATCTCAATCTTCTTTGGTGCCTCGGGTGGTTTCTGCTCGTTACGAGTAATCTCTGTGATTTCCTCCTCGATAGGACCATAGTTCAAATCGACCTGCTCGATACGATACTCCTTTGGAGCATACGCAAACGCTGCGATAACAATCAGCAACGAGATAATCAAGCCGATCTCCAGGAAAAGACCTTTACGATTTTGAAGGTCTGCCTTTGGTGATTTTTTAATTTCCATAACTTGATGTTTTATTTTTAACTTTAATTGTTCATTTGGCATAACCGCGAGCGCCACACTCTCCCCTTACAAACGACATCCTAAAGGATGACCGAGAAGCAACGTTCACAGTTCTTTTGGCAAATATAGTCAAAAAAAATCAAAAAACAGTGATGTAGGCATAAAAATCTGCAAAAAATCTTTACTTTTGTTGCGAATGTAAACTTTTCGCTATGTTACAGACCGAAAAAGAGCCTCTTTATGGCAAAAATCTAACCCGATTGCAGACCATCTGCCAGGAGCTCGAACTGCCCAAGTTCGCAGCCAAGCAGATTGCCCGTTGGCTTTATGTGCGCCGCGTGACGGACTTCGCCCAGATGACCGACCTCTCGCTCAAGGCGCGCACGCTGCTCGAGGAGAGATTTCAGCTGGGACTGAGCGCCCCTCTCAAGGAGAGCTGCTCCGCCGACGGCACAAAGAAATACCTCTTTAGCACCAGCCAGGGCGAGTATATCGAGTCGGCTTACATCCCCGACAAGGAGCGTGCCACGCTCTGCGTCTCCTCGCAGGCGGGATGTCGTATGGGTTGCCGCTTCTGCGCCACAGGCAGGCAGGGTCTGCAACACTCACTCTCCACAAACGAGATTATCAACCAGGTGCTCTCAATCCCCGAGAGCGAGCGACTGACAAATCTTGTTTTTATGGGTATGGGAGAGCCGCTGGACAACATCGACAACGTGCTGGAGGCGCTGGAGATTATCACTGCGCCATGGGGTATGGCGTGGTCACCCACACGTGTAACGCTCTCAACGGCGGGCGTGGGAAAACATCTGCGCCGCTTCCTCAACGAGTCGAAGGTGCATCTGGCAGTGAGTCTGCACAACCCATTCCACGAGGAGCGCAAGGAGATTATGCCAATTGAGAATGCCTACCCCATCCGCGAAATTGCCGACATTCTGCGCGAGTATGACTTCACGGGGCAGCGACGCGTATCGTTTGAGTATATCGTGATGGAGGGTCTGAACGACTCCATGTCGCACATCAAGGAGCTGTGCCGACTGCTGGACGGCATAAAGTGCCGCATAAACCTCATCCGTTTCCACAAGATACCCGACTCGCCCTACTTCTCGCCCTCTGACGAGAAGATGATTCGTTTCCGTGATACGCTGACAGCCAAGGGAATACAGACAACCATACGTGCCTCACGAGGCGAGGATATCAAGGCAGCCTGCGGTCTGCTCTCTACCGCCGAGCAACAGAAAAACAAGTAAGAAGATGATTAGCATAATTGAAAAATATTTCCCCTCGCTCACCGAGCGCCAGAAGGAGCAATATCGCGCCCTCTATGACCTCTATGCCGAGTGGAACGCCAAGATAAATGTAGTATCGCGCAAGGATTTTGACCAGCTCTATGTGCGTCACATCCTCCACTCGCTCGCCATAGCGAAGGTGTGTGAGTTCAAGGCTGGAGCAAGGGTGCTTGACGTGGGCTGTGGAGGCGGTTTTCCGAGTGTCCCGCTGGCAATTATGTTCCCCGATGTGAAGTTTGTATCGGCAGACTCCATAGGCAAGAAGATTACCGTTGTGAAGGGTGTATGTGAGGGTGCTGGCATTGAGAATATCGACGCCCGCAACACACGCGTGGAGCAAATCAACGAGAAGTTCGACTATGTGGTTTCGCGCGCTGTCACCGAGATGCCTGCCTTTGTGAAATGGATTTGGACAAAGATTGAAAAAGGTCAAAAAGGAACCTTACCAAACGGAATCCTCTATCTCAAGGGTGGCGACCTGAAGGAGGAGCTGGCAGCCACCCGTATGAAGTGGCGCGAGTATAATATCTCGGAGTTTTTTGAGGAGGATTTCTTTGAGACAAAAAAGGTTGTTTATACGCAGAAATAGTGAAAAAAACCACTCTACGCATACTCTTTACAGCATTTGCTATCGCGCTATGCACCAGCATCTTTGCCCAGCCCACAATTGAGCAGGGAAAGACGCAGCGATGGTATGGGCGGGTAAACCGCTGGACACTCTCCCGAAGCACCCTAAAGCAGGAGCTTGACCTTATGCAGGAGTGCGGTGTTTCGGGCTATATGATTGAGCTTGCAAGCTGGGCACGATATAGCCAGGAGCCGTGGCGGAAGGAGTGGATAAAAATGGTCAAAAAGGAGTATCGCCATATAGTCAGGGAGTGCCGCAAACGCGACCTCTGGCTCTTTGTATCCATCGTAAACGACAATATGGGCAAGGGCAAATATGGCGACACAGGACCCGCGCTCGAGGCGGTCTATAACTACGCCCTGCAACTTGTCGAAATCATCCGCCAAAGTGGCACTGAAAACATCATCATCCAGCCCGTAGCCGAGACCAACACCGAGGCAGGCAGACGGCTGGAAAAGCATTGTGCCGAGGTACTAAAAGAGTTCACGTTGGTCTATAACGGCTCGGGCGGCTACCCAAAACATTGTCCTTCGGGGTTTGATTTTCGCGCCGTACATCCACCTCATATCGTATCCAACGTACCCACCGACGCACTCGTAATCTCCGACCATGGATTGATAATCCGCGAGCTATCGCAGGATGGTGGTCTGGAGTCAAAGGGCGACCCCGAAAAGGTCAAGCTCTGGGCAGACAAGCTCTCCAGGCAGGGCGTTCCCGTAGTGGGCTATTATGCCTTCAAAACAGAAGAATTTGACCCTGTGACAATCCGCGCCCTCGGCGTCAAGAGCAAATAAACCACCTTTCGCCCATCTTCGCATAAAAATAATCCCCTGCAAAGCATTAAAGTTCTAAATAAATTCACTACCTTTACACATCATTTACGAACTTTTTTGCGATGGAAACAGTAAAGGTCATTTGTCAAAACACCTCGTCGGTTATAGAGGTTGAGGCAGGCACATCCCTGCTTGAGTTGGAGCGTAGGTTGGCACTGGGTGGTAAGCATCCTATGCTGGCAGCATATGTAAACAACCGCATCAAGGAGCTTAACTACAAGATTTTCAAGCCTCTGGCGGTGCGATATATCGACATCACCCACTTCGAGGGCTACCGCGTCTATCAGCGCACCATTTCGTTCATCGTACAGAAAGCTGTGCGCGATTTGTGGAACGACCGCAAGTTCTACATCCGCCACACCGTAGGCAGAGGTTTCTACTGTGAGTTCGACGATGAGCAGGAGCTCTCCGACAGCGAGATTGAGGCTCTGCGCGCACAGATGCAGAAGATTATCGATGCCCGATACAAGATTGAGCGCCACCGTATGCTCACAGCCGACATCAACGGCATATATGAGCGTTTCGGTTTTGACGATAAGATTGCTCTGCTGAACACACGCCCACGCCTATATAGCGACATCTACTGCATGGACGATATGGTGGGTTACTTCTACGGCGCTCTCACGCCTGACACGGGTTACATCCATCTGTTTGACCTGCGCCGCTACTACAACGGCTTCTACATCGCTCTGCCTACCCACAGCGACCCCGACAAGTTAGACCTTAACGTACATTGGGACAAGATGCTCGATGTATTCAACGAGTATCATCGCTGGGTAAAAATTATGGGCGTACCCACTGTCGGTCACCTCAACAAAAAGATTCTCTCGGGCGACACCAGCGAGTTGATAAAGATTGCCGAGGCGTTCCACGAGAAGAAGATTGCCGCCATAGCCGACCAGATTGCCGAGGCTAACAAGGAGCGCGGCACACGTATGGTGCTTATCTCGGGACCTTCGTCAAGCGGCAAGACAACCACCTCGAAGCGACTGGGCATTCAGCTCCGCATCCTGGGTCTTGACCCTGTGCTTGTATCGCTTGATGACTACTTCGTTGACCGCGAGCGCACACCAAAGGATGAGAATGGCGAGTATGACTTCGAGGCGCTGGAGGCTATCGACCTCGAATTGCTGAACAGCGACCTAAAGCGTCTGATTGCGGGCGAGAGTGTCGAGGTGCCACGCTACGACTTTATCACAGGCACACGCCAATGGCACGAGACACCGCTGAAGCTCACCGAGCGCTCGATACTTATTATGGAGGGTATTCACGGCTTAAATCCTCGCCTCACACCAAGCATTCCACGTGAGCAGAAGTTTTGTGTCTATCTGTCGTGCCTTACGTCGGTTGCTATGGATAACCTATCACGCATCGCCACATCCGACAACCGCCTGCTGCGCCGCATTACGCGCGACTACTCCACTCGAGGAGCAAACGCGCTGGCTACGCTGCAACGCTGGGCAAGTGTTCGTCGCGGAGAGCAGAAGCATATATTCCCATATCAGGAGAATGCCGATGTGATGTTCAACTCATCGCTCTTCTACGAGATTTCGGTTCTGCGACAGAAGGTAGAGCCTATCCTCAGGGAGGTACCCGACACGGTGCCAGAGTATGGCGAGGCAAAGCGACTGCTGAAGTTCCTCGACAACTTCATTCCAATACCCGCAGACGAGATACCACCGACATCCATCCTGCGCGAGTTTATCGGCGGCAGCAGTTTCAAGTATTAAGTCAATTAACCTATTTTCAACAACCTAAAACGAAAGAGAATGATACTTTCCACCACACCCACCATTGAGGGCAGAACAATCGTTGAATACAAGGGAGTTGTATTTGGCGAGGTAATCGTTGGCGTAAACTTCATCAAGGATTTTGCCGCAGGCATACGCGACCTTATCGGCGGTCGCTCAAACACCTATGAGAAGGAGTTGGTCGAGGCACGAGAGACGGCAATGCAGGAGTTGCAGGCAAGAGCAATGGCTATGGGAGCTGATGCTGTGGTGGGAATAGATATCGACTATGAGGTGCTGGGCCAAAGCGGCAGTATGCTGATGGTGACAGCCTCGGGCACAGCAGTAAAGCTCGATTATTAAGAGATTATTACAAACGCAAAAAATAAAACCTAAAAGAAAATGTTTGACAAGTTTATGAATCGCCATATTGGCGTAACAAACTCAAGCGACCTCAACGAGATGTTGAAGGTCATTGGCGTGGAGTCTGTCGAGGAGCTTATCTCGCAGGTTATTCCCGCCTCAATCCGTCTGAAGAAACCACTCGCCTTGCCAGAGGGTATGAGCGAGTATGAGTTCTCGGCTCACGTTGCATCGCTCGCAGCAAAGAATCAGCAGCTGCGCTCATTCATCGGTATGGGCTACTATCCTACGGCTGTGCCAGCCGTAGTGAGCCGCAACGTATTTGAGAATCCAGCGTGGTACACCTCTTACACCCCATATCAGGCGGAGATTTCGCAGGGTCGTCTGGAGGCATTGCTCAACTTCCAGACCGCCATCCTCTCGCTCACAGGTATGCAGATTGCAAACTGCTCACTCTTGGACGAGGCGACAGCCACAGCCGAGGCTATGCTTATGATGTATGCCCTGCGCTCACGCGAGGCTATCAAGCAGGGTCGCAACCAGCTCTTCGTCGATAAGGATATCTTCCCACAGACGCTCGACGTACTGCTCACACGCAGCGAGCCATTCGGCATTGAGCTTATCGTTGATAGCTACGCCGACTATGAGTTCTCGGGCAAGGAGTTCGGTGCTATCGTGCAGACCCCAGCCGCTACGGGTGAGGTACGTGACTACACAGCCTTCGCCGCAAAGGCACACGAGGCGGGAGCATTGGTAGCAGCCGTAGCAGACATCCTTTCGTTGGCACTTTTGACCCCTCCAGCAGAGTGGGGCGCAGACATCGCCGTAGGCTCTACACAGCGTCTTGGCTGCCCTATGGGCTTCGGTGGTCCTTCGGCTGGTTATATGGCGTGCCGCGAGGCTTACAAGCGTAACATTCCTGGTCGTATCATCGGTGTATCGGTGGATAGATTGGGCAATAAGGCGTTGCGTATGTCATTGCAGATGCGTGAGCAACATATCAAGCGCGAGAAGGCTACCTCTAACATCTGTACAGCATCTGCCCTGATGGCTTCGATGGCAGGTTTCTACTGCGTATATAATGGCGCAGAGGGCTTGCAGCGTGCCGCTATGACTGCCCACACTTCAGCCGTTGCCATTGCCGAGGCGTTGGAGGCTATGGGCTACAAGCTCACCACAAAGTCAATCTTCGACACCGTGGAGGTGGAGGCAGAGGCTGCCGTTGTGCAGAGCATCGCCCTGAATGCAGGCTTTAACTTCTACTACCCATCGGAGGGTAAGGTACGCCTCTCAACCGACGAGGTGACAACCCCTGAGGAGGTGGATGCCATCGTGGCTATCTTCGCAGAGGCTGCCGGCAAGAAGGCGAAGGCTGTGAAGATTTCAGACAAGCCATCGCTCTGCGACTGCGTAAAGCGTACATCACCAATCCTCACCGAGCCTGTCTTTAACAAGTACCACTCGGAGAGCGATATGATGCGTTACATCAAGCAGTTGGAGTTGCGTGACATCTCATTGGCTAACTCAATGATTTCGCTCGGCTCTTGCACAATGAAGCTCAACGCCGCAGCTATTATGCAGCCACTCTCACTCGCTGGCTTCCAGAATATGCACCCATTCGCTCCTGCTGACCAGACAGAGGGTTACACCGAGCTTATCGCAGAGCTTGAGAAGGACTTGGCGACAATCACAGGCTTCGCTGGCTGCTCACTCCAGCCAAACTCGGGTGCTGCGGGCGAATATACAGGCTTGATGGTTATTCGTGCATACCACCAGAGTCGCGGTCAGGGCTACCGTAACATCATCCTTATCCCTGCGTCGGCACACGGTACTAACCCTGCGTCGGCTGCTATGGCGGGTATGAAGATTGTGACTGTGGCGTGCGACGCCAACGGAAATATCGACGTTGAGGATCTGAAGGCAAAGGCCGAGGAGCACTCATCGGAGTTGTGCGGCTTGATGGTGACATACCCATCTACTCACGGTGTATTTGAGAGCCGCATCCGCGAGATTGTGGACGCTGTTCACGATGCGGGCGGTCAGGTATATATGGACGGTGCGAATATGAACGCACAGGTGGGCTTGACAAACCCAGGCTACATTGGTGCTGACGTATGCCACCTCAACCTCCACAAGACCTTCGCAATGCCTCACGGCGGCGGTGGTCCTGGTGTAGGTCCTATCTGCGTTGCGGAGCACCTCACTCCATTCCTCCCATCGCACTCTATTATGGCTACTGGCGGCGAGGACGGCATCACAGCCGTATCATCATCACCTTGGGGCTCGGCTATGCTGTTGCCAATCACCTATGGCTACATCAAGATGCTCGGCGAGGAGGGCTTGCGCCACGCAACCGAGATGGCTATCGTGAATGCCAACTATATGTCATCGGCCTTGAAGAGCGAGTACCGCACCTACTACTCTGGCGAGACTGGTCGCGTAGGTCACGAGATGATTCTCGACCTCACAAACTTCAAGAAGGACTACGGCATCGACTGTGGCGACATCGCTCACCGCTTGATGGACTACGGCTTCCACGCACCAACACTCTCGTTCCCAGTACACGAGACCCTGATGGTGGAGCCAACCGAGTCGGAGCCAAAGGCAGAGATGGATCGCTTTATGGAGGCATTGGTGCAGATCAAGCGCGAGTGCGAGGCGGCAGCCGCTGCGGGCGAGAAGGATAATGTGGTGGTGAATGCACCTCACACAGCCGTTGAGCTTGCGGGCGAGTGGTCACACCCATACTCACGCCAGGAGGCAGCCTTCCCATTGGAGTGGATCAAGACCGCGAAGTTCTTCCCATACGTCACCAAGATTGACAATGGCTACGGCGATAGAAACCTTGTTTGCTGCAATGCAGATTAAATAAGGTAATATTCAATAAAAGTTCAGCCTGCTCCTTTCGGGGCAGGCTGTTTGTTTATAGCATATTGAAATATTCTTTACAATACGGAATATTTCTAACTATCCACCAAATAATTGTTAATGCAAGAAATATCATCACAGTAGTTGGATGTTGAACATACTTTTTTATAACATCCATTTCTCTATTATGAACAAATGTAGTAATTGCTACTGCGATAAAATAAAGTATTGATAATATTAAAAAATAATTATACCTAATCGCAGTTCCCCAATCTCCGTGCAAACAATAATGAAATGCTCGCTGAACTCCACAAGCAGGACAATCATAGCCTGTCAAGAGATGAAACGGACATTTAGGCATTAAATAGGAGCTTGAGGGGTCTATTAAATAATATATTCCAATCAATAACAAACCCCCAATCCCCCAAACAACATATTTCATATTGTTATAATTCTGCAACTATAGCAGCGATAGAGACTATCAACACATATATAAACAAAATTGCCGCAGAAGAAACCACAGATATAATAGTCCACTTTTTTGCAGCATTTGCCGCCTCAATAGCCTCCGCTTGATTTCCTTGCGCCCAGAATGTATCAACTTGTGACGCTTTAAGAATTGCCACAATACCAAAAGGCATACAGCACAAAACTGTTGATAGAATTGCCCAAACCAAATAATTGTCTGGTTTCTGACTTGTTAAATTGTTCATTTTAGTTGAGTTTTACACCCGCCGACACCATACGAGCTATTATAAATAAGAAAGTGTGGAGTCGATTAGTTTATTCTATTAGAGGTTCTGGAATACCTTGCAACAAATAAACAATACCCCACACCCGTATTGGGTATGGAGCAAGAATGCTGCCATAGACGTACCAATACAAGGTGACGAGTGTGTTGCTTTTCTTGTTGCATTGAAATTTTCCAGATTTCTAATAAGAAAAAAGCTAATACACTTTCACTAAATATGTAAATATGTTTGCTATCACGTGGATAGCATTACAAAAATAGAAAAAAATTATCAAATACAATGGAATTATATATAAAAAAATCCCTACAAGCATTTTACACTTGTAGGGACTATCTCCGTCATTACTCTCTCCTTTTATAATATTTTGTTACGAGGTCTTTAGTCAAAATCAACTGTTGGTCGTTAATCTGCTCAATCTTATAGGCTTGATAAGTATTATCGGGCATCACCAATCGGAATTGATTCTCCACCACTTGCCAAGTGAAAGGCTCCTCGATGATATTAAAGCTCGAATAGTGGGTAAATTTACCCGAATTATCACTCTTCACCTCCAGCTGATACATATCTGATATATCATCCTTGGCGTACCACCACCTGTCATCCTCTTCGATATAGGCTTTCTCCAACTCCCACAATCCAACAATCGAATGCTTAGGCGATTTGTTCTCATCGTTTTCGTTGTCATTGCACGCAACGAACATCAGTGGCAACATTGTTGCCAACATAAAAATTAGCTTTTTCATTTTTGATAATTGTAATATTGTTAAACTTCTGTTCTCATTTATAACGAACAGTATTGCAAAAATAGTATAAACTTATTGAAAATACAACACTTTATTCGCCTTTTGGCGACATCTTCGGTGGCTCTGCGAGCAAGCTCGCATCCCGCCCCCAGCCACCGAAGATGAATTACACATTGAGCAACGCTGGAAAGAGTGAGGCGTTTTTCAGAACAATCTACTTTAGACTTAAAAACTTCGTCATTCCGAGCATTTGTTTTGAGATTGCCACGTCGCTTAAGCTCCTCGCAATGACGCACCAAAACAAATGCGTGGGAATCTCATCTCTGCTCCACTTTTAGAGATTGCCACGTCGGGCTACAGCCCTCCTCGCAATGACATACCAATAATAGCTATAAACTGTGTAAATCTGATTTTTTTCGCCCGAAATTTGGCAACTCGGCGCGAAGTGTGTATCTTTGTGTGATTTAATCACGAGTAAATAACGAAATTAAATAGAATTATGAAGGTAGAAAACGGTAAGATGGTGTCGGTGAACTACACACTGACAGTCGATGGTCAGATTGCAGACCAGTCACGCGAGGGTCAGCCTTTGCAGTTTATCTGCGGCGCAGGTATGTTGCTCCCAAAGTTCGAGGGCGCAATTATGGGCAAGGAGCCAGGTGAGAAGGTTTCATTCACTCTGGAGCCAAAGGATGGCTACGGCGAGATTATCCCAGAGGCTGTGGTTGATCTTCCAAAGACAATCTTTATGGTGGATGGCAAGCTCGCAGAGGAGATCCTCTTCGTTGGCAGCCAGGTACCTATGAGCGACGCTCAGGGCAATCGTATGCTCGGCATCGTGAAGGAGGTTTCAGAGGAGAGTGTGAAGATGGACTTCAACCACCCTATGGCTGGCAAGACCTTGAACTTCGATGTGGAGGTTGTTGAGGTACGCGACGTAACTCCAGAGGATTTGGCTGCACAGGGCGGCTGCAACTGCGGTTGTAGCGGTAACTGCGATAGCGGCTGCGACGGTGGCTGCGGCGACCACGAGCACAACTGCGATTGCGGATGTAACTAATTTACTTCAACTCACAAGAAGTTGTCTAACAATAGGAATTTTTAGGTTTGCGAAAGCCGAGAAACCGCAGTTTACTAAAGCGTAAATGAGGATTTCGAGGATGAGCGTAACGAAGAAATCACCTTGTTAGACAACTTCTTTTTTTATAAAGGTGACAAGTATCAACGACATAGTAGATGCCCTGGCAAACCCCTACACACCCTGGCGCACGCTGCGAGGTGTCGAGGTGGTGTGCTGTGATGGTATGCCCCAATTTTTCACGGGTAACGCCTCGGTGATATTCCGCATCAGGCACGAGGGCAAGCAGAAGATACTGAAATGCTACACACGTCGTAACACCCACCTGCAAGCCATCTACGGCAAAGCATTCCGCCCCGCCGAGTTAGGAGTGAGCAACATCCTCGGTCAGAGGCATTGGGTCGATTGCCTGATAATGGATTATGTGGAGGGCATAACGCTCCACGAAACGCTCTGCAAGCCGCTAACGTCAAGAGAGTTGCAACGACTCGCTACGGCATTTGATGACTTCGCGCTGGATTTGCTCGAAAAGGATTACGCTCACGGCGACCTGAAGCCCGAAAATATTATCGTTGGAGAGGATGGCACGATGCACGCCATTGATTGGGATGCCGCCTATGTACCTGCGTTGCAGGGCAGGCGCGCAATGGAGACAGGCACAGCCGCCTATCAGCATCCGTTACGCACGGCAGAGCTATACGACAAGCATATTGACGACTACTCGATAGCCTTTATCTCCACCCTGCTGCACGCCTACTCTACCGACCCCAGACAAGCGGAGTACTACCGCCTGCATCACCAGCCACAGGCGCATCCGCGCGAGATTACACGCACAAAACCAAACTACAACTTTGTGCATCAGCTGCACATTGGCACAACACCCGAGCGAAGCTGGCTCGATTCAACACTTGAGAGTTTCGCGGCACGCTGTATGGCACGCCAATACCGCATTGCGCGCCTGCTATATGACAATACGCCACAACTTTTTGCTCTAAAGCGACTTCTGACGCCCATACCAACCACCTCGTCGCGCGACATAGAGGCAAACGTAGCGCACGGTCTGTGGGGATACAGCGCCACCGAAGG
Organism: Rikenellaceae bacterium; assembly: GCA_015059905.1. GTDB lineage: Bacteria > Bacteroidota > Bacteroidia > Bacteroidales > Rikenellaceae > Alistipes. The sequence goes on from SUZN01000003.1 coordinate 119,968, forward strand.
GTGGGTCATAGCTCCCTACTTTGACGAGTGCAACGACCCCAAGGAGGAGCTGCTGCTGGTGCGATTGGGTGCATACAAACATCTGCTCTCGATGGATGGCAAGCCGCTCTTCTCAACCCCCGCAACAACAAAAATCAAGATTAAAGGCGAGGATATAATCGTCAAAATAGAGGGTGGCGAGGAGCGAATTATTAAGAGTAAAAAATTGGAACATATCCAATAAAATGGTATATTTGCCAAAAACTATCACCTATGTACACTCAAGAGATAACAAGACATCACCGAGCTGCTTTTGTGCTGGTGCTGGACCAATCCACGTCGATGCAGCAGCAGGTGCAGTTTGGTCGCTTGGTGACTACGAAATCGCAGGTGGTAGCATACACGGCAAACTCGCTCATTACAGAGCTGGTCGATAGATGTCGCCGCTCGGAGGGCATACGCGACTACTATGACATAGCCGTATTTGGTTATTCGGGCGACGAGGTCAAGAGCCTGCTGCCAAGGGATGGTTTTAACTCCATAGCAGAACTTGCACGACAAATGCCCGACATCACAACCGTAGCCTTTGAGGAGGATTTGCCCGACGGCACACAAGCCATAGTGCATCACCGCCAGAGGGAGTGGATAAAACCGCTCGCCGAGGGTACAACGCCTATGCACGAAGCACTGCACAAGGTGCGTGATGTGGTGGATGAGTGGTGCAGCAGCCCACTCAACCGCGAGAGCTTCCCGCCGATAGTGATAAACATCACCGACGGCGAGCCAACCGACTGCACAGATATGGATTTGCGCGATGTTTGCACGCTCATAAAGCGCACCGCAACCGAAGATGGCAACACACTACTGATAAACATACACATCAGTACCGACACACGTCTTAACTCTGTCATATTCCCGATGCACGAGGAGCTTACGCGCGCCTGCGACAAGGCTCGACTGCTCGCCGACTGCTCAAGCGTGATGCCATCGGCGCTGAACGAAGCAATACACGAATTGAAGGGAGTGGGTGCTATACCGCCCTACATCGGCATAGGATATAATGCCACAGTGGTGGAGCTGCTCTCGATGATAAACATAGGCTCACGTAGCATAACACAACTCGAATAGTATGATTACCGTCTCCTCACTACGCATTGCCCTGAACAGCCCCGCAACACATTTTCGCAGGCTGAAAAACATACGCTGGGACGAGGAGCATATCACGCTCTCGACCTACTTCGCCACAACGCACATCAGACTGGGGAGCGTGCGCTATCTGCTCTGTCTGCCACTGCGTGAGGAGTCGATGCGCCGCGCGGAGCGATTCATAACCCTGCACAAACATTTGGAGTGTACGGCGGTGCCTCGGTTGGAGATTTTTCGTGACGAGATGAGTTATCTCTCTTCCGCCGAGCAGGAGCTAAAGAGTGATATTCTGCTTGAGCCGCTGCCCGATGCGCTTCCGCTGACGGATGCCATAGCGACACTCTGCAGCGAGGAGGCGGGAAGACTTTTGGAGGGCATCAACAAGCTGGAGCAGCAGCTACTGAAAGCTGATGTTTCACACAACAACATCCGCGAGGAACACCTGCTGATAAATCGTTTCGGAACGATATTTCCCATACGCTGGTATTACGCCACAGCAAGCGCGGGCGGCGATGCGGAGGCTTTTGCCGCCATACGTCAAAGGATTGCCGCGAGCAACACTACACGATGCAACACCGACTCCAACATCTACAGCTGTTCGGAACTTGACAAATATCTCTTTGTCAGCACAATGCACGAGGGTTTGATTGCCGTAGAAAGCCACAAGGGCTGGGGATATGTCGATTACAACTGCCACGAGGTCATCAAGCCTCAATACCTCTGGGCAAATGACTTTTGCGAGGGTCGTGCCGAGGTGCAGACAAAGCGAGGTATGGGACTTATCGACAAGCAAGGCAACTACATCATCGACCCGATATACGAAGCGGTGGAGTTTGATGTCGAAAAGGGTGTGGTCAGGGTCTGCCAAAAGAAGAGGTGGGCACTATTCGACTACTCGGGCAACCAACTTTGCGACTGGGCAAAAAACATTGGAGGAGCGACCACAACAGTAAACGAATTAAGATAACAATAACAAAAAAAAGAGATATTATGGAACAGACAAAATGCCTTATCATAGGTAGCGGACCTGCGGGCTACACCGCAGCTATCTACGCCTCACGCGCAAACCTTAACCCCGTATTGTATGAGGGTATCGAGCCAGGAGGACAGCTCACAACAACAACCGAGATTGAGAACTTCCCAGGTTACCCCGAGGGTATCACAGGCACAGCGATGATGGCCGATTTGAAGAAGCAGGCACAGCGTTTTGGTGCTGATGTGCGCTTCGGTATCGTTACAAACATCGACTTCGATGTGCGCCCATTTGTGGTGACCATCGACGGCGAAAAGCAGATTGAAGCAGAGACACTTATCGTTGCTACGGGAGCCTCGGCGAAGTATCTCGGGCTGGAGTCGGAAGCAAAGTTCAGAGGTATGGGCGTGAGTGCCTGCGCCACTTGCGATGGTTTCTTCTACCGCAAGCAGGATGTAGCCGTAGTGGGCGGTGGTGACACAGCCTGCGAAGAGGCTACTTACCTTGCCTCTATCTGCAAGCAGGTACATCTCATCGTAAGAAAGCCTTTCCTGCGTGCTTCGAAGGCTATGCAGGAGCGTGTATTCAACACCCCAAACATCAAGGTTATGTTCGAGTACAACACCGTAGAGGTGCTGGGCGACGAGGATGGCGTAACAGGAGCTTTGCTGCGCCACTCATCGGGCGAGGAGACCACAATCGACATCTCGGGCTTCTTCCTCGCTATCGGACACCATCCCAACACCGACCTTTTCAAGGGTAAGCTGGAGCTGGATGCCGAGGGTTATATCAAGACCGTTCCAGGCACATCAAAGACCAACATCGAGGGTGTGTTTGCCGCAGGTGATGTGAAGGACCCACACTATCGTCAGGCTATCACAGCCGCTGGCTCGGGCTGCATCGCAGCACTTGATTGTGAGAGATATTTATTGAGTAAATAATGCCCATAGCAGTAACCATACTCGGCAATTCGTCAGCCAAACCGACAGCCACAGGACACCCCTCGGCGCAGGTTGTGAACATCAACGAGCAACTCTTTCTGGTTGATGCGGGAGAGGGTGTGCAGCGACAGATGGCGCGATGCGGAATATCGCCCCTGAAGCTGCGTGCGGTGTTTATCTCGCACCTGCACGGTGACCACGTTTTCGGGTTGTTTCCGTTACTTTCAACGCTCGGCTTATACGGCAGACGCACACCGCTGAAGATATATGCTCCGCGCCCATTTGGCGAGGCGCTGGAGGGCTTTTTGCGCCTGTTTGAGGATAATCTGCCCTACACACCAGAATGGGTCGAGGTGGACACCACCAAACACCAGATTATCTTCGAAAATGACACCACCGAGATATGGTCATTGCCCCTGCGACACAGAGTGCCAACGGCGGGATACCTCTTTCGGCAGAAAGAGCCCGCACTCAATGTAACAAAATATGCCATAGAGCGTTATGAGCTTGATATGTACCAGATAGTAGCAGCCAAACGAGGCGGGGATGTGACGCTTCCTTCGGGCGAGGTAATCCCCAACGAGCTACTCACCTACCGCCCCTATCCGCCTATGTCATACGCCTACTGCTCCGACACAAACTACTCGGCGCGACTGGCAAAGATGGTCAAGGGTGTAGATATGCTCTACCACGAGGCTACATACTCTGCCGCAGAGCGCAAGATGGCGAAGATGCGCGGTCACGCAACCACCGCCGATGCCGCCAAGGTGGCGCAGATGGCGGGTGCAGGCAAACTGCTTATCGGTCACTTTTCGTCACGCTACAAGGAACTTGAACCGCTGTTGCAGGAGTGCCGAGAGATATTCCCCGAAACCTACATAGCTGAAGAGAAGCAGACATTTACGATTTTGGAAAAACGCAATAAAGAATGACCAAGCAGGAGATACAATTCGTTCGTTCGCTTACAGACAAGCGCAACCGCGACAATGAGCGCCTCTTTATTGCCGAGGGCGACAAACTCATCTCGGAGATAATTGCTTCGGGGCTGAAGGTGCGTAACATATATGCGCTGGAGGGTCACCTCACGGGTAGCGCCGAGGTGGTGACGGCAAAGGAGATGGAGCGCATTTCGCAGCTCAAAACAGCCTCGTCGTCGCTGGCTGTGGTGGAGCAGCCTCGTCACAAAACGCCCACCGCAGCGCCATCCAGCGCCCTCTGTATAGCATTGGACGGGGTACAGAATCCAGGCAACCTCGGCACAATCATCCGCCTTGCCGACTGGTTTGGGGTGGAGGATATTTTCTGCTCGCAGGATACAGCCGACTGCTTCAATCCCAAGGTTGTGCAGGCTACGATGGGAGCCATTCTGCGCGTGAGGGTACACTATCTGCCATTGGCTGATTTTCTCGCCCGCACAGCCGCCGCAGGCACACCCGTTTACGGCACGATGCTCGACGGAGAGAATATCTACTCCACCGACCTTACTCCAAACGGTGTTATCGTGATGGGCAACGAGGGCAAAGGCGTGAGTGCCGAGTGCGCCAAGAGTTTTTCGCACAAACTACTCATACCATCCTATCCTCCAGAGCGTCAAGGCTCCGAATCGCTCAACGTGGCTATGGCGACAGGCATTGTATGTGCCGAGTTCAGACGACGTAAATTATAACTATCAACCCTAAAACAATATGAAAAACAATGAAGAAAATCCTTCTCTTCGCAGCGTTTATCTGCTGCCTGATGACATCGTGCAAAGAGCCCGAGGTCTATCTCTTCTCTTACTTTAAGGGTAACGGCGAAGATGGCTTGCATCTGGCTTACAGCTATGATGGTCTAAAGTGGGAGACACTCAAAAATGACAAGTCATTCCTCACACCCCAACTCGGCAAGGACAAGTTGATGCGCGACCCAAGCATCACAAGAGATGACGAAGGCACCTACCATATGGTCTGGACAACAGGCTGGTGGGACCAGGGCATTGGCTACGCCTCGTCAAAAGACCTTGTGAATTGGTCGGAGCAAAAGAATATCCCAGTAATGGCAAAATTCCCAGGCACAAAGAACAGCTGGGCACCAGAACTCTTTTACGACAGGAAGGATAAGACATTCTACATTTTCTGGTCATCGACCGTTCCAGGGGCATTTCCCGAGATTGCAACAGCAAAAAACGAGGCGGGGTTGAACCATCGCCAATACTACATCACAACTAAGGATTTCAAGTCATTCAGCGAGACAAAGCTCTTCTTCGAGCCAGGTTTCTCGGTCATCGACGGTACGATTTTCCATAAGGGTGGCACATACTATCTCTTCGTAAAGAATGAGAACTCGATGCCTGCCGAGAAGAACATACGCGTAACAAAGCACACTGCACCCTACGGCTTTCCAACCGATGTTTCACCTGCCATAACAGGCGACTATTGGTGCGAAGGCGCTTCTCCGCTTGAGGTCGGAGAGTATGTATATCTCTATTTTGACAAGTATATGGAGGGTAAATATGGCGCAATACGCTCTTCGGATATGGAGAATTGGGAGGATGTTTCCGACTCGATTTCATTCCCCAAAGGCACTCGCCACGGCACAGCCTTCAAGGCGCCACAATCGTTATTGGAGGAGTTGCTGAAGCTCTAAAAAACATATTTTTTCTCAACAGGAGGTTGTCTAATCTCACATTAGGCAACCTCTTTTGCATAATTTTTATTCGTTAGCGCTTCAAGAAAGCTAATAATTGAAAATTATTAGTATATTTGCGAGTTGAAAACGATTGAATTTATGTCAGATAACAGACTCAAAATAGGAATTACGCAGGGTGACACCAACGGAATTGGCTGGGAGGTGATACTCCGCACCCTCGCAGATAGTCGCATCACCGAGCTCTTTACCCCTGTGGTGTATGGCTCGCAGCAGGCGGCAAAGTTTTACACCGAGACCCTCGACAAGGAGGAGGGCACGGTGCAGTTCAACGTCGTGGCATCAGCCCAGGAGGCACGCTATGGTAAGATAAACCTTGTGGTGTGCGGCGACGTGAAGCCACAGCCAGGTGTAGCCTCAAAGGAGGCGGGCAAGGCTGCTGTGGAGGCATTGCAGAGAGCCATCGAGGATTTGAAGGAGGGCGACATTGACGCTATGGTGACAGCCCCTATAACCAAAGAGACAGCACAGAGCGAGGAGTTCCAGTTCACAGGTCACACCGAGTTTATGGCGGCACACCTTGAGGGCGAGCCGATGATGATTATGTGCAGCGAACGTCTGCGTGTAGGTCTGGTTACAATCCACATCCCCGTAGCGGAGGTTAGCCAAAGCATAACCAAGGAGAAGATTATCGCTGCGCTCAACACTCTGCGCTCAACACTCAAGCAGGACTTCGGTATCGTCGAGCCACGCATTGCAGTCCTCTCGCTCAACCCACACGCTGGCGAGGGCGGTATGCTCGGCTCTGAGGAGCAGGAGATTATCAAGCCAGCTATCGAGGAGGCGTTCCAGGAGGGTACACTCGCCTTTGGACCATTCCCTGCCGATGGCTTGTTCGCAACGGGCGGCTATGCGAAGTACGATGCAGTGCTTGCTATGTACCACGACCAGGGCTTGACTCCATTCAAGACGCTCTCTCCCGACGGTGTAAACTTCACCGCAGGTCTCAGCGAGGTACGCACCTCACCCGACCATGGCACAGCCTACGACATCGCAGGCAAGGGTATCGCCGACCCACAGTCGATGCGTAATGCAATCTATGCGGCTATCGACATCGTTCGTAACCGCCGCGAGTGGGAGCAGTGGAACCGCAACCCATTGCAGCACTTCGAGCGCGAGAAGGGTCGCGACGTATCGGTTAAGGATTTGAAGTTGCCAGATGTAGAAGAGTAAAATTTTGGCGTTATGATAGACGGAGGAGGATACAAAAATTCACGCGGCAATATGCTGCTGGGCGTTGCGGTAGCAATACTGTCAATCGTCGGACTGGGTACAAACGTGTACAAATACAACACGGGCGAAAATGTAGAGTGGTTCTCAATTGTTTCGGAGCTTGCTATGTTCGCCGCAGCAATGTACTTTATCATCTCCTACTTCCGCAACCGCAAGGATGAGAAAAAGGATGAGAAGTAAGCGTCAAGCCTCTCTGCATTAAAACAACAACCAAACGAGATACCACCTATGCGACAGAAAACAATTTTTATACTTTTGATTTGCAGTATCTGCTTCTGCATATCAGCATTTGCTCAAGACCTTATTGTGTGCGAGCCTGAGCACAAGCCCGCACGTGAATTGTTTGACTTGAAGGATGTACGCATCACAAACCCACAGATGCTCAACCTTCAAACTCTCAACAACGAATACCTTATTTCGCTGGAGGTGGACCGTCTGCTGGCATGGTTTCGCAAGGAGGCAGGACTCTCGCAGAATGGTTATGAGCCATACCCTTATTGGGAGTCTGAAAATCTTTTTGGTGGAGGTCCTTTGTCGGGACACATTATGGGCTTTTGGCTTTCATCAATGACAATGTCGTATAAATCGACAGGCGACGAGCGTATTCTTCCCAAGATTTTGTACGCTCTGATGGGTCTGCGCGAGTGTCAGGAGGCTGACGGCGAGGGCTTTATTGGTGCGCAGCCAAACGTAAAGGCTCTCTTTGACGAGGTAAGAAAGGGTGATTTCAGAACCACAAATCCTCTTATCATCCCAACAAATCTACCAAAGGGCTCTAAAGCTATGCAGTTGTGGGAGCCTGTATATATCATGAACAAGGTGATGCTGGGCTTATTTGACGTATATTGCGAATTCAAGCTCCCATTGGCAAAGACTATTTTGGTGGATTTGGCCGATTGGTTTGGTAAGACCATCATTGACAAGCTCGACCACGAGCAGATGCAGCGTCTGCTGGTGTGTGAGCACGGAAGTATCAACGAGTCATTCATCGATGTATATTCAATCACAGGCGAGAAGCGTTTCCTTGATTGGGCAAACCGCCTCAACGATGAGGATATGTGGGTACCAGCAAAGGATGGCAAGGATGTACTGCACGGCTGGCACGCAAATACACAGATTCCTAAGTTCACAGGCTTTGAGCGAATATATACATACACTGGCAACGAGGATTTCTCACGTGCTGCACGTTTCTTCTGGCAGATTGTAACCGAAAAGCACACCTGGGCAAACGGAGGAAACTCTACGGGCGAGCATTTCTTCCCTATCGACCAGTTTGAGAAAAAGATTCCAAACTTCGGTGGACCAGAGTCTTGCAACTCGGTAAATATGATGCGCCTTACCGAGGCTATCTACCAGAACGATGGCGAGATGAAGTACATTGATTACTACGAGCGCATACTTCTCAATCAGATTCTTGCCAACTTCGACCCCGAGCAGGGTATGTGCGTGTATTACACTCCTATGCGTCCCGCTCACTACAAGGTTTATGGCACAAAGTACGACAGCTTCTGGTGCTGCACAGGTACAGGTATGCAAGCCCCAGCCAAGCTCGGCAAGATGATTTATGCCAAGGCAGAGGATGCTGTGTATGTGAACATGTACATTGCATCCAACCTGAATTGGAAGGAGAAGGGTCTGATGTTGAGCCAAAAGACCTCTTTCCCTGTTGAGAACACATCTACCATCACCATTGACTGCAAGAAGTCAAAGAAGGCTACCATCGCCCTGCGTCACCCTTGGTGGAGCAAGGAGGTTACTGTCAAGGTAAACGGCAAGCAGGTAACGGCAGAGGAGAAGGATGGCTACATCCTTATCAACCGAAAGTGGAAGAAGAGTGACGAGATTACGGTTACTTTGCAGCCCGAGCTCCGCTACGAGGTTGTTCCAGGAGGCAAATACTACCACGCATATTTCTATGGTCCTGTATTGCTGGGCACACGTATCGCCGATCCAGATCTGAAGAAGGAGGATTGCCGTCTGGCACGCCGTACGGTCGGTGGCAAGCGAGTACCTATGGAGTGGGCACCAGAGATTACCTCTTCGCCCGAGGCTCTTATCTCGGCGATGAAGCGTGACGACAAGGATGGCGTGTTGCGTTTTTATGTTCCCGCCACACACTCTACGAAGGAGTTTTGGTTGGAGCCATATAACAACATTCACTTCTCGCGTTATGCGATGTATTTCCATAACAAGAGTGTGAAATAGGCAAAAAAGAGAATAATTTTGAATTTAAATGTATAACCGAGTCGAAAGATGTATTCCGTCTCGTAATTGTGGAAGCGTCGGAAGACTCAAAACATAAACTAATATTAAACACACTATGATTAAAATCACTTTTCCCGATGGCAACGTGAAGGAGTTTGCCAAAGGGACAACTGCTTACCAGGTTGCAGAGAGTATCAGCCCTCGTTTAGCTGCCGACTGTCTGGCTGCTTCGGTAAACGGCGCTACTGTCGATATGACACGCGCCATCGACGAGGATGCAACAATTAAGTTTTACAAGTGGGATGATGCCGAGGGCAAGCACGCCTTCTGGCACACATCATCACACCTCCTGGCAGAGGCTTTGCAGAGTCTTTATCCAGGTATTAAATTCGGTATCGGTCCCGCTATCGACAACGGTTTCTACTACGACGTAGATTCTCCAACACCAATCACCGAGGGCGACCTCGACACTATCGAGAAGAAGATGCAGGAGCTGGCTCGTCAGAAGGAGGAGCTTGTACGTACAGAGGTATCAAAGGAGGAGGCGCTGAAGACCTTTACCGAGAAGGGCGACCAATATAAGGTGGAGCTTATCCAGGATCTGGAGGATGGCACCATCTCATTCTACACAAACGGCTCATTTACCGACCTTTGTCGTGGTCCACACATCCCTAACACAGGCGTTATCAAGGCTGTGAAGCTCACATCTGTGGCAGGTGCTTACTGGCGCGGTAATGAGAAGAACAAGATGCTTACACGTATCTACGGTATCTCATTCCCAAAGAAGTCTATGCTCGACGAGTACCTGGCAATGATTGAGGAGGCGAAGAAGCGCGACCACCGTAAGTTGGGTAAGGATTTGGAGCTCTTTATGTTCTCACAGCGTGTAGGTCAGGGCTTGCCTATGTGGTTGCCAAAGGGTGCCGAGCTGCGTGACCGTCTGGAGCGTTTCCTGCGCCAGATTCAGAAGGACTACGGCTACCAGCAGGTAATCACCCCACATATCGGTAACAAGGATTTGTATGTGACATCTGGTCACTACGCAAAGTATGGCAAGGACTCGTTCCAGCCTATCCACACTCCATTCGAGGGCGAGGAGTATCTGTTGAAGCCAATGAACTGCCCTCACCACTGCGAGATTTACCGTTCAAAGCCACGCTCTTACAAGGATTTGCCTGTTCGTCTGGCGGAGTTCGGTACAGTATATCGTTACGAGCAGTCGGGCGAGTTGCACGGCTTGACACGTGTACGTAGCTTTACACAGGACGATGCTCACCTCTTCGTACGTCCCGACCAGCTGTTGGAGGAGTTCGAGAAGGTTATCGACATCGTGCTCTACATCTTCCGCACGCTGAAGTTCGACAACTATACAGCGCAGATTTCGTTGCGTGACCCTAACAACACCGAGAAGTACATCGGCTCTGACGAGAACTGGGAGAAGGCAGAGGGTGCCATCATCCAGGCTTGTAAGGAGAAGGGCTTGAACACAACAGTGGAGCTCGGCGAGGCTGCATTCTACGGTCCAAAGCTCGACTTTATGGTGAAGGATGCACTTGGCAGAAGCTGGCAGTTGGGTACTATCCAGGTAGACTACAACCTCCCAGAGCGTTTCGACCTCACTTACAAGGGCAACGATGACAAGCTCCACCGCCCAATTATGATTCACCGTGCGCCATTTGGCTCTATGGAGCGTTTCGTGGCAGTATTGTTGGAGCATACTGCTGGTAAGTTCCCATTGTGGCTCACTCCAGACCAGGCTGTCATCCTGCCTATCTCGGAGAAGTTCAACGACTACGCCAACGAGGTTGCCAAGACTTTGGCGCGTGCCGACGTGCGTGTTCAGGTGGATGAGCGTAACGAGAAGATTGGTCGTAAGATTCGCGACAACGAGCTCAAGCGCATCCCATTCCTTCTGATTGTTGGTGAGAAGGAGGCTCAAGAGGGCAAGGTTTCAGTTCGTGTTCAGGGCGAGGGCGACAAGGGCGCAATGACCATTGCCGAGTTCGCTGCTCACATCAACTCGCTGGTTGATGCCGAGATTGAGGCTAATAAGATGCACTAATCAACATAGACAATAACTAAAGTAAATTTTACCAATTTGGCAATTACACAAAAACCGTTTGCACCACGCCCAATGGGCGGAGCAAACAAGCCTCAGCAACAGCAGGGTATGCGAGGCAAACGAGTAGAGAAGGAGAACCCAAACCGCATCAATGAGGAGATTACAGCTCCTATGGTACGTTTGGTCGGCGAGAACGTAGAGCCTAACCTTGTGGTACCTATCCGTCAGGCGCTGGCTATGGCAGAGGATATGGAGCTCGACCTTATCGAGATTTCGCCCAAGGCAGAGCCACCCGTATGCCGCATCGCCGACTACCAGAAGTTCCTTTACCAGCAGAAGCGCAAGGCGAAGGAGATTAAGGCAAAGCAGGTGAAGGTAGTGGTTAAGGAGATCCGTTTTGGTCCACAGACCGATGACCACGACTACAACTTCAAGCTCAAGCACGCCGAGAACTTCATCAAGGAGGGCGCAAAGGTTAAGGCTTCGGTATTCTTCCGCGGTCGTTCAATCGTCTTCAAGGAGCAGGGTGAGATTCTTCTGTTGCGTTTCGCCACCGACCTGGAGGAGATCGCAAAGGTGGAGATGATGCCTAAACTCGATGGCAAGAAGATGAATATGATGCTTGCCCCAAAGGGTAAGAAGTAAACCTCTTGAGACACATAAAAACTCCGATATGGGGGTCGAGAATTCGATTTCCATATCGGAGTTTGTGTGTAAATTTGGGGCTAACGGGCTTGGCTTTAGTTTTTTTTCTTACCTTTGTAATATGATTAACTCGGACAAGATAGTTGCGATTGCGAACGAAGAGGAATTTGCAGAGTGTGCGCTGGAGGTGTTTCACTTCCAGGCGCAACGTTGTGCGCCCTACAAGCAGTATATCGAGCTGCTCGGTATTGATCATAGGCAGATAGAGAGCGTAGAGCAGATACCTTTTCTGCCAATTGAGCTGTTCAAGACCCTCGACATCTACTGCGGCGAGGAGCCACCGCAGAAAATCTTCACATCGAGCAATACGGGCTCGACCGTAGCTTCACGACATATGATGAGTGACTTGAAGATTTACGAGCAGGCATTTTTCTCATCGTTTGAGCAGTTCTATGGCGACGTGCGCAGCTGGAGCATCTACGGACTTCTGCCCAACTACCTTCAGCGCGAGGGCTCGTCGCTGGTCTATATGGTCGATAGGATGATTGAGCGTAGCGGCACGGGCGGATTCTATCTTGACGAGTATGAGAAGATGTTAGCCGATATGGCTTCCGACACAAAGCCGAAGATTCTGCTTGGCGTGAGTTATGCGCTGTGGGACTTGGCGGAGCGCTATGCACCAAAGCTCACCGACACCATCGTTATGGAGACGGGCGGTATGAAGGGTAAGCGCGAGGAGCTGCCCAAGGCGGAGTTTCATAAGATACTCACCGAGGCGTTTGGCGTTGAGAAGATTCACTCAGAGTATGGTATGGCGGAACTCACATCGCAGGCATACTCTGCAGGCGATGGCATATTCCGTGCGCCAGCGTGGATGAAGGTTGTGGTGCGTGACGTGAACAACCCGCTGAAGATACTCCCTGCACCAGCACGCGGAGCGGTGAATATCATCGACCTGATGAACTCTTCATCGTGCGCCTTTATCGCAACACAGGATGTGGGTCGAAAGTTTGAGGATGGCTCATTCTCGATTGAGGGCAGATTGTCGGGCGCCGACATCAGAGGTTGTAACCTTTTAGTACAGTAAGAGTTATGAAGAGAGTAGCATTTGTTCCAATACGTCTTAACAGCCAGCGAGTAGCAGGCAAGAATCTCCGTCTTCTGGGCGGAAAACCTCTTATGGCGTACCTGCTGGAGAGCCTGGCGGCGGCAAAGAACATCGACGAGGTGTATGTCTATTGCAGTTCACGCGAGGTGGAGCAGTATCTGCCCGAGGGGGTTAAATTCCTGCGTCGTGACGAGCGCCTGGACTCAAACACCACTCTCGGCAAGGAGATTTACGATGCCTTCACGCAGGAGGTGGATGCCGACATCTATATCCTCGCCCACACTACATCGCCCTTTATCCGCACCTCGACAATCGAGCAGGCGGTGGCAGCGGTCGAGAGTGGCGAACACGATTCAGCCTTCAGCGCAGAGCGTGTGCAGACCTTCTCGTGGTGGCAGGGCAAGCCTCTGAACTACTCGCTGGAGCATATCCCTCGCACACAAGACCTTGAGCCTGTATATGTTGAGACATCGGCATTCTTCATCTTTCGCCGCGAGCTATGGAGAAATGAACATCGCCGCATAGGCTACAAGCCATACATAGCTGTAACAGACCGTATCGAGAGTATGGATATTGATAATCCCGACGACTTCACGCTGGCAGAGGCAATCGTGGCGGCGGGACTGAATAGATAGGCTACAAACCTCGGCGGGCAATCACCCACGCAAACCAATTGTACACAGCAAGCACCGCAGGACGCAATCTTGCGGGCAGGGCGTTGAGCACCCTCACCTTACGTTCAAGGCGCGACGAAAGCCGATTATAGGAGAAGAACTCCAGCGCGCGTTGCGCTGCCGCAGTACCCCCTCGAGCACTCTCCACGAGCGCCTTTCCCAATGCCACACGAGCGATATACTCGTTGCTTAAATCTGTCGCACGCTCATCATAAAGCTCCTCAAGCGAATGTGTTGTCTGCTCGGGCTGATAGATTGATGCCGAGCGATTCTCCGCCACACGCGAATAGATGACAAGCCTGCGAGGCGAGAACGCCACTTGCGCCGTGCGTGCAATCTTCGTCCATAGATATTGATCTTCAGCCATTCGCATACCCTCGGGAAAGCCACCCATCGCCAGAGCCAAATCACGCCTAAAGACCGTAGCCGAAGGGATAAGCACATAACGACTCATCGACTCCGCAAAGAAATCAACCACCCCCTCCTCGGTCGGCGTATTGCCTTCAACCAATCTCTTGCCGTCATCAACAAGGAAGGCTGTGCCGATAGCGCCTGCTGCCGCGTAGTTATCAATCATTCGCTCTACATTCTCCAGATACTCCGCCTCCCAGCAATCGTCACCATCGAGCAGCGCCACCCACTCACCTCGCGCCATCTCCATAGCGCGGTTTCGGGCAGCCGACACGCCCCTATTTGTCTGACGCACCAGCCGCACAATAGGCAACGCCATCGCCTCAACCACCTCAGCGCTGCCATCTGTCGAACCATCATCGACAACAATCACCTCCAACGGCTGCACACTCTGACGAGCCACGCTACGTAGCGTACGCTCAATTTCTCTGACCTTATTATATAAAGGGATTATAACAGATATGCGGCTCACGGTAAAAACTATTGCTCTTATTGCAAATTTAGCAATTTATTCTTAATTTTGCAAATATACAAAAACCAACCTCAATGCGATTTTCAGATAAAGCCATAAAGGCTCTGCACGATAGTTTGGACACACTGCTATACTTCCTGATTATGGCGGTGAAGGAGGATTTTCGCAACCACGTTGGGCGCGCAGGCGCACAGGATATGCACCCCTCGAAGCGATTGGCTATACTCGGCAATGGTCCTTCACTAAAAAATCAGCTACCCCGACTCATCGAGCAGAAAGAGTGGGAGCAGGCTGATATGATGGCGGTAAATTTCTTTGCCTTGAGCGAGGAATTTTCCTTAATCAAACCCAAGTATTATGTCATCTCCGACCCTATGTTCTTCCGCGAGGCGGGTCGCTCGGAGCGCATTGACAATCTCTACAAGGCGTTGGCAAAGGTTGATTGGCAGATGACGCTCTATGTGCAGTTCTACAACCCAGAGCATTTTGACTACGCCGCAGCCGTAGGCAACAACCCAAATATTCGCATTGTAAAGTTTCACTCCACTGTTTTTCACGGATTCCGCAGCGTGGAGTTCTGGTGCTACCGTCACGGGCTCGGCTCGGGCAACTGGGGTACGGTGGTGCAGAACGGAATACTCAACGCCATACAGATTGGCTACCGCACAATAGAGCTTTACGGCGTGGATCACACGCTGCTGGATGGGCTCACCGTAGATAATCAGAACCGCCTCTGCCGCGCCGCAAGCCACTACTACGACACCACCTCAGCCGAGCCCAAACCCATCTACTACAACGCCACCAACCCACCCCGCCCCTACACTATGGCGGAGTATCTGGCAGAGACTGCCGAGTTGTTTCGTGGTCACGAGGTGCTGCGCGACTTTGCCGCAGAACAGGGAGTAAAAATAATAAACCGCACAGCAGGGTCACTTATTGACGCCTACGAGCGCGAGCCGATGAAATGATATTAACTTAAACAACATCTATTTATGAAAAGATTTTTCGCAATATTGCTACTCTGTGTAGCTTTTACCACCGCATCGGCACAATGGAAGCCTGCAGGCGATAATCTAAAGACTGACTGGGGCATAAATCTCGACCCCGAGAATGTACTACCAGAATATCCACGTCCGATTATGGAGCGCGAGAAGTGGCAGAACCTCAATGGTTTGTGGAGCTACGCCATTCGCCCCAAAAATGAGGCAAAACCAACAGATATGGATGGCGAGATACTTGTTCCCTTTGCTGTGGAGTCGAGCCTGTCGGGCGTGATGAAGCCACTGGGTCAGCACAAGGCATTGTGGTATGACCGCGAATTCACTATTCCATCTGCGTGGAAGGGTCAGCGCATCCTACTCCACTTCGGTGCTGTGGACTGGCACGCACAGGTATGGGTAAATGATATGAAGATTGGCGAACATAAGGGTGGCTACTCGCCATTCTCGTTTGACATAACACCCGCTTTGCAGAAAGGCACAAACAGCCTAACGGTTAAGGTTTTAGACCCCAGCGCAGATGGCTGGCAGCCACGCGGCAAGCAGTCAAATCGCCCCTGGATATTGTGGTACACAACCGTGAGTGGTATCTGGCAGACAGTATGGATGGAGCCTGTGGCAGAGAACAGAATTGAGTCACTCAAGACCACTCCCGACATCGACGCGGGCATCCTCACCGTGAAGCCCAACGTGAAGGCTACGGAGGATTGCGTTGCCGAGGTTAAGCTTTACGATGAAGGAGAGCTTATCGCCTCGGGCAAGAGTATGAATGGTATGGATGTAACTCTCTCTGTCCCAAATGCAAAGCTCTGGTCACCAGAGAGCCCATTCCTCTATGATATGGAGGTTACACTATCGAAGGGCGGCAAGGTTGTAGATAAGGTAAAGAGCTACGCCGCGATGCGTAAATTCTCAATGCAGATGGGCGCAGACCACATCATCCGCCTGCAACTCAACAACAAGGATTATTTCCAATTCGGAACACTCGACCAGGGTTATTGGCCCGACGGACTCTACACCGCCCCAACCGATGAGGCTCTGGCGTTCGACATCATCAAAACCAAGGAGCTGGGCTACAATATGATACGCAAGCACATCAAGGTTGAGCCAGCACGCTGGTACACCCACTGCGACCGCATCGGTATGATTGTATGGCAGGATATGCCATCGGGTGACGAGACCCCTGATTTTATGTGGCGTGAGTACTTCTCGGGCAAGGAGCTGGAGCGCACACCCGAGTCGGAGGAGAACTTCCGCCGTGAGTGGAAGGAGATTATCGACAACCTCTACTCATACCCTTCAATCGGCACCTGGGTGACATTCAACGAGGGTTGGGGTCAGTTCAAGACACAGGAGATTGCAGCGTGGACAAAGAACTACGACCCATCACGCCTGGTGGATCAGTCAAGTGGCGGTAACCACTACCCCACAGGTGGCGATTTCCTCGACCTGCACAACTACCCAGAGCCACAGATGTATCTCTTCGATTACAAGCGCGCCAACGTCTTGGGCGAGTATGGTGGCGTGGGTTACAAGCCCGCTGACGAGCATTGCTGGAAGCTTATCGTGGAGACCGACCCGCTGAACATTCCTGCAAAGACCGCAGGCAAGAAGGAGGCTACCGACAAGTATGAGGAGTATATCAACATACTCAAGGGCTTGATTGCGAAGGGTTACACCGCAGCTGTCTATACACAGATTACCGACCTTGAGATGGAGCTCAACGGTATGATGACCTACGACCGCGAGGAGATGAAGCTCGACGTGGAGCGTGTTCGCAAGCTCAATCAGGAGGTGTGTGACTCGTTTAAGAAAGAGTAAAATTTATAGTGCAAAAAACAAACGGTTGCGACCCGAAAGAGTCGCAACCGTTTTTCATACCTGCGTCATTGCGAGGAGCTGCAAGCGACGTGGCAATCTCCTATTTAACCCACTCAAATGAGATTTCCACGCTCATTTTATTCGCTCGGAATAACGTTTATTGGTTTTCTAATTAGAGAACTTGAGTTTCTCCCCATCCGCATCAATCAATATCGGCTTCTCACGATTAACCTCGCCGGCGAGGATACGCTTTGAGAGGTCGTTCACCACCTCACGCTGGATAACTCGCTTCACGGGGCGTGCACCAAACAGAGGGTCGTAACCCATCTTCGCAATGAGCTGCTTGGCAGCAGGGGTGTAATCGAGTGTGATGCCATTCTCCGAGAGCATACGGCGGATGATACCCATCTGAATATCCACAATCTGCTCAATGTCGTGGCGAGTGAGTGGCTCGAACATCACAATCTCGTCAATACGGTTCAGGAACTCGGGCTTCAGATGCATCTTCAACATCTCTACCACATCGCGACGTGTGCGCTCCACCACATCTGCCGAGAGTCTCTCGCCATCGAAGGCGGCAGAGAAATTCTCCTGAATAATCTGCGAGCCCATATTCGAGGTCATAATGATTATCGTGTTGCGGAAATCGACCGTGCGACCCTTATTGTCCGTAAGGCGACCATCGTCGAGCACCTGCAACAGGATGTTAAAGACATCGGGATGGGCCTTCTCAATCTCATCGAGCAACACCACCGAATATGGCTTGCGACGCACCGCCTCGGTGAGCTGACCACCCTCATCATAGCCGACATATCCTGGAGGTGCTCCCACCAGACGCGATACGCTGTGACGCTCCTGATACTCGCTCATATCTATACGGGTCATCATCGAGTCATCATTAAAGAGGAACTCCGCCAGCGCCTTCGCCAGCTCGGTCTTACCCACACCAGTAGTTCCGAGGAAGATAAACGAGCCGATAGGCTTGCGGGCATCGTTCAGTCCTGCGCGCGAGCGACGCACAGCATCCGAGATGACCTCGATTGCCTGCTGCTGCCCCACAACTCGCTTATGCAGTTCTGACTCCATATTCAAGAGTTTCTCGCGCTCCGACGAGAGCATACGCTGCACAGGAATACCAGTCCAGCGAGATACCACCTCGGCAATATCCTGCGCATCGACCTCCTCCTTTATCATCGCCTCGCCATTTGCTGTGGTGAGCTTCAACTCCTGCTCCAGAGCCGCAATCTGCTTCTCCGCCTCCACTATCTTGCCATAACGTATCTCCGCCACACGACCATAGTCACCCTGACGTTCCGCCTGCTGCGCCTCAATCTTAAGGCTCTCGATGGAGTCCTTGTTCTGCTGTATCTTCTGCAACAAATCACGCTCACCCTGCCACTTGGCACGCAGGGCTGCCTCCTTGGACTTCAGCTCCTCAATATCGCGGGTGAGGTTTTCAACACGCTCCTTATCGTTCTCGCGGCGGATAGCCTCACGTTCAATCTCCAGCTGACGGATACGGCGGTCGAGGTTGTCAATATCCTCGGGCACAGAGTTCATCTCCAGACGAAGATGTGCCGCAGCCTCATCCACCAAATCAATAGCCTTGTCGGGTAGGAAACGAGAGGTTATGTAGCGGTGAGAAAGCTCCACAGCCGAGATAATAGCCTCATCCTTGATACGCACCTTGTGGTGGTTTTCGTATCGCTCCTTCAAGCCACGCAGAATGGAGATTGCATCTTCGGTGGTAGGCTCATCAACCATCACCTTCTGGAAACGACGCTCCAAAGCCTTGTCCTGCTCAAAATATTTCTGGAACTCATCAAGCGTGGTAGCTCCAATGGTACGCAACTCACCACGTGCCAGAGCAGGCTTCAGGATGTTTGCCGCATCCATCGAACCGCTTGACTTGCCCGCACCCACCAGAGTGTGTATCTCATCAATAAAGAGCAATATCTCGCCATCGCTGGCAATGACCTCCTGCACCACAGCCTTCAATCGCTCCTCGAACTCTCCCTGATACTTCGCACCTGCAATCAATGCACCCATATCGAGCGAGAAGATTAGCTTCGACTTCAAATTCTCAGGCACATCGCCATCCACAATACGGTGGGCGATACCCTCGGCAATAGCAGTCTTACCCACACCCGCCTCACCAACGAGGATAGGGTTATTTTTTGTACGGCGTGAGAGAATCTGCAACACTCGGCGTATCTCGTCATCACGTCCGATAACAGGGTCAAGCTTGCCAGCGCGCGCCTGCTCATTGAGGTTTATAGCATACTTGCCCAGAGCGTTGAACTCCTGCGTAGAGGTCTGAGAATCTACCGTAGAGCCCTTGCGGAACTCCTTGACTGCAGCCACAAGCTCCTTTTCGGAGGCTCCGCCACGTTTCAGCACATCTGCCGCCTGACCACGCTCGGCAACCAGACCCAACAGAATATGCTCCACCGAGGCATACTTATCATTAAACGTGCGCGTAAAATCCACAGCACGCTGGATGACCTTCGAGGTATCTGTCGAGAAGAACTGCTCGCCATTGCCGCCCGACACCTTCGCAATAGATGCCACCGCGCGGCTTACCTCGTCACGCAACGTGCGCACATTAACACCAACTCGACCCAGAAGAAAAGCTCCGAGCGAGTCATCCTCCTTGATAATAACCGAAAGCAGGTGCATAGGCTCCACCGCCTGCTGACCCTCCTGCTTTGCAAGAGCCACCGCAGCTTGCAGTGCCTCCTGCGCCTTGATTGTTAATGAATTAATGTTCATAGCTATATTGTTTTACTGTTTTTCGTTTTCTCAATCATCTATCAAAAGACTTGCCAACAGCAAAACTGAACATCGTGACAGGCATTTTGGCACACTTTGGCATAAAAAATGTGCCACAACAGGACATTGTGGCACACCTTTTCGTTTTCGACGTTTATTTATGCTCGGCGCGGCGCTCAAGCATCATCTTTTGCTCCTTGCCCCACGTCACGGCACATATGAGCGTTGCTATCAGACTACCCACGATAAACATCCAGAAGGTAACACCCCAACCCAAAGATGAGTCAGCGACATAACCAATGGCTATCTTAGACAATACGGCATCGCCCAGCAGATAACCAAACAGACCCACAAAGCCTGCCGCCGTACCCGCCGCATTCTTTGGTACGAAGCTCAACGCCTGAATACCAATCATTGCGATAGGACCATACACAGCAAAACCCGTCAGCGATAAAGCCGCATATACAACCCAGTTCACGTCACATCCCAACATCTGCGCCACCGCTGCCGCCTGCCAATAGCAGATAAGACCCAGCACGACAATAGCCATAGATATTACATTCACAGGAGCGCAACGACCCTGGAAGAATTTAACCGACAACCAGCCGCAGATAATCGTACCAGGAATACCTGCATACTCAAACAGCGAGAAGGCGAAACGACTGTCGGCTGCCGACATAATCTCCAGCTCCTGCAAATATGTTGGCGCCCAATCGCTCACACCATAGCGCACGAAATAGACAAAGACGTTAGCTATGGCAATCATCCACAACAGATGATTCTTAAATACATAATCGACAAACAAACGGCGGAAAGGAATTCTGTTCTCTTCGCCCTTCTCTGCCTTCTGACTTGTATAGTCATTGCGATACTCCTCGATTGGGGGCAGACCACACGCCTCGGGTCTGTCACGCAACAGCCACCAGCAAACTACAGCCACGCACAACGCCACAACCGAAGGGAAGATAAAGGCTGCACGCCACGTCTGCTCGATGCCCATAGTGGCGAGTATAACCACACCCACCGACACCAGCAAGCCAAGCGAGCCACCGCCCAGATTGTGCGAGCAGTTCCAAATAGACATCTTGAAACTGCGCTCATTCTGCGAGAACCAATGCGCCATCACACGACCACAAGGAGGCCATCCCATACCCGAGAGCCAACCCACCAGCAACATAAAGCCGAACAATATCCATCCATTCACACCAATGGAGTCAGCAAAAGGGACAAAACCAATGCTTGCCATCACCGTAGAGGCGATGATAAGACCAACGACCAAGAATTTACGAGCATCGGAGTGGTCCGAGAGACTACCCATCAGGAATTTACTGAAGGCATAGGCGATAGGAATACCCGCCATAGCGAAACCCGCCGTAGGCTTATCCAGCAACCCATCGGCAATCATACCAGGGGCTGCCAGCGAGAGATTTTTCCTGACCAAATAATATGCTGCATAACCCAAGAATGCACCTAAAAACACCTTCAATCGCATACTGCGATACTCTGCATCAATCCTATCTGCCGCGAGGCGAGGCTTTGCCGCAGGAGGAGAAAAAAAGTTCGACATATCTTTTCAATTTGAATTTACTTTTGTAAAGATAGTATTTTATTATCAAATAGTGGCAATAAAGATTGTTTTCTTCACAAAAAAATGTATATCTTTGCGGTGATATGAGTGAATTTATTGTTTCGGCAAGAAAATATCGTCCCGCAACGTTTGCGTCGGTAGTAGGACAACAGAGCATCACCTCAACGCTGAAAAATGCGATTGAGCGTGGTCAGTTGGCGCACGCATACCTCTTTTGCGGACCTCGCGGAGTGGGTAAGACGACGTGTGCCCGTATCTTTGCCAAGGCGATAAACTGTATGAACCCCAACGGCGCCGAGGCGTGCAACGAATGCGAGTCGTGCCGTTCGTTCAACGAGGGTCGCTCGCTGAATATTCACGAGCTGGATGCCGCATCGAACAACTCGGTGGATGACATCCGTTCACTTATCGACCAGGTGCGTATCCTGCCACAGATTGGCAAATACTCGCTCTTCATCATCGACGAGGTGCATATGCTCTCACAGCAGGCATTCAACGCCTTTCTAAAGACGCTGGAGGAGCCACCCAAGCACGCAGTATTTATCCTCGCCACAACCGAGAAGCACAAGATTATCCCAACTATTCTGTCGCGTTGTCAGGTCCATGATTTCAACCGCATCAAGATTGAGGATGCCGTTGGTTATCTGAAGCATATCGCCCAGCAGGAGGGTGTTACATTTGACGAAGAGTCGCTCAACCTCATAGCACAGAAGGCCGACGGAGGTATGCGTGATGCGCTCTCGATGTTCGACAAGGCGGTATCGTTCTGCAACTCGCAGCTTCAGTACAAGGAGGTGGCGCAGACACTCAACGTGCTTGATTATGACACCTACTTCACGATGACCGACCTGCTGCTTGCTGGGGATTACACCACAGCCCTCATACGCTTTGATGAGGTGCTGTCGAAGGGTTTCTCGGCGCAGACATTTATGAGCGGACTCAACCAGCATATGCGCGATTTGCTGCTGGCAAAGGGTCCCGCCATATCACTTATCGAATTGACAGGCTCGCTGCTTGAGCGTTATCGCCAGCAGGCGGCGCAATGCAGCACGGAGTTCCTTTTTGGTACAATATCTCTACTCACGGAGGCAGACGGCAAGATAAAGCAGTCGTCAAATCAGAGATTGTTGGTTGAGCTGGGACTTATGAAGATAGCAGGTCTCGGCAAAAAAAAAAAATGATGCAGAGCCTTTAGAGGAGTCTTACACTCTGCCCGAGCTACCTACCACTATCACACCTCCACAATCAGCGCCTACAAACGTTGCGACACCCCCTACTGCTACACCACCCACTGCGCCCGCCAAGGCGGAGCAAACTGTGGTTGCGCCAACGGCAAACCCTATTACAGCAGAGCCAAAGCCCGACACAGATGTTGAGACTCCCTCGCCAAGAGACGCAACACCAACGCCTACAGTCGAGCCACAGCCACAAATATCTACGCGCCGCACATCGCTTGCAGGTTTTTCAATCTCGTCGCTTATGAACGAGACAGTGGTTAGCAACGATACGCCCAAGGATGAGCCTGCAAAGGTGCAGGAGCAGCCAAAGTATGACCCTGCGACCGAGCAGAAGATTTCATCGCAGCGCGATGCTGTGATTGCTGCCATCCTGGAGGAGCGTCCCCGCTTTGTGGTTGCCTTTGAGAAGATGCACGTAGAGGGTCACACCATTATGCTTGAGGTACCATCGCAGACTCTATACGAGGAGATTATGCGCTCAAAGACCGAGATACTGCTCCAGATTGTACGCACGGCAGGCATCAACGGCTCGCTTGAGATGGAGATTAAGGTAAACGAGCAAATCCGTGCGGCACGCCCAATCAAGCTGGAGGACCGCATAAAATATATGATTGAGAGAAATCCGCAGCTCGCCACATTGAAGAGCCTGCTGGATATGGAATATGAGTAATTACAAATAAAAATAAGACAATGGCAACAAAGAACTTTGTAGAGGAGCTGGAGTGGCGTGGTATGATTCACACCATTATGCCTGGCGCAAAGGAGCAGCTCGAGAAGGAGATGACAACAGCTTACCTGGGTATTGACCCTACGGCAGATTCATTGCATATCGGTCACCTGGTGGGTGTAATGATTTTGAAGCATTTTCAGATGTGCGGACACCGCCCTATCGCTCTGATTGGTGGTGCTACGGGTATGATTGGCGACCCAAGTGGTAAGTCGCAGGAGCGTAACCTTCTGGACGAGGCTACATTGCGTCACAATCAGGAGGCTATCAAGAATCAGCTGGCGAAGCTGCTGGACTTCGAGTCAGAGGCAGAGAACAAGGCGATGCTGGTGAACAACTACGACTGGATGAAGGAGTTTTCATTCCTTGACTTCGCACGTGACATCGGCAAGTGCATCACCGTAAACTATATGATGGCGAAGGACTCTGTGAAGAAGCGTTTCAGCGGCGAGGGCGACGGTATGTCGTTCACAGAGTTCACATATCAGCTCTTGCAGGGTTACGACTTCCTGCACCTCTACCAGACCCTGAACTGCAAGGTGCAGCTGGGTGGTGCTGACCAGTGGGGTAACATCACCACAGGTACAGAGCTTATCCGCCGCAAGCTGGGTCACGAGGCAGAGGCATTTGCCATCACCTGCCCTCTTATCACCAAGGCTGACGGCACGAAGTTCGGCAAGACCGAGAGTGGCAACGTATGGCTCTCGCCAGCCTACACATCGCCATATAAGTTCTATCAGTTCTGGTTGAACGTAAGCGACGAGGATGCAAAGCGCTATATCAAGATTTTCACGCTGCTCGACCGCGAGACTATCGACTCACTCATCGCACGCCACGAGGAGGCGCCACACCTGCGTGAGTTGCAGAAGACTCTGGCAAAGGAGATTACCACAATGATTCACTCCGCAGAGGAGTACGAGAAGGCTGTCGAGGCTTCGCAGATTCTCTTTGGCGGTGCTACATCGGAGGCGCTGAAGCGTTTGGATGAGCAGACTCTGTTGCAGGTGTTCGAGGGTGTGCCACAGTTCACAATCAAGAAGGAGCAGCTGGGTTGCACGTTTGTTGATTTGTGCGCCGACCTTACAAAGGTATTCCCATCGAAGGGCGAGTGCCGCAAGATGGTACAGGGCGGTGGCGTATCGCTGAACAAGGAGAAGGTTGCAGACCCTATGCGTGCCGTCAGCGAGGCTGACCTTATCGCGGGCAAGTATATGATTGCACAGCGCGGCAAGAAGAACTACTACCTCATTATCGTTGAGTAAATTTTTCGGCTATGCTCTATACAATCACACTTCAGCAGATGGAGTTCCGCGCCTATCACGGCTGCTACGACTTGGAGCAGAGAGTGGGCAACCGCTTTGTGGTGGAGTTGCGCCTCACAACCGAGCTTGGCGAGGTGGCGGCGGAGGATGCCGTTGAGAAGGCGGTGAACTACCTTACCGTATATGAGATTACGCGCGAGGTGATGCGTAAGACGTGCCGCACCATCGAGGCTGTGGCGCAGAATATCATCACGGCAGTGAAGGAGCGCTATCCGCAGATTGTGGAGATTGAGTGTAGCGTAGCGAAGCTTGCACCGCCCCTCGGCGGCAAGGTCGGGCGCGTGAGTGTTACGCTGAAAGGATAAAACCATTTTGGAGGGCTGTCCAACTATCTTGTTGCGACAGCCTTTTTTCTTTTTTAGCCAATAAAAATTATCACAATTTTCGGCATTTTGGTTTAACTCTTAAACCCAAAAATCAACAAAACTTCCACCACTGAAGCAAATTATTAAAAGTTTTAATTTATTATTAAAAATATTTGTTTTATTATTGCTTATTTATTAACTTTGCATCAGGTTAAAAACTAAATTTTAGGTGATATGAGAAGATTGTTATTATTTGCATTGCTTGCGACAATGTGCGTTGCTTGCAAGAATGAACTTGCGGATGTGTTTCCTTCAGAGAAAATGAAATCAGTTCATTTGATTGACGAATATATTCGTTGGGACAAAATAAATCTTACACCATACTCTGATTCAGAAAGAAAGATTATCAACGTTTATTTCGAGGATGAAGCACCCTGCAATGATATTGTATCCAAAGAGTATGCTGCGGTGTGGAATAAATCTCCAAAGCAGAGTTACATCGTCTCTACTGAAGGTTTTGATGAGTTGGCAGAAAAACATAATGATGTTGGCTATGATTGGGAAGTATTGGTAGTATATGATATAAGCCATGAAGCTGCTGATGTAATATATTGCCATGTAGCGTTAGAGAGGGGATTGAAAAAGATTGAGATTGTAAGTGATAGTGATTTTGACAAGGAGCATCCCGCAGGCAAGAGCCTTAACGATGTGGTTAAATTCTATGGGTACAATTATTCACAATATCTCACATCAAACGTAAACAAGAAAAATGTTGATATCGAAAATACCCATTTGGGATATTTTGAGAAAATGTGTAACGAATTAACAGAGTCTGACCTAAAAATATTAGGAAATTTTGTTGCTGTGGAATTTATGAAAAAACCAACCCTTGCAAAAAACCAAAAATTGACAATCACGGTTACTGATATTGATGGCGAGATTTACTCCAACACGGTGGAAGTAAAGTTTTAGCGTCAAAGAAATCGAACATAGTAACAATACTTACACATCTACCGAAATAATAGAAGAACAGGAAAAATATTACTTGCATTGCAATTATGGATGGGGTGGAGAAGCCTCTGGAACAACAGGAGCGAAAAATCTTGTAAAACAATTTAGCTGCTTATATATCGCCCAATAAATAATAAAAGTTATGAAACTAATACAAAAAATAATTACATTTCTTTGTCTGTTGGTTTGCTGTTCTTGTGAAAATTCAACATATTTGGGGTCTGATACTTACAAGGCTTTTCACTTGATAAATGCTTATGTTGATACTAATGCTCCTCAATTAAGGAGTAGCTTTGATATTGGCGAAATATTTAGAATAGATATAGAATTTAATAGTGACAATGCTGACTTATATTACTCCAAAGAGTTTGCGGATGTGAGTAAAAAAAATCAGAGCGAAGAACAGCTAAGAAAATTCATAAATTTGGCGAATAAAAACAATGATATATTACAATGGGAGCCTTGGTATGAAACTTTCGGTGGGTCACAAAAAAAACAAACTTATCATACAGGAGGTACTTTTTATGCGCTAGCAAAAGGAATTAGGCAAATCGAGATTGTGAGCGATGCTGATTTCGACGAGAAGCATCCTGCGGGAGTTTCGTTGATGGATTATGTAACCCTTACCATTGATACTTATAGCGATTTAATGGGAGCAACGTCACTGCCAAACGATGTTATATACGATACCCGTCAAACTAAAGCGTACAAAGAATACACAGCCGAGGAGTTGTCCGTAGTTGGCACTTGGTGGATTTTGAAACTTGCAGCATCTCCCTCTTTGTCAAAAAACCACAACCTCACCGTTACCATAACCTTCGACGATGGCGAGGTTTACTCCGACACGGTGGAGGTAAAGTTTTAGTGCGCGGTAACAATCCACAACTTTATGGCGTAGCAACAAGAGGGTTGCGCCATATTTTTTGCATTTAAGCACATTCAGCAGTACAAAAAGGCGTTTTTTCACTATCTTTGCCCCATTGTTAGGTTAAAATCAGAGATTGCCACGTCGCTTGCGCTCCTCGCAATGACGAGAAAGAGCCAAGTGAGAGGATTGTTCGCACCACGCAACGAAGCTAAGGCAACTCAACCGTATTCAGAAAATTATGAGTGAACAACCAAGAGCCTCGTTTGGAGGCAAGTTAAGTGCAATTTTAGTTGCAGCGGGTTCGGCAATCGGACTTGGCAGCATCTGGCGCTTCCCATATATGGCGGGCGAGAATGGCGGTGCAGCATTTCTGCTGGTATATCTGCTCTGCGTATTTGTGGTGGGCATACCCGTTATGCTCGGCGAGTTCGCCGTAGGACGTGCCACAAAGTTAAATGCCGTGGGCGGCTTTCGCTCACTCTCACGCCCCTGGCGCTGGCTGGGCTACAATGGCGTGCTGGGCGCATTGCTGATTTCGGGCTACTACTACATCGTGGCGGGATGGTCGCTGGAGTATATGGTAAGCTCATTCGGCAATCTATACTCATCGGGCGCACCTTTCTCGGAGCAGTTTGCAGCGTTCCAGGCTTCGCCACGACAGGCTATCTATACCGTTATCTTCATCCTGCTCACGCACCTTATCATCATTCGTGGTGTGGAGAAGGGAATTGAGAAGGCATCGAAGGTGATGATGCCCGCGTTGCTTGTCATCCTTGTAATTATGGCTGTAAGGGTAGCATTTATGCCTGGCGCAGCCGAGGGTTACCGCTTCTTCCTCAACCCCGACTTTAAGGTGGCATTCTCGCCAAACACAATCTTCACAGCCATCGGTCAGGCGTTCTTCTCGTTGTCGGTGGGTATGGGTTGTATGGTAACCTACGCATCATATTTCAAGAAGGATAACAACCTCACAGGCACCTCGATGAGCGTTGCCCTGCTGACGCTGATGGTGGCAGTGCTGGCGGGTCTGGTAATCTTCCCAGCAGTATTCAGTGCAGGGCTAGAGCCTGCGGAGGGTGCATCGCTTATCTTCAACACGCTGCCCGAGATTTTCAAGGATATGCCATTTGCAGCTGTGTGGTCGGCGGCATTCTTCCTGCTGCTGACGCTGGCGTCGCTCACCTCGACAATATCATTCCACGAGGTGCTGACAGCCTATTTTGCCGAGGAGCACAAACTTTCACGCAAGTGGGCAACACGCCTTACATCGGCACTCTCGATTGCGCTCTGTATGCTCTCGCTCTATTGGGTATTCGACATTGATTTTGCAGGCATCAAGATGGAGAACGCATCGTGCTTCGACCTCTTTGACTATGTAACAGCAAATATCCTTATGCCACTCGGCGGTCTTTTGACCTGTATCTTTGTGGCGTGGCGGATGAAGCCAGAGTTCCTGCGCGACGAGATGACCAACTACGGCAAACTGAAGGGCAGAGCCTATCCGCTGCTGCGTTTTGCGTTGCGATTTGTCACACCGCTGCTGATAATCTATATCTTTATCAAGAATTTGGGATTGTTCTAATGAATTGGAAAGGGAGAGCTGTAACGCTCTCCCTTTCCAATTCATTAACCCAAATTTATCCACTAATCAAACTACTCCTTAACCAACGGCGATGGTGTTGAATATACTCTTGCCGCCATCTCCTTGTCAATCATATACAAGCCGAGCTTGTTGCAATCAATCATTCGCAGTTGGTCGATAATCTCGCGTGCGCTATCCTCCTCCTCGACCTGCTCATCAACAAACCAAGTGAGCATCGAGCGTGTCGCGTGATCCTTCTCCTCGATGGCGAGGTTGTAAAGGTCGTTAATGAGCGATGTAACCTTCTGCTCGTGAGTGAGCGTCTGCTCAAACATCGCCAGCGCGCTATCCCACTCGGTATCCACAGCCGCAATAGGCTCAAGCAACACGCGTCCACCACGTGAAAGCAGATAGTTGATAAAAATCTGTGCGTGGTCCTGCTCCTCCTTGAACTGGATGGCAAACCAATTTGCCACGCCCTTCAAACCCTTGTCGGCAGCAGCCATTGACATCGAAAGATATAAATATGCCGACCACATCTCGGCGTTAATCTGTGCATTCAGAGCACTCTGCATTTTCTGTGATAACATAATTTTGTTGTTTTATGAGGTTTTTACTTTTCTTCTGTTTTTCTATTGCAAAAGTAGTTCCCAAGCGAGGCAAAAACAACAATTTTCAATCGTTTCTTCTGATGGCGCTATAAGCTAAACTTATAACGCGCAAAAACAATGCACCGTTTTTGTTATATTTGATATTATGTTGTTTTATTCCACTTTTTTTTCTAACTTTGTGAGGATATATCAGATAATAAGAGAGAAATATTCTACAAAAACAAATAAAACAAATTTAGCTATGGCTGATTTCATCTATCAGGAACCCTATCCAATCGAGAAGGATACCACAGAGTATGAGCTTCTCACCACAGATTATGTAAAGGTCGTTGAGTGCGACGGTCGCAAGATTTTGAAGGTGGATCCTAAAGGTCTTGAGTTGCTTTCAAAGCGCGCTTACAGCGACGTATCATTCTATCTGCGCCCTTCTCACCTGCAGAAGCTGGCAAACATTCTGGAGGACCCAGAGGCTTCTGACAACGATAAGTTCGTTGCCTACACAATGCTTCTGAACCAGGCTACGGCTGCCGAGGGCGAGCTGCCTACTTGTCAGGATACAGGTACAGCAATCTGTATCGGTCACAAGGGCGAGGATGTTTACACAGGCGCTGACGATGCCGAGTGCATCGCAAAGGGCGTTTACGAGACTTACAAGGAGCGCAACCTGCGTTACTCACAGGTGGTGCCATTCACAATGACCGAGGAGAAGAACTCTGGCACAAACCTCCCTGCACAGATTGACATCTACGCAGGTCATCCAGGCTCAATGGAGTACGAGTTCTTGTTCATCACCAAGGGTGGTGGCTCAGCTAACAAAACATTCCTCTATCAGCAGACAAAGGCTCTCTTAAACGAGCAGTCACTCATTGCCTTCTTCAAGGAGCATTTGAAGGATTTGGGCACATCGGCTTGTCCTCCTTATCACTTGGCAGTCTGCATCGGTGGTACATCGGCAGAGATGTGTCTTTCAACGGTTAAGAAGGCTTCAGCTGGTTATCTCGACCATCTGCCAACATCGGGCAATGAGGGTGGTCGCTGCTTCCGCGATTTGGAGTGGGAGGAGAAGATTACCAAGATGTGCCAGGAGATGGGTATGGGCGCGCAGTTCGGTGGCAAGTACTACGTTCACGATGTTCGCGTAATCCGTGCTCCACGTCACGCTGCGAGCTGCCCTGTGGCTATCGGCGTAAGCTGCTCGGCTGACCGTAACATCAAGGCGAAGATTACTCCAGAGGGTATCTTCGTTGAGAAGCTGGAGAAGAATCCAGCACGCTTCCTGCCTGCACAGGCTCCTGCAATGACTCCAGCGGTTGATATCGACCTGGACGAGGGTATGGACAAGGTACGCGAGATTTTGACACAATATCCTATCAAGACACGCCTCAACCTCAAGGGCACACTCATCGTTGCTCGTGACATCGCTCACGCACGCATCAAGCAGATGCTTGACGAGGGTAAGCCTATGCCAGAGTACTTCAAGAAGCACCCTGTATATTATGCAGGTCCTGCAAAGACCCCTCAGGGTATGGCTTCAGGCTCATTTGGCCCTACTACGGCTGGTCGTATGGATCCTTACGTTGATCTGTTCCAGAAGGCGGGCGGCTCAATGGTTATGGTGGCGAAGGGTAATCGTTCGAAGGCTGTGACAGATGCTTGTAAGGCTAACGGCGGCTTCTACCTCGGCTCAATCGGTGGTCCTGCTGCGGTATTGGCAAAGAACTCTATCAAGAGTGTGGAGGTTGTTGACTTCCCAGAGCTCGGCATGGAGGCTGTGCGTAAGATTTATGTTGAGAACTTCCCTGCATTCATCATTGTGGATGACAAGGGCAACGATTTCTTCGCAGAGTTCGCTCACTAAAATATATAAATATTTTATAGGGGACTGTTCATTGTTGGACAGTCCCTTTATTATTCAGAAGTTGTATAACAAGAGGGATTTTAAGGCTTGCGAAGACCGAAAAAGCGGAGTTTACTGAGTGTAAATGAGCATTTTGAGGGCGAGTATAACGCAAAAATCACCTTGTTAGACAGCTTCTTCAGTTTGCACCTTTTGTGAGGTGCAAAACTTTTTTTATCTTTGCGGCAAAATAATTTGACCACAAAACACGTTTTGTAGAGAATAACAGACTTTACAGATGAAGCTACATTTCAAGAATATCATTTTATTGCTGGTAGCGGTGTTGCAATTTGCGGTAGCACGCGCTGACGAAAACACCACATTTGAGGTGAACACGCCGCTGATGGTAAGCGTAGGCGAGCCTTTCCGCGTGGAGTTTGTACTGACAAATGGCGACCCCGACAAGGAGTCATTCGAGGCTCCCGACTTTGCGGGTTTTGATATATTGGCAGGACCTACTGTCTCGACAGCAAGCTCGTTCCAATATATCAATGGCAAGAGCTCGCGCACATCGACCTACACCATCACCTTTGTCCTGGTAGCGCAGAACGAGGGCAACATAACCATCGGTGCGGCACGTATCAAATCCGACAAAGCGCAATTCTCGACCAAGCCAACCCCTATTGAGGCTGTCAAGGAGAGTCCACAACAAAACAACGAGGCTGCCGCAGCCGAGCAGGGCACAGCCTTGCAAAATCAGTTGGCGCAGGATGATATTCTGCTTCGACTGAACCTTTCGCGCACCTCGGTCTATAAGGGCGAGCCTATTCTGGCATCTCTCACGCTCTACACCCGCGCAGGTATTGGCGGTCTGGAGGATGCGAAGCTCCCATCGTTCAACGGCTTCTGGTCACAGGAGCTACCTGTGGACAACTATCAGCCAAAGCGACAGACTCTCAATGGCAAGGTCTATGATTCGCAGATAATCAAGGAGTATCTGCTCTATCCACAGCAGGCGGGCGAGCTTACAATCGAGCCTACAACACTCACTGCCATTGCGCGAATCATCGTGCGTAACAATCGCAACTTCGACCCATTCTTCGGCAGCAGCGATGAGGTTTATAACGTCAAGCGCAAGCTCTCAACGGGCGCAATAAAGCTCAATGTCAAGGAGCTTCCAGCAGGCGCACCAGCATCGTTCACAGGCGCTGTCGGCTCTTTTGCGATGAAGGCTGATTTGCCTCCTGCTGAATTGAAGGCAAACTCGGCAGCGACCTACACTGTGGAGATTTCGGGCGCTGGTAACCTCACATTCCTTCAGCAGCCAAAACTGGAGCTTCCATCATCGTTTGAACTCTACAACGTGCGCTCTACGGAGTCCATACAGACCACCACAGCAGGCACACGAGG
Organism: Rikenellaceae bacterium; assembly: GCA_015059905.1. Taxonomy (GTDB): domain Bacteria; phylum Bacteroidota; class Bacteroidia; order Bacteroidales; family Rikenellaceae; genus Alistipes. The sequence goes on from SUZN01000003.1 coordinate 152,592, forward strand.
CTTCCGCCGCTATGAGTATCCATTCATTGCGCGCGCCGAGGGCGATTATGAGATTCCAGGCGTTGAGTTCACCTACTTCAGTCCCGAGAAGGAGAGTTACATAACGCTCAAGTCGGAGCCGCTCCAGATAAACATCCTACCCGACCCTACTGCTAGCGCATCACAGCCTGCACAGATTATCACAGGCACTGCGAAGGAGAGTGTACGTCAGCTGGGTAGCGACATCCGCTTTATCAAGCTGGGCGACCCTGCGCTTCACTCGGCAGCAGCACCGCTTATGTTGAGTGGACGATATTTTGCCTTGCTTGCACTTATCGTGGTGGGCTTCCTGGCGCTCTATATCTTCCTGCGCCGCCGCATACGCGACAGCCACAACACCGTGCTTGTGAAGAACCGCCGCGCCAACAAGGTTGCTGTGCAGCGTTTCCGTCAGGCAGAGCGATATATGCGTGAGGGCAATCGTCACGCCTTCTATGAGGAGATGTTACGCGCCTTGTGGGGTTATATGGGTGACAAGCTCAACATCCCCGTATCCTCTCTTACTAAAGAGAACATCCGCGAAGAGTTACAACGTCGTGGCTGCCCAGCAGAGGACGCCACACGCTACACTGATATCATCTCACGTTGTGACGAGGCTCAATATTCGCCTGCGGAGAGTGTCCAGATGAGCGATATCTACAAGGAGGGCGTGGGTATGATTTCACGCATTGAGTCAATAATTAAAAGATAGTGATGATATGAAGAGATATATTGCATTATTGGTTTCTATCGTGCTGACTGCACTCACCGCATCAGCGCAGACTGACGAAACAACACAGCTGGAGCAGACCGCACCCGCAGAAACCGCAGAGCAGGTCGTAGCAACCGACTACAACACGTTGTGGGATAGCGCCAACGTAGCCTACAACGAGGGCGACTACGCAAAGGCGACAGAGTTGTATGAGTCTATCCTTGCCGACAATCAGCACTCGGCAAAGCTATATTTCAACCTCGGCAACGCATACTACAAGCAGGATAAGCTGGGCAAGGCGATACTTAACTACAACCGCGCCCTGCGTCTTGCACCTGCCGATGAGGATATTCGCCACAATCTTGAATACGCCACCGAGGCTACGAAGGACAACATCGAGGAGATACCCGAATTTTTCCTCACAACGTGGGTCAAAAAGGTACGCAACCTGATGGGCTGCGACGGCTGGACAATCTTCTCATATGCAATGCTTATCGTGGCACTTATCGGTGCGCTGGCATATCTTTTGGCGGAGGCTCTCACCTATCGCAAAGCAGGTTTCTACACATTGTGCATAGCCGCCCTGCTCTTTATCGTCAGCACCATCTTTGCCTACAACGAGCGCGAGGCGCTGGTCAATAGCGCAGAGGCTATCATTATGAGTTCGGCAGCTCCTATCAAGAGTTCGCCCGACCGCGCCGCAACAGACCTCTTCGTGCTACACGAGGGGACAAAACTCACCACAGGCGAAAGTATCGACGGCTGGGTGGAGATACGCATCGCTGACGGTCGCAAGGGCTGGATTGAGTCTTCACGCATAGAGCAGATTTAATATGTCGCGCCTACTACAAGATGCCGTTTCGGAGTTCGCCAAACTGCCAGGCATAGGTCGTCGCACAGCTTTGCGATTGGCTATGCACCTGCTGAAGATGGAGCGCGAGTCGGTGGAGCAGATGACCGAGAGCATCGCCCGTTTCCGCCGCGAGGTGCGCCACTGCGAACTGTGCAACAACCTCTCCGACACAGCGCGCTGCCCCATTTGTTCAAATCCCGAGCGTGACCGCACGACGATATGCGTTGTGGAGCAGGTGGGCGACTTGATGTCGATTGAGAACACGCGACAATACAAAGGACTCTACCACGTCCTGGGAGGTGTTATCTCGCCGATGCAGGGTGTGGGTCCATCAGATTTGAAGATTGACCTGTTGATGGATAAGATTGCAACGGGCGAAGTGAAGGAGGTTATTCTTGCAATATCCACCTCGGTCGAGGGCGAGACGACACTTTTCTACATTCTCAACCGCCTGCGACAATACCCTTCGGTCAGGGTCTCAACCATAGCGCGAGGCATAGGTTTTGGCGACGAGCTGGAGTATGTCGATGAACTGACCATAACGCACGCACTGCTCAACCGCCGAGAGGTAGAGAGATAACAGTTTTAGAAGTAGAGATTTTTGGAATTTGAAAAAAATCTCTACTTTTTTTATTTTTGATGTTACAAACTGCCGAGTTAAACGTATTATATACGCAACAGCGCCCAGAAGGCATTTAAGAAAGAACGCCCCAACAGATGAATAGTGAAGAACTGAACATAGAATTCCTTGCTCTCAAGGACTCGGCATATCGTTATGCCGTGAGTCTGCTTCACGACCCCATCCTGGCGGAGGATGCCACGCAGGACCTCTACGAGAAGTTGTGGCGACGGCGGCTCTTTATCAGGCGCAGCGGTTTTCGGTCACTTGTAATGACAAGCATCCGCAACATCTGCCTCGATATGCTCAGGGAGCGTGAACGACGGCGGCAGCAAGAGTCCCCCGACCCGATAGTCGCAACCGCATCTGCCGAAGAGGAGGAGATGATGCAGACTGTAAAGCGGTTGATTGCGGCTCTGCCCGAGAGGGAGCGCGAGGTCATCCACCTGCACGACTGCGAGGGGATGGAGTACAGCGAGATAGCCGAGATAATAGGCTCCAGCGAGAGCGCGGCGCGTATGGCGTGCAGCCGAGCAAGACAGAAGATTAAAGAAGAACTTATAAAGGTGATGAATTATGGATTATAACTCTCTTATGCAACGATATTGGCGGGCGGAGACCTCTGCCGCCGAGGAGCGTGAGCTGAAAGAGATGCTCACCGACAGCAGCAACCTCACCACAGAGGAGCGTGCGGCACGCGCAATGATGCGCTACGCATCACTTCAGAAGCAGGGCGTAAACATCCGCCTGCGACAGAGCAAGCCCCGCTATTGGCAGATGGCATTGGCGGCGTGTGCGTGCTCGCTGGTTGCGGGTCTTACGATATGGCTTGCGCAGCCCACCGTCTATGGCTACTACAACGGCGAACCGATAACCTCGCTTGCCGAGGCGCAGTACCACGCCGAGCGCGTATTTGCCAACCTCGCACAAGCGGAACTGCCATCAGAGGAGGAGCTGATGCAGAAACTCTTTTTACTGAACGAATAACTCTCAAACTATTTTAAGATATGAAACGATTTTTTACACTTTGCGCCCTTGTTGCAGTAGCAATCTTCTTAAGTCCTGACACTGCACAGGCGCAGCTCCGCATTGGAGCCAACGGCATTGAGTTTGACGACGACTACGACTCGAAGCAGACCGTATCGGCACGACCCGTCATCTCCTACAAACACGACAAGGTCAAATCAAAATATTCTATTCGAATAGGCAGACCATCCAGATCGTCCATCCCAGGTCATGAGCTTGGCTGGAACGTACTCTCCAACGTAGGCTATGCGCCATACGAGGGGACTCCTTACGGCGAGTTTTTCGATATCCGCAACTGGAAATCCACACAGTTTACGGTCAATCTATTCGGTGTCAGCGCCTACAGCCACAGCGCAAAGGTGGGACTGTCGATGGGCATTGGTATTCGTGCCAACAACTACCGTCTTGATTCGGGTATGACGCTTGCGAAGGTGGATGGCATAATCGTTCCGCAGGCGATAGCTGACCTCTCGACACGCGGCGTGAAGAAGAGTAAGTTCAACATCGCATCGGTACACATCCCTATGGAGGTAGTCTTTGGCAATACAAGACGCTTTGCCTTCTCAATGGGTGGATATGTCGATATGGTGATGAACTCCCACACAAAGATTAAGTATCGTGGCGGCAGCAAGGATAAGGTGCATAACTTCCCTACGAACTTCATCCAGGCGGGAGCTGTGGCGCGCTTTACGTTCTATGGTTTTTCTATATTCTGCGCCTATCAGCCTACGCAGCTCTTCAAGACAGGCAGAGGTCCCGAGGCACAGCAGTGGACAATAGGTATTGGCTTCTAAAATCGAAAGGCTATGAAACGATTTTTTATAATATTGGCGGTCGTGCTATTTGCTCTCAATGCCGAAGATAGTTTTGCGCAAACAAAAGTGTTTAAGGAGTATATGGAGCATTGGATTTTCCACAGCGACAATCTGAAAAAGAAAGGCAGATGGGAGGTTACGCAGTTTTCGGGTGATGTTCTTCGCAGACTGATGCCCAAGGAAGCCAGCAATAGCAAAAGTGTCATCTACAAAATTTCCAATATCTTCCAGATTACGATGGATGATAATCATAAAACGCAACTTAAGCGTGCGGAAACACTTTTTATTACCGAATCCAAGTACACCAACATTCTCTCAATCACGCTGGATGGTACGACATACAAGATTTACAAGGCACAGCTTAATCGGCAACAGGTTGAGTACGCAATACTTATCAACAATGACAAGGATTATTGTATATGCGATATTGTCGGTTACTTGAATGATGACCAAATTCTCTCCTTTATCGGCGTAAAGAATAACGGTAAAGCAATCACAGGCGATAAAAAAGACTCGGTGGAGGTTATTAAACCTTAAAAAGGTTAGATATATAGGTTATCATTCCATAAGCAAAAAACTGCGTGAGGGCAAACCTTCACGCAGTTTTTATTATCCGCCGCCATTGCAAAGACTTATGAATAACTTCTCTTTCATCTTTTATCTTTGCTCTTTCATCTTTGCTCTTTCATCTTTGCTCTTTCCTATCAGTGCGAGGAACTTAAGCGACGTGGCAATCTCTGTAAATGAGCATTTCGCTCACAAGCCAGACGCCATAAGAGCCAAATTATTTGGCTTTCAATATCATCTGAGCCTCGCCATTTGAGAGAATAATAAGCATATCGCCATCAATCTCGTAGTGAGTAGCCTGGTGGACGATGCGAGTGAAATCAGCCTCAAGGCTTACCTTTGGGCACATCATACGAGTACCAGCCAATGCCCCAAACTTGATTGCGCCCTTATCGGTTGCAGTGTAGTCGCCCATCATACGGTTGCAAGCGCCCACGCCCGAAAAACGACCATCCTTGCCAAACTGAAAGACAAACTCATCGTCGGCAATATCGACATTCTGACCCATCATCGTCACAACTTTCCACTCGGTACCAACCAACGCCTTATTATTCTTACCCTTACGGCAAGCGCAACAACCTACCGCCGCAGCCAGCACCAAAGCCACCACTAAAATTGAAATTAGATTTTTCATAAATTCACATTAAAATATTTGTTTCAAATTTTCTTCAACTATGATGCAAAGATAGGGAAATTTATTATCTTTGTCAGAGCAACCATTGATTATTATATAAAATTAACGATATTATGAAGAAGATTATTGCATCTCCACTCGCTCCAAAGGCGGTGGGACCATATTCACAAGCCGTTGAGAGTGGCTCTACACTCTACATTTCGGGACAGTTGCCAATCGATGCTGCAACAGGCAAAATGCCAGAGACAATCGAGGAGCAGACACGTCAGTCACTCACCAACCTGGGTCATATCGCTGCCGAGGCAGGCTACTCGCTCGCCGATGCTGTGAAGGTGTGCGTGCTGCTTGACGACATTGCCGACTTTGCCGCTATGAACGGTGTGTATGCTACATTCTTTACAGAGAATATGCCTGCGCGCGTTTGCTACGAGGTGGCAAAGCTGCCGATGGGTGCGAAGGTTGAGATTGACGCGATACTCTGCAAGTAATACTCAACCCATAGAAGTTTGGAGTATGCGCTGGGCGACCCCTGGCGCATATTTTCGCCTATTTGTTGATGAGTTGTCGAAAAGTAATCGCCTCAAGCAAAACATCAAGCAGGCTTTTTTCTCAACTTTGCATCACAAAAACCAGCAAATAACAATTAAAAATCATAAAATCTACCTAAAACTATGTCAAAAAACGCCAACATACCTACCGAGGTGAGCTACAATGATGCTGTAGCCGCGTCGAAAGAGTATTTCGCAGGCGACGAACTGGCTGCTACCGTATGGGTGAGCAAGTATGCGCTGAAGGACTCCTTCGGTCATATTTACGAGCGCACACCAGAGGATATGCACCACCGTATCGCCGCCGAGATTGAGCGTATTGAGAACAAATACCCTAACCCAATGTCAAAGGAGGAGGTATTCTCGTTGCTCGATCACTTCCGTTACATCATTCCACAAGGTGGTCCGATGACTGGTATCGGTAACAACCTTCAGGTGGCATCACTCTCAAACTGTTTCGTAATCGGCAACCGCAAGCACGCCGACTCCTACGGTGGTATCTTCCGTATGGATGAGGAGCAGGTGCAGCTGATGAAGCGCCGTGGTGGCGTGGGTCACGATTTGTCGGGTTTGCGCCCAACAGGCACGCCTGTACTTAACTCGGCTCTTACATCTACGGGTATCGTACCATTTATGGAGCGTTACTCAAACTCTACACGCGAGGTTGCGCAGGATGGTCGTCGCGGAGCCTTGATGCTCTCGCTCTCTATCAAGCACCCCGACGCAGAGCGTTTCATTGACGCCAAAACACAGTCGGGTAAGGTGACGGGTGCGAACGTATCAATCAAGATTGATGACGAGTTTATGCACGCCGCGATGGAGGGTCGCCCATACCATCAGCAGTTCCCTATTGACGCCAAGAAGCCTGTAATCGAGACCTCAATCGATGCGAAGAAGTTGTGGGAGAAGATTATCCACAACGCTTGGCAGTCAGCCGAGCCAGGTGTGTTGTTCTGGGATACAATCATCCGCGAGAGTATTCCCGATTGCTATGCCGACCAGGGCTTCACAACAGTATCGACAAACCCTTGTGGCGAGATTCCACTCTGTCCATACGATAGTTGCCGTCTGTTGGCGCTCAATCTGTTGAGCTATGTGGAGAACCCATTCTCGAAGGATGCGAAGTTCAATTTCGACCTCTTCCGCGAGCACGTCAGCAAGGCTATGCGTATGATGGATGACATCATCGACCTGGAGCTTGAGAAGGTGGAACTTATCATCAACAAGGTAGCTCAAGACCCCGAGGAGGAGGATATTCGCCGCGTAGAGTATGACTTGTGGAATAAGATTAAGGATATGGCGTTGAAGGGTCGCCGTACGGGCTTGGGCATCACCGCCGAAGGCGATATGCTGGCAGCGCTGGGCTTGCGTTATGGCTCTGACGAGGCTATCGACTTTGCCGTCAGCGTACACCGCACATTGGCAGTAGAGGCTTACCGTGCATCGGTTAAGATGGCACAGGAGCGTGGTGCATTCCCACTCTACGACACCGCTCGCGAGAAGGGCAATCCTATGATTGAGCGTCTGCGCGAGGCTGACCCAGAGCTTTATGCCGAGATGGGAAAGTATGGTCGCCGCAACATCGCAATGCTTACTATCGCTCCTACGGGCACAACATCGCTTATGTCGCAGACAACATCAGGTATCGAGCCTGTGTTCCGTCCTGTATATAAGCGTCGCCGCAAGATTAACCCATCAGACAAGGGCAAGACGCCCGATTTCATTGACGAGATGGGCGAGAAGTTCGAGGAGTACTATGTATATCACCACCAGTTTGTAAAGTGGGCACAACTCAACGGTTACAATACAGATAACTTGCAGAAGATTGCTGACGAGGAGCTGGAGAAGATGCTCAAGTCGTCACCATACTACGGCGCTACTGCAAACGATATCGACTGGGTGGCAAAGGTGCGTATGCAGGGTGCTATTCAGAAGTGGGTTGACCACTCAATCTCGGTGACTGTAAACCTCCCTAACGACGTTAGCGAAGAGCTCGTAGCCGATGTTTATCGCACAGCGTGGGAGTGTGGATGTAAGGGCGTTACGGTATATCGTGACGGTTGCCGCGACGGTGTGCTGATTGACGCGAAGAAGAAGGGCGAGAATAAGAAGTGTAGCGAGCCAGGCTCTCACAAGCGACCAAAGTCTATCCCAACCGACATCGTACGTTTCAAGAACGGCAGCGAGGATTGGATTGCCTTTGTAGGTATCCAGGATGGTCGTCCATACGAGATTTTCACGGGTAAGATTGAGGAGGATGCGATGTACATTCCACGCAAGATTACCAAGGGATGGATTATCAAGGTTAGAGAGGCTGACGGCTCAAAGCGTTACGACTTCCAATATCAGGATCGCTACGGATATACCAACACCATTGGAGGTATCTCACGTCTGTTTGACGAGGAGTTCTGGAACTATGCGAAGCTGATTTCAGGCGTATTGCGTCACGGAATGCCTATCGACAAGGTTGTTCACCTCATTGACGGTCTGCATCTGAACAGCGAGAGCATCAACACCTGGAAGAATGGTGTTCAGCGCGCATTGAAGCAGTATATCGCCGACGGAACCAAATCAAAGGGCAAGTGTCCACAGTGTGGCCAGGAGGAGATGGCATATCAGAACGGATGTCTCACTTGTATGTCGTGCGGATACTCAAAATGCGGTTAAAATAGGTTTTTCGATATTAAAAAAGTAAAAAAAATGTTGTTGATGCTTGTTTTTAACTATTTTATTTATATCTTTGCATCTGTATATGCGCGTAATGCGCGTGCATAAAGAATAAAGTGTAAAACAAGCTGAAAAAGATTAACAGCACAATAAACTTACATTAATTATGAAAAAATTTTTACTTTCTATCGCTATGGTAGCGATTTCTTTGGGCGCTATCGCCCAGGAGAATTCAGCAGAGAAGCTCCGCTGGAAGGGTATTATGAACAACGGTTTCTGGTCAAACTGGGAGCTCTCACTTGGCGGTGGTGTTAACTACACTGCTTGGAATGCAGGTGGCTTCGAGGGTCAGGGCGACTTCGCTGACAACCTCGGTTGGCAGGCAGAGTTGGGCGTAACTAAGTGGTTCAACCCTATCGTAGGTACACGTTTGCAGGTTGTCGGTGGTAAGATCAACCCATCTACAGACGCTACTACATACGAGAGCAACTGGATGTTCCCACATGTTGACGGTGTTTTGAACCTCTCTAACTGGATTGGTGGTTACCGTGAGGATCGCGTTTACTACGCTAAGTTGTTCTCAGGTTTCGGTGTTAGCTTGGTTGACCTTGGTGATGACACAGCAACTGGTTTTGCTTGGACTGGTGGTTTGATCAACACATTCCGTCTTTGCAAGGCTTTGGATTTGAACCTCGAGTTGAAGGCTATCTTGACTCCAGAGCGTGACCTCCCAGCTGCAGTACCTGCAGAGAAGGGTAAGTACGCACAGATCTACTCTGCTACACTTGGTTTGACATACCGTTTCAACAAGCGTAACTGGGACAAGGCTTACTCACAGGAGGAGGTTGACGGTTACTTGGCAGCTATCGCAGCCTTGGAGGCTGGTTTGGCTGACGCACACCGCAACAACGGTAAGCTCGCAGAGCGTTTGGCTGCTCAGAAGGCTGCTACTGACAAGGCTTTGAAGGATCTCGAGGAGTGCCTCAAGAGCAAGAAGCCAGCTAAGGTATCAGGTTCTTCAGCATTGTTCTTCAACCTCAACAGCGCACGTCTGTTGGATCGCACAAAGGCTTCTATGCAGCTTTTGGCAGAGGATATGAAGGCTGCTCCAGCTGATCAGGTATTTACTCTCGTAGGTCACGCTGACGTTAAGACAGGTACTGCTGAGTACAACCAGAAGCTTTCAGAGAAGCGTGCTAAGGCAGTTTACGATTACTTGATTGAGCAGGGTGTTAACAAGGATCAGCTCACTTGGAAGGGTGTTGGTTCTTCACAGAACATCTTCCCAATCAACGAGACAAACCGCGTTGTTATCGTAAAGTAATATAAGAGGTAGAATTTGAGAGATGGGGTATATTTTGAATATATCCCATTTCTTTTCTAAAATAGTAAGTTCTCACAATCGAGAATCTACTGCAATCAAAACGACCTAAAAACCTACAAAACAATGAAAAAATTTTGGTACATCTTTACTCTCGCACTGACGCTATTTACGGTAGCTTCATGCTCGGATAATAGCGAGACCGACGAGGAGCCAATTCCTACGGAGATTTCAGTCAGTAAAGAGTCTATTTTGGTTAATAAGGGCGGAACAACAAGTGCTATTTCTGTAAATGTTACTTGCAGTGGTGATTGGAAATATACCCTTTCATCATCAGGTTCGTCTTGGTGTACGGTTACACGTCCACTGAATTCTAACAAGCTCAACATCACCGTTTCTCCCAACACAAAGGAGAACGCCAAAGCACGTACGACAACCATATCTGTATATTCGGTACTGGATGCCAACGTGAAGAAGAGTATCACCATCAAGCAGGCGGGTCCTAAAGATGGTATCGTTGTTGAGCAGACTACTCACGCTGTCACCCCAAGAGACTCTATTCTTGCTGTTGAGGTTCTTGCCAATGTTGATTACGAGGTAGAGACCGACGAGGAGAGCAAGGAGTGGTTTGCCTATGTAAAGACCGAGAAGGGCGATGGTAGCGAAGAGCTCGTAAAGTTCTCTATCGCAAAGAACCCAACAAAGTCACCTCGTAAGGCAAATGTAACACTCACATCAGAGACTTCAGAGAAGGTTAAAATCACTATCAATCAGGCTGCTGGTGGTATCTTCGTTGATAAGACTTCATACGAGGCTGCATCACGTAACTCTGACTCATTCGAGGTTGAAATCAATGCTTACGCCGAGATTGACGACATTCAGATTGAGGAGGGCAAGGATTGGATTAAGTATATTGAGTTTGCCGACACTGAGGATCCATATAAGAAAATCTTGAAGTTCTCTATCGATAAGAACACAGAGAAGGAGGAGCGCTCAGTTAAGATTACAATCGTTTCGGAGAAAGGCGATGAGACTACGTTCACAATCACACAGAACGCAAAGGACTCTGTTGCCAATGTTGAGGCTATCGGTGATGATGTTATTATTAAGGTAGATGACATCACTTCATCTGCATCAGGCTCATATGGTGACACCGTGCCAAAGAACCTTATCGACGGCGATTTGGATACATACTACTCTGCGGCTGGTGACGTTAGCGAGATGCCTGTATCACTCACTTGTAAGTTCAACGATGCAGAGCGTATCGATTATGTTGATATCGTTCCTGGTCGAGTATTTGGTAAGTGGGGCGAGGTAGATGTATATGTCACAACAGAGGAGAAGAGCGAGTATCTTTATGGTAGCTACGACCTTAAGGAGTCTGGTGACAAGCAGCGCATTATCTTCGAGGATGGTATTCTCAACCCACGAGCTGTGAGATTTGCAATCAAGACCGCAAACATGTGGACTACAGACACAAGTCACAGCCCTACCCTTATTGCAGCTCACGAGATTATCTTCTATATGAAGAACCCTGCGGCATTCGATATGCTCACAATCTTTACCGACCAGTCTTACTCTGAACTCCGCGAGGGCATCACCGAGGCAGATATTGATGGTATTGAGAACGAGTTCTTCTACAACTTGGCTTCAGAGATTTACGCAGGCGAGTATGACACAAAGTACCGCGCAGCAACTTATAAGCCATATCCTCACCCAGACATCGACGCGAAGAAGTTCCGCACAAGTACTTACTCACTGAACGACAACGTTACAGGTATGTACTTCGAGGCAGGCGAGCACGTTGTATTCGTAAACGAGACATACGGTGTACCTATTTCATTGCGCGTAATTGACTATCAGCCAGATGATACTATGGCGGAGGATTCTCCAGGTTGGTGTAACGAGGATGGTCACTACTATCCTTTGACCAAGGGTCAGAACAAGATCAACGTTCAACGTCGTGGTTTGATTTATGTGATGTACCACACCGAGGATCCTAATGCGAAGCCTATCAAGGTTAATTTCCCTACAGCTCTTATTAACAAGTACTATGACCTTGAAAATGAGCCAGATGCTGACTGGGCAACAATGTTGAAGGAGGCGAAGGCTGACCACATTGATATGGTTGGTAAGCACACAATCTTCACATTGCCTGTTGAGTGGGTTGAGTTCTATTGCGACACTCCAGCCAAGGCAAAGCAGATTATCCAGCAGGCTGACTCTATCACCTTCTTGCAGGAGCAGATTCAGGGTCACCACAAATATAACACAGGCGGTCACCGCAACCGTATGCTCTACTCGTCAACAATGGCGAAGGCATTTATGTTCGCTGGTGCTTACCGCACTGGTTACAGCTTGCGCTATGGCGAAAGACATCTGAAGAATAAGTGGTACGGTGATGGTACTATCAGTATGCTTTTGAATCCAAAGAAGTTCCGTGTGGATGGTTGGGGTGCTTACCACGAGGTAGGTCACGTTAACCAGCTCCCAGGCTTCAAGTGGACTGGTATGGCTGAGGTAACAAACAACTTTACCGCTATGTACTGCGCTCACTTCTTCATTGGTGACAACTATCCAAAGCATAAGTCTGACTATATGCTTTTGATGAGCGGTGAGTGGTATGACGAGAATGGTACACGACACAACACAAGCAACCGCTATGATGCTGCTTGGCAATGTTTTAACGACAACGGTAAGAAGCACGCATTTAGTGGTTACGTAGGCGGTGATCCTCCAGGAGAGGCAGGTCCAGGTATCGACCCATTCTTCCGTATCGTTCCATTCTGGCAGCTGTACCTATACAACACATTGGTAATGGGTCGCAAAGACTTCTACCCAGATGTATATCACTGGTGCCGTACAGGTAATCTCCCAGATGGTTCTCCAAACGTTGTTGCACCTGAGGTAAATGTTGTTTACGACAGCAAGACAATGACTGGTGGACAGGATGGCAAGACATATAAGATGAGTAACGACGGTGAGCGTCAGATGAATTTCATCCGTCTTTGCTGCGACGCTGCACAGGAGGACTTGACCGAGTTCTTCGAGCAGTGGGGAATGATGACTCCATTCTATGGTGTTGTGGTAGATTATGGTGACCACATTCTCCGCATTACTCCAGAGATGGTTCAGGAGGTTTACGACTACGCCAAGAAGTATCCAAAGCCAGAGAAGAAGAATATCTGGTTTATGAATAACTACAACCTTGACAAGTATCGCTCTGGCGACGGTAGCGATGTGACAGGTTTCGATATTCCTGCGGATATCGACGAGTGCGATGGTAGATACCTCTACTTATACAATGGTATGCAGTAAAACTCGATAATTACGAACCATAGAACCTACCTGGTTTGCAGGTAGGTTCTTCGGTTTTATACAAAAAACAAACCTACACAAAACCTTATGAAACAATTAGTTGCCCTATTAGGAACAGTTATTTTGCTCACTATGGGCGGATGTTCAAGCAACGAGAGCGAGCTCGTTGAGCCCATCATCCCCGAGATTACGTTGAGCAAAGATAGCTTCATCATCGGCAAGAAGGGAGCTACGGCTTCAGTCAATGTAACAGTGACTACCACCGATGGAAAGTGGAAATTTACTGTATCAAACTCTGGTAAGGATTGGTGCAGTGCTTCACGTGCAGCAAATTCTAACACGCTGAAAATCACCATTGCCGCCAACAATGATGATAAGGCTCGTGAATCAACAATTTCAATTATGGCGGAGTCAGACAACTCGCTTCGCAAGAGCATTAAAATCAAGCAGGCGGGTGCAGATGATGGTATTATCATCGAGACAACGACATATGAGATTGGCTCAAAGGACCAGACTCTATCAATTCCATTCTACGCTAACGTCGATTTTGAGGTAGAGATTGAGGATGGTGCAGACTGGATTGAGTATGTGCCTCGCAAGTCGGGTGCAGATGACGATGAGCCTTTGCAGTTCAAGGTTGAAAACAACCCTGACAAAGAGCCACGCGAGGTGAGCGTAACAATCACTTCGGAGGAGCCAAAGGAGAGCGTCACAATCAAAATCAAGCAGAAGGGCAAGGACTCTGTTGCCAATGCTGACGCCATTCCAGACGATGAGCAGGTGAAAATCTACCAGATAACATCTCCATCATCTATATATGGCGGCTCGGGAATCCTCAAAAATGCCTACGATGGCGACCTGGATACTTGGGTAGGAGCAACAGGAGATCTCCCCGTAGAGTTCGTATGTAAGTTCAGGGATGCTGCCAGAATCGACTATGTGGATATCTACCCTGGTCAGGGCGAAGGCATCTGGGGCGAAGTTGATGTTTACGGTACTGTTGAAGGCGGCGAGAAGGAGCTCATCGGCTCATATGATTTCGGTTTTTCAAAGGATAGACAGCGCCTGAATTTCACATTGATTAAGCCTAAAGAGGTAGTCTTCGTTGTGCGTACAGCAGCCAACAGCGCGGGTATCAAAGCCGCTATGCACGAGATTATCTTCTACCGCAAGGGTGCATCTGATTTCAACGAGCTTGATTACTTCACCGACTATTCGTGTGCAGAGTTGCGCGACGACGTAACCGAGGAGAAGATTGACGCCATCGAGAATGATTTCTTCCGCGACCTGGCAAAATACATCTACTCGGGCGAGTATGACACCAAGTATCGCGCAGCATACTACAAGCCTTATCCACATCCTGACATTGATGCAAAGAAGTTCCGCACAAGCGGTTACACATTGCTCGACAACGTGACAGGTATGTATATGGAGGCTGGTGAGCACATCGTCTTTGTTGATGAGACCTACGATATTCCAATCTCTATCTGTGTTGTTGATTATATGAGAGCAAACGAGGGCGATATATATCTGCTCTTCAAGGGTCTTAACAAGCTCAACATCAAGAACAAGGGTTTGGTTTATGTACGCTACCACACTGAGGACCCCAAGGCTAAACCAATACGCGTAAACTTCCCAACGGCGTTGGTTAATGGCTACTACGACATCATCGAGGATCCAGATGCCGACGTGAGAACAATGTTGAGCAATGCTCCAAGCGAGCTCTTCGATATGCGTGGAGAGAGAGCCATCTACACATTCCCTGTTGTAGAGTACCAGCAGTACTGCGGTAATACGAAGAAGGCTTTTGACATCATGCAGCAGGCTGACTCAATCATCTTCCTGCAGGAGCAGTTCCAGGGTCACCACAAGTACAACACAGGTGGTCACCGCAACCGTATGCTCTATGCTGCTTGTATCGAGAAGGCGTTTATGTTTGCTTCGGGTTACCACACAGGTTACTCTATCCACCCAATGCACGGTGGCGCGGCGATGAGAACAATGCTTATCCCCGAGGAGTTGCGCTGGAACGCGTGGGGACCTTACCACGAGGTGGGTCACAAGAACCAGATTCCAGGCTTCAACTGGGCAGGTATGGGTGAGGTAAGTAACAACATCTGTGCTATGTACTGCGTGATGAAGTTCCGAGGCTGGCAGCAGAGTGACTATATCTTCACCGAGGGCAACGAGCGTATCAAGGATGAGAACGGCAACGTGATTCGCACTCACAACGACCGCTACGAGGCTGCGTGGGCAGAGCTTGCGGGCTATGGCGAGAAGCCTTATATTTATAGCCTCTACACTGACCCATTCTACAAGCTCGTACCACTGTGGCAGTTGTACCTCTACAACACCAAGGTTATGGGTCGCGAGGACTTCTATCCCGATTTGTACCACATTATGCGTACATCAAACGACATCCCAGAGGATCACGGAGCTCGCCAGCTCAACTTCGTAAAGGTATGTTGTGATGTAGCAAAGGAGGACCTGACAGAGTTCTTCGAGAAGTGGGGTTTCTTTGTTATCTGCGATGAGGTTATTGACGACTACGGCGACAAGCGACTCATAGTTACCGAGGAGATGGTTAAGGCAGTGAAGGAGCACGCTTCGCAGTATCCAAAGCCAACGAAGAAGAATATTTGGTTCATCAGCAACTACAATATGCAGAAGTTTATCGATGGCGATGGTAGCAACGTAACAGGCTACGAAACACCACGACTCTAATAGGAGGGTGTTATAATAGAAATAGGGTGCTAAAATTAGCACCCTATTTTTTATTCGTTGTAGAAAGATTTTATCCTCATTGCGTCATTCCGAGCATTTGTTTTGAGATTGCCACGTCGCTTAAGCTCCTCGCAATGACGCGCCAAAACAAATGCGTGGGAATCTCAATTTTATAAATTACAATCAGAATCTCATGGTCCCGCTACTTGATTATCAACACATTAACAAGCCTCACGCCCGACACACGATTTATCTCGGTGGCGATTGCCTCGCGTCGGTAAAATAATTCCGAGCGCAGGATACCCGACGAGATGCGGGCATATAAAATGTGATTCTCCAGCCGTAGCTCGGAGGTGCAGTCGGCTACCCTATCCCCCACTACCTCGCGCCACGTCTCGGGCAGCTTGCCCTCGGCGACCTTCGCCGCAACGTATGGCTGTGAGAAAAAATCCTTCAGCACATCGCCAAATAACATTGTCTTTGTTCGTCTCATCGCTTGATGTCGCCTCCCTCGACCGTAAATAGTGCATAATCAGCGGCAGCGCGAGAGAGCGTAGTCTCCAGACGCACCTTGTTGCAATCGGTGATACATATCTGCCCAAAGCTCTCGCCCGACACAAGCTCCAACAGATGCTCCACGCGGCGCATATCGAGTTTGTCGAACAAATCATCCAAAAGCAATATCGGCTTCTCGCCTGTGGATTCAGCCAGCAGACGATACTGCGCCAGCTTCAGCGCTATAAGGAATGACTTCTGCTGCCCCTGCGAGCCATATTTTCGCAGTGGATAGCCGCCAATCTTGAATATCAAATCATCACGATGCACACCCGATGTGGTGAACTGATTGACCAAATCGCGCTCACGATTACGTTGCAGAATATCCATCAGCGACATCTGCTCCAACTCCGAACGATACGTTATCTCCACCTGCTCCCTATCCTCCGACAGCTCACGGTAATACTCCACCACCAGCGGCGACATCTGCTCCACAATCTTGCGACGCATCTCATATACACGACGCCCATGTTCATCGAGTTGCATATCATAAATCTGCAACATCTGCTCATCCGACGAGCGCTTAAGAAAGGTGTTACGCTCGGCAAGTACCGTGTTGTATCGCATTATGGATTTAAGATAAACCTTGTCTATCTGCGAGATAAAACTATTAAGGTAGCGACGACGCTCATCGGCAGCATCGGTTATAAGGTCACTATCGCGCGGCGATACAATCACCACAGGGAAATTTCCCACGTGGTCTGCCAATCGCTCATACTCCTTGCCATTTCGCTTCAGCACCTTACCCCCTCGGCGAGAGAATGAGCAGTTGAGCAGCTCGGCACGCCCCTCGTCGCTTAAGTAAGAGCCCTCGGCAACAAAGAAATCCTCACCGTGCGACACACTCTGTCCATCGGTCATCGTGAATGCCGACTTCGACATCGAGAGATAGTATATGGCATCGAGTATATTTGTCTTGCCCGCGCCATTGTCGCCGACAAAACAATTTATACCGTCAGAGAGCGATATTTCCGACTGGATAATATTCTTGAAATTTATGAGTAATAGCTTTTTGAGCAGCATAATCAACCTTATTTGCTAACAAAGTTACAATTTTTCATCGACTTTTGCCCACTTTCCACCCTCGAATTACATTTTCCCCACCACTTTATGCGTTTTTTTACGAATTTTATTTTAATTTTGCGTTTTGAATTAAACGAATAATTAACTAAAAAACATAAAAACAATGGCAAAAGAGGTAAAGACACCCCAGGAGGAGATGCTTGAGAACGCACAGTCACAGGCAGAAAACTTCTTCGAGAAGAACAGCAAGATGGTTGTAACTGCAATCGTCGTAATTTTTGCAATCGCAATCGCAGTATTTGGTTACAAGAAGCTCGTTAGCGAGCCACGTCTGAACAAGGCACAGGAGTTGCTCTATCAGGCACAGTATCAGTTCGAGCAGAACACACCTGACTACGCCGTAGCATTGAACGGCGACGAGAACACTCCAGGTTTCGCAGAGGTAGCAGAGCAGTATGGCAACACACCTGCTGGTAACCTTGCAAATATGTACGCTGCCGCTTGCGCTTTGCGTCTTGGCGATTTCGACGCTGCAGAGAAGTATATTGGCTCTTACAAGAACGTGAAGGGTATCCCTGGCGAGATGGTAAACGCTATGGCTGCGGGTATCAAGGGCGAGATTGCAGTTGAGAAGGATGACTACGCAAAGGCTGCTACACTCTTCGAGCAGGCTGCGGCACAGAGCAAGAACGAGTTCACTACTCCTATGTACCTTCACAAGGCTGCGTTGGCTTACGCTGCAGCTGGTGACGAGGCAAAGGCAAAGCAGTGCTACGAGACTATTGAGAAGGAGTACCCACGCTCAATGGATGCACGCGACGCTATGAAGCAGCTCGCAGAGTAATCTACGACCGATAACGAGAGGGGCAACAAGGGGCGACAAGAGGCAAAGCAACAAGGAGCAAAGCAGCAAGGAGCGACCTGGAGCAATAAGGAGTGATACGATGGCACAGTATAAGATAGGTGTTGTGATTGTGGATGAGCAGGCGGAGTTTGCTCACAGTCAATTGGCAGCATCCATCGAGAGCCTGAAGGCGTTGGGCTGTGACGATAATAATATCCTTATGCGCCACGCACCCAAAATCTTCAACGTAACGCTCACAACTCAATTCCTGGCGGAGTACACTGATGTTGATGCAGTGGTGATACTTGCCGAGGATGACCACACAGCAGCATACGAGGCGATGCTCTATGGCGTCACGAAGTTGCAGATTGCGTGGAATATGCCTGTCACGATTGGCGACTTTACAGCGGCCGCCGAGGCTATTGAGATGGTTGCGCTCCAAAACAAGATGGAGGCTGAAGCTCCCGAAAATATTGCACCCGACCGCAAATCGATAAACTAACCGAGAGGGTGCAAAAGAAACGATAAAGCCTGTCCGAATGGACAGGCTTTTTTGTGTCTTGATACTGGAATATCGTTTTCAAATTACTTTTGCAAAAAGTATTCTAATAAAACGTCATTCCCCGACTTGCGTAGCAAGGCGATGGGAATCTACCGCTTATATAAACCTCGTCATTGCGAGGAGCTTCAGCGACGTGGCAATCTCATTTGTTGTCGTATTAAGAAATTAAAATTTCTTTCTTCCACCTTTTGCCGCCGAAAAGGTGGAGCCAAAACCGCACGGTGATAAATTTTCGGGTTCGTAGCTTGTCGTCGGTAAAATGGTTGCCTTCGCACTTTTGAGGATCAAAAGGTCACCATTTCTTAACCCTCCGCCTGCGCTACGACCTTCTTCCGAAAATTCATCTGCCGTGTTTTTGCTGTCGCCAACAAATCACATTCAAAATTTAATTATATCTATTTTTTAATCGCATACATATAGATAATATCATATATAAATACTAAAGAGCGTATCAAATTGATACGCTCTTTAGTATTTAATACCCTTTACCTTTTTAGACAACTTTTAAAATGTTGGAGCGGGTAGAACTACACGCACAGTCTGGAAATTGACCTGACGTACCAACATCTGCTGCGACTCAACATACTTCTCGTAAAGTTCATCGGTGCAGTTGCGAATAGTCAAAAGACATACATCCTCCCGCTTCTCGACCTCGAAATTCTCCTTCTCCAGAGCCTCAATCAGCTCGTCAATATGCCAAGAGGCATCCACCGAGAGTCCCAAATCGACTGCCGAGTTATTGATAAGATGTGTCTTGATGCGGAAACGGTCAAGCAGCGAGAAAATCACCGCAAACTTCTCCTCCATCACAAACGAAAAATCTTTTGAACGGATAATCAGAAAGACCTGGTCGCGCTTGTAAATCATAATTGGCAACGTAACGTGCTCGGCATCGGAGCTAATCACGGTGCCAGGCTTTGACTTATCGCCAAATGGACGCACATACAGCGGGATGTTCTTGTTCTGCAAAGGCTTGATTGTCTTTGGGTGGATAATCTGCGCACCGCTATATGCCAACTCGATGGTATCAAGGTAGTTGAGCGCGTCAATCTTCACCGCATCCTTAAAGACCTTTGGGTCGGCGTTCAGCACGCCATCCACATCCTTCCATACCGACATCGACTCTGCATCGAGGATATGAGCCACTACGGCTGCCGAGTAATCAGAACCCTCGCGACCGAGTGTCGTGGTTGTGCCATCGGGAGCAGCACCGATAAAGCCCTGACCAACGAAAACGCCTACACCCGTATTCTCCAGCGCAGCCTTCAGACGAGGTTCCGATGCCTTGATATTGACATTGGCATCCTTGTGACGTGGGTTTGTCACAAACGTAGTACGCATATCAATCCAGCGGTTACGCAAACCTGTCTTGTTCAGATACTTCGATATGATTGTCGTAGAAATCAACTCTCCATAGGCAACAATAGTGTCATACCAGAGCTCTGCATCGTTAGTGCGATATAGTGTATTGTCGATTATGCCGCGCAATTCGGCAAAGAGCGCATCGACCTCCTCCAACTTGGTTGGCTCGCCCCACAAATCGTTGATTATCGCAGCGTGATATACCTCTATCTCGGCTATCTCGGCGTGTGCTTCAGCCTTCTGCGCCTTCTGCATAGCGGCAAATACTCGCTCCAGCGCGTTGGTCGTCTTACCCATTGCTGAGACGATGATAAACAGGTTCTCTTCACCCTCGACAATATGCGCCAGGTTTCTCACTCCATCGGCTGTACGGACCGATGCTCCTCCAAATTTATAAACTTTCATAAGTCAAAATTTATATTATAGGTTGCAAAGGTAGGAAAATTTGGTTTTATGGCACGTTATTTTCGCATTTTTATATATCTTTGAACAATAAAAATTCGTAAAATTATGTTTTCGCAACACAAACAGATAGTAGAGCAGGCGTGGGCAGATAGAGCAATGCTTGCTGATGCAGCCGTAAAGGCAACAATTCGTGAGGTGGTAGAGGCTGTAGATAAGGGTCAGCTGCGTACCGCAGAGCCAATTAACCCCGAAGCAAGCGAGTGGCAGGTGAACGAGTGGGTAAAGAAGGCTATTATAATGTACTTCCCCATTCAGGAGATGCGCACGATGCGCTCGGGCGAGCTGGAGTGGTACGACAAGATGGAGCTAAAGCACGACTATGAGAAGTTGGGCGTGAGAGTTGTTCCACACGCTGTGGCACGTTATGGTGCATACATTGCCCCAGGTGCTATCCTTATGCCTTCGTATGTGAATATAGGTGCTTATGTCGATACAGGCACAATGGTCGATACCTGGGCAACGGTAGGCTCGTGCGCACAGATTGGCAAGCACGTTCACCTGAGCGGTGGCGTGGGCATCGGTGGTGTGCTGGAGCCTGTACAGGCTGCGCCCGTAATCATCGAGGATAACTGCTTCATCGGCTCACGCGCCATCGTAGTGGAGGGTGCGCATATCTGCCGTGAGGCGGTGCTGGGCTCCAACACCGTCATCACAGGCTCGACACACATCATCGACGTAACATCGGAGGAGCCCAAAGAGTATCGCGGCTACGTTCCACCACGCTCGGTGGTTGTGCCAGGCACCTACACAAAGAAGTTCCCTGCGGGCGAGTATGGCGTATCGTGCGCCCTCATCATTGGTCACCGCAAGGAATCAACCGACAAGAAGACATCGCTCAACGACGCTCTGCGTGACTTTGGCGTAAGCGTATAGCGGCATCAAACCGAGACAACCGAAAACGTATAAAATACTATGAAAAAGCCCGAGCACCGTCCATTTAAGGTTTTGGAGAGCGAGTATCTCTCCAGCCGACCTTGGTTTACCGTCAGGCGTGAGCGCGTGGAGTTGCCCACAGGAGCCATTGTGCCCGAGTGGTACATCTTTGAGTTCCCGAACTGGGTGAATGTCATCGCTATCACCAAGGAGGGTAAGTTCGTGATGATAAGCCAATATCGTCACGCGCTGGGGCGCACCAACTACGAGCTATCGGCGGGTTGCTGCGAGGAGGGCGAAACACCCGAAGAGAGCGCACGTCGTGAGTTGCTGGAAGAGACGGGCTACGGAGGTGGCGAATGGGAGCAGTTTATGGTCACATCGCCCAACCCGACAAATCACAACAACCTCGCCTACACCTTTTTAGCTACGGGCGTGGAGCTTATTGCGGAGCAACACACCGAGGCGGGAGAGGATATCAAGGTGGAGCTGATGACACGCGAAGAGGTGGAGGAGTTGCTCCACCATGACGAGATAATACAATGCCTGCACGCTGCACCGCTGTGGCGTTATATGGCGCGATATCCATTCTGATGATACACTACTTTGAGCAACTCACCTCGTCAAACGATGAGGCGGCACTTCCCCACTACCGCGAGGGCGACGTAATCTGGGCTGAACGTCAGAGCGCAGGCAGAGGTCAGCGCGGTCACTTGTGGCAGAGCGCAGAGGGGCTGAATCTCACCTTCTCTGCACTGCTGGAGCCTACGTTTCTGCCCGCAACGGAGCAGTTTTCGCTGTTGCAAGTGGTGGCGCTGGCAATGGTGGATGCGCTGGCGGAGTTTGACATTGAGGCGAAGATAAAGTGGACAAACGACATATATGTTGGCGACAAAAAGATAGTTGGCATCCTTATGGAACACAAGTTGCAGGGGGCTTTTCTATCGCGTACGATAGCAGGCATCGGCATCAACGTAAACCAGACGGAGTTTGACCCCGAGTTGCCAAACCCTACTTCGATGCGGCTTATCGCTGGCAAGGCGTTTGACCGCGAGGAGGTGTTAGGGTGCATAACCGATAAACTGATGCGCCGCTACGATATGTTGCGCCGAGGCGACCACACAACGCTGCACACCGACTATCACCTTAGGCTCTATCGCCTTGGCGAAAAGCATACTTACGCACTGCCCGACGGGAGCCGTTTTGAGGGCACAATCTCTGGCGTTGAGAGGCAGGGAGCGCTGAAAATCAGTACGCCACAGGGCGATGAACATAAATTTCTATTCAAAGAAGTGGAATTTGTGTTAAAAAACTAACAAAAAAGTAGTATTGTTGGAAAATAAATTCTATCTTTGTAAGAGGTATTATGCCGTAGTGTCGGGAGAGCAGTTTTGATTTCAAAAAAGCGGGCGGCTCGGCATTGCGAAAGCGTGTGCAAAAACAGACAATTTTAATTTTTTACGACTATGAATATTCCTGCTAATTTGAAGTACTCAAGCGACCATGAGTGGTGTCGCGTTGAGGGCGAGTATGCCTATGTAGGCATTACTGATTTCGCACAGAGCCAGTTGGGCGACATCGTATTTGTTGACGTTCCAACCGTTGGCGAGACACTGGAGGCTGGTGAGGTTTTCGGCTCTATCGAGGCTGTTAAGACCGTGAGCGACGCTTTCATCCCTGTAGGTGGTGAGGTTGTTGAGTTCAACGACGCTGTGGACGCTGACCCAGCATTGGTAAACTCTGACCCATACGGCGAGGGCTGGATGATTAAGGTTAAGATGTCTAATCCTGCTGATTACGACTCATTGCTCACTCCAGAGGCTTACGCCGAGCTTATTGGCTAATCAAAGTAAATTCAAAAACCAAATAACAAAAAGAAAATTATGTCAAAAGTAACAGTTATCGGCGCTGGTATGGTAGGCGCAACTTGCGCTAACGTATTGGCTGCACGCGAGGTAGCAGATGAGGTAGTATTGATTGATATCAAGGAGGGTCTTTCAGAGGGTAAGATGCTCGATATGTATCAGGCTTCAGCTACAACCGATTTCAAGACAAAGCTCACAGGCTGCACAAACGACTACAAGCAGACAGCTAACTCTGACGTAGTGGTTGTAACTTCAGGTATTCCACGTAAGCCAGGTATGACTCGCGAGGAGCTTATCGGTACAAACGCAAATATCGTTAAGAGCGTTGTTTCACAGGCGTTGAAGCACTCTCCAAAGGCTATCTTCGTTATCGTATCTAACCCAATGGATACAATGGCTTACCTTACTTTGAAGTCAACTGATCTTCCAAAGAACCGCGTAATCGGTATGGGTGGTGCATTGGATTCTTCACGTTTCCGTTGCTACCTGGCAAAGGCTGCCAAGGCTAACATCCACGATGTTGACGGTATGGTTATCGGCGGTCACGGCGATACAACAATGATTCCTTTGACATCAAAGGCTACAATCAAGGGTGTTCCTGCATCACAGTTCCTCTCAAAGAAAAAGCTCGCACAGGTTGCTGCCGACACTATGGTAGGTGGTGCTACATTGACAGGTCTGCTCGGCACATCAGCTTGGTATGCTCCAGGCGCAGCTGCTGCATCTGTTGTTGAGGCTATCTTGGGTGACCAGAAGCGCATCATCCCTTGCGGTGCTTACCTCCAGGGCGAGTATGGTCAGGATGATATTATGATTGGTGTACCAGTAGTTATCGGTCGCAAGGGTATCGAGAAGATCGTTAAGATCGACCTTACAGCCGAGGAGCAGGCTGCATTCGAGGCATCTGCTGCTGCTGTTCGCAAGGTAAATCAGATTCTTTACGATACAAACGCTATCTAATAAGAATAGTTACCACAATAAAACCAGACTCCGCGATGGGTCTGGTTTTTTGTTTTATTCTAATGCAATTCCTACCTATCAAACAGCTTTACAATCCGTTCAAGCCACAGCTTATCCACCTCATCGAACGTAGCAAGATGCTCGCTGTCAATATCAAGCACCGCCATAATCTCGCCACCACGCCACACAGGCACAACTATCTCGCTGCGCGAAAGTGAGCTGCAAGCTATGTGACCAGGAAACTGCTCGACATCCTCAACAACCTGCGTTGCCTGCATTTTCCACGCCGTGCCGCAAACACCACGACCATACTTGATGCGGCTGCACGCCAAATCACCCTGAAATGGTGACAGCACAAGCTCCTCACCCACAACGCGATAGAAACCTGTCCACCAAAAATGAAACGTGGAGTGAATCATTGCCGCCATATTTGCCATACAAGCAATATCATCACTCTCACCCTCCACAAGTGCCACAATCTGACGATAGAGCACCTCATATTTCTCCGTCTTGCCGCCTTGGGCTACAATCAACTCCTCTGCCATTATTTCGCGGTTTTAACCTGCACACCCTCACGCTCGGCGAGAATCTTATCGACTGTTTTATTGATATAGTTTTCGATATCTGCCTTCAGCTTTTGATACAGCGGGCACGAGGTGTAGTTCTCGTTATCAAGCAACACATCGCGCGTCGAGCGCAACGTGTTGATATAGTTACTCAACTCATTCTTTAGCGGCAGACCCGTCTTGCTCGATGAGTTAATCTTCGCAATCGACATCTGACGCAGACGGTCGCAGACAGCATTCAGGACAATAATCACCACATTATCCATCAGCGTGTGACCGTGCATAAAGAGATAGGTATTCTCGGGCTCAACCCCCTTCTCGCGCAAGTATGCAGCAAACGACGGCATCTCTGCTGCCATACGGGGATTCTGCTGTTCAAGACGAGCCAACTTGCGGTTCACCTGACGCTCCAGCCACGCAATGGTGTCGGCGCCATTGTTCTCGATTTCGAGGTAACCCAGACGCACTGCATTCTTGAAATCAACCAGCGGAAAGACTGCTTCATAGGAGAGCTGCGCCGAGTAGGCATACCACAAGAAGAGAGGATATATCGTGCGAGAATATGCCGTCATAAACTCCACAAAATCAAAGATATGAGTATCGTTCTTGGTCGCCTTTACACAGACATTGTGCAACGATGGAGCATAACACAGATAGTTCTCCGTAGCGTAGGTGTAGGTATGAAACATAAACTCCGCCTCGCATATCTCCTTCGCCTGCGGAGTTCTGTCGCCAAAGAGATAATCGAAGTCGGAATCCACGCAGAGCAACATCTTCTCCGACGAGCGCGGAATCATCGACATCAGCACCTTCTTACCCTTTGGCAGATCCTCACGGTTGGGTACCGAGATCTCAAAACGCAGATATGGGTTGTCGAAATGGTCAAAAATAGCACGCCAGAAGGCCACATCCTCATAGCCCTCGACATAGACATTCACCTTCTCGCGCCCATCGTCCACCTCGATGGGTGGCACGAAATATTGCGCTTGCTGCTGTGCCTGATATCTATTTTTTATTTTTTCAGCTCTTGAACGTTTCATAATTTGTTGTAAATATAACAATTTTGTATTTTTGTACCAAATATTAACAGACTATTTAGAGGGGAAATCGCTCTTCGGAACAATTTTTTCACGGTTTTCCCGATTATAAGTTAGCAATATGAACGATTGGAAAGAGCGTTTGGGTATGGTCTATTCGACCAACCCCGACTTTGAATACACCACAAGCGAGGAGCCAGAGCAGGCAACACTCCCTCCAGCGCAGCAGAACCTGCGCGTGTGGCTTGATAGAAAGCAGCGCGGCGGCAAGACGGTGACTCTGGTCAAGGGTTTTGTCGGCACCGACGACGACCTTACGGAGCTTGGACGTATGCTCAAGAGCCGTTGTGGCGTGGGTGGCTCGGCAAAGGATGGCGAGATTATCATTCAGGGCGACCATCGTGACCGTGTGGTGGAGTTGCTCACTGCGGCGGGCTACAAGTGCAAGAAGGCGGGTAACTAACAATGTTAAAGGGCATAAAAATAAAGTCTTTCGCCATAACGCTTATTCTTGTGATGAGCGTCACACTCTCTTATGCCCAATATTATAGCTGGGGTGCAGACCCTGCACGTCTAAAGTGGATGGAGTCAAAGGGCGAGCGCGCAAGTGTCATCTATCCTCGCTCGACAGAGCGCATAGGTCTTACAACACTCTACCTGACGGAGCAGATACGCCCCTACATCAACTACGGTTTTACGCTCCCGCCGCTTGATATTCCGTTTGTTATCCACCCCGAGAATATGAGTTCCAACGGCTTGGTTATGTGGCTGCCAAAACGTGTGGAGTTCCTCTCCTCGCCATCAATCGACAGCTACTCAATGCCTTGGCTCAAGCAACTCGTGGCTCACGAGTATCGCCACGCAGCGCAATACAACAACCTCAATGTCGGGTTTATCAAGTTTTTAAGTTACATTCTGGGCGAACAAAGTTCCACCATCGGTTTGATATTTATGCCGCTATGGATGATGGAGGGCGATGCCACGATGTGCGAGACACAGGCTTCGTCGTTTGGTCGTGCCCTGCAACCGAGCTTCACGCTGGAGTATCGCGCGATGGGCAACATAGCTGAAAAATACCGCAACAGCGATAAGTTCTTCTGCGGCTCCTACCGCGACTTCATCCCCGACCACTACAAATTGGGCTACCAGATGGTGGCACACGGCAATGACCTGGTGGGCAGGGTGATGGCAAACGATATGGCATCCTACGGAGCGCGTCATCCCTGGATGATTATCTCCGAGGGGTGGCGAATGAAACGTCTGTTCGGCTTCTCGGTAAAGACACTGTTTCGCTCAACATTCTCCTCGCTTAACACATTCTGGAACGACCTGCCACACGTCGAAAACAGCACTTCGCCAACTGCCGCACCCGCAAGAAGCAGCTACACCACATACTCCGACCCTGTGTGGGTGGATGGCAAAATCATATCGCTCAAAAAGAGCCTTGACGAGCCCAGCCAGATAGTCGCATTAGACCCCGTAACGGGCAGCGAACAGCGTCTATGTTTTACGGGCAGCGTCTCAACACGTCCCATATACGACAAGATAAACAACCGCTTGTGGTGGACGGAGTATCGTCGAAGCGTGATGTTTGAGCAGAAGGTAAAATCGAGTCTATGCTACCTTGACCTCGGCAACAAGCTCCCTCGCACAGCCAATATGCAGCGCAAAAACATCCTCTACCCCACCCCTGACGACGAGGGAGGTCTGGCGTGGATAGAGTACGAAAGCAGCGGAACATATTCGTTCCACCACCGATTGTGTGACGGCACAGAGCACTCATTCTCAATACTTTTCGGCAACGAGATACACTCCTTGGCGTGGGATAACACAACACGCGCCCACTACTGCATCGTAACCTCCGACAAGGGTATGCACATTGCAAAGATAGACTCCGAGCATAAGCTCTCGCCTCTAACCAAACCCGCCTATATCACCATTAGCAAGCTACGCGCTGCTGATGGCAAGCTCTACTTCGGCTCGATTGCTTCGGGTAAGGATGAGGCGCACTGCATAGACCTGCACTCAGGCAAGGAGTATCAACTCTCTGCCTCTACCTACGGCTCATTTGACCCTGCGCCAACCACAGATGGACATATTGTAATGACCACCTACGACTCCTTGGGCTACTACCCCGCGTGGCAGCAAGCCGAGAAGTCACAGGGCGAGGTGGCGTACTCTTCACTCCCCCGCAACGTAGTAAATCCCCCTCACACCGAGTGGGGCATAATAAACCTTGACACGGTGAGCATCACACCACCGCAGGAGAAGATGTCGGCGACAGCGCAAAAAACCCGTCGCTACCGCAAGGCAGCAACGCTGTTTAACCTGCATAGCTGGGCTCCTCTCTCCTACGACCCGTTCTCGTTGAGCGAGGGCGACATCACAATGAATGTAGGTGCTACGGTGATGACCCAAAACCTGCTTTCGTCGATGCAGGGCTTCTTCACATACGGATATAGCGGCAAACAGGGGCATATCATCAAGGGCTCGCTGCGCTACTATGGTCTGGGTCCCACCATCAGTCTTAACGTCAGCTACGGAGGTCATCAGAACATATACCCCGTATATACCTACAACCCCGACAAGCACGAGATAGAGCTGCCCGAGGCACCAACGCGCGGCAGATACTACTCCATCGGTGCCGACCTCTCGTTCCCGCTGATGTTTCAGCGCGGCTACCACACGCGCTACCTGATAGCCTCGGCAGGCTGGGAGTTCTCCAACGGACTTATCGCCAACACGGGTAAACTGAAATTCGACGATGGCATAAGCAACGTGGCGACAATCGGATATAGCCGAGGTCTGCACCTCACGCAGTTCTCGCTCACATATCAGGATATGGTGCGTGCGGCACATCGTGACTTCGCTCCGCCCTGGGGCGTAACGGCTTCGGCAACCTACGCCACAAACCCGCACAACGGCAACTTCAGCGACCTGGTGGCGCTCTATGCAAAGATTTATACCCCTGGCTTTATGCCCCATAACAGCCTCACGCTGGCTGTGGCATACCAGAACTCATTTGGCGGCTACAAGAGCAATGATGCAGTGTCGGCATTGAGTTTCAAATCGACCAAGCTGCTGCCTCGTGGTTTCGACTCAAGCCAGATTCACAACCACAACTATATGGCAATGTCGCTCAATTATCAGTTACCCGTATGCTACCCCGATGGCGGCTGGCAAGGCATTCTCTATTTCAAGCGCATACGCCTGAACGCAGGTTTCGACCTCGCTCGCTTCCAAGCTCCCATATTCTATCAGGAGGGTAAGGTTGGGCACGAGTGGCACAATCTGCACGCCTACGGTGGCGACATCATTCTGGACATAAACCTGCTCAACCAGCCTGCGTCAGCCACCACAGCCCTCAAACTCTCGTTCTACCAGCCAAGCGAGGGAAGTTTCTACTTCTCGGCAGGCGTGGAACTCCCATTTTAGCAAGAGAGTACACCTCTACCACACACATTCAATCTCAATTTGAGGGAAACCCATTTAATCTAAAAAGTATATAAGGAGAGATATTTCAAGGCTTGCGAAGCCCGAAAAAACACAGCATACTAAACGTATGTGAGGATTTTGAGGGCGAGTATAACGCAGAAATCGCCTTATTATACACGTTCAATTTTGAATTTTGAATTATAATATCGTATCTTTGTACGTTGGTAATAAGCGTATTTAATTAAACTATGGATATAAAAGGTTTTTTCAACGATAAGCGTAAGGTTGTCAAGCTGATGTGGGTCGCGGTGATGACCCCTGTGGTAATCCTTTTTCTGATGCTCTTCCTGGCGGCGGCAGGCGTATTTGGTCGTATGCCATCGTTTGAGGAGCTGGAGAATCCCAAAAGCAACCTCGCAACAGAGATTTACGGCGACAATGGTCACGTCATCGGCACATTCTTCGTGCAGAACCGTTCCTATGTGCAGTATGAGGAGCTTTTTCCACAGGACTCTACAAAGCATATCTCTTTGGACGGTCACGTCGTTCCTCCCGTTGTGGCGGCACTCATCGCAACAGAGGACGAGCGTTTCCGCAGCCACTCGGGTATTGATATCCCTTCGCTGTTCCGTGTGGGTATCAAGACTATCGCCCTGCGCGACCACTCACAGGGAGGTGGCTCAACCATCACACAGCAGCTGGCTAAAAACCTCTTCCCTCGTGACACAGTGCGCGACAGAGGCAAGATTGGTCGCACGATGAAGCTCGTGCAGTCGAAGTTCAAGGAGTGGATTACAGCCCTGAAGTTGGAGCACAACTACACCAAGGAGGAGATTGCAGCGATGTATCTCAACACGGTTGCCTACGGCTCAAACGCCTACGGTATCAAGTCGGCAGCGAGCACCTTCTTTGGTAAGTCACCCAACGAGTTGAACATTCAGGAGGCAGCAATGTTGGTGGGTGTGGTGAATGCCCCTACGCGCTACTCGCCCGTGCGTAACCCCGAGAACGCAATGGCTCGCCGCAACCTGGTAATCAACCGTATGCGTAAGGTGGGAGCTATCTCACGCCAGATGTGCGACTCACTCACGGCGTTGCCCATCACGTTGAACTACAAGCCTATCTCTCACAACGAGGGCGAGGCGACCTATTTCCGCGAGATGTTGCGTAATGTAATGAACGCCAAGCGCCCTGTGCGCCGACAGTTCCTTACAGATTGGGACTATGAGCAGGCGGTAAAGGAGTATGATGAAAATCCTCTGTACGGCTGGTGTCTGAAGAATCAGAAGGCAGATGGTACGCCATACAACATCTACCGCGATGGTCTGCGTATCTACACCACCATCAACCCTACGATGCAGCGTTATGCCGAGGAGGCTGTGCAGAAGCAGATGGAGAGCGTCATCCAGCCCCGTATGGACCGTCAGGTGAAAGCTACGGGAGTACTCTTCCAGGATACTACACCCGAGGAGCGCGAGGCAATAATCAAGCGCGCGATGAAGAACTCCGACCGCTACCGCGAGATGAAGAAGGCGGGCGCAACGGAGAAGGAGATATTTGCGTCGTTTAACGAAAAGTGCGAGATGCGCGTCTTTACCTTCAAGGGCGAGCGCGACACCGTTATGTCACCACGCGACTCAATTCTCCACCACAAGCGCATTATGCGCGCCAGCATCGTGGCGATGGACCCTCGCTCGGGTCATGTGAAGGTATATGTCGGAGGTCCTAACTTCCGCTACTTCAAGTACGATATGGCAAAGCAGGGTAAGCGTCAGATTGGCTCTACGGTAAAGCCATTCATCTACACCTTCGCCATCGACCAGCTCGGTCTTACACCTTGCACCTACGCACCAAACCTCCCCGTGTCGATTGAGACTCCAGCAGGTATCTGGTCGCCAAAAGAGGCGGGCAAGGTGGAGTATGACGGCGTGCAGCATCCTCTCTATTGGGGCTTGGCAAACTCACGCAACAACTACTCGGCGTGGATTATGAAGCAGGCGAAGCAGCCAGAGACGGTGGCTGACTTCCTCCACAATATGGGTATCAAGAGTTACATCTACCCCGCTTATGCGCTGTGTCTG
Organism: Rikenellaceae bacterium; assembly: GCA_015059905.1. GTDB lineage: Bacteria > Bacteroidota > Bacteroidia > Bacteroidales > Rikenellaceae > Alistipes. Next base: position 184,042 of record SUZN01000003.1, read on the forward strand.
GGTGCTTTCGAGTCGAATGTGTTTGAGTTGGTCAGCGCCTACTCTACGTTTGTGAACGAGGGTGTGCATATCGACCCAATATTCGTCACTCGCATCGAGGACCGTCAGGGCAACCTCATCTCGAGCTTCATTCCACAGTCGCAGGATGCAGTGAACAAACACACAGCCTACACTATGCTCACTATGCTTGAGCGTGTGATTACGGCAGGTACGGGAGGTCGTCTTGCTTGGCAATTCGGTATGGAGAATATGGATATTGGCGGTAAGACGGGTACGTCAAACGAGAACCGCGACGCGTGGTTTATGTGCGTAACGCCTACACTCGTAGCAGGCTCGTGGGTAGGTGGCGAGGACCAGTCGGTACACTTGAGTTCGGCAGGTGAGGGTAGCGTGATGGCGTTGCCTATCGTGGGCGAGTTCTTAAAACGCGCCTATGCTGACCCACGTCTGGGCTTGAGCCGCAATGCCAAGTTCTCACGCCCCGAGGGTTGGGAGTCTTATGACTGTCCGAAGGAGCTGGAGGGCACGGAGACCATACAGCAACAGGCTGCTCCAGATGAGTTTTTTGATTAAAGGTTAGGTTAATAATATCACAGAATTATGAAGATTGCTATCGTAGGCGCAAGTGGCGCCGTAGGTCAGGAGTTCCTGACCATCCTGAACGAGAGAAAGGATTTCCCCATCGACGAGCTGGTGCTGTTCGGCTCACAGCGTAGTGCGGGAACGAAATATATGTTTCGTGGCAAGGAGATTGAGGTGAAGCTCCTGCAGCATAACGATGACTTTAAGGATGTCGATATCGCCCTTACGTCGGCTGGAGGCTCTACATCGGTGGAGTTTGCAGAGACCATCACCAAGCACGGTACGCTGATGATTGACAACTCGTCGGCATTCCGTATGGATAAGGATGTGCCGCTGGTTGTGCCCGAGGTAAACCCCGAGGATGCACTCAACGCACCTCGCAACATCATCGCCAACCCCAACTGCACCACCATCCAGATGGTTGTGGCACTGAACGCTATCGAGAAGGTATCTCACATCAAGCGTGTTCACGTTGCGACATACCAGTCGGCAAGTGGCGGCGGCGCACAGGCTATGGCGGAGCTGAAGAAGCAGAACGAGCAGTTGGTTGCAGGCGAGGAGCCAACGGTAAACAAGTTCGCATATCAGCTGGCATACAATGTAATTCCTCACATCGACGTATTCACCGAGAACGACTACACCAAGGAGGAGATGAAGATGTATAACGAGACACAGAAGATTATGCACTCCGACATCAAGGTGTCGGCAACGTGTGTACGTGTACCTGTTATGCGTGCCCACTCGGAGAGTATTTGGGTGGAGACCGAGCGTGAGATTTCGCCAGAGGAGGCTCGCAAGGCATTTGCCGAGGCAGAGGGCGTTGTTTTGATGGACGAGCCAGCAGAGAAGATCTACCCTATGCCACTCTTCATCGCTGGCAAGGATCCTGTATATGTAGGTCGCATCCGCAAGGATATAAGCCGCGAGAATGGTCTTACATTCTGGTGTGTAGCCGACCAGATTAAGAAGGGTGCAGCGCTTAATGCTGTGCAGATTGCCGAGTGGATAATCAAGAATAAACAATAGATATGTCACTGATACAAAACATCTTCGGCAACGCCACCGAAGCAAACCTCGAGGAGCTGCAACGCGAGTTTGAGCCTATCATCATCGAGGACGAGCAGATTGTGGCGGCGTATAAGATTTTCCGCGACAAGTGGGTCTTCACAACCAAACGCCTCATTATGCTCAACGTGCAGGGCGTGACGGGTAGCAAGCGCGAGTATCACTCTGTGCCCTACTCTTCAATCACCCATTTCAGCATCGAGACGGGTGGCACGTTTGATGGCGACTGCGAGATGAAGTTGTGGATTCGTGGGGCGTCGGTTCCCATCGAGAAGGAGTTCAAAAAGGGCACCGACTTAAAAGGTCTGCAACGTATTTTGGCAAAATATATCTTAAAATAAGAGAAAGGGGTTGTCCTACAAGTTTGATGGACACCCCTTTGCTTTTGAAGTTGTATAACAAGAGGCACCTTGTTAGACAGTTTCTTTTATTTTAGAGGCATCACAATCACTTCATAATAGGCGGCAGAGAAGTTTGCACCGACTGTAAAGTGCGGGCGACCGTCAATGATATCGCATCCATAGGTGTGAACGTGTCCTGCGAAGGTAGCCAGCAGATTTGGTGCGCCAACCACCGTATCATAGAAGTCATAATCGAGCTTCGTGTGGCTCTCTGCCCACTGCCTGCGGCGCTCAATCTTATATCCGCCATCTGCCTTTGCACCCCAATCGGGATGACCTATGCCGTAACCCACAGAGCGTGAGGGGGCATACATCGGGATGTGCTGAAAGAGGATAAACGGCTGCTTGCCACGAGCCTCGCGCTGCACAAACTTCAGTTGCTCTGGCTCAATCACATAATTTGAACTATCAATAAAGAGCAGACGCACACCCTTCAGCGTCACACCATAAGCGTCGGGGTCATTGCCCTGAAACAGAGGCTTCAGTCGCCTGTCGCGCCACTCGCGGCGCAGCTCCTGACTTGTGCCACTCATACCCTCATAGTGCCAATCGTGGTTGCCAGGGGTGTAGTAATACGGCATCCCATACTCGCGCATAACCTCCTGCACAAACTCTACTCCTCGCTCCGTTGGATAACTCAATATGTCGCCCACCAACGCCACAGCATCCGCGCCGCGCTGCTTTGCCAGGGCGATGGTCTGACGAAATGCCTCCTCGGGTGAGGTCTTTGCGCCCGTGCGGAAATGTGAAGTCACATTATATGCCGCCGCCATACGTTTGCTATACTCGCGAAAAGGCTCCTCGCGCTCGTCGGAGAGCCACAGATGGGTGTCGGCAACAACAAACAGGCGCAGTGTATCCTCCACCGCCGAGGAGTAAATCCTCACCTGCTCACGGTTGCTGACAACGGTCACCTCGTGCTTGCGACCACGCGCAAACGAGGGCATCACAACGGCAGCTAAAGCCACTGCCACAACTATTTTGTAGAGTGTTTTCATAACATATATACAAAAAAGTGCGACAGCGCAACCATCGCACCATAATTTACCTCCTATCGCTCTGTCTTCTGATACACCCTCACGTAGTCAATACGCAATTCCGTTGGCAACTGCTCGGGATTGCTCACAGGACCTACCCAGCCGCCGCCAAGCTGATTTGAAAGACGTATATGCATCTCCTTCTCGGGGTATGGAAACTGATACTCCAAACCCTCTACGCGAGGATAGGTAAGCGTCTTTGCGCCATTCACGTAGAAACATACGCTATCCTGATAGACCTCGGCAGCATAGATATTCCAATCGTCACGATTGATAGGGACAGTCGTTCCACGCAATGGGTTGTCGTGGATGATTGCGGCGTGCTTTGAGTGAACGGTATGGAACACATAATCATCAAAGTTAAGATGCTCCATTATATCAATCTCGGCATACTCCTCGGTGCCGTAGTCGGGACAAGGACCCGACAGCCATATAGCAGGCCAGAAACCATTGGCTGATGAGAACTTCGCCCTCACCTCAAAGCGGGCTAACTTGAAAGCCTTCTTGCCCTTGCTGATAATGCCCGCTGTAACAAATGGGCGACCATTGTCGGGAGCTGTGCCATCATTGACCTTACCCATCAACACCAACTCACCATTCTCGACATAAGCAAGGTCATCACGCAACGACATCATATCGTCCCAATCATCCTTACCCGTAGGCACACGTGTCCACGTAGCCTCATCAATCTGCTCAGCATCGAATTCATCGCTCCACACGAGCTGCCACTCATCCTTGTTTGCGCAGGCAGAAAAGAGAGCCAGCACTGCCGACAAAATAAAAATCTTCGTCATCTTCATTTAAGTTTTGTTGTTTCTTACCACAAAGATAATAAAAACCTTTGGTTTATTCCAATCGTATATATTATATGTAAAAACCCAGCCTTCAGGCTGTATCTTCGTGGGTATGGCACTTTGTGCCACCCCCGCTACCCACGAAGATAAATTTTATTATAACACGCAAAAAATAGGCGCAACCTTCGGGTCGCGCCTAACTTATTGCTATTTGTAGAAATTGTATAAGCAGAGGGTTTTCAAGGCTTGCGAAGCGACATAATGCGGAACATACTCAAAGTATGTGAGCAATTATGGCGCAAGCGTAACGCAGAAAAGACCTGCTTTGACAATTTTACTCCTCGTCAGCCTCTGCCATAGTGGTATATACGTTTACCACGTCATCGTCCTCCTCGAGTCTCTCCTGCAACTTCTCAACAGCCTCACGCTCCTCGGCTGTAAGCTCCTTTGTATCGGTTGGGATACGAACGCCCTCACCTGATACGAGCTCGTAACCCATATCCTCAATCCACTTCTGGATTGCACCAAATGACTCGTAAGGTGCGCTTACTGTCACCTCACCCTCCTCGGCATAGAACTCATCCACACCCAGGTCAATCATCTCAAGCTCCATCTCCTCAAGGTCAGCACCTTCGGCAGGCTTGAACTTGAAGATACACTTGTGCTCGAACATAAATGCAACAGAACCAGAGTTACCAAGTGTACCACCGCACTTGTTGAAGTACATACGCACGCTGGCAACTGTACGGTTGGTGTTGTCAGTAGCAGTCTCAACCAAGAAAGCTACACCGTGAGGGCCGTAACCCTCGTAAATCATCTCCTTGTAATCGGCTGCGTCCTTATCCGTAGCACGCTTGATAGCACGCTCGATATTCTCCTTTGGCATATTCTCTGCCTTGGCATTCTGGATGAGGATACGAAGACGAGTGTTTGACGATGGGTCTGAACCCGACGCCTTAACTGCCATCTCAATCTCCTTACCGATCTTTGTAAATACGCGCGCCATATGACCCCAGCGCTTCATTTTTCTTGCTTTGCGATACTCAAACGCTCTTCCCATAGTGAGTTATTTTTTGTTATTATTTTTTTCGTGATGGCAAAATTAGTAAAAATTTACCAATCAGCAACCCCACAGAGCGAAATAAGTTGAGAAAGAGTCATCAGTGTAACATTTTTTCACTACATTTGCCATAATAAACAGCTATTTATATGGAAAAAGAGATACTTGCAGCCATCGAAGTGCTGCGCGCAGGAGGTTTGATACTCTACCCTACCGACACGGTGTGGGGCATAGGTTGTGATGCAACAAACGCCGAGGCGGTGGAGAAGGTCTATAAGCTCAAGCAGAGTGAGAACAAGACTTCAATGATTGTACTGTGTCGCGACGCAGATATGATTGTAAGATATGTAAACAAGGCTCCAGGCATAGCCTTCGAGGTAATGGAGATGAGTGAGAAGCCTCTCACTCTCATCCTTGAGGGTGCTGTGGGCGTTGCCGCAAACCTCATCCCCGAGGAGGGCACATTGGGTGTGAGAGTCCCCGCGCACGAATTCTGCCAGCAGTTGCTGCGCCGCTTTGGCAAGCCTATCGTATCGACATCGGCAAACATATCGGGCGAGCCTACACCACTAAAGGGTCTGAAGGATGTTGCCAAAGAGATTATTGACGGTGTGGATTTCGTTGTAAACCCACGCTTTCAGGGCAAGCCAACCTGCCAACCAAGTTCTATCATCGCCTTTGGCGAGAGAGGCGAGGTAAAGATTATCCGCAAATAAAAGATGGAAATAACATTTTTAATTTAGTTATCAAACCCGTCATTCCGAAGGAGCGTAGCGACTGTGGGAATCTCCTCTAAAGATTGAGATAAATATATGAGATTGCCACGTCGGACAAACGTCCTCCTCGCAATGACGCACAACTCGAAACTATATTATCCGCAAATAAAAAAACGAAATAATATGAAGAAATTTTTTACACTTTTACTGCTTTGCGTGTGCTTCCTCACTCCAAGCCACGCTGACGAAGGTATGTGGTTGCCAAGCCTTATTGGCGAGCGCATAAAGGATATGAAACGCAAGGGCTTCAAGCTCTCGGCAGAGGATATATACTCTATCAACAAAGCCTCGATGAAGGATGCTGTTGTTCAGTTCGGAGGCGGCTGCACGGGCGAGTTCGTATCGGGCGAGGGTCTGCTCTTGACAAACCACCACTGCGGCTACGGCTCTATCCAGCAGCTCTCATCCGTAGAGCACGACTACCTCACCGATGGCTTCTGGGCAATGTCACGCGAGCAGGAATTGCCTGTACCTGGTTTGACCGTGAGCCTGTTGGTCAGGATGGAGGATGTGACCGAGCGCATCAATAACGGCGAGAAGGTATCCGACATCGTCAAGGCAGCAAAGACGGGCGAGGGCTATCGTGCCAGCGTAGAGCCTATGTATTATGGTAACCAGTATTTCTTGTTTGTCTATCAGACATACCGCGACGTGCGTTTGGTGGGTGCACCACCCTCATCAATAGGTAAGTTCGGCGGCGACACCGACAACTGGATTTGGCCACGCCATACGGGCGACTTCTCTATCTTCCGCGTATATGCAGGCGCTGACAACCAGCCCGCCGACTACTCAAAAGATAACAAACCATATCAACCAAAGCGTCACTTTGCCGTATCGACCAAGGGCGTAAAGGAGGGCGACTTCACAATGATTTACGGTTTCCCTGGCAATACGCAGGAGTATGTCACTTCAGACGCTGTGGAGTATGTCGCCGAGGTCTCTGACCCAATGAAGATTGAGCTTCGCACACAGCGACTCGACATCATCTCGGCTGCACAGGCAGAGGATGTAGCAGTTCGTATCCAGTATGCATCGAAGCACGCCTCAATAGCCAATGCCTGGAAGAAGTGGCAGGGCGAAGTGATGGGTTTGCGCCGTCTGAAGACCGTTGAGAAGAAGCAGGCTTACGAACGTGAATTCGCCGCGTGGGCAGCCAGCAAGCCAGAGTACAAGACACTGCTTCAGGATATGAGCGCATCATACGACAAAGCAAAAGAGGCTTACTATGTGCGTGAGCTCTTCACAGAGTCATTGGGTGGCATCGAGGCTTTATCGCTGGCTAACACATTGGTTAGCATGAAGGATCGCTTAAAAGGCGGGACACTATACAGCGACTATGTCAAAACTACACACTCCAGGTTTATGAAGAACTACTCTGCCGCTATTGACCGCAAGATTGCACACGCAATGCTCGCAGAGTTCCTCAAACGTATGCCAGCAGAGAAGATTCCAGCCGAGCTGACCGCAGCCATCGAGGCAAAGGGCGGCGTGGCGGCTTATGTTGATTACCTCTACGACAACACCAAGATTACATCGGACAACTTCGACTCTACGGCACTCGAGGGCGACCCAATGGCAGAGTTGGCAACAATCTTGATGCCTATGCGCCGTGAGATTGCAAAGGTGGCATACCGCAACCTGAGCAACATCCCCGATGTGGAGCAGTGGTATCGTCCATATATGCGTGCCCTGCGTGAGTGGGACAAGGAGCGCGCCTTCTACCCCGACGCAAACTTCACTCTGCGTGTGGCGTATGGTAAGGTAGCTGGCTATGAGTATGCCGATGGCGAGTATCACAACCCTGTGACCACAATCGACGGTATCATTGCCAAGGACGATCCAAACATCTACGACTACAACATCCCACAGTCGCTGCGTGACATCTACGCCCGCAAGGATTATGGTCGCTGGGCATCGAAGATTGGCGACCGCGAGAGCGTAGCCGTATGTTTCCTCGCCACAAACCACACATCGGGCGGAAACTCTGGTTCGCCTGTCATCAATGGCAAGGGTGAGCTTATCGGTATCAACTTCGACCGCACATGGCGTTCTACGATGAGCGACATGGAGTTCGACCCAACCATCTGCCGCAATATCTCGGTGGATATACGCTATGTGTTGTTTGTGATTGACCGCATAGGTGGCGCTTCCTATCTGCTTGACGAGATGGAGCTGAAATAAATAACGGAAACAACCTGATTAAGATGTTTGAATCACTCATCCTCTCTCACTCTGCCACGCAGGCGGTGATTGTCATATCGCTCATCTCTGCCATAGGACTCTTGTTCGGTAAGGTGCGTATGTGGGGCGTATCGCTCGGTGTGACATTTGTCTTTTTCGCTGGCATCGTGGCGGGACACTTCGGTGTCACAATCGACGAGCGCGTACTGCTCTTTGCCGAGAACTTCGGTCTGGCACTGTTTGTCTATTCACTCGGCTTGCAGGTGGGTCCTGGCTTTATGAGTGCTTTCCGTGCGGGAGGCGTTAAGCTTAATATGCTGGGTATGGGCGTGATACTCATCGGCACAGCGATGGCTGTTATCATCAGCTTTACGATGAATATGCCCCTGCCCGAGATGATGGGTGTGCTGTGTGGCGCTACAACCAACACCCCAGCCCTCGGAGCCTCACAACAGACGCTGGCGCAGATGAATATGCCGACAACGGTACCCGCATTGAGTTGCGCCGTGACATATCCTTTGGGCGTGGTAGGAGTGATTATCGCCATCCTTTTGATGCACCGTCTATGGGTCAGGAAGGAGGATGTGGCAGCCCCCAACGCCAAGCACGAAAACAACACCTACGTTGCCACGTTGCGTGTGCAGAACCCAGGCGTCTTTGGTAAGGATTTGCACAAGCTGGCGGAGTATGCCCACGTGCCATTTGTCATCTCACGCTTGTGGCGCGGTGGCGAGGTTATCCTGCCTTCGAACGACACGACGCTGGAGGAGGGCGACCGCGTGATGATTGTCACCTCTCGCAAGGATATCGACACTATGGAGGCGATGATAGGCAAGCGCGAGAGTATCGACTGGAACAACGATAATGTCGATTGGAACAAGGTCGATAGCCGTCTGGTATCGCGCCGCATCATCATCACTCGCTCCGACATCAACGGCAAGAAACTCGGCTCGCTACATCTGCGAAACAGCTACGGCATAAACATCAGCCGCATATATCGCAGTGGCATGGCTCTGCTGGCTACTCCCGACCTGATGTTACAGGTGGGCGACTGCGTTGTGGTTGTGGGTGGCGAGAGAGCTGTGATGAAGGTCGAGAAGGTGCTGGGTAATGCCGAGGGCGAATTGAACGAGCCAAACCTCGCAGCAATATATATCGGTCTTGCGCTGGGTCTTGTGCTGGGTGCAATTCCTATCTCTGTGCCAGGCATTTCGCTTCCTGTGAAGCTCGGTCTGGCGGGCGGGCCTATCGTGCTGGGTATCCTGATGGGTATCTACGGACCTCGTTTTCATCTTGTTACATACACCACGCAGAGCGCCAACCTTATGCTACGCGCCTTTGGTCTTTCGCTCTATCTGGCGTGCCTTGGTCTGAATGCTGGCGGCGATTTCTTTGCAACAGCCTTCAGTTCTACGGGCTTGATATGGGTAGGTTTGGGATTTGTTATCACGCTGCTGCCCGTGCTGATTATGGGTTACGCCTCGATGCGCTGGGCGAAGCAGGATTTCGGCACAACGTGCGGTATGCTCTGCGGCTCGATGGCAAACCCAATGGCGCTGAACTACGCCAACGACACCATCCCTGGCGAGTACGCCTCGGTCGCCTACGCAACGGTCTATCCGCTCTCGATGTTCGCCCGCGTGGTGCTGGCGCAGGTGATATTGATGATATTTATGTAGTGTTTTACGGCTCACGCCGAGAAAAAAGATACTCTTTTTGCGATTTTTTTCTGAAAAATTTTGCAGTTTACAAAATAGTGTCTATATTTGCACACCTTTTCGGCGGAGCATTATCCGCCACGAGTGAAGAGGCCCAGGTGGTGAAATTGGTAGACACGCTACTTTGAGGGGGTAGTGAGCATTAGCTCGTGCAAGTTCGAGTCTTGTCCTGGGCACAAAAAAAAGAGCAGATTTAGGTCTGCTCTTTTTTTGTGCCCATCAGGCAACGATATTCCCCCAACCCATCCTCTGGATTATATTGACATTTCCTCCAAACATCCCTTTGGGAAAGGGAGGCTTCGGGGGTCTCTCGTTCAAGGTTTTGCAAATAAACAAAGAAAGGAACAACCTTTCGGCTATTCCTTCCTATGAGCTGAATTCGAGACTTGAACTCGAGACCCCTTCATTACGAGTGAAGTGCTCTACCACTGAGCTAATTCAGCCTGGGGGTCGTCGGGCGACCCGTTTGTGGGTGCAAATATCGTAAATATTTTGCAAGTTGGTACATCTAATTTCGAAAAATTAACATTTTCTTATAATTTTTTAGTAACTTCGCAATGAAATTGCGCTCCACAGAGAGCTGCCAAAAAACTAAACCTATGATTACTTTCCTTATTTGTTTAGCCCTGCTCGTCGGTGCCTACTTCGGTTATGGCGCTTATCTTGACCGCGTTTGCAAAATTAACGAAAAGGCCGCCGTTCCATCTGCAACACTCTATGACGGAGTGGATTATATCCCTATGCCACGTTGGCGCACATTCCTTATACAGCTGCTCAACATCGCTGGCATAGGTCCTATCTTCGGCGCTGTGATGGGTGCGTGTTTCGGTCCTGTTGTCTTTTTATGGATTACATTGGGAGGTATTTTCGTAGGCGCTATGCACGACTATCTGTCGGGCATCATCCTGCTCCGCAACGATGGCTTGAGCCTGCCCGAGATAGTAGGTCGCTACCTGGGCGGAGGTATGCGTCAGTTTATGCGTGCGTTGTCGCTGGTTTTGCTCATACTTGTAGGCGTTGTCTTTATGCGCTCGCCCGCAAGCATCTTGAGCGGAATGACAACAGCCATCCCCTACTGGGGTTGGATTGCGATAATCCTGGTTTACTATTTCATCGCCACGATGCTCCCTATCGACAAGCTCATCGGTAAAATTTACCCCCTGTTCGGTGGAGCACTGATTTTTATGTCGGTAGGTCTGGCTGTGGTGCTCTTCAAGGGCGACTACACCATCCCTAACCTCACATTTGAGACGTTGCGCAACTACCAGCCCAACCCCGATGCAATGCCTATCATCCCTACGCTCTTTATCACAGTAGCCTGCGGAGCCATCTCGGGCTTCCACGCTACGCAGTCGCCTCTGATGGCGCGCTGTATGAACAACGAGCGTGAGGGTCGTATGATATTCTACGGTTCAATGATTACAGAGTCTATCATAGCCCTAATATGGGCTGCCATCGGAATGGCATTCTTTCATGGTCCTGACTCATTGGTGGCTGCCCTGGCGGAGCACGGCAACGATGCAGCGTGGGCTGTGGGCACAATCTCAAACACTACGCTGGGTGCAGTAGGAGGCTTTATCGCTCTGTTTGGTGTGGTTGCAGCGGCTATCACATCAGGTGATACGGCTTTCCGTTCGGCACGTCTGATTGTAGCCGATGTGTTGAAGTTCGAGCAGCGTACATTGTGGAAGCGCTTTGCTATCGCCTGCCCTCTGTTCCTTATCGGCATAGTGCTTCTGTTTGTCGATTTTGACGTTGTATGGCGCTACTTCGCCTGGACAAACCAGGCTATGTCGGTGGTGACGTTGTGGGTAATTGTGGTATATCTGAAGAAACACAAGCGCAACATTTGGGTCGCCCTGCCACCAGCAATGCTGATGACATATATCTGCACCTCGTTTGTATTTATCTCGGGGCAGTTTATCGGAATGGCAAACCACACGTTGGCTTACGTCCTGGCTGGTGCGGTGACACTATTGTTGTCGGCTGCGATGTGGATGAAGGTGTTGAAGGAGGCAAAGCAGGAGTAATATGGGTAAAGTGATGATTTCACCTGTCTCGACAGGGCTTTGGCAGGTCGAGGGAGAGTGGTTTAACGATATTCTGCGCCGCACACAGCGCCTGGAGCGCGAGGGCAAGGTAGCGCAGGCGTGCGAATTACGCTTTGAAGGGGCGCAGCAACTGCTGGAGGCTGTTGGCGACGAGGTGGTGCGCCTTGACTGGAACGATAGCTCTTCACGCGCAGCTATGGAGGTATTATATCGCTCGGCTGCCGACCATATGATGATTGGCGAGGTGGAGATGGCTGCCGCGCTGTGGGAGAGTCTGCTGGAGCTTGACGAGGAGGACCACCTGGAGGCTGTCGTGCCGTTGGCGTTTGCCTATGTAGAGATTGAGGATTACGACTGTCTGGAGGGCGCAATGTTTGACATTTCGCCCAAGTCGGCAGAGTATCAGCTGTTGCTTTTGTGGGCGGAATATCGCCGCTCGGGAGGCATTGACCGCGATGCGTTGCGTCAGCTACGCACACGCCACAAAGCGTGGTATGAGGAGTTTACAGCCGACCATCACCCCGCCGACGAGGAGTATTTGAAAGAGTGCCGCAACGAGCGTCCATCGCCCACGACCGAGGCGCGCGAGTTATGGTTTGCAACTGAAGCAATGTGGAGTAGAAATGCAGAGTTCATAATGGCTCTAAAAAAAGCATAGAACCAAAGATTATGAGAAGAGTAGCACTTTTGCTGTCGCTATTGATGGCAACCATCGGCGCAATGGCAGCCGATTACAAGATTGAGAGAGATTTGCAATATCGTAGCGATGACGACTATGCCAAGAAGATGTGCCGTTTGGATGTAGCCGTACCCGAAGGGGCGAAGGATGCGCCTGTGATAGTGTGGTTTCACGGTGGCGGTCTGACGGGCGGTGGAAAACATATTCCAAACGAGATTATGCGTGACGGCGCGGTATGTGTGGGCGTAGGCTACCGCTTCTCGCCACACGTGAGCGTTGACCAGATTATCGACGATGCGGCGTGCGCCATAGCGTGGGTCTTTGCCAACATCGAGAGTTATGGTGGTAGCCCCGACAAGGTATATCTCACGGGGCACTCGGCTGGAGGCTACTTGGTTAGTATGGTCGGACTTGACAAGAGCCGCCTGAAGCGTTACGGTATGGATATCGACCGCGTGAAGGGCATTATCCCCTTTAGCGGTCAGATGATTACCCACTTCGAGGAGCGCAGAGTGAGAGGTATGTCGGACAAGTTGCCTCTTATCGACAAGATGGCTCCACTGTACCACGTCAGAGGCGATGCAGCGCCTATCCTGCTACTCACGGGTGATAGAGAGCGTGAGATGCTCGGCAGATATGAGGAGAATGCTTATATGTATCGTATGTTACGCCTTGTGGGGCATAAGGATGTCACACTCTTTGAGTTTGACGGCTACGGTCACGACATGTGCTTGCCTGGTTACCCTATGCTGATGAATTTTATCCGTGAGCGCGAGAAACGTTAAGTTCACTTTATTTTACTACAAACAAATTACTAATCGAAAAACAATAATATATGAAAAAATTCCTTACTATCATTGGACTTTTGGCACTTATGGCTGGATGTTCTACTGCGGAACACGTCAAGAGTGAACTTCGCGCTCCAGCCTACCCGCTTATCACTATTGACCCCTACACCTCGGCGTGGTCAGGCGCTGACAACCTCTACGACCGTCAGATTATGCACTGGACCGAGAAGGATTTTCCTTTTGTGGGCGTGTTACGCGTAGATGGCAAGCCTTATCGTTTTATGGGCGTTGAGCAGGAACTGCTGACCCCTATTGCTCCTATGGGCAAGGAGAACTATTGGGAGGGCTATTACACTCTCGACAAGCCTGTAGGCGACTGGACAAAGGCTGACTACAACACTTCGAAGTGGAAAACCTCGCGCGCCCCATTTGGCAAGGGTTACACTGACCTCAAGACACAATGGGACTCGCCCGATATCTGGATTCGCCGCACGGTGGAGCTTTCAGCAGATGATATGGCGGCTGAAAAATATATTCTCCGCTACTCTCACGACGACATTTTCAAGCTCTACATCAATGGCGAGCAGATAATCGCCACTGATAGTACGTGGAAGGAGAACCTGACAAAGGAGATTAGCAAGGAGCAGATTGCAAAGTGGGGCAACCGTCTTACCTTCGCGGCTCACTGCCGCAACACATTGGGTGGTGCACTGGTTGATTTTGGACTTTACTACACCAACAGCGCTGACAAGAAACTTAATCTGACAGCCGAGCAGACATCTGCCGAGGTGCAGGCTACACGCACAATCTACACCTTCACTTGCGGCGGTGTAGATTTGAAACTCACCTTTATGGCTCCCGTGCTGATGGATAACCTTGAGCTTATGTCACGCCCTGTGAATTACATCACGTACGAGGTTGCATCAAACGATGGCGCAGAGCACGATGTTGAGATTTACTTCGAGGCAGGTCCAAATTGGGCACGTCACGCCGATTCACAGAAGTGCATCAGCGAAGTTGCTGCTAACGAGCGTTTTGCATATGCAAAGACAGGTACCGTAGAGCAGCCCGTATTGCAGAAGTTTGGCGATGATGTACGCATCGACTGGGGTTATTTCTATTTGGCAGGCGACAAATCAAAGTACACAACCGCCACAGGCGACCCATTCACTTCACGCAACGCCTTCATCGCCGATGGAGCAACAAGCAGCAACGACAAGGGTGATTACCTCTCTATCTCTGCCAGCCTCGGCAAGGTGGGCAAGAGTGGCGTGAGCGACTATATTATGGTTGGTTACGACGACCTCTACTCAATACTCTACTACGGCGAGAAGGTGCGCCCATATTGGAATCGCAAGGGTGACAGCTCTATCGAGGAGCAATTTGCTCTGGCAGCTGATGAGTATAACACACTGAAGAAGCGTTGCGAGAAGTTTGACGCAGAGCTTATGAAGAGTGCAACCGAGGCAGGCGGTAAGCAGTACGCCGAGCTGTGCGCTCTCGCCTATCGCCAATCTATCGCAGCACATAAGCTCATCGAGTCTCCAAGTGGTTTCATTGCGTGGATTTCGAAGGAGAACTTCTCAAACGGATGTCTGGGCACTGTGGATGTCACATTCCCATCATTCCCACTCTATGTATATTACAACCCCGATTTGGCAAAGGGTCTACTGAACTTCATTTTCGAGCTCTGCGAGAGCGAAAAGTGGACTCGCCCTTACGCTGCACACGATGCGGGTCGTTACCCACACCTGCGCGGCGAGGACTACGGTGGCGAGGGAATGCCTATTGAGGAGTCTGGCAATATGCTCATTATGACCGACGCTATCTGTCAGGGAGACGGCACAGCAGACTATGCTCTGAAGCATTGGGATGTACTCACAACGTGGGCAAACTACCTTGCCGAGAATGGTCAGGACCCACGCAACCAGCTCTGCACCGATGACTTTATGGGTCACCTGGCGCGCAACACAAACCTCTCTATCAAGGCTATCCTGGGCGTAGCGGCTTATGCCGACTTGGCGAAGATGGCAGGCAAGACGGATGTTGCCGAGCAGTTTATGACAAAGGCCAAAGAGATGGCAGCAAAGTGGAAAGAGATGGCTGGCGAGGGTGACCACTACCGCCTCACATTCGATACCGACAAGGATACATGGAGTATGAAGTATAACCTCGTGTGGGACGAAATCCTGGGTCTCAACGTCTTTGACAAGGATATAGCCGAAACAGAGGTGGCATACTACCAGACAAAGTTCAACGATTATGGTCTTTCACTCGACCACCGCAGCTACACAACAAAGAGCGACTGGCTGATGTGGTCGGCTACACTCTCATCGGACAAAGCTACATTTGAGAAGTTCATCACACCTATGTATAACTTCTACAACACCACCACAGGTCGTTGCCCAATGCCTGACCTCTACCAGACCAACTCTAACAACCACCGCACAGGCTGGTTGCAGGCACGCTCGGTTGTTGGAGGTTACTGGATTAAAATGCTCAAGGACAAAAAGACCAAATAGCTATGAAACGCATATTGCTACTCGTCGCAGCCCTCTGCATCGCATTGGGCTGTGAGGCAAAAAAGACCTTCACTCTGTGGCAGCTGGAGTCACAGGTAAACACCATCGGCAATAGCTATGTAATTCGCACCCATAACGGTAAAATCATCGTTATGGATGGTGGCGAGGAGCGCGAGAAGAATTATCTGCGCGGATTTATTGACGCCCTGGGTGGCGAGGTGGCTGCGTGGTTTGTGTCACACCCCCACAACGACCATATGGGCGCATTGAAGGATCTGCTCGAAAAGCCTAACGGAATCAAAATCAACAAAATCTACCACTCTCGGTTTACCGATGCTCTCATTGATACCGAGGAGAAGAAATGGGCGGATTACACCCGCGTATTCTACAACTTATTGGACAACGTTAAAACAACCGAAGTGATTGATTGCCATTGTGGTGATGAGTTCGAGATTGATGGCGTGAAGTTCAAAATATTGGGAGAGAAAAACCCCGAAATATTAGGCAATGGCTATAATAACTCAAGTATGGTTATAAAGATGTGGGACAAGCACAAGTCATTCATCTTCCTTGGTGACCTGGGTGTTGAGGGAGGCGACAAACTGCTCAAATCGGAGTACGCCAAAGACCTTGAGTGCGACTATCTTCAGCTGGCACATCACGGCAACTGGGCTGTAAAGAAGAATTTTTACGAGAAGGTAAAGTTCCGCGCCGCTCTATGGCCAAGTCCATCGTGGCTCTATAACAACGATACGGGCAATGGTTTCAACACAGGTCATTTTGAGTCGGTCATTGTTCGCGGCTGGATGGAGGAACTTGGCATCAAGGAGCATTATGTTTCGTGCGAGGGACTGGTAAAGATTGAGTAACAAACCTAAAACAATAAACAACTATGAAAAAACTATTTTTAGCTATTGCGGCATTCGCATCTGTGGTTGGATGTTCTGCTCCAGAGCAGATTAAGAGCGACCTGCGCGCTCCTGCCTATCCACTTATCACAATCGACCCCTACACCTCGGCGTGGTCGGGTGCCGACAACCTCTATGACAATAATGTCATCCACTGGACAGAGAAGGATTTTCCATTTATCGGTGTATTGCGCGTAGATGGCAAGCCTTATCGTTTTATGGGCATTGAGGGCGACTCCTACACACCTATCGCAGCTATGGGTGATGAATCTCCTTGGGAGGCTACATACACCCTCGACAAACCTAAAGGCGACTGGACAAAGGCTGATTACAACGATAAGAAGTGGCAGAAGTCACTCGCGCCTTTTGGTCGTCCTGGCGAGTACGATGTTAAGACCGTATGGGGAACGCCAAATATCTGGTTACGCCGCAACGTTGAACTCACCCCAGAGCAGATGAATGCCGATAAATTTATTCTGATTTACTCGCATGATGATATTTTCGAGCTCTACATCAACGGTGACCGAGTTATCAACACAGGCAACTCTTGGAATGAGTATCTGAAATTGGAGCTTTCGAAGGAGCAGATTGCAAAGTGGGGCAACCGCCTCACTATCGCTGCTCACTGCCAGAACACAGCGGGTGGTCAGATGGTTGATTTTGGTCTTTATTACACAAACAACAAAGACAAAAAGTTGAGCGAGGCAGCTGTTCAGACCTCTGCCGACGTGCAGGCAACACGCACAATCTACGACTTCACATGCGGTGGTGTGGATCTAAAGCTCACATTTATGGCTCCCGTACTGATGGACAACCTTGAGCTGATGTCTCGTCCTGTGAACTACGTCACTTACGAAGTTACATCCAACGACGGCGCAGAGCACGATGTGGATATCTACTTTGAGGCGGGACCACATTGGGCACGCAACATCGCATCACAGAAGAGCGAGAGTGAAACACTCTCTGACGAGCGCTTCGTATATGCAAAGACAGGTACCGTTGAGCAGCCCGTATTGGCAAAGCACGGCGACAACATCCGTTGCGACTGGGGTTACTTCTACCTCACAGCCGACAAGACTACTCACACCACAGCTGCAGGCGAGCCTTTCGCTATGCGTAAGGAGTGGGTTGAGAATGGCACAATCTCTTCAAACGATGGCGACAACTACCTCGCCATCGCATCCAACCTGGGCAAGGTAGGCGCAAAGAGTGTCAGCGACTACATTATGGTAGGTTACGACGACATCTACTCTATCCTCTACTACAAGGAGAAGATTCGCCCATACTGGAACCGCAACGAGGATAGCTCTATCCAAAAGCAATTCACAGCAGCAGCCGATGAATACAAGTCACTGAAGAAGCGTTGCGAGAAGTTCGATGCCGAGCTTATGGCTGAGGCTTACAAGGCGGGTGGTAAGGAGTACGCCGAGTTGTGCGCACTGGCTTACCGTCAGTCTATCGCGGCTCACAAGCTCATCGAGATGCCTAACGGCGAGTTAGCTTGGCTCTCAAAGGAGAATTTCTCTAATGGTTGTATCGGTACTGTCGATGTGACATATCCATCGTTCCCACTCTTTGCTTACTATAACCTCGACCTTGCAAAGGCGTTGCTTAACTTCATCTTCGACCTCTGCGAGAGCGACCGCTGGGATAAGCCTTACGCGGCTCACGACGTTGGTTGCTACCCACACGTTTGGGGTGAGCGCTACACAGGCGGTATGCCTGTCGAGGAGTCGGGTAACCTGCTCGTGATGACAGGTGCTATAAGCAAGCTCGAAGGTAATGTTGATTACGCCCTGAAGCATTGGGACGCTTTGACACAGTGGGCAGACTACCTTGTTGAGCACGGTGGCGACCCTGCACACCAGCTCTGCACAGACGACTTTATGGGTCACTCATCACGCAACGCCAACCTCGCTATCAAGGCCGTTATCGGTATCGCAGCTTATGCCGATATGGCAAAGATGGCTGGCAAGGATGACGTAGCCGAGAAGTATCGTGCCGAGGCGGATAAATGGGCTGCCTTCTGGAAGGAGAATGCCGACGAGGGCGACCACTACAGCCTCACATTCGACACAGGTGCAGAGACTTGGAGCCAGAAGTACAACCTCGTTTGGGACAAGATGCTGGGCTACAACGTATTTGACCCATCAATCGCCCCAACAGAGGTGGCTTACTACCTCACGAAGTTCAACAAGTATGGTTTGCCACTCGACAGTCGTGGCAATGGCGCGAAGTGCGACTGGGTGATGTGGACAGCTACGCTTGCTGACGACAACGCCACATTCCAGAAGTTTATCACACCAATGTATAACCTCTACAACGAGACATCGGGTCGTGTACCTATGAGTGACTACTACCACACCGACCGCAACCGCCACATCGGTATGCAGGCACGTTCGGTTGTGGGAGGCTACTGGATTAAGATGCTTTCTGACCGTATGACAAAGTAAATTATCCTTTCATAGTATAAGCTTTTCGCAACTCTCCCATCGGCGGAGGGTTGCGATTTTTGTTTTTCACCGCCTCTCTATTACGCACAAAAGAGTAAAGTTTTTGGCATTTGGCGCTTTACTATCAATTATTATGGTTATATTTGCACCTTGGAATTCATACATTTAACACAAACACAATAATTATTATGAAAAAACTACTTTTGGCAGTTGTAGCAATGTTTGCTTTGGCAGTTAGCTGCAGCTCACCAGCACCAGTGAAGAATGAGATGCGTGCGCCATCTTATCCTCTTATCACTATCGACCCTTACACATCGGCTTGGTCACCCGCTGACAACCTCTACGATCACCAGGTTACACACTGGACAGGCAAGAAGTTCCCATTCCTGGGCACATTGCGTGTTGATGGTCAGATCTACCGCTTTATGGGCGAGGAGGAGATGGTTATGACAGCTCTTGCTCCTGTTGCTTCACAGGATGTTTGGACTGCATCTTACACTATGGAGAAGCCTAACAGAAAGTGGACAGAGGCTGACTTCAATGAGAAGAATTGGAAGCAGGCTCCAGCTCCATTCGGCACAAAGCAGTACTATGATGTAAATACAGAGTGGGACTCAAGCGATATCTGGGTACGTCGTACAGTAGAGTTCAAGCCTGAGGAGGTAAAGGACCACAACCTCTTCATCCTCTACTCTCACGATGATATCTTCAAGCTCTATGTAAACGGTGAGGAGCTCATCGCAACAGACTACTCTTGGAAGGAGAACGTTTACAAGCGTATCCCAGCAGAGTTGATTGCAAAGGCAAACGGCAAGCTCACTATCGCCGCTCACTGCCACAACCGCACAGGTGGTGCTTTGGTTGATTTCGGTGTTTACAAGCAGCCTTCAAACGCTGTTGTAATGAACCAGACAGCTACACAGACATCTGCTGATGTTCAGGCTACACGTACAATCTACACATTCACTTGCGGTCCTGTTGATTTGACACTCACATTCGCTGCTCCTATGTTCCTGGAGGAGCCAGAGTTGGTTGCTCGTCCTGTAAACTACGTTACTTACGCTGTTAAGTCTAACGACGGCGCAGAGCACGACGTTGAGGTTTACTTCGAGGCTGACACACACTGGGCACAGAACACACCAGCACAGAAGAGCACAAGCTCTGTTGAGGCTGACGAGCAGTTCAACTATGTTAAGACAGGTACAGACTCACAGAAGATTCTCGGTCGTCGCGGTGACGATGTTCGTATCGACTGGGGTTACTTCTATATGGCAGCTGACAAGAACCACACTAACGCAGTGGGTAACGCACTTAACCTCCGCAAGGCATTTGTTGAGGGTGGCGAGGTAGCATCTACTAACGATGGCAACCAGATGGCTCTCTCTGCAAAGCTCGGCAAGGTAGGCGCTGCAGAGGTTAGCAACTACATTATGGTTGGTTACGATGATATCTACTCTATCCAGTACTTCAAGGAGAACATCCGTCCTTACTGGAACCGCAAGGGCGACAGCTCTATCCAGAAGCAGTTCGCTTTGGCCGCTGCCGAGTACGAGCAGTTGATGAAGCGTTGCGAGAAGTTCGACGCAAAGTTGATGCACGACGCTGCTATCTCTGGTGGTAAGGAGTATGCAGAGTTGCTCGCATTGGCATACCGTCAGGCTATCGCAGCTCACAAGCTTATCGAGACTCCTAACGGCGAGCTCGCTTGGCTCTCAAAGGAGAACTATTCTAACGGCTCAATCGGTACTGTGGATGTAACTTATCCATCAGCTCCTATGTTCCTTTACTATAACCCAGAGTTCGCAAAGGCTCTCATCAACTTCATCTTCTACTACTCAGAGAGTGGCAAGTGGACAAAGCCTTTCGCAGCACACGACGTTGGTACATACCCATTGGCTAACGGTCAGACTTACGGTGGTGATATGCCTGTTGAGGAGTGCGGTAATATGCTTATCCTGACTGGTGCTATCTGTAAGATGGAGGGCAAGGCTGACTACGCCCTGAAGCACTGGGATGTTCTTACTACTTGGACAGACTATCTCGTAGAGAATGGTGGCGACCCAGCTAACCAGCTCTGTACAGATGACTTCGCTGGTCACTGGGCACGCAACGCTAACCTTGCTGTTAAGGCTATCGTAGGTGTTGCAGCATATGCTGACCTTGCAAAGATGGCAGGCAAGAAGAATGTAGCAGAGAAGTACAACACTATTGCAAAGGAGATGGCTGCAAAGTGGAAGGAGATGGCACAGGAGGGTGACCACTACCGCCTCACATTCGACACAGGCAAGGATACTTGGAGCCAGAAGTACAACCTCGTATGGGACAAGATGCTCGGCTACAACGTATTCGACCCATCTATCGCATTGGATGAGATTGCTTACTACCTCACAAAGCAGAACGTATATGGTTTGCCACTCGACTGCCGCAAGACATACTCAAAGTCTGACTGGGTAATCTGGTCAGCTACAATGTCTCCTGACAAGGCTACATTCGAGCAGTTCATCAAGCCTCTGCACAAGTTCTATAACGAGACAAAGGGTCGTGCTCCTATGAGTGACTGGTACAGCACAGACTCTCCATCACACGTTGGCTTCCAGGCTCGCTCTGTTGTGGGTGGCTACTGGATTAAGATGCTTGCTGACGAGTTGCAGTAAGAGTCTATACCTTGATATACATGAGAGTTTGCTCCACGGGGCAAACTCTTTTTTTATGAATATTGTATAATTATGCCCATTTTTTCGCATATTCTCATATATTTGACTATCTTTGCCAAAAGAATAACTACTTAAACACTTAATACACAAAATTATGATGAAAAAACTCTTTATGGCAGTTGCCGCTGTTGCTGCTTTGGCAGTGAGCTGTAGCGCGCCACAACAGGTGAAGAATGAGATGCGCGCACCTGCGTATCCGCTCATCACAATCGACCCCTACACTTCAGCGTGGTCGCCAACCGACAACCTGTATGACTCACAGGTTATGCACTGGACAGAGAAGAAGTTCCCATTCGTTGGTACTCTTCGCGTAGATGGTCAGCTCTACCGCTTTATGGGTCAGGAGGAGCCTACAATCTCGGCTTTGGCACCAATGTCTGTTGAGGAGGCTTGGTGGGGTACTTACACCTTCGAGGAGCCAAAGGGTGACGCTTGGACAAAGCCTGGCTTCAACGACAAGAAGTGGAAGAAGGGCGAGGCTGCTTTCGGCTTGAACTCTACAAATGTTAAGACCGTATGGGATACTCGTAATATCTGGGTACGCCGCGAGGTTGAGATTAACCCCGAGGAGTTGAAGAACAGCAAGCTCTTCGTGATGTACTCTCACGATGATAACTTCGAGCTCTACCTCAACGGTACAAAGATTGTTGATACAGGTAACGCAGCACGCGAGAACGTATTGGCCGCTGTGCCAGATGAGCTTTTGAAGAACTCTGACGGCAAGTTCACATTCGCTGCTCACTGCTACAACGGTCCTGGTTTGGCGTTGGTTGACTTCGGTCTTTACAAGCAGTCAGTTGATGAGATTATCATGCCCCAGACAGCCATCCAGACATCTGCAGATGTTCAGGCTACACGTACAATCTACGACTTCACTTGCGGTGGCGTGGATTTGAAGCTTACATTCGCAGCTCCTCTCTTTATGGAGAATCTGGAGCTCGTGTCACGTCCTGTAAACTATGTTACTTACGAGGTTAAGTCTAACGACGGTGCAGAGCACGACGTTGAGGTTTACTTCGAGGCTTCAGCTGACTGGGCACGCAATATGCCAACACAGAAGAGCATCAGCACTACAGAGTCTGACGAGCAGTTCAACTACGTTAAGTCAGGTACAGAGTCACAGCGCGTATTGGCTCATCGTGGCGACGACATTCGTATCGACTGGGGTTACTTCTATATGGCTGCCGACAAGCAGACTGCAAACGCCGTTGGCGAGTCAGTTGCATTGCGTAAGGCATTTGCTGCAAATGGCGAGGTTGCTTCTGCTGGCGAGGGCACACAGATGGCTCTCTCGAAGAAGCTCGGCAAGGTAGGTGCTGCTGCTGTTAGCAACTACATTATGGTAGGTTACGACGACCTCTACTCTATCCAGTACTTCCGCGAGAACATCCGTCCTTACTGGAACCGTAAGGGTGACAGCTCTATCCAGAAGCAGTTTGCTTTGGCTGCTGCAGAGTATGAGCAGCTGATGAAGCGTTGCGAGAAGTTCGACGCACAGCTTATGAAGGATGCGACAATCTCTGGCGGTAAGGAGTATGCAGAGCTTTGCGCCTTGGCATATCGTCAGGCTATCACAGCTCACAAGCTTATCGAGACACCTAACGGTGACTTGGCTTGGTTGTCAAAGGAGAACAACTCTAACGGTTCAATCGGTACTGTGGATGTAACTTATCCATCAGCTCCAATGTTCCTTTACTACAACCCAGAGCTCGCTAAGGGTCTGTTGAACTTCATCTTCTACTACACCGAGAGTGGCAAGTGGACAAA
The DNA here is from genome assembly GCA_015059905.1 of Rikenellaceae bacterium. GTDB lineage: Bacteria > Bacteroidota > Bacteroidia > Bacteroidales > Rikenellaceae > Alistipes. The sequence continues at coordinate 207,538 of SUZN01000003.1, forward strand.
GCCTTTCGCAGCACACGACGTTGGTACATACCCACAGGCAAACGGTCAGACTTATGGTGGCGATATGCCTGTTGAAGAGTGCGGTAATATGCTCATCCTGACTGGTGCTATCTGCCAGGCAGAGGGTAAGGCTGACTACGCATTGAAGCACTGGGATGCTCTGACAACCTGGGCTGACTACCTCGTAGAGAATGGTGGTGACCCAGCTAACCAGCTCTGTACAGATGACTTCGCAGGTCACTGGGCACGCAACGCCAACCTCGCAGTTAAGGCTATCGTAGGTGTTGCCGCTTACGCTGACCTTGCAAAGATGGCAGGTAAGAAGGATGTTGCTGAGAAGTACAACACTATTGCAAAGGAGATGGCTGCAAAGTGGAAGGAGATGGCACAGGAGGGTGATCACTACCGCCTCACATTCGACACAGGTCGTGACACTTGGAGCCAGAAGTACAATATGGTATGGGACAAGATGCTCGGCTACGATGTATTCGACCCATCAATCGCATTGGACGAGGTTGCTTACTACCTCACAAAGCAGAACGAGTATGGTTTGCCACTTGACTGCCGTCGTGGTTACACCAAGTCAGACTGGATTGTATGGACAGCAACAATGTCACCAGACAAGGCTACATTCGAGCAGTTCATCAAGCCATTGCACAAGTTCTACAACGAGTCAACAAGCCGCGTACCTATGAGCGACTGGATCAACACCGACAACAAGTCACACGTTGGTTTCAAGGCACGTTCAGTGGTTGGTGGTTACTGGATTAAGATGCTCGCCGACCGCGATGGCAAATAATCCGATTTGCACTAAATAGAAATTGCCGTTCCTCGCGGGGCGGCAATTTTTTATTCCTCACACCAAAAAAAACAAGCCGCCCAACCCTTTCGGGTCAGGCGGTTTTATTATCTATCCCCGATTCCAAAAAAAGGAAATAACGGGAGATTATCTTGTTTATTCCTTCCCCCCCAAAAAGTGGATAGTTGAGGCTATTTTGAAGCTTGTCGCAGATTTTGGATGCGGAGCATACTTGGCGTATGTGAGCAATCCAAAATCAAGCAAGATGCCACAATAGCCCAACTTGTCACTTTTTCTTACAAGCGAGCTTTAATTGCCTTCGACTCCTCCTCATAACCAGGCTTGTCGAGAAGAGCAAACATATTCTTCTTGTAAGCCTCAACACCTGGCTGGTTGAATGGGTTTACGCCGAGGATGTAACCGCTGATACCGCACGCCTTCTCGAAGAAGTAGATAAGAGCACCGATAGATGTCTCATCGATAGCTGGAATCTCAATGCAGAGCTGTGGAACACCACCGTCGATGTGAGCAAGGCGAACACCAAGCTCCGCCATCTTGTTAATCTCCGAGATACGCTTGCCAGCGAGGAAGTTCAAGCCATCGAGGTTAGCCTCCTCTGCCTCAACCTTAACGGTGTGCTTCGCATTCTCAACAGAGATGATTGTCTCGAAGAGTGTGCGCTCACCCTCCTGGATGTACTGACCCATAGAGTGAAGGTCGGCAGTGAGAGTTACGCTTGCTGGGAAGATACCAAGACCATCCTTACCCTCTGACTCGCCGTAGAGCTGCTTCCACCACTCGGCAACATACTGCAACTTTGGCTCATAAGAACCCAAAATCTCAACCTTCTTGCCCGCCTTGTAGAGCTCGTTACGAACGATAGCGTACTGTGCTGCGAGGTTATCCTCAACAGCTACATCAGCCGCAGTAGCCTTCTCCATAGCCTGTGCACCAGCCACCAAAGCCTTGATGTCGATACCTGCGACAGCCAATGGCAACAAACCTACTGGAGTGAGTACAGAGAAACGACCACCTACGTTGTCTGGAATAACGAATGTAGGATAGCCCTCCTGTGTAGCGAGTGTCTTGAGTGCACCACGAGCAGCGTCGGTGATAGCCACGATACGCTCGGCAGCCTCTGCCTTGCCATAACGCTTCTCAAGCTCTGCCTTGATAAGGCGGAAGGCGATAGCTGGCTCGGTTGTAGTACCTGACTTTGAGATTACGATAGCCGCAACAGAGTACTCCTTTGTAGCCTCCAAAAGCTCGTAAGTGTAATCCTCCGAGATATTCTGACCAGCGAACACTACTGTTGGGTTCGCGTGCTTCTTATTCAAAAACTCGAAAGAGTTGCTCATAGCCTCAATGACAGCCTTCGCACCGAGGTAAGAGCCTCCGATACCGATGCAGATAACCACATCAGCCTTTGCGCGCAGCTTGGCAGCCTGTGCCTCGATGGCAGCAATCTGCTCTGCGTCGATAGATGATGGGAGATTTACCCAACCCAAGAAATCGTTGCCCGCACCCTCACCAGAGTGAAGCAACTCGTTTGCTTTCTGTGCCGCAGCCTTCATCTCCGCAGAGATAACAACACCTGACTTGGCAACATCTAATTTCATCAAACTCATCGTTTTAATTGTTTTATTGATTTATGTAAAATTCTATTTCAGTTTCGTTGTAAGGTCACGCATCTGACGACGTGCCGATGCTCCGTGATAGAGTACCTCATAGACCATATCGGCGATAGGCATCTCGACATTACGCTGCGCCGAGGTGTGACGGATGCACTTGGCGGCAAAGTAGCCCTCGGCAATCATCGTCATCTCGTTCATCGCACTACGCACCGTGCAGCCACGTCCAATCAGCAGACCGAAACGGCGGTTACGGCTATATGTCGAGTAGCATGTTACGAGCAAATCGCCCAGGCAGGCCGAAGCCAAGACGTTGTGTGTTGCACCACCGCACGACTCGAACATACGGCTCATCTCTGCCGCGCAGTTGGCAATCAGCACAGCGATGAAGTTATCTCCATAACCCAATCCATTTGCCAAACCGACAGCGATAGCGTAGATATTCTTCATAATGGCAGCATACTCAACTCCCTCGATGTCATCAGACTCCATCACACGAATATATGGGCGGCTAAACATCTCAACCATCATTGCGCGTGCCTCAAGGTTGCGACATACGGCAGTGAGATATGACCAACGACTCAAGCCAACCTCCTCGGCGTGCGAAGGACCTGTGATGATTGCAATCTGATTGTCGGGCACATTGTAATGCGACTTCACATAATCTGTAATTGGGATATATTCATCGGGCACGATACCCTTGACGGCTGAGATAACCAACTTATCCGACAGAGGCAGGGTAAGAGGCTCCATCACCTTTTTGATGAATGCCGATGGCATCGCCAGGATAACCACCTTCGCACCCTCAACGACGTGGTTGATATCTTCCGATGCCTCGATGAAGGATGCGTCAAGATCCACATCTCGCAGATACTTGCAATTACGACCTTCACTCTCCACCGACTGTTTAACGTCGGGATTTAGAATATGCCACTTCACATAGATCTTATTCTCGGTGAGAATTTTCACTATCGCAGTAGCCCAACTTCCGTAGCCAATAATGGCACATTTATCTTCCGTATTAACCATCCTTATCTTTATTAAGATGTTTACGATTGCAAAAATAATAAAATTTTCCGCAAAAAAGTTGGAAAACTTATTCATCTTTTCACTACCTTTGTGCAGAATATGTGGTTTTTTGCTTATTCTGATTTCGGCAAAAGGGTCTAAATGGCTCATTTGCAGGAATTAACCTACTGAAAAATAAATAATTACAGATATGGGATTTTTTTCTTTAACACAGGAATTGGCTATCGACTTGGGTACAGCCAATACACTGATTATCTACAACGGCAAGGTGGTGGTGGACGAGCCATCAATCGTTGCCTTGGATGCCCACACAGGCAAAGTGATGGCAATCGGCGACCAGGCTCGCCAGATGCAGGGTCGTGAGAACCCAAATATTAAGACTATTCGCCCTCTGAAGGCGGGTGTGATTGCAGACTTCAACGCTACGGAGCTTATGTTGCGTGGTATGATCAAGAAGGTACGCACAACAAGCAGTATGTTCTCGCCTTCGTTGCGTATGGTTATCTGCATCCCTTCAGGCTCAACTAACGTGGAGATTCGTGCTGTGCGTGACTCTGCCGAGCACGCTGGCGGTCGTGATATCTATATGATTTTCGAGCCTATGGCGGCTGCGCTGGGTGCTGGTTTGGATGTGGAGGCGCCAGAGGGTAATATGATTATCGACATCGGTGGTGGTACTTCAGAGATTGCTTGTATCTCATTGGGCGGTATCGTTTGCTCGGAGTCTATCAACATCGCAGGTGATGTCTTTACAGAGGATATCAAGAACTACGTTCGCCAGCAGCACAACATCCGTATTGGTGAGCGTACAGCCGAGGCTATCAAGTGCGCTATCGGTGCCGCTGTGCCAGAGCTTGACGAGGAGCCAGAGGATTTCGAGATTACAGGTCCAAACATCCTCACATCGTTGCCACAAACAGTGACACTCTCTTACAACGAGATTGCATACGCCCTGGAAAAGTCATTGGTGAAGCTCGACGCTGCGCTGATGAAGGTGCTGGAGACTATGCCACCAGAGCTTTATGCCGACATCGTGAAGAAGGGTGTATATCTGGCAGGTGGTGGTGCCTTGATTAAGGGTCTTGACAAGCGTCTGTCAAAGAAGTCAGGCTTGCCATTCCACATCGCCGAGGACCCACTGCGCGCAATTGCTCGCGGTACAGGTATCGCAATGAAGAACATCGACAAGTTCTCATTCTTGATGAGATAGTGATTTTTTCACATACCACAAACGGAACGATTACGTTTAACTCGGAGGGGCTTTTTGCCCCTCTGCGTGTCGTGAGCTACACGCTCAAAGAGCTTTTTTGGAATGTACAGACTGATAGAATTTTTACGACGCATATATGTTGTGCTACTCTTCATTGCCATCGAGGCGATAGCACTAAACTTCTATGCTCACTCATCATACTACACACAGGCGAAGATTCTCTCTCGCGCGCATAGCGTGGCAGGGGGTATCCAGAGTTCTATCTTCGGTGTGAAGCACTACTTCACGCTCCGCAGCGAGAATGAGGCTCTGTCGCAGCGCGTTGCCGAGCTGGAGGGTCTGCTCTCCCACTATCGCGAGAAGGAGGCTACCGCCGCCACCGATTCGCTCTCGCTCGAGGGCATCGACTCGACTATGGTAGAGTCACTCTCGCAGTATCGCTACACTACGGCACGCATCATCTCGAACAGCATCAGCCGCAGCCGTAACTTTATCACCCTGAACAGAGGTCTGATGCACGGCGTTGTGGTCGATATGGCGGTTATATCGCCTACGGGAGTGATGATTGGATATGTGGTGGGTTGCTCGGAGCGTTACTCGGTGGTGCTGCCTATGCTTAATATGGACTTCCGCACAAGTGGAAAGATTGTGGGTGACGAGCACTTCGGCTCTATCTCGTGGAGCGGCAAGAGCCCTTACAAGGTGGAGATGAACGATTTGTCGAAGCACGCCGACATAGAGATTGGCGACGAGGTGGTGTCGGCAGGTTTGTCACACTACTTTCCCGAGGGTATCAAGATTGGATATGTGGAGAGTTACTCTATCAACGATACGCAGACCTCATATAACGTCACTGTGCGTCTGGCGGCAGATATGACCAAACTCAACAACGTCATTCTGATTGAGAATTTCGACTATGGCGAGATTCAGGCGTTAGAGAATAACCCACAAAACGAAGAATATAATTAGAGCCTACGATGCAAAAGAATTTGATATATGCGGGTGCGTTTCTGGCGCTGGTGTTATTGCAGATTTTTCTTGTTGATAACATCTCGCTGAGTGTCTATTTCCACCCATTGATATATGTGGCATTCATCATCCTGCTGCCGCTGGACACCAAACCTATATGGATGGTGCTATGTTCTGCGCTGCTCGGATTGATGATTGATGTGATGACAGGTATGGGCGGTCTGAATGTGATTGCCACCACCGCCTGCGGTTTCCTGCGCCCCTATGTTGTAAATCTGGTTACAGGTCACTCAATGGGTATGGACGACTCTTCGCCCGATATTCACCGCCTGCCCGAAAAGAACTTCCGCTTCTACATCGTGGCAATGGTTGTGCTGCACAGCGTGATTTACTTTATGATGGAGTCGCTCTCGCTACACCATATTCTGCACACGCTTTTGCGTATCATCATCAGCGACATCGCAGCCGTAGTCTTCATCTACTACTTTGTGAAACTATTTATTGAAAAGATACTGAAGCGATAACCCATGTCAAACAGCGACGTACATACACGCCAGCTTATCCTGCGCTCGATTGTCATCGGCATCTTCCTGATGATAGCCTGCCGTGTGGGATATATCCAGCTCGTTGATACCAAATACAAGCGTATGGCGGCAAGCAACGTGCTACGTTACGAGGTGCAGTATGCTCCGCGTGGCGAGGTAGTGGACCGCAATGGCGAGTTTATCGTTCAGAGCAAGGAGTGCTATGACCTGATGGTCGTGTGGCGCGATATCGACAAGCGCGGATTTGACACTATGCGTCTGTGCAGCGCCGCCGAGATTACCAAGGAGAAGCTCATCCGCGAGCTTAAGAATGCACGTATGACACCTCGCGCACCATACCTGATAAAGAACTATGTGACGCAGGAGGCGAAGCTGCGCTTCGAGGAGCATAGCTTCCCTGGTTTCTACACCATCAAGCGTACCGTGCGCCAGTATCCCCGCAAGATTGGCGGTAACTTGCTCGGCAACCTGGGCGAGGTGAACGACAACGACATCAAGCGCGGCGGTGGCGAGTATAAGATGGGCGACTACATCGGTCGAAGTGGTCTGGAGCGCGCCTATGAGAAGTATCTGCGAGGCAAGGATGGCGTGAAGATTCTTGAGCGTGATGCTCACGGAGCCATCAAGGCTTCATATATGGATGGTATGTTCGACACGCTGCCAACACCTGGCAAGAAGATTACCTCCACCATTGACGTGCGTCTGCAAGCCTTCGCCGAGGAGCTTATGGAGGGTAAGATTGGTGCTGTGGTTGCTATCGAGCCTGCGACGGGAGAGATTTTGGTGATGGCGTCAGCCCCTACGTTCGACCCCGACGATATGGTGGGTAGCGACCGAGGTAACAACTATATGCGAATGTTGCACGACCCAAAGAAGCCTATGTTTAACCGCGCCGTGCAGGCGAAATACCCCCCAGGCTCAACATTCAAGCTGGTGCAGGGTCTGGTCGGCTTGCAGGAGGGCGTATTAACCCCCGCCAACGCCTACCCTTGTCACGGTGGTTACAGCTATGGTAAGAAGAAGATGGGTTGTCACCCTCACGCCTCACCGCTGGACTTGAGAAACGCTGTGGCGCAGTCGTGCAACGCCTACTTCTGCTACGTCTTCCGCGATATTATCGAGAACCGCAAGTATAAGGACGTGAAGGAGGGTCTGGATAAGTGGGTTGAGTATGTCAAGAGCTTCGGTTACGGCAGAAAGCTCGACTCGGACTTCCTTGACGAGCAGCGCGGATATGTGCCCGATGCGGAGTACTACAACAAGGTATATCGTGGCTCGTGGAACAGCTATACCGTACTCTCACTCTCAATAGGTCAGGGAGAGTTGGGTTGCACCCCACTGCAGATGGCAAACCTCGCTGCGATTGTTGCCAACCGAGGCTACTACTACATACCTCACATCGTCAAGGCTATCGAGGGTCAGGACTCACTCGACAGACGCTTCTACGAGAAGCAGTATGCAATGGTCGATGCCAAATACTTCGAGCCTATCGTCGAGGGTATGTGGAAGGGAGCCAACATCCCTGGTGCGGGTACATCGTATCGCGCCTACCTGCCTGGCTGGGATGTCTGCGGTAAGACGGGTACGGCGCAGAACCCTATCGGTCGTGACCACTCGACATTTCTCTCGTTTGCTCCGAAGGACAATCCGAAGATTGCAATCTCGGTATATGTCGAGCACGGAGGCTTCGGTGCTACGGCGGCGTTGCCTATCGCGAGTCTGCTGGAGGAGTTGTACCTCACCGACACCATCACCCGTCCACAGCTGGTGGAGCAGGTGAAGAATTTACCTTACTATTTACCACGTCGTTATCAAGATGTCAAGAAACAGTAACAAAATACCTCTTTTCGAGGGAGTTGACCGAGTGGCTGTCATCCTCTACCTGTTGCTGGTGTTGTCGGGTCTTACCTGCATCACATCGGTTTCGTTTGAGGATGCCACCATCACCGACTTCTTCTCATTCTCACGCTTCCACATCAAGCAGGCTTCGTGGGCGTGCATTGCGCTGGTGACAGCACTCTGCATCCTGCTGCTGGAGTCGCGCTACTACCATATGTATGCCTACTATGCTTATGCAGTGGGTGTGCTGCTCATCACGGGAACAATCATCCTGCCCGAGGCTCTCGCCCCCACGCTCAATGGTGCGAAGGCGTGGTATTCGTTTGGCAGTTTTGTGGTACAACCCGTTGAGTTTACGAAGATTACGGTGGCGCTGGCGGTGGCGCGTCTGATGAGTAACTACAACTACTCGATAAAGAAGCTGGGCGATTTGATACACGTCGGCTTTATCATTCTGCTGCCGCTTGCAATCATCATCCTACAGAACGACACAGGCTCGGGCATTGTGCTATGCTCGTTTATCTTTGTGCTATATCGTGAGGGCTTGAACAAGTGGATATGTATTCCTGCCATTATGGTTGCGGCACTCTTTATCTGCTCGTTCCTCTTCACGCCATTGTTCCTGCTGATGATTCTGGTACTGATATTCACCTTCTCGAATGCGATGATGATTGGTCAGTGGAAGGCTCACATCACCTTCCTGGCTGCGATTGCGCTCGGCTCGTTCACGCTATTTGGTATTTCGACAATCTTCTGGGGGCAGGCGTTAAGCGGATATGGCTGTCTGGTAATATCGGTATTGGTGGCTGCCGCGTTTGCTGCGATATATGCTTTCCGCAAACACATAACACCCATATTCCTCTCAATAGGACTCTTTATCGGCTCAATGCTCTTTGTGCCTACGGCGGATAAGATTTTCGAGTCGGTGCTGCAGCCCCACCAGAAGTTGCGAATATTGAGCTTCCTGGGCATTATGAGTGACCCACGAGGTGCAGACTATAACGTAAACCAGGCGAAGATTGCCATCGGCTCGGGTGGTCTGTTCGGCAAGGGCTTTATGGAGGGTACGCAGAACCGCTACTTCGTGCCAGAGAAGGAGACCGACTTTATCTTCTGCACCGTAGGTGAGGAGTGGGGATTTCTCGGCACGCTGTGGGTGCTGGGTCTGTTGTGCGCCTTGATTTTGCGTCTTATGAAGATGGGAGAGCGTCAGGAGGAGCCATTCGGTAGAATTTACAGCTACTGCGTCGCCTCCATCCTGCTGTTCCACGTACTTGTAAATATAGGTATGACCGTCGGACTGATGCCCGTGATGGGTATCCCACTACCCTTCTTGAGTTACGGAGGCTCGTCGCTGGTGGCCTTCACGATACTTGTCTTTATCGCCATTCGTCTTGACGCATCGCCACGAAATGGATTGATGCACGTCAGATAACTTTAGCCGATAAAACTATCAAGCTCACAATACACTCGTTGGATGGGCAACCCCATCACATTGTAGAACGAGCCCTCGATACCCTCAATACCAACATATCCAATCCACTCCTGGATGCCGTATGCGCCCGCCTTGTCCATAGGCGAGTAGGTATCAACGTAATACTCTATCTCCTCTTGCGAAAGGGTGCGGAAATGTACCTTCGAGTGAGAGGAGAAACTTTTTACAGCATCTGCACTGCGGAGCGTCACACCCGTAATCACCTCGTGCTCCTTGCCCGATAGTTTTTCTATAATGGCAATGGCATCAGCTCTGTCCGTAGGCTTGCCCAACACCTCGCCACCTGCCACGACAACGGTGTCGGCAGTAAGGAGAATATCCCCATCGGCAAGGGGTGCAGGATATGCCTCGCTTTTAAGGCGCGAGAGGTACTCCGCCACCTCCACAGCGGGCAACGACTCGGGATATAGCTCCTCGCACTCAAAGCGTGGCGCAAGGGAATACTCTATGCCCGCATCTGCAAGCAACTGACGACGACGAGGTGACTGCGATGCCAGAATAAGGCGGTAATTTTTCAGTTTATCGTGTAATAACATAGCCTTACATAATATCAAAATTCAACAACTCGTGACCGCCCAGACGAGCCTTGATGTTATCGCCCGCCTTCACTGCACCCACACCCACTGGCGTACCTGTGAAGATAAGGTCGCCGATACGCAGGGTCATATACTTCGACACATGGGCGATAATCTCATCTACTGTAAAGAGCATATCACGAGTCAATCCATGCTGACGCACCTCGCCATTTAACTCCATCTCAAACTCAAGATTCTGCACATCGCCCCCCAACTCCGCAAGCGGAATAAACTGATTGGAAAGTGCCGCCGAATGGTCAAAACCCTTGCACAGCTCCCAGGGCAGACCCTTCGCAATAGCCTCACGCTGGAGGTCGCGGGCTGTAAAGTCGATGCCCAGACCCACCTCCTCGTAGCATCGTGATGCGAACTTCACATCCATGCACTTCGCCAATCGTGTGATGCGAACAACCAGCTCACACTCATAATGCACCTCGCGAGAGAACGCTGGGATATAAAAAGGGTCATTATTACGCAACAACGCCGTGTCGGGCTTCAGGAAAAAGAGAGGCTCCTTTGGCAACTCCGCCCCATCGTTAAGTTCGGCAGCGTGTGCCGCATAGTTTCTTCCAATGCAGATTAGTTTCATTGTTTATTGAATTTTTCGTTTTTTACATTTACATATACCGCCACAGCAATAAGCAATGCCGCAGGCACCAACAACAGCAGCGTAAATAATTTTTCGTTGGGCATCAATGGTGCAATGAGCGCAAACGGCACACCCGCATACATCACCCTCGACACCAAACGCCCAATTTTCTCTATATCAATCTTCTCACGCTTTGCTTTGGGCATAGTATTATAGCCCGCTATCGTTTCGGGGTAATGGCTGATAAACAAGGCTATCAAAGACCAAACTGCGGCGAATATAATTGCTCCCAAAAACATAACTTTTATATCATCGCAAGCAGATTTAGTGTAAAATTGTAAAGGTTATGGGTCAGCATAGGAATTAGTATGCTTCGGGTTTTAATGGTAATATATCCAAAGCTATAACCCAATATAGCTGTCCATATAAAGTTCACACTATTAAATTGCAGGGCACCGTCACCAAGCGTTAATGAATGTACCAAACCGAACAAGACAGCATTTATTATAATGGCTGGGCTCCGCCAGGCAGCACCACCCGTACGCAATGCACTACACATCAAACCAAGCAATACGCCTCGATACATTATCTCCTCGTCAATGCCTGGCATTGAAATCTGAAAAAGCAATGTCTCAAGATTGAACTCCTTTTCATTCACAACTCCTCCAAGTATAGCGATAGCGAGAATAGCAACAGCAACCTTTAATGCAGATTTCAGTCCCTCTTTGTTCTGCTTAAAGGTAAAGAAGTTATTTTCGCTAAACTGTCGGCGGAAGATAAAATACATCGCTACGCCACACGCTATTCCGTAAATCTTGCCATCCCAGTTCCAATTACCATTGATTAAATTAAAACAATCGAAATGGTATTGCAATGTGAGAGCAAAGTAATATATAAAATAACAACCGACAATACTCAACACACGCAGATAGTTCTTCGTTGTTCGCTCCTTCATAAAGATAAGCAACAGCGGAAGAATTATTACAAGATGTAATATGGGCTCAAGCAGGAATTGTGTTACCATACAATTTTAATATACAAGGTAGATTCCCATCGTCGAGCCTAACGGCTCTTCGGGGAATGACGTAGGGAAAATCAATTTTGAATTTTGAATTTTGAATTTTGAATTGTCTTGACAATATCCGCCGCAAACCTATCGCTTGCGCCTGCGCCGCCAATGATTTCGCGTAACTCGTCAAAATCCGCGAGCATCTTCTCTCGCTTTGCGCCGCCCTTCATTATTGAGCGTAACTCCTTTTCCGCCTCATCCACCGAAGGGTTATATACAACCATCTCGCGCACAACCTCACGACCCATATTGATATTTACAAGCGATACAAAAGGTATCTTCAGCAGATAGGGCTTAACCTTCTCATAGAGCCAGGGGATACCATACACCACAACCTCGGGGATACCGATAAGAGCCGTTTCGAGTGTAGCCGTACCTGACGTAACAACTGCCGCTTCGGAGATTTGCAACAGCTCATAGGTCTTGTCACAGACAAATTTTACAGGGATGTCGGAGGTGTATTTCTCATACTGCTGTCTGTCAATCCACCCCACGCCCGCCACAACAAACTGATGCGTAGGTATGCGCTGCGCCAGGCGAGCCATAAAACGCAGGTTTGCCTTAATCTCGCTCACGCGGCTACCAGCCAAAAGGGCGATGATGGGTCGCTCATCCAAGCCGTTCTGCTTGCGAAACTCCTCCTCAACGGGAGCTGCGGCACATCGCTCGGTGATGGCATCCACCAAAGGATTTCCACAGAAATGAGGCTCAATGCCCTTGCTGCGGAAATATGGAGTCTCGAATGGGAAGATGGTGTAGAGCTTATCCACCCACTTCTTCAAAGCCTTCACTCTGCGCTCCTTCCACGCCCACACCTTGGGGGCGATGTAGTAATGCACGGGAATACCCTTTGAGTGAGCAAACTCTGCAATCTTTATATTGAAACCTGGGTAGTCAATCAGAATAACCACATCGGGCTGGAACGCCAAAATATCCTGACAGCAATCCTTCATCTGTGTGAAGATGGTGCGAATGTTCATCGCCACCTGCAAGAAACCAAAGAATGACATCTCACGATAGTGCTTCAGCAGGTTCTCCTTGCCACCCACCGACGACATCATATCGCCACCGCAAACGCAGAACTGCGCCTCGGGGTCGGACTTCAGCAAGCCCTTCATCAGATTTGAGCCGTGAAGATCACCTGATGGTTCTCCTGCTATGATATAATATTTCATATATTTTGCGTTAAATTAGAATTTACTTACTTGTTAACCATTCCATCTTTGTTAGGCAAGTGATGTGTTCCGTCCGCAACTCACCAACCAATTGTGATGACACGTTGTATTTCGTGAACATATACTTAAAACCGCATTTTTCCTGCACACGTTTTGACTTCTCGTTGCCATCGAAGTAACCAGCCCACATTTTCTGCATTCCCAGGACCTCAAAGGCTCGATGTTGCAACTCACGAACAGCCTCGGGTATCAACCCCTGTCCCCAATAGGGCACGCCAATCCAGTAACCTACCTCGCATTCATTGTCGGGTAGTCCAATATTACTTTGCCTGCCTATCATCAATCCGATGCTGCCAACAGGTTTGCACGTTTGCTTCAATACCACAGCGTAAGTCTCCACTGCGGAGAGAACTGTGCGGATTATTTCTCTGCTATTCTCAACGCTTGTATGTACAGGCCATCCTGCAGTTGGCCCCACTTGTAGGTCTTTGGCATACTTGTATAGTTCGTCAGCATCATCCTCTTGCCAAGGTCTCAGCAACAATCTTTGGGTTTGTAATGCCATATCTATTAAATTCCGATTTATGTGGGTAAATATACAATATTACATTTAATTATAATTACTTTTCCAACAAATCTGGACGCAAACGCTCGGTTCTTTCATACGCCTGCTCCTCCTTCCACTTCTCTATCTCGGCAAAGTTTCCCGAAAGCAGCACATCGGGCACACGCCAGCCACGAAACTCCGCAGGGCGGGTATATACGGGAGGCGCAAGCAAATCATCCTGGAAGCAGTCGGTCAAGGCTGACGCCTCGTCGCCAATAGCACCAGGGATAAGACGCACCACAGAGTCGGCAATGATGCACGCCGCCAGCTCGCCACCCGTCAGCACATAGTCACCAACCGAAATCTCGCGAGTAACCAAATGCTCACGCACACGGTAATCAATACCCTTGTAGTGACCGCACAGAATGATTATGTTACCGCACATCGAGAGGCGGTTTGCCTCGTGCTGGTTGTAGGTGATGCCATCGGGCGAGGTATAGATAATCTCGTCATAGTGACGCTCCGACTGGAGCTTCTCCACCAACTCAAATATAGGCTCGCACTTCATCACCATACCCGCCTCGCCACCAAATGGGTAGTCATCGGTGGTCTTGCGGTTGTCGTGGGCATAGTCGTGCAGGTTATGCACAACAATCTCCACCAGACCTTTCTCCTGTGCACGCTTCAGAATTGACTCGTTCAAAGGCGAGGTCAAGAGCTCTGGCACAACGGTTATTATATCTATTCTCATAATAATTCTATGATTATATGTTTCTTATCTATATTCTTTGTTAAAATTCAACCTTTCTTCTTCTCTCACCCCTGCTTGCGACCTGCGGTCGCATTTGCAAATCTGCCCCATCCCTAAATCCCCGCCTCAGGCAGGGACTTTGGTCGCCATAAATGGCTCCATATCGGGTCGTGAAGCGTCTATATAAATCTAAAAATTATATCCTTATCACTCTCTGGGTCGAGTGTCACCTCCTTGCCTCCGACAAGCATATAGGCACTGTAACCCAGTTCGGTAAACATCGCAATCATCTGCTGGCGGCTCTCGCCATCGGTCTCGACAAGCACCGTAGGGTGGTGGCGCTCAATCAAAGGGCGCATCTCGGGCAGCACCACACGCTCATAACCCTCGATATCGCACTTTATAAAATCTATCTTCTCGACCCCCTTAAACAGCTCGCTGCCTCGTTTCATCTGGGCGGTAAAACGCACCGCATCCTTCGACAGCTCACCCTCGCTCACAAAGTTACGCCCCGTGCCAAAGTAACCCGCCGAAGCCACCGAGTCATTAGCCATCTCAATAGCACGCTCCTCCTCGCCCAAAGCGTAGTTCAGCAACTCCACATTCTTGCGCTTGCCCACATTTCGTTTTAGGACAGAGAAAATCACAGGCACAGGCTCCACAGCATATACCTTACCGCCCTCGCCCACCAAGTCGGCAAGCGGACAGGTGTAATAGCCCAGATTTGCGCCAATATCTATCACCTTGTCGCCCTGCTTTACAAGCTGTGGCAGATGATATACATACTCAAGCGCACGCCCCCCGCGACCGAGCCCCAAAGTACGATAGAGGAAGAACATACGGCTCACCACACGCAGATAGTTCTCCAGCGAGAGCAGACGATACAATATGCGATGAAACAATTTTCCCATTATTTATCTATTCTAAAATACATTTTCTTTAAGTCAAGCGTCGTCGTGCCTGCGCCCTTCAGCATATCAGCGCCCATCACGCCATCCCACTCCGAAGAATAACCCGCAGTGATAACATCCACATTACCAAAGATTACGGCTCTGTCGGCTACATTGAGCGTAATCTGCGGCAGGCGCACAATCTCATACTCACGGCTACCGCCTATGCCCGAACGGCTACTCTTGACCCTCTCGCCCGCTACGCTATCCACCATCGTGCGGAAATAGGCATAGAAGCGTTGCGACAAGTCGCTCTTCACACGCCCCGTATCAAGATGCGCCACCAAAGGCATACCCTCATAGCTGAAAGCAATACCATAATTACCCTGATGAAACGAGAGATTTCTGTTCTGCGGCTCACTCTGTTTGGTGGGGAGCGTGACAATATTCTGCTCAAGGTCAATCTGCATCTCGCCCATAGCTCGAATGACGTGCGTACCCAGCACCGCCTCAACCTTTTTCACCGCAGGGTTATCCACAATGCTCTCAACGACAAAGAACGTCGGGTTTTTAACCACCACATCCCCCAATTTCATCTTTGGCAACACACCCACCTTCGCATAGGTGGAGCCTCCGACGCCACCCAACGGCAGACTATCAACCAATATCTTTACACCCAAACGCTCGGCAGCCTCTGCGGTGATGCAGTTGGCATTGCAGCAGCCTGTGTCGAAAATCATATCCACCGACTCTCGCCCCACCTGCGCCTCGACCATCAGATGCACACCATCTCCCATAGGGCGGCACTCTATGGGGAAGCTGTTTTTGCGCTTACGCCTCTTAACCGCCACTATCTTTCTCTCTGCCAGAGCATCCATCCACTCCTTAAACGCTTCGAGCGTCGGGCGCGCGTCGGGTGCAGCCTCAATCAGCAACGACAAATAGCGTGATGCAGCGGCATAGTCTTCCACCGCCAGAGCATTGTAATAGGCTATGTTCTGCATCGTGGTAACAACTCCATCGCCCAACTCCTTGCGATACTGCTCCAGCTCGGCTATATGCTGATTGCTCTCTGCGTGGCGACCCTCGCTATACGCAACAAAGGCATCTGCCAATTTCAGCAGATGAGGCACAATCACCTCACGCAAAGCAGGCAACTCACGACTCAACGCAACATAATCCCCTCGGCTGATATAATCATTCACCTCATCATTCGCCTGCTGGGGCGTAACCTCCCGCTGCGCCCACACAAATGTAGCGCAGAGGACAAAAGCGAGTGTTGTCAGCAGTCGTCGCATCGTGTTTAGTTCTTGTAATTAACCTCGTTGTTCAAAACCTCAACAACAAAAGGGTTATACATCGACTCGTGACCCAGGTCGCTCACATCGCCGTGACCAGGATAAATCTTCACTTCATCACCCAAAGGCAGGATGTTGTCAATTATCGAGCGCATAATCCACGAGTAGTCGCCGCCTGGCAAATCGGTTCGACCAATGCTCTCGCGGAAGAGCGTGTCGCCCGTAAACAACACCTTCGACTGTGGCTCATAAAAGGCAACGTGACCAGGTGTATGACCTGGTACAGAGATAATCTTGAGCGTCGTTGCACCAAACGAGATACTCTCCTGACCCTCCAAATCAATATCAATAGCCTCGGGCAAATCGCCAGCTCGCACGCCAAAGAGCTCGGCACTGACCGAAGCGTTTTTCAAAAGAAAATCATCCTTTGACGACATCGCCAGCTTCGCGCCATACTTCTCGCGCAGGAAATTCACACCCAGCAGGTGATCAAAGTGACCGTGAGTGTTGAGAGCCAGCACGGGCTTCAGACCGTTGTCTGAAATGAATTTAGCCAATATCTCATTCTCTCTTTCGCCCATATTTCCAGCGTCAATCACAGCCGCCTCAAGCGTCTCATCCCACACCACATAGGTATTCTCCTGGATGGGGTTAAAAATCAATCGTGCAATCTTCATCTATCTACTGTTTTTCTGTGTTCAAATAAAATTTTGCCGAGATGTTATAGTTAATCACTATCTGCTCGAAGTCCACCTCTGGTTCCGCCTCCTCTGTCACTGCGGCATCCATCATCACTGCATTCTTCATCAGCAGACGACCGCGCGTAGAGACCTCGACATTGGTTGTGTAGTCGTTAATCTCGTAGCAAGCACCTATCGTCTGCCCCACAGCCTCGGCAAGCTGCGAAGCTCGCATCTGTGCGTTACGCATAGCCGCCTGACGTGCCTCGGTGCGGTACTCCTCCAGCTTTGACGATGTGGCACGGCTGATATTTACATTCACAACGCCCACCTTCTCCAACTGTTCAAACACCTTGCGCGCCTCATCCGCCGAGCCCACCTTCAGTTCATACTGCGTCGCTGCCAGCGAGCCACGCTTGCGATAGAACGAGCTTGACATACCCTGCACCGAGAGCTGCTTCTCGATATCTATTCCGCACTTTTTCAGTGCCGAGAACATCCCCTTGCGCTGCTCCTCTACGGTAACCTTACCCTTTGTGTCGCTCTCATCGAGCTTGATAGTGAGGTAGATTACGTCGGGCGTAACCTTGATTTGTGCCGAGCCATTGACCGACACCGATGGTATCACCTGAAGATTCTGTGCCGAAGCCTCCTCCACTGCCACAATCGCCATTGCGACAGCCGCCATTACGATAAAAAACTTTTTCATACTCTTTTCTGTTTTAGGTTTTTTACGATAAAACGTTTTCGAAAATAAAAATCGTATGTGTATGCGTGTGGCTAACGACGAATAAGTTTCACCACATTCTCAACGTGGTGAGTGTGAGGGAACATATCGACAGGCTGCACCGCAACCACCTTGTACTGACCATCCATCAACTGAAGGTCGCGCGCCTGCGTGGCGGGGTTACAACTCACATAGACTATTCGCTCTGGGGCTGCACGCAGGATAACCTCAATCACACGCTCATCAACACCAGCACGAGGTGGGTCGAGGATAATCACATCGGGACGACCGTTGCGCGCAACGAACTCATCCGAGAGAACATCCTTCATATCGCCCGCATAGAACGAGGTGTTCTCAATGCCGTTGATAGCCGAATTTACTTTTGCATCCTCGATAGCCTCGGGGACATACTCCACACCGACAACCTTCTTTGCGCGGCGAGCGCAGAAGTTGGCGATTGTGCCTGTGCCTGTGTAGAGGTCGTAAAGCACCTCATCGCCCTTCAAGTCGGCAAACTCGCGTGCCACCTTATAGAGCTCATACGCCTGCTCGGAGTTGGTCTGGTAGAATGACTTTGGACCTACCTTGAACTGCAAGCCCTCCATCTGCTCGATGATATGGTCCTTGCCCGCATAGCAGACGTGCTCCAAATCGCCCACCGAGTCGTTCCACTTGGTGTTCACGACATAGAAAAGCGAGGTAATCTGCTCAAACTCCGCCTTCAACATCTCCATAAGCGCCACGATGCGCTCCTGGTCGTTCTCATTGAAGACCACGATAACCATCACCTCGCCCGTAGAGGCGGTGCGGATGATGATGTTACGCATCAAGCCCTGATGCTCACGGCAGTTGTGGAACGAATAACCATTCTCCACGCAGAACTGCTTCACACGGTCACGGATAGAGTTTGATGGCTCCGCCTGCAAGTAGCACTTGTCGATATTGAGCACCTTGTCGAAGCAGTTGGGGATATGGAAGCCCAATGCTGGCTCGCGCTCGATGTCGCCACCCTGTGCAATCTCCTCATAGGTAAGCCAACGCTTGTCGGCGAAGGTAAACTCCAGCTTATTGCGGTAGAACTGCTGCTTCGCCGAGCCCAGACAAGGCTTCACCTCTGGAAGCTCAATCTTGCCGATACGGGTCAGCTGGTCGTGTACCTGCTCGGTCTTGAAGCGGAGCTGCTCCTCATAGGGCAGATTCTGCCACTTGCAACCACCACACACGCCAAAGTGAGGGCAGAAAGGCTCCTCACGCAGAGGTGAACGCTTCACGAAGTTCACCACCACGCCCTCCATAAAACGGCGACGCTTGTTGCGTATCTGCACATCCACCACATCGCCAGGCACGGTCATCGGAACAAAGACCACCTGCTCGTTATATCTTCCCATAGCCTTACCCTCGGCTGCCAGAGTGGTAATCTCCAGAGCCTCGATAAGAGGGTATTTCTGTCGTTTTCTTGCCATTTTTCTATTAATTTATTGCTTTTTTTCTTGATTTACTTCTCATTTTCGCCACCAGACTATCGCCCGTAACCAGCACCAGCACCGCCACGATAATCACCACTATGCCGAGCAATATTCTCAACGACATAGGCTCTCCAAAGACCAGCGTACCGCACAGCACCGCCGTAACGGGCTCGCTTGCTCCGAGAATTGAGGTGACGGTTGAGCCGACATATCGGATTGAGAGCACCAACGCCGTACACGACACCACCGTAGGCACAATAGCCAGCAGCAGGATAAGCCCCCACGCCTTGAGCGAAGGCACCGCCTGCAACGCCATACCGCAATCGGCTCTTACGAAAAAGACCACCGCTCCCACCGCCAGCGACCAGAAGGCGAGCGTAGAGCTCGGCACCTTACGGATGCGTGATTTGTTGGTAATGATGATATAGAGTGCATATACCAACGCTGCCGCAAAGGTTAGCACCACGCCAAAGAGGCTCATTCTTTCATCTCCATCCGAGACATACAGCATAGCTATTCCCGCCAGAGCAAGCACCAGCGAGAGCAGTCGTACCCAGGTCATTCGTTCTCTAAAGAAGAGCGACATTATGAGAGCCGTAATGACGGGATAGACAAAATACATCGTTGAGACCAATCCCGTAGGCATATAATCAAATGCCATAAACATAAAGACCGACGAGAAGGCAAACAGCACGCCGAGCAGCACCACAAGTGGCACATCACGCAGCGATATTGCGAGTGAACGACGACGCACAACCTGAATAAGAGCCATCACTGTTGCCGCCATCAGGTAGCGGTAGAAGAGCAGCGAGTCGAAGCCCAGCCCCTCGTGCAACACAGGCAGCGAGAAGAGAGGTATCATACCGTAGGTAGCACCCGACACTATTCCACACAAATATCCTTTCAACTTTTCGCTTAGCATATCTCCGTTTCTCGTATTATAATCGTACAAAGATAGACAAAATAGTCGTGATAACCTATATAAAAAGAGAAATTCTGCTTCCATAGGGCTGCATATCGAAAAAATTGTTATTTTTGTAGAAAATAACCTTTTTCACTATGAAACACACTTTCTGGAGTAGCCTATGCGCTACATTGACTATCGTTATGTTGCTTATGGGCTGCGAGAAGCCCGCCACCAACCTCACCGAAATTGACTCTTTCGTGAAGGCGAAGCCTGTATGGGCAGAGGGACGTGAGGTGGAGCGCAACCTGACACTCTCGTTCCGCGAGATAATCAAAACAAGCTGGGTAAGCGAGGCTTACATCCGCCTTACCGCTTCGTGCGACTACCGACTGAAGATTAACGGTGAGTTTGTAGCACACGGTCCGAGCGTTGCAGCACACGACCACTATCGCATTGATTGCTACGACATTGCGCCACACCTAAAGTGGGGCAAGAACATCATCGCAATAGAGGTTGCGGGCTACAACGACGATAACTACTACCTACTCAATCAACCATCGTTCCTGCAAGCCGAGGTTGAAGTAAATGGTGAGGTGGTAGCTGCAACAGGCAGCGAGTTTGCGGCTTACGAGCTGAAGCAACGCAAGCAGGATGTGCGTGAGTTCAGTTTTCAGCGCCCACATATCGAGCATTACACCCTGTCACCCGACTTTGAGGCGTGGACAACGGACAAGAATTGGCAACCAGCAGAGGCTGTAACACTCGTCGAGCAGCCCACAAAGATGCTGCTTGCGCGCCACGTTCCTTACCCCGACTACACAGTTCACGAAGCTGAGAAGCTGGAGGAGGGATTATACAAATTCAAATGCAACAGCACAGGTTTCCTGGGCGTAAGAATCCGTGTGGATGAACCATCACATCTTCAGTTTGCTTTTGACGAAATCCTGACCGAAGATGGTCACGTAAATGGCGGCAGATTGGGTTGTTACGCATATCTTACTTATGAGCTGGAGCCTGGCACATACACCCTCGAATCGTTCGAGCCTTACACAATGCAGTATGTCGAGGTATTGGCAACAAAAGGCGGCTGCGAGGTAGAACGCATCTATATGCGTGACTACTGTGGCGCAGATGTCAAGCGCGCACAGTTTGAGTGCAACAACGAGGCGATGAACCGTCTGTTTGAGGCGGCACGTGAGACCCACCGACAGAATGCACTCGATGTATTTATGGATTGCCCATCACGCGAGCGTGCAGGCTGGTTGTGCGACAGCTATTTTTCGGGGCGTGTGGCGTTTGACTTCGCAGGTCACACACGCATAGAGAAGAACTTTCTTGAAAATTTCCTCCTGCCAAAGGAGTTCAAGCATATCGACAAGGGTATGTTGCCAATGTGCTACCCCAGCGACCACCCAAACCAAAACCATATCCCAAATTGGGCTATGTGGTTTGTGCTGGAGCTGGAGGAGTATCTGCACCGTAGCGGCGACCGCGAGTTGGTTGATAGAGCCAAGCAGCGCGTATATGACCTTGTGGATTACTTCAAACCATTCCTCAACGAGGATGGTCTGCTGGAGAAACTCACCCGTTGGGTCTTTGTTGAGTGGTCGGCTGCGAATAGTTTTGTGCAGGATGTGAACTACCCATCAAATATGCTCTATGCCAAGATGCTGGAGGTTGTTGGTCGCCTATATGACGACCCAGCCCTGACCCAGCAGGCGGAGCAGGTGCGCAAGGCTATTGTGGAGCAGTCGTTCGATGGCGAGTTCTTCGTTGATAACGCCATTAGAGGCAAGGGCGGCAAGCTGGAGCTTACACGCAACCGCACCGAGACGTGCCAATACTACGCCTTCTACCTCGGCACAGCCACCCCAGAGAGTCATCCCGAGCTGTGGGCGAAGATGCTTGATAAGTTCGGACCTGTACGCAAGACAAACAACGAGTACCCCGAGATACACCCTTCAAATGCCTTTATCGGCAATTACTTGCGTATGGAGTTGCTCTCGCAGGCGGGACGCGCGAAGCAGATACTTGACGAAAACAAGTCATACTATCTGCCTATGGCAGAGCAGACAGGCACGTTGTGGGAGAATATGACCACAAGCGCAAGTTGTAATCATGGTTTTGCGGCTCACATTGCTCGCGTGTTATACCGTGATGTGCTGGGTGTGCAAGACATCTCGCCAACCGAGAAGAAGGTTACCCTGCGTTTCAACGATTGCGGCTTAAGCCATTGCAAAGGCTCAATCCCCGTAGGAGATGAGAGCGTTGATATAGAGTGGACAATGGAGGACGGCACACTCAACGCAACAGCAATCATTCCAGAGGGTTACACCGTAGATTACACCCTCAACGGAATAGAGAAGTGTAATTTCACATCGTTGTAAAAGTTTACGATTCTACTACAATAAGAAAGGCTGTCGATTTGACAGCCTTTCTTATTGTGCGTTTTCTAAAACCTTACAACTCTCTTAACCAGATATTACGGAAGCTGATAGGCTCGCTTGGGTCGCCGTGCATCTGCAAGCGGATAGGACCATCGCCGTGAGGCACCACACGTGGAAGACCGATATACTCGGTAGTACCCTGAATAACGAAATTGTTGAGCAACAGCACACCATTCTGAATAACGGTAACAGTTGGGCGCACGCGATATGTTCCATCCTCGTTGAAAATAGGGGCGTTGTAGATGATATCGTAAACATTCCACTCGCCTGGCTTGCGCATAGCATTTGCCAGAGGCATCACCTGCTTGTAGATGCTACCCGCCTGACCATTGGCGTAGGTCTCGTTGTTGTAGTTATCCAAAATCTGCACCTCGTACTTATCCTGCAAGAATACACCGCTATTGCCTCGTCCCTGGCTTGAGCCTGTGATGTTCTTTGGCACGCACCACTCCAAGTGGAGCTGGAAACTGCCGAAGCTCTGCTTGGTAAGGATGTCGCCCTTCGACTTATCGACCGTGAAAACGCCGTTATGCACCTTCCAATCTGCCTCGCCTCCATTTGCGCTCTTCCACGCACTCAAATCCTTGCCATCAAACAATACGATTGCATCCGATGGAGCAGAGTTGGTCTTGATGTCGCCAGGAGTGACAACCTTTGGCTGCGGAGTCCAGAACTCGGTCATTGCAGGGCGCATGCCCTCTGGTTTTGGATACTCTTTCTTCTCTTGCGCCGATACGGCAACTGCTACTGACAATGCCAGCAATGATAAAATCAACTTTTTCATAATATTTTGTGTTTATCTGTTAAAATCGAGAAAAATATAACGTCCTACAAATGTATAAAATACTCCAGAAAGAATAAAATATTTTGATAAAGAATTTTGCCCTTTCACTATATTTCACTATCTTTGGTAAAAATATATTCTTACTATGGCTATTTTCAAAGTAGAGGGAGGTCACAGACTTCACGGTAGCGTGACACCACAAGGTGCAAAAAATGAAGCTTTGCAGATTTTGTGCGCTACGCTCCTGACAAAGGAGCGCGTTGTGGTGCATAACGTACCGCACATACTCGATATAATCCAACTCATTGAGCTTTTGGGAAATATGGGCGTGAAGGTAGAGAAGCTCGCGGGCGACAGCTACGCCTTTACCGCAGCCGATATCGACCTCGATTACCTGCGTAGCGAGGATTACCACCACCGCTGCCGTCGTCTGCGTGGCTCGGTGATGATGATTGGTCCATTGCTCGCACGTTTTGGCGTGGGATATATCCCAAAGCCTGGAGGCGATAAGATTGGTCGCCGCCGATTGGACACCCACTTCCTGGGCTTCCAGAAGTTGGGCGCAACATTCAACTTCGACCAGGCAGAGGAGTTTTATTCGGTGGAGTGCAAGAGGCTGAAGGGCTGTTATATGTTGCTTGATGAGGCTTCGGTAACGGGTACTGCCAACATCATTATGGCAGCGGTCTTTGCCGAGGGCACAACCACAATATACAACGCCGCCTGCGAGCCATACATCCAGCAGTTGTGCCGTATGCTCAACCGTATGGGTGCGAAGATTTCGGGTATCGCCTCAAACCTCCTGACCATCGAGGGTGTGAAGGAGCTGGGCGGCACAGAGCACACGATGTTGCCCGATATGATTGAGGTAGGCAGCTTTATCGGTATGGCGGCAATGACACAGTCGGAGCTGACCATCAAGGATGTGTCGTATGAGAATCTAGGTATCATCCCCGCGCAGTTTGCCCGTATGGGTATTCAGTTTGAGCAGCGTGGCGACGATATCTACATCCCACAGCAGGACCACTACTCTATCGAGAGCTTTATCGACGGCTCGATTATGAACATTGCTGACGCCCCCTGGCCAGGCTTGACACCCGACCTTTTGTCAATATTCCTCGTGGTGGCGACACAGGCGAAGGGTTCGGTGCTTATCCACCAGAAGATGTTTGAGAGTCGCCTGTTCTTTGTTGATAAACTCATTGATATGGGCGCACAGATTATCCTCTGCGACCCTCACCGCGCAACGGTTATCGGTCACGACCACCGCATCCGTCTGCGTGCTACAAAGATGTCATCACCCGATATTCGTGCGGGCGTGGCGCTCTTGATAGCCGCTATGAGTGCCGAGGGCACATCCACCATTCAGAACATTGAGCAGATAGATCGTGGATATCGTGATATAGACACCCGCCTGAACGCTCTGGGCGCAAAGATTACCCGACTGGAGGAATAAGTTTATACGAAAAAGAAACCATCAAACACTACGCCTATGATTAAATAACAGACATTAGGACATACAAAATAAAAAGCGTTTGCTTTATTTTGGGAAATTGGAACTTCGACACTTTCAAATTGCACCCAAGGAATAAGGTTTGCGCTCACATCAATTTTGGTGTGGGCTTTATTCCGTATATTTGGGTGCATAGGTAGTCGAAGACCTCAATTTCCAATATAGGCGAATTCAGTCCGCACTTTTTATTTGTCTTCCCGAAAAGATTCTTTATTGGACTATCTAAAATCATTTAATTATTTCAAAATTAAAGTTATGAAGAAGTTTATATTATTATTCTGCAGTTCAATTTTATTAACATCTTGCATATCTACCACACCTACTACCCCATCTATCAATTGGTCTATCAACGGAGATGTTACTGCATATAACGCAGATGGCTCGGTTCTCCGTCAATGGAATAACGTTGTTATTGAGTCTGGCTTTACTGATACTATGATTGGAACACATACCACGTCTAATGCTATCAAGTCTTTTGGTATAAATTTTACCGACCCAAAAACTCAAAAAAATATTATTATCAGTAACGCTGTTCCATGCATTATTGAATATGCCAGCAAAGAATATGAGGAATATATCCCTCAAAATTGCACACTTACAGAATTCTTCAAAAATGGAGATATTCATTCAGTAAAACAAGACCGCAAAATCTATTTAGAAAATAATTTTATATCTGAAATAAAGTCTGATATAAATACTGCTCAAACAGAACAGGATATAACCGCAATTAAAGAAAAAGTTGATGTACTCAACTCATACCATCAAAAGATGGAACATAAAGGGTCATATTTTGACATTCTTGATGCCTTACAGTTAATAAATATCCAGCTCGATAAAAAGGCTAAAAAACTTGGTGTGAAATTATAAATCACCCAAACAAATAATTAAAGTTGCGTAACAGCTATTCGTGAGATTTGCGATAGGCTGTTATGCAACTTTTTTATTCCGCAATTCACGTCATTGCCCGACACCCAAAGGGTGACGATGGCAATCCTCCAGTTTTACCTAATTTGGTTTATACCCCGAGGATTCCCTGCGCCTTGCTTTGCAAGTCGGGAAATGACGTTTTCTTCTTTTTCGGAAATATTTGTTTTGTTTCCATCGTTTTTTTTGTAGTTTTTCACGAAATATTGCGACTAATATAATGACTGCAAAGCACTTTTTTGCGTGCAAAGGCTATTTTTACTTAAAAGTGTGTATATTTGCGTAAGGTTTTCGCCCATCGTGGCAAAACACAAGGTTAGTTAAAACAAACATAAACATAATTAAAGAAAGAGTATGAAGAGATTGATTTTTGCCATCGTCGCAATTATTACATTGGGCATGGCATCAACAGCAAATGCTCAAATCGACCCCTCGCAGCCTATTCCAGCTGACAAGGAGATACGTATGGGCAAGTTGGAGAACGGACTTACTTACTACATCCGTCACAACGAGAAACCAAAGGGTATGGCAAACTTCTACATCGTGCACGATGTGGGTGCTATCCAGGAGGATGACAACCAGCAGGGTCTGGCTCACTTCCTTGAGCATATGGCATTCAACGGCACAAAGAACTACCCAGGCAAGTCGATGATTGAGTATCTGGAGAAGATTGGTGTTAAGTTTGGTGCAAACCTCAACGCCTTTACCTCTTGGGACTTGACACAGTACTACATGGAGGATGTGCCCGTAGCACGCGAGAGCGTGGTGGACTCTACGCTAATGATTCTGCACGACTGGTCACACTTCATTTCGTTGGAGGAGAAGGAGATTGACTCAGAGCGTGGCGTTATCAAGGAGGAGTTGCGTACACGCGACGGCGCATCTTGGCGTTCTACAATCGAGATGTTGAAGGCTGTGGGTAAAGGTACACTTTACGCCGAGCGTAACCTCATCGGTTACCTTGAGGGTCTGGAGGGCTTCACCTATGACGACATCCGTTCATTCTATGACAAGTGGTATCGCCCCGACTATCAGGCAGTTGTTGTAGTGGGTGATATTGACGTAGATAAGGTTGAGCAGAAGATTAAGTCTATGATGGCTGACATCCCTGCTCCAGCAGCCGATGCAGCACAGAAGGCCGTTATCGTAGTGCCAGACAACGACACCCCTATCGTGAGCGTATTCACCGACCCCGAGATGCAGCAGTCAAGCTTGCAGATTATCTACAAGGGTCAGGCTATGCCAAAGCAGTACAAGAGCTTGGTTATGGCAGAGCTTGTTAATATCATGCAGTCATACATCAGCGTGATGATTAACGAGCGTTTGAGCGACATCTCACGCAAGCCAAATGCACCATTTATCCAGGCAGGCTTCCAGCCAGGCGGCGGTTTCGGCATCTGCCCTACATTGGATATTGTTGCTGGTCAGGTGATGACACAGGACGGCAAGATTATGGCAGGTTACAAGGCCCTCCTCACAGAGATGGAGCGTATGCGCCGCTACGGCTTTACAGAGGGCGAGTGGGAGCGCGCAAAGAACAATCTGCTCTCCTCTATCGAGAACCAGTACAACAGCCGCGATGACCGTAAGCACGCAGAGTTTGCCGAGGAGTGCATCTCTAACTTCCGTGAGGGTACACCACTCTACGATGCAGAGACAGAGTACAACCTCGACAAGCAGCTTATTGAGATGATATCATGCCAGATGATTAACGCTACCGTTCAGAAGCTCTATGAGCCTATGAAGAATGTTGTTATCGTCGTGAATTCTCCAAAGAAGGATGGCGTAGCTGTTCCAACAGAGGCAGAGCTTGTAGCAGCACTCAAGGAGGCTGTGGCAGCCGACATCAAGCCATTTGAGGATAATGTGAAGAAGGAGCCACTTATCTCGGAGGATGTTGTTTTGAAGGGCTCTCCAGTAAAGAAGGAGAAGATTAACGAGGCTATGGGTACAACAGAGTGGACTCTGAAGAATGGTATCCAGGTTGTTATCAAGCAGACTCCATACGAGGCAGATGCTATCAACCTTGAGGCTACGGCTGATGGTGGTGCAGCTATCTTCAGCGACGAGGATTACTACTCTGCACAGATGCTTTCATCGGTAATGTCAATGTCGGGTATTTCGAAGTTCTCGGCATCGGATCTTCGCAAGCAGCTCTCGGGCAAGAATGCACGTGCCAACGTAGGCGTAGGTACTTATCTGCACGCTATCGAGGGTACAGCTGCATTGAAGGATGCGGAGACAATGTTCCAGCTGATGTACCTGAACTTCACAGCTCCACGCTTCTCGGAGGATGACTTCGCAACACTTATGAAGCGTTATGATGCAATGCTTGCCAACCAGCTCACAAACCCAGATTTCGTATTTGGTCAGCAGCTGATGAAGACCCTTTACAGCGACAACTACCGCCGCCAGCAGCTCACACCAGAGATTCTCTCAGCGGTTAAGCTGGAGCGTATGCAGGAGATACACTCAAAGCTCTACGGCAATGCAAAGGGCTTCCGTTTCACTATCATCGGTAATATGAGCCCCAAGGAGTTGAAGCCACTTGTTGAGAAGTACATCGGCTCACTGCCTGTCGAGAAGAAGCCTTCAACAAAGTTCATTAACGACGGTGTAAAGGTTGCTAATGACGTAGTGAACGACTTCAAGTACAAGATGGAGCAGCCAAAGGTATCTGTAATGATTGCGTTCAACGGCAAGTATGACTACACAATCAAGAATGGCGTAACACTAACATTCCTTTCACAGGCGTTGAGCAACCGCTACCTGAAGTCTATCCGCGAGGAGAAGGGCGGAACGTATGGTGTAGGTGTTCGTGGCTCACACATCACCAAGCCAAGCGAGTACTACTTGATGCAGATTCAGTTCGACACCAACGAGCAAATGGCTGACGAGCTTATCGGCATCGTTATCGCCGAGATTGAGAAGATTGCAGCCGAGGGTCCACTCAAGGAGGATATGGACAAGACTCGTGAGTTCTTGTTGAAGGACTACAAGAAGAACATCGAGCAGAACGGCTGGTGGTCACGCACATTGAAGGCATACTATGAGAATGGGGTCAATATGGTAGCAGACTACGAGGCTGCGGTGAATGCCGTATCTTCTGACGATGTGAAGGCTTTGGCAAAGCGTCTGTTGGAGGAGAAGTCAATGGTGAAGGTTATTATGCGACCAGAGAAATAGTTTTCAGCAAATAGAATTCAGAGGGTTGTCCAATCGCAAGGTTGGGCAACTCTTTTTTTTTGATAGTTGCCATATTTTTCCTAACTTTGAGGAAAATAAAACCAACAACCTATGAAACTAAAGAAAATCCTTTGCAGCATCGCTGCACTAACCATATTCTGCGCCACCAATGCCCAAGTGATGGTAAGCCCTGCTATTGAAAACATAAAAATAGGCGATTACGTCGGCAAACGCATTGATGACTGCATCTCACAACGCGTGAAGGCGCAGGATTGGGAGCATCTGGTGGAGCCATTCCGCAACCGCACCGAGACGTGGGCGTGGCAGAGCGAGTTCTGGGGAAAGTGGGTGCAGGGAGCTATCGCATCCTACCGCTACAACCGCGACCCAGAGCTATATGAGATTATCCGCCAGAGCGCCGAGGCGATGATGGCGACACAGACCCCCGACGGCTACATCGGCAACTATCGTGACGACAGCCACCTAAAGCAGTGGGATGTGTGGGGCAGAAAATATACTATGCTCGGATTGGTGGCGTGGTATGACCTTTCGGGCGACAAGAAGGCTTTGAAGTCGGCTTGTGGAGTGCTTGACCACCTGATGAGCGAGGTGGGCGAAGGCAAGACGGATATAATCTCTACGGGCAACTATCACGGCATGGCGAGCTGCTCTGTGCTTGAGCCTGTGGTATATATCTACAACCGCACAAAGGAGGCGCGCTATCTCGATTTTGCACGATATATCGCCCGCCGCCTGACCGACAAGGATGGTCCCGAGCTGGTACGCAAAGCTCTGGAGGGCGTGAATGTAGCCAACCGCTTCCCTCACCCCAAGTCGTGGTGGTCGCAGGAGAACGGGCAGAAGGCCTATGAGATGATGTCGTGCTATGTGGGTCTGCTGGAGATGTACAAGCTCACAGGCGAGGAGTCTTACCTCAAGGCGGTGGAGAAGGTTGTGAAAAATATCATCTCTACCGAGATAAACATCGCTGGCTCGGGTGCGGCATTTGAGTGCTGGTACGGCGGTAAGGAGCGACAGACGCTGCCCACATACCACACAATGGAAACCTGCGTAACATTCACCTGGATGCAGCTCTGCGAGCGATTGATGGAGGTAAATCACAACCTACTGCTTGCCGACCAGATTGAGCTGACTATGTATAATGCCCTGATGGCGTCGCTGCACGCCGATGCTCACCAGATTTCAAAATATAGTCCGCTGGAGGGTTGGCGTACAGCAGGTGAGGAGCAGTGCGGCATGCATATCAACTGCTGCAACGCCAATGGACCTCGTGCCTTTGCGCTTATTCCAAAGGCTATGTATCACACAACAGACCAAATGATTACGGTAAATCTATATGCCGACTCGGAAGCTACGCTGTACCTTGAGGGTAAGCGCAAGCAACCTATCACTATTCGCCAAAAGACCTCTTACCCAAAGGATGGCGTGATAGAGTTTGAAATCTCGCCAAAGAAGCCAACACACTTCTCGCTTGCTCTGCGTATTCCCGCGTGGGTGGATTTAGAACACTGCGCGGTGGAGTTTGGTGGCACAGCCGAGGAGATTAAGATACACGGTTGCCACATAATAACACGCACCTGGGAGGCTGGCGACAAGCTCACGCTAAAGCTTGATATGCGAGGCAGACTACTACTGCACGACAACCACCAGGCGATTATGCGAGGTCCTGTGGTGCTGGCGCGTGACAGCCGCTTCGGGGATGGTTTTGTGGATGAGTGTGCTGATGTAGTTGCCAAGAATGGATATGTCGAGCTGACACCTGTTGCGGAGAATAACTTTGCGTGGATGTCATTCACTGCCCCTGCCGTATTGGGAACCGACCTTGAGGGCAACGGCAAGCCTACGCCAATCAAACTCTGCGACTTCGGCTCGGCAGGCAATAGCTGGGAGAAGAGCGTGCGCTATCGTGTATGGCTACCCAAGACGCTCAATGTTATGCACTCGCCGTATATTCCATACAATAGAGAGAAATAAACTTTCAGGGGCTGCTCATTGAGCAACCCCTGAATTATTTTATCGACATCTCAACTTGTAACCAACCCCTCGAACACTGATAATCTCCACCGTCTTATCTTCGGCAAGATGGTGGCGCAGACGAGAGATAAAGACATTAAGGCTACGAAGATTAAAGAAGGTGTCATCACCCCATAGCTCCATAAGCAGCCCCGACGACTCAACCACCTGCCCCATATTGCGACACAGGCGTGCCAGCACATCACTCTCACGAGCCGAGAGCGTTACGTTATGCCCATCAATAGAGAGCCTCGCCGCCGAAGGGATAAAGCGATAGCGACCAATCTTAAACTCCTCGCTCTCATCCTCTGCACCCAGCCTGCCAAGCAGAGCCTGAAGGCGTACGATAAGCTCGTCGAGCGCAAATGGCTTACGCAGGAAATCATTTCCACCCACAGAAAAACCCTTCACCACATCTTCCGTTGCCGAGCGAGCCGTCAGAAAGAGCACAGGCGCACGACACCCCTCTGCACGCAGACGCTTAACGAGCGTAAAGCCATCCATCTTCGGCATCATCACATCACTCACCACAACATCGGGCTTCAGCTCACGCCACAACGACAAAGCCTCCTCGCCATCTGCAGCCAACCGCACATCGAAACCACGACCCGAAAGCGTGTCGGCTAAAATCTCGGCAAGCATACGTTCATCCTCGACAAGCAGAAGTTTTATCTTGTTATTCTCCATTATGGGGTAGTTTTATCGTTATCGTTGTTCCCTTGCCCTCGCTGCTTGAGGCAGAGATATTGCCACCGTGACGCTCCACAACCTGACGGGCGTAGTAAAGACCCAAGCCGTAGCCACGAACATCGTGCCTGTCACCCGACGGCACACGATAAAATTTATCAAAGATATGTTCAACGTGGCGTGAGGCAATACCCTTGCCGTTGTCGGCAACCGAGATTATGACCCAATCGCCCTCAACTTGTACCCTGCAACGAATGGCGACCTCCTTGTCGGAGTATTTTATTGAGTTATCCACTATGGTCGAAAGCACATTTTTAAGATGAAAGCGGTCGGCACTAACCACAACATCAGCCTCGCACTCAAGCGAGAAATCAACCCTCTTGCTGGCAGCAGAGCAGTTACCCTCCACCTCCTGAAGCAACTCGCGCAGAACCACCTGCGTAGGATTATGACGCACCACATCGCCCTCCTCAACCGACACGGCGAGGATACGCTCCACCATTGTCGAGAGGCGAGAGAGCTGCAACGCCACAATCTCCAGATAACGTCCTCGCTTCTTCTCATCCTCCATAGCCGAGAAGTTACGCAAGGCATCGTTGGCGGCATAGGCAACCGAGATTGGGGTCTTGAGTTCGTGGGTTATGTTGTGCGTGAGGTCACGACGCATCTGCTCCAGACTCTTTTGGCGGAACATAGTACGAATAAGGTAGATAAACACGCCCGCCAACAAAACCACAATCATCAGCGACGAGAGTATCAAACCCCACATCTGCATCCAGAAATCGGAGTACGGCACCGACACATACAGCCGCAGGGAGAACATCTTGCCATCGTCAATATCGACCTCTACACTCTTCATATTCCGCAACGCCGTCTTATTGCCTCGGTACATCATCACCTTGCCATCAAGCACATTGCTCACCACCTCAACGGCATAGGGTTGCAGGGCATCCAGTTCCAGCATACTCGGCTCAAGCCAAAAGACAAAATCATCCAAATCAATCTTCACCATATCGGCAGGCTGAAGCCCTGGGATGGCATCCATACGGAATGACTTATATACACTCTTGTAGGTTGCCGACTGCACACGGCGCAGGAAGTCCGCCTTTTTGTCGTTGTAGAGCCTCGCCACCCACACGCACTGCACCGCCGCCACCATAACGAGCGAGGCGACAACCACCAATGATATTATGCGAAATGTGCGCTGTGTCATATTTTTTACCGTTTTCTTTTGACTTTGTATCGTTTAGTGCTGTGCGTCATTGCGAGGAGGACTTTAGTCCGACGTGGCAATCTCATAGTAAAACAACACAAGAGATTCCCACAGTCGCTACGCTCCTTCGGAATGACGGTTTTTACAAGCCAAAAGTAAGTAATTCCATTTTCTTTACACAAAGGTAGGAATAAAAACCATAGAAAAAAGGGCGTTAACATTTCTTAACAAATCTTAACACTTTGTTTGCACTTTTTAGCTCTGCGCCACACTATCTTTGCCGTAGGAAAAGCGCAATTCCAATGATTACTGATTTATTTATTAGTTAAACTAAAAAAATTATTACAATTATGAAACGCATTATTTTGATTATGGCAACAGCAATGATGGCATTTTCGGTGTCGGCACAGCAGACAACCAACAAGACTCTTTACATCGTGGATGGCAAGGTGGTAAGCGAGGAGCAGTTCAAGGGTGTCAAGAACGAGGATGTTGATAATATGTCTGTTTTCGAGGGCATTGAGTCGGCGATAGTGATAACCACCAAGAAACCAGGTGTGGTTGTTATTCGCGGCGAGAAAGATAGCAATAATGAGGATTTGAAACTTCACGTTACGGGCGTTACCCAAGCAAAAATGGATGATGTTATTGTTCTTGACTCTGACACAGACGTAAGTAGTGTATCAAAAGACCCACTTATGCTAATCACCGATGGCAAAACTACCAAGAAGATTGATAAGGTTGCGGAGATTGACCCAAAGAAGATTACTCATATTACCATTATTCATTACCAGAGCCTTGGAAGCAACGCTGCCGAGCAATTCAAGAAGTATGGTGATGTAACAAACGGTGTGACTATCATCTCCGTAGAGGACATTAAAGATTATAAAATCAAGAAATAACCCTACCTCAACTATTACAGTTTAACTTTCAGGGGCTGCTCATTGAGCAACCCCTGAATTATTTTATCGCCACCAACAAAAGTTGTATAAAAGGAGGGATTTCCAGGCTTGCAAAGCCCGAAAAAGCGGAGTTTACTTGGCGTAAATGAGCATTTGAGGGCGAGCGCAACGAAGAAATCACCCTTTTAGGCAACTTTTAATTTTTCTTGTGGATGCACAAGCCCACAATAAGACCAATAAGCATACCGATGCCCATACCAAATTGGAACATCCCAAAGAATGAGCCGACCACAGCTCCTACAGCCAGACCAATGACCATACCTAACGACATATAGGTCTTTACCTCCACAACCTCGGTATGTTGCTTTGCCTCCTCCATAAGGATTTCGTCCTCGCTCTTTTTGGGGGTGTCGTCACCCTCAAAGGCACTCTCGTCGATAAATGGATTCTTATTCTTCATCGCAAAAATATTTTTCTTCAGGCAAAGTTATGCAATAAAAGAGCAGAATGAAACTTTTTCCTTAATTTTCATTATAAATTTTCAGCTTTTTACAACACAACAATGAAAAAATTTCGTTATATTTGTTGTAGAGAGAAACAATTTTAATAACAACCTGATATGAACGTTAATAATGTAATGGCAGACCTCGAGCGCAAACACCCAGGTGAGAGCGAGTATCTGCAAGCAGTACGCGAAGTGTTGGAATCTATCGAGGAGGTTTACAACGATCATCCCGAATTCGAAAAGGCAAAGATTGTCGAGCGTATGGTTGAGCCCGACCGTATCATCACATTCCGTGTGACTTGGGTCGATGACGCAGGCGAGATACAGACAAATATCGGCTATCGTGTGCAGTTTAACTCGGCGATTGGTCCTTACAAGGGCGGTATCCGCTTCCACGCAGCCGTAAACCCATCAATGCTGAAGTTCCTCGGCTTTGAGCAGACATTCAAGAACGCCCTCACAACGCTGCCTATGGGCGGAGCGAAGGGTGGCTCCGACTTCAGCCCAAAGGGCAAGTCTGACGCCGAGATTATGCGTTTCTGCCAGGCATTTATGCTTGAGTTGTGGCAGAATATAGGTCCTGACACCGACGTGCCAGCGGGTGACGTGGGCGTTGGCGGTCGCGAGATTGGTTATATGTACGGTATGTACAAGAAGCTGGCGCGCGAGTACAACACAGGCGTACTTACAGGTAAGGGCTTGACCTGGGGTGGCTCATTAGTTCGTCCCGAGGCTACGGGCTTCGGCGCGCTCTACTTCACCGAGCATATGCTCCATCAGGCGGGCAAGTCAATCGAGGGAAAGACGGTGGCTATCTCTGGCTTCGGCAACGTGGCTTGGGGTGCTGCGACAAAGGCAACAGAGCTGGGTGCGAAGGTTATCGCTATCTCGGGTCCTGACGGCGTAATCTACAACCCTAACGGAATGACACCAGAGAAGATTGATTATATGCTGGAGCTGCGAGCTTCAAACCGCGATATTGTCGCTCCTTTTGCCGAGCGCTTCCCCGATGCCACATTCACTCCAGGCAAGAAGGCGTGGAGCATAAAGTGCGACATCGCTCTGCCTTGTGCTTTCCAGAACGAATTGACGGGAGAGGATGCAAAGGAGCTTTTGGCAAACGGCACTTGGTGCGTAGCCGAGGTATCGAATATGGGTTGTACGCCCGAGGCTATCGAGACATTCCAGCAGGCAGGTATCCTGTTCGCCCCAGGCAAGGCGGTGAATGCTGGTGGCGTGGCGACATCGGGCTTGGAGATGACACAGAACGCACAGCACCTCTCTTGGTCAGCCGAGGAGGTGGATGCGAAGCTACACTACATCATGTCGCAGATTCACTCGGCGTGCGTGCGCTACGGCGAGCAGCCTGACGGCAAGATTAACTACGTAAAGGGGGCCAACATCGCAGGCTTTATGAAGGTTGCACAGGCTATGCTTGAGCAGGGCGTGGTGTAATGGCATGAAAATCTTTACAACAAAAAACTCTCGGAAAATCCGAGAGTTTTTTGTTATTCAGCTCTTTGCCACCCTGTAGCTGCAAGACGCGCCGACATCTCAACATAGGCAGCCTGGGTCAAAAGCCAGCTCTTTTGTTCGCCCTCGTCGCGATGAGAGAGATATTTGCCAAACAGTCCATTCTTGTCGCGACCCATATACCACGCATAATTGAGCGTATCGTCATAAGGGATAAGCAGCGAATCAGAGCCCTCCACGCGCCACAGAGCAAGCATACCGCGCAACAAAACAGCATCAAACCACACGTCACCCGACTCCAGAATGATGATTTTTTCACCTTTGTCGTTGGTGTACTCCTTCGCCCAAGTCTGCACGGCAGCCGTAGCGGTCTCCATAGCCTGCTTGAGATACTGCTTGTCGTTAGTGTGCTCAAACATCATCACGCCCGCCTCAATCATCTGACCGCTGTTATATGAGAACTTACGCCTATCGAACTTGCCCGTAACAGAGACATTGTCAAAATAGAGGTTATCTCTATCACGCAAACTAGCAAATGTCCAGGTGTAGAGATTCTCGCCCTGTTCGAAATACTGCTTGTCGCCCGTAGCCTTGTGCAGTTTGAGCGCCGCAACAGCCGCAGGGGCATTTGAGCAGGCGTTTTTAGTATCCTTCTTCTGCTCGCACCAATAGATGCCATCGCCCAGCACCGTATCGCGTCCACTCAAGACAAACTTCCAGATGTTTTGAGCCAAATCCAGATACATCTCCTTGCCCGTGAGGTTATACAAATCGACAAAATCAATCACCAGCCAGATGTTATCATCATAAAAACGGTCAGACTTATCGGCTGTGATGTAAGAGGAGTAACCATAAGGCTCACGCGAGGTGTCGTAATACATCTTCAAACCCTCGATAATCTCGTTGTCGATAACCTCAAGTATCGCCTCATCGCGCGTAGCCTCATACAGCGCCGACATCATCGAAAGCGTACCCGAATATGGCCACAAGTAAGAGTATTTATTCACCTTATTATCAGCACCTTCAGCCAGATAGGTAGCCTCGGCAGCCACATCCTGTGGGTAGTTCTCCGCAAGCAGAGGGGTCTCATCCACGTCGTATAATTTATAAATTGTATACTTCAATTCCAGCGCGTGCTTGAGGTGTGGGTTGGATGTGCTGCATCCAACAGCAAACAGCGCTACGGCAGCAACCAAAATTTTGAAATTCATCTTCATCGCAATTATTTTTTTCATTATTAGTGCAAATATAGTAATTTTGTGTAAAAGAAACATAACAATGAAAAAAGAGATTGAACGCAAATTTCTTATCCAAGGGGACTTTATGCCTTTTGTGAGTTCAGCAACACGCATCGAACAGGGATATGTAGCGAAGTCCGACTCGCTCACACTGCGCATACGCACACGCAACGAGCAGGGCTACCTCACCATCAAGGGGCGCACCAACGAGAAGGGGATGTCACGCTCGGAGTGGGAGTATGAGATACCTGTCGAGGAGGCACGCGAATTGCTCTCGTTCAGCAAGGGGACAATATCCAAGACACGTTACCTTGTTCCCGTAGGCACACACACATTCGAGGTGGACCGCTTCTACGGCAAGAACGAGGGTTTGATTGTGGCGGAGGTGGAGCTTGACTCCGAGGATGAGGAGTATCCACGTCCCGAGTGGCTCGGCAAGGAGGTAACGGGCGACAAAAGATATTACAATTCACAACTCTTAAAACACCCCTATTCGGAATGGGAAAAAGAATAATTTTCAGTATCCTTTGCCTCGTCTGGGCGTTCACCGCAGCAGCACAACAGGCTAATTTCGACGCCAAGATGCTCCAGTATGGGCTGGTCGATGTGCAGACTCTCGACAAGGAGATTGGCGTGGAGCTAAAGTACGCCACCGAGGATAATTTTGTGGGCAAGAATATGTACGGCACGCTGAAAAAAGCCTACCTGCTACCCCACTTTGCAAAGAGAGTTGTGC
Source organism: Rikenellaceae bacterium (assembly GCA_015059905.1). Lineage (GTDB taxonomy): Bacteria > Bacteroidota > Bacteroidia > Bacteroidales > Rikenellaceae > Alistipes. The sequence continues at coordinate 245,371 of SUZN01000003.1, forward strand.
AGGCACAACGCATTCTGCGTGAGCAACATCCCGACTATTCACTACTCATATATGATGCCGCACGTCCGTTGAGTGTTCAGCTAGAGATGCGTCAGGCTGTGGAGGGCACTCCCTACACGGTTTATGTGGCTGACGGCACACGCGGCGGCAGACATAACTACGGCGTAGCGGTCGATTTGACCATTGTAGATGGCAAGGGCAAGCCGCTGGATATGGGTGCCGAGTTTGACGACTTCACCCAGAAGGCATGGGTGGGCGAAAAGAACGCCTTCTCGCTTGCTGAATACAAAGCATATGTTGAGATGCTGCGCCGCAAGGGGTTAATCTCTGACGAGGCGGCACGCAACCGCACATTGCTGCTGGAGATTATGGATAGTGTAGGACTGCGCCCCTATGTGAGGGAGTGGTGGCACTATCAGGAAAAAATTTCTATGCCCGCGACACGCGAGCGATATAAATTGTTGGAGTTTTAACTCAATATATACTCTTTTTTCGTATATTTGCACTCGCAAGGAGTAATCGCGCCCCGCGCAAGTAGATTACCGCAATGATTGTTGCTGCAACCGCTGCGGCAAATAGTGTATAAACAATGTAAAACCTTTTTTATGTCTGGTTTTTTTGGTTGCGTATCACGCAACGAGTGCGTCAATGAGGTCTTTTATGGCACGGACTATCACTCACACCTGGGAACAAAGCGAGCAGGTATGGCTTTCTTGAACGAGGGTCGCTTTGTCCGTTCAATCCACTCGTTGGAGGATGGCTATTTCCGTAATAAGTTTGAGAATGAGCTGCCCCGCTTCGGCAACTCAACAATGGGTATCGGAGTTATCTCCGACTGCGAGTCGCAGCCTATCACAATCACTTCACACCTCGGACGTTACGCCGTTGCTACGGTAGCTCGCATTGACAATATCGAAGAGCTTACGCAAGAGCTGCTGGAGGAGCGTCACCACTTTGCCGAATTGTCCGACTCGAAGATTAACGCTTCGGAGCTTGTCGCAATCCTCATCGGACTTGGAAAGAATATTCAGGACGGCATTGAGATTGTCCACAAGAAGATAAAGGGCTCTTGCTCAATGCTTATTCTCACCGACCACGCCATCTATGCTGCACGTGATAAGTTTGGTCGCACACCAATCACCATCGGCAAAAACGACAAGGGCTACGTCTGCGCCAGCGAGAGTTCAAGTTTCGACAACCTCGGCTACGAATATATGCGCGACCTGGGTCCTGGCGAGGTTGTGCAGATTACTGCCGACGGCGTTCGTCAGATAACGCCTCCAGGTAAGCGTATGCAGATATGCTCATTCCTGTGGGTATATTATGGCTACCCATCGGCTTGGTATGAAGGCATAAATGTGGAGGAGAGCCGTTACCGCTGCGGTGCAGCTATGGCACGCCGAGACAACGAGATAGAGCCCGACTTTGCCGCAGGCATCCCCGACTCGGGTGTGGGTCACGCTGTGGGATACGCCAACGAGAAACATATCCCATACAAGCGTCCATTCGTGAAGTACACCCCCACATGGCCTCGTAGCTTTATGCCACAGAACCAAAAGATGCGTGACCTGGTAGCAAAGATGAAGTTATTGCCAAACCGCCAATTCACTCACGACCAGAAGATTGTATTCCTCGATGATAGTATTGTCAGAGGCACACAGCTCAAGGATAACGTAGTGAAGCTACTGGACGAGGGCGTAAAGGAGATACATATGCGCATCGCCTGCCCACCACTTATCTTCCCTTGTCGCTTCCTGAACTTCTCGACGTCGCGCAGCACATACGACCTGTACGCTCGCCGCGTGATACGCGATATGGAGGGTACAGACAATATCTCTGATGCAACATTTATGGAGTACGCTGACCCCGACAGCGCAAAGCACAAGGAGATGGTTGATATTATGTGTCGCCACCTGCAGCTCACCTCGCTCAAGTTCCAGCGTCTGGACGATTTGGTTGAAGCCATCGGTCTGCCAAAAGAGTCGCTTTGCACCCACTGCTGGGATAACAGCAGCTACGACGAGTAGGAATAAAGCTTATATTATTTAACACTCATAGGGGGTTGTCCAACAAAAGAAGTTGAGCAACCCCATTTTTTTTGAACTAGACAAACCGATTTGCTAATTTTTTATTTTTTCTCTCTCCTAACATAAAAAAAGCACCTAAAAGCACCATTTTATTACAATTTAAAACTCAATCTCCTCCTTCACAAGTAAATTGTAATTATTTCCCCTATAAGACATTTCTAATTATTATCCTTTTTCTCCAATTTTTTTACACATTTCTCTAAAAAAAGGGAATCCTTTTCGACCAACAAATAGGTAACTCGCTGATTTTCAGCACAAATTGGGGGGGGGTATTTTTGCTAAAAAAAATTCACTTTTTTGTTGCATATAAAAAATATATACCCTATCTTTGTATTCGGAAAATTGAGGGATTTTCTTTTAATAACATTTTTACCTAAAATTTTGTCTTCGCCGACTGCTTTTCTCTTGAATGGAGGAACGTGGTTTAGGCAGATTTTTAGGCTACATACCTGAAGGAAATCCTCGTGTAAAACAAGAAAATTTTTAGGCTGATGAAAAAATACCTTTTATTTCTGTTAGCATTGTGCGCGACGAGTTTTTGCAACAAGCTCTCGGCGCAGGAGTGGGCAGTAAAGAGCAATTTGCTTTACGATGCCACAACGTCTATGAACTTGGGTGTAGAGGTAGCTCTTGCCGAGAAGTGGACATTTGATTTATCGGGCAACTGGAATCCTTTCCAATTCTCCGATAACAAGAAGTGGAAGCATTGGTTTGTGCAACCCGAGGTACGCTACTGGACCTGCCGCAAGTTTGGCGGACATTTCCTAGCGGGTCATCTTTGGGGTGGTCAGTACAACGTGGGTAATGTTGATTTCATTCCCGATTTCCTTGGCACCAATTTCTCACAGTTGAAGGATCATCGCTACGAAGGCTGGTTTGTCGGAGCTGGTGTGGGCTACGGTTATGCGTGGATGCTGGGCAAGCACTGGAACCTCGAGGCGGAGCTCTGCATTGGCGTGGCATACACCGAGTATGAGAAATATTTCTGCCCTAAGTGCGGCGAGAAGATTGGTCGCGACGACCACATCTACTACGGTCCTACCAAGGCAGCAATCAATTTGGTTTACCTCTTCTAAAACATATAGGCTATGAAAAAGTTATACCTTATATATATATTAACCCTTCTTGCATTGCCCGTAGCGGCGCAGTCATTCATGGAGGGCACAGGCGAGGTGCGTAACCTCGACATCAAGCGCAATGGCAAAGATGTAACTATCAATATGGATATCGACATCTCTAACCTCAAGGTAGGTGCCGACGAGACAGTCATTCTCACTCCTATGATTGAGAAGGGCGACAAGTCGCTCGAGCTTCCTGCGGTGGAGGTTATGGGACGTCGTGCGTGGCTCTACTTCTTGCGTAATGGAGAGAACACCGCAACCGAGAATCCATTCTATGCCGAGCGTAAGGCAAAGCGTGCCGAGCGCAAGGCGGGCGTGAAGCAGTCGGTGCCCTACTCTACCGACCTCAATTTCGAGGAGTGGATGCGCGGCGCAACTGTTAAGATGAAGGAGGGTAGCTGCGGTTGCGACCCACAGGTCATTGCGTTGGGCGAGGACAATGTTGGCAATTTCCACAACGAGATTTACAATCCACAGTACGTCCTCTCATACATCGAGCCTGATCCAGAGCCAATTAAGGTACGCGAGAAGTCACTCACAGCCTACATTAACTTCTACGTTGACAAGTATAATATTGTCGAGAAGTATAAGAACAACGAGGGCGAGTTGGCTGCGATGATTAAGTCTATCAAGGATGTTGACAACGATAAGGACCTCACCATCTCTTCAATCACAATCGAGGGTTGGGCATCTCCAGAGGCTACACAGCAGCACAACCAGGTGCTTTCGCAGAACCGTGCAAACTCTCTCGCCAACTATGTGTCAGAGAAGACTGGCATCGAGCGTAGCCACATCGAGGCTATCGGTCGCGGTGAGGACTGGGCAGGTTTGAAGCGCGAGGTGGAGGCTACTCCAATGTTGCTCGACCAGAAGAAGGTGCTTGCAATCATCGACCGCGAGGATTTGACACAAGACCAGAAGGACAAGATGCTCGAGGATCTTATTCCTCCTACCATCTACCAGCGTTTGATGAACGAGTTGTATCCACGCTTGCGTCGTAACGACTACCGCATCGAGTACAATGTGCGAAACTTCAACCTTGAGGAGGCTCGCGCGTTGGTTGATAGCGACCCCGAGAAGCTCTCTGTTTCAGAGATTTATAAGGTTGCAGGCTCATACGAGCGTGGCTCTAAGGAGTACAACCACGCATTGGAGGTTGCTGCCAAGACCTACCCCAAGAACGTAGCTGCGGCAGTAAACCAGGCGGCTATTCTGCTTGCCCAGAACGACTACGATGGCGCACTCGATATGTTGCAGAAGAGCCAGACCGACGATGCACGCATCCAGGCTATCGCAGGTAACATTTATATTGCAAAGGGCGATCAGGCGAAGGCACGCGAGGCGTGGACAAAGGCAGCTGCACAGGGCAATGCCGACGCCAAGAAGAACCTGGAGGAGCTGGACAAGCACTTGAAGAGCTTATAAAGAATGGTCGGATGACCACGATTATAAAACGAGAAAACAATTTTTTTACTAACAAACAATTTTATTAACTAATTAAAAACTATTCTACTATGAAGAAGTTATTTATTGCAGCTATGGCACTTGCAGCTATGGTAAGCTGTAGCAAGGATGAGGAGATGGGTATCGCATTGGACTCAACAAAGAAGAGCGTTGCGATTACTATCGCGAATGGTAATGGTGGCACTCGTGCCGCTGGTGATGGCATTTCAGCTGGTAAAACTGCAGGTAATGCAACTAAAACTGTAGCTTGTGAGGCAAAAGAGTTGACTATCTTGTTTGCTGACGCAACTGGTAAGATCCTGAAGACTTTGCCTTTGACTACGCAGGCTGAGTCAGATTCACACATCGAGACAACAGGAGAGTACGCTCCTGGTAAGTCAGACGAGGCAAACACTTACGTATGGCATAATGTTCCTGCAGCCATTACACAAGTTGCGGTTGTTCGCGACAACCAGAATGATGTGGGTATCACTACTGGTACTACTACTTTGGATGAGGTACAGGATGGTGCTACAAATTGGGATGCGAATATTGCTCGTCCAATTTCAGAGGTATTCTTGTATGCTGAGACAACTTTGGAAAAGAATACTGCTGAGCACGTAACTGTTAATGGTACAACTTATTATATTTGGGAGGGTAGTATGACCGTTGCTCCTAAGTTTGCACGTGTTGAGCTTACTCAGATTTCTTGTACAGACCTTGGTGCTTTGAACGTTGACAATGACCCTGCAACAGTTGCCTTGGATGTTATCACAGTTAACTCTTTGACATGGAAAACTAATAATAAGAGTGGTTATACGATTGACGCTAATCCTATTGGTACTATGTACGGTGAGTACGTTCCAGAAGGTGAGAACGCAACAGATAAGGTGATTTATGCTAATGATACAGAAACGACAAAAGTTTGGTCTTGGAATGTACAGCCAGGTGAGTTTGAGGGTATGGATCTTGAACTGACTGCAACTGCTTATGACTATGATGTAGCTGATGATTCTGTAGCTTTGAAGATTACAGGTTTGGCATCAACTCCTGACGCAACAACTGCTGACAAAAACACTCTTTCAGAATCTAACATCTATCGTATTGCCTTGGACTTCACTGAAGATGATATCACAGGTCAGGAGGGTAAGTGTGTAAAGGTTGTAGTAACTATTGACCCTTGGACTGTTAACACTGTTTACCCAGTATTCGGTAACTAATTTTGAAATTTTCGGTCCTTTCAGGGCTTAAAATTTATAAGGATTGATTTTTTCGGTGCCTCCCCTTGTAAGGGAGGGGAGGCGCTTTTTTAAAAGAAACTGAAAAACTGAAAGAGACTGTTTTTGATTTGTTTGCGAAATAATCTTACTGATTGGACACAGTTTCTAATAATTGAGGCGCGTGTGTGCGCCCGAAACAGAGAAAAGATGAAAAGACTTCTTTTATACATTGTTATGCCACTCGTCTCGTTCGTTCTGCTCACGAGTTGCATAAGTGAGAATATGGATGATTGTGAGAGATGTAAGCTCACCTTCAGCTATTTGGGCGATGTTGATTATGACATATTCCCACAACACATCACATACGTAAGCCTATATGTTTTCGATGCAAACAACCGCGTTGTTCAAACCAAGCGCATCGAGCAGAACGAACTAAAAGCATATCAGGGCACGAAACTTAACCTTGAGCCAGGTGCATACCGCATCATTGGCGTGGGTAACACGTATGACAAGACTGTTGTGGATAATGTTTCGTCAACCGACTATAGCAAGATAATCTTCCACCACCCTAATGCCGAGCGAGGCGGCGTAGTGGAGGGTAACGACTCGCTCTATCTTGGAGCAAAAGACATTGTAATCCCTTCGGATTATTGGTACGAGGATGATGTTCCATTCCGTTCATCACACCTCAAGGTATCGTACACCGTGAAGGGATATGTAAACCCCGAAGCAAAGTCCACTCGCGTAGGCGAGGGTTACTTGGAGCTTCGCGTAAAGAACCTCTTGCCACAGACCGATTTCAACAATCGCGCTCACGGCGAGAAAATGACCTACGACCCTGTTTTGACCATTCAGCCAGGCAACGGTGACCACACAGGTTACTTCAACATCATGCGTCACGCGAAGGATAGCGACGTAGAGTTTGAGTTGGTTGACAAGGCATCACAGCAGGTTGTTCACACACTCGCTCTGAAGGATTTCCTTGAGAAGTTCCCACAGATTGACGTGACTAAACAGGAAGTTTTGATTCCAATTATTGTGGAATTTAAGAATATAGGCGTGACGGTGACCATCCCAGAGTGGATGATTCACGACGTAACGCCAGACTATGGTAACTAATAAAAGGATACGACGATGAAAAGAGTCAATTACATAATCACACTTGCCGCTTGTCTCGCCGCACTCCTTACATCTTGCATCAAAGAGGAGGCATACACGCTGGATACTCTTGACTTGCAAGTGAACGTGACCCGTGCAGGTGCTACATCAGAGCAGCAGGGCGACCAGATTGAGGATATAATGATATGGGCATTCCCCTACAATAGTGGCGGAGCCATAGAGGACAAAGCAGAGGGTTGGCGTACATACAAGCCAAGCACAAATACCTATACATCGGTTTCGGTACACATCCCGCTGCCTATGTGTGACGGCGAGGCGAAGAATTATCGTCTGGTGGCTATAATCAACAAGGATAAGTTCGGCACAATCGTAAAAAACGACGGCTCGGCTCTCACTCTTGATCAAAACACAACATACCCAGAGCTTATAAATGCAAGATTTACAAGTCAGGTGGAGAATGAAGACCTTAACAAAGACGAGTGGGGAAATATTTTACTTAATAAGCCAGGTGCGCCTGCGACAATGCCTGTGTCACACTGGAAAGATGTTGAGGTGACTAATGCAAAGATCCACCCAAACGATTGTTTGCAGGTGGAGATGCCTGTTTTTCGCGCATTGGCAAAGACACAGCTCTTTGTGGCACGCAACAACGCTTTTGAGATTGATTTTCCATCGTTGCAAATCATCAACGCCGCAACAGAGAATCAGGGCGCTGTATTGGCAGAGCCTGAAGCGGGCTGGAGTGTTATAAATGGCGTAGATACTCCCGACTGGTTTACAACGGCGACAATGAGCAACAGCAACTACTCGGTGGAGTTCATTGATGTACCAGCCAAAGCTCCTAAAATAGAAGAGGGTAATTCAGAGTATGTATATGACGATAACTCGACATTAGTAAATGCTGAAGATGGTCACGATGTAGCTAATTACTTGTGTGGTAAAATTCTATATGAGACCACAGGAAGCTGCACATACAACGACCCTACATACAAGAGCGTGCCAACAGGCAATGGTTATTATTATAAAATCTCATATCGCATCGGTAAGCACGCGTCTTCGGATAATACGGACACTGATACCCACAATGTTCGCTACGTTCCGCTGCCTCCTATCGCGCGTAACCACGACTATCAGGTGCGCGCCTTCATCAAGGAGGATGGTGGCATCGAGGTCAGCTACACCGTAGCCGACTGGGAGGATAATGAAGTGTGGGACTTGGCATTCGATGCGGCACAACATACATCGTTGTTGCCTGCACCCGACGAGAGTATCACTCAGGCTGAAAATGTACCTACTATCAGCTACACTGCCAACAATGAAGATGGTGCTGCTGTGTTCTTCTTCAAGATGAAGGGTCCAGAGGGTATTACCTGGAAGCCTACGCTGAAGGCTAACGCCAGCGACTTCGAGGCTCGCGTATATGAGGTAACCAGCATCAACAATGATGGTACATACACCCTTAGCAACCAGAAGATTGAGGGCAACATCGAGGCGAATAAGGATAAGTTCTACGCCATCAAGGTCGTTGCTCTGCATTGGGGAGCTATGGATACACAGACCATATCTAACCGCAACCCATTGGAGCTGATTATCACTCACGCCCCACAGTGGAATGAGGAGATAGATAACTCTCTCATCATCAACCCTAATAGTGGTGATGAGACTAATCCGAATTTCTTCTGGCCTGTAAGGAGTGAGAGCGGAGATGTACACACGGCAGGAGATCAGGCGACAGTGAAGATATTCCCCAGAATGAATGATTAACACCTACAAAAGATGAAAAGATTTGTATATTATATAGCCTTGTTGCCATTGGTGACGCTGTGCGCTTGTTCGCACGATGACATCGACGACGTGGTAGGTCCTGTGGGCAACGGCAAGATTACTATTGCGGCATCGCTCGATGACATGGTCATCACACGTGCTGCCGACACTCAGGCGGAGCGCACTGTGGAGCATATTGACGTCTTTGCTGTGGATGTGGATGGCAATATCGACTACTACGAGCGTAACTCAACGGGTAACAATAGCGGTGATTTAGAGGATGGCGCAGGCAAGCTTACACTCAGCGCGGCCCGTCGTGCTAAAAATGGCGAGAATTACATCTTCGCTGAGGGTGCTAACTATAAGTTCTACCTCGTAGCCAACTCAACAGCATCGGAGGATGAGATGGACGCGCTCGCGACACTGCACGACCTGGAGCTGCTGTTGCAGGATGACATATACACAACAACAGTCAATGGCGAAGAAGTCAAAAAGACCAAACTTCACCTCACAGGCACAAATGTTGGTGACGAGAATAATCGCCCCACATCATTCCTGATGGACGCTGTGGCGACAGATGGTAATGGCAATAGCGAGTGGGTTGTGAACCCAGCATCGGGCAACTTATCAAACCTCGAGCTCGAGGCGGAGTTCAAGCGCGCTGCGGCGAAGATTATCGTCAATATCACACAAGGCGAAGATGTTGAGTTCCGCGTGAGTATGGAAGGTGGTGTGGCATTATACGACTTCTACAAGTTGCCTTGTACCACATTTGTGATGCCAAACGACCAGGAGGTCGTAGGTATCAACCTTATCGACACTGATGCACTCAATGTCAATGACGAGACATTTGTGTGGCAATACACCGACGCGTCGGATGACAACCCCCGCGACAATAACAAAATCACTGTTACGGGCTACGCCTACGCGCACGAGTGGGGTAACGAGAACCTCACCAACGAGACGAGCCTTATTCTTAACATCCCTATGATATGGAATGAGGATAACTCGGAAGATAAGAGCAAGGAGTCTAAAGCTCCTAACTCGTGGTATAAGGTGCCATTGAGCAAGAATAAGCTTTTCGAGCGTAACAAGTGCTACGTTGTCAATATCACCATCAACGCTGTGGGTGCCGAGAACCGCTCATCGGCTATTGAGTTGCGCGATATTGAGTACAAGACTCTCGAATGGCAGAGCGTGGGCATTGATGTTGGCGACAGCAGCGACGACCCCGAGTATTTGGTGCTGAACACCGACCTGGTGGAGATGTATAACGTGAACTTCGACAACTCGACACTCTCGTTCTCTTCTTCATCGCCTATCACAAGCGTAGAGCTGAAGGATGTTTATTCGCAGAACACAGATGGTACATTTACCTCTGCTGCCGACAATTATTATGCTTATTACATCAACAAGTTTGGCGTAAAGACCAATTTGAGCAACACTATTCGCAACACAATCTCAGCAACAGCAGAGCAGGGCGTGCTGAATGGTGGAATAAATATCATTTCACTTATTCGACAGTCGAGCGCGAGCGAGGTTACTCTTGCTCTTGAGGCACTCGGTGAGGAACCAGTTGTACCAACAGAGCCCGATGCAGAAGGAAAGCCAAACCCAGAGGATTATTTACCAAATGGGAGTTCGAGTTCAAATACTGGCTGGGAAAATATAGATGGATGGAAACAGATTACTACTACTACTACTACTAGCTATAGTTTTGAAGGTAATGCTTGCTATAAGACCACTACAACAGATAAGACCTATAGCGATTGGGGTACGACATATCATGTTGAAGGGTATCCGAACACGTCAAAAGAAGAATATAGTGATAATAATACCACTCAATATTTTGCTCTTTTGAACGAATGGTCCGCATCACATCCTGAATACCAAGAGTATCTTGATGCAAAAGCAAAGTATGATGCATACCAAACGACAAAAACAGCTATCGAGAACTCTGACGATAGCGGTGTAGAGGAGACTCACTACAACACCATTCGTTATTTGGAGTTTGAGGTTACCAACCAACAGGGCTTGAAGGCTACTTTCCGCGTAATGCAGTATCCAACTGTATATATAACAAATATTCAAGGTTGGTATTCATATCGTGATGACTTTGGTGGTACAACACTTGAATCTCGTGGCGATCGTACGACATCTAATACTTATTTTCATTCAAAAGTAGCGGAAGAAATTACATCGGGAACTAATAGAGGTCTGTCTACTATTTATAGATATTACTGGAGATCTGGCTCAAATACTGTAGATGATAGATATAGCACAACCTATGCCGCAGGAAATGCTCGAATGTATCATGTCAAAATTACTGCGACTTCAGCGGAATATACATTGGGAAAACCAAGAATGGATGCAAACGGGTATACAGAAAGTAGTGCAGAGAATAACAAATTGGTGTCGCCATCATTTATGTTGGCATCTCAATTAGGTGCATTGTCAGATACTTTCAGCGAGATTGGTCCTGTACGAACACATTGTCAGCAATATGTAGAAGTCTACAAAGACAATAATGGAAATAAAGTTGTTCTTGACGATTGGCGACTTCCCACAAGAGCTGAATTGGAAATTATCATAAAATACCAATATAGTTCGGATGCTATGGATGAAGTCATTCGTCGACAAGGATATTGGTGTGCCGATGGAGGACAGGTAACTAACCCTGATGGTGCGAGCGGAAATGGATATCTTCGTTGCATCCGCGATGCATACTAATAAAAGTGCTTTAAGTTAAGTATAAAACACAAAGAGATATGAAAAGATTTTTCGTAAATATAATGTTGGTAGCGGTGGCGGCTACAGCGTTGGTGGCGTGTAGCAACGATACCTCGCTCGACAACCCACAGCCCGAGAAGGAGCAGTGGGTGGCAGACGGCTCGCCCGTGAGCATCAAGCTCGGTGTGAAGATACCCGATCCTATCGAGGTGGCGACACGCGCTGTGGATCCCGACGGAAGTGGTATTCAGACAATGACGCTCTTTTGCTTTGACGAGCAGGGTCTGCTTATCTCGACAGCGACAGCCACGCTTAAGCCAAACCCCAACGACCCCGACAATGAGTCGGGCGGTATATTCGATGCCGACATCCCAAACACAACTCGCATCATACACCTGTTGGCTAACCAAAACTTGGCGCAGTTCAAGGAGGACGACTTCCGCAACCTTTCGGAGGAGCAGGTAATTGCCGATTTGGAGGGTTCATCAGGTATGATGATTTATTGGGCGAGAGTGGAGGTTCCACCTACTGTAAGTGGCAACGCAGGCATCCTGGAGTGGTTTACTGTGATGACAAACCCAACAAACGAAATGTTCAACTCGCTTTACGGCGAGAACTACCCTATCGTTATGCTTCGCAACCAAGCGAAGGTGATGGTTGATGCAGGTGGCACAGAAGAGGACGTAGATAAGGATTGGGTAGGAACATACTTCAAGGTGGAGGGTTTCACAGTGGTGAACACACAGGCATTTGGTACGGTAGCCCCCTACCACACATCGTATGGTTACCCAACATATGCATGCCACAGCACACAGGCGGGAACAGCAAATTACGACTACACACCTTCGTTCGGTCTGACAGAGGGCTCAACAACAAACTGGGTTGAGGAGAATTATGTGAACTTGCCACGTAAGTCGGACAAATTCTCGAACATCACCGACGTAGCAACGGCAGCACAGACATACGTATATGAGACCGAGAACTCAAGTGCCGACCCTGTGAGCGTGATTATCAAGGGTAGAAACATCGTGGGCGGCGTAGAGCAGGCAACGAAATATTACCGAGTAACGCTCACCGATAGCGAAGGCGAGCAGGTATTGGTACGTCGTAACCACTGCTACACGGTAAACATCAAGGGTAATCTGCTCTATGGCGTGAACACCTTTGGCGAGGCACTGGATGCACCAGCCACAAATAACGTATGGCTCTCTATATCGGACGAGGTTAAGTCGGTACAGAACAAGGATTACAAGCTCACCGTAGAGAAGACAGGCGTGGTGCTGGACGCTATTCAGATAGCTGCAATCACAGGAACACCAAAGCAAACACACGTTAACTTCAGCGTAGAGGCGTTGGGCTCAAACACCATCGACGAGGCATTGTTGAGCATCAGCTGGGTGGGCGACCAGGATATATCTACCGCATCACCAAGTTACACTCTGACCAAATCATCAGACAACAAGAGCGCGACAGGTGTAATACACGTTAACCTGGAAGAGCTTACGGATGCCAAAAACGAGGGTACTATACTTGTGAAATATGGTCACCTGCAGCGTAAGATAAAGATTGTAGCTGTACAGCAGCAGACGTTTACCCCAACGTGGGTGACTGGTCAGGTATATACCGAGGTAGGAACAAGTGGCTCCGAAATCGAGGCTGCCAATGCTACACTGGTGTTTACCATCCCCGAGGATAGCCCTGCCGAACTGTTCCCTATGAATGTGCTTATCACAGCAAACGAGCTCGACGTGCGTTCAAACGTAGGTCAGGTATTGCCAATCATCCGCAAAGGCGAAGAGGGCTACGGCGAGGACAATGGCATCGGATACAAGTATGTATTTGAGGTGACAGAGCCAGGCAAGCATTTTGTTTACCTGCGTTCGATTCTGGGTCAGGTGGACGGTGCATCGACCGAGATAAAGATTGAGGCAGAGCACTTCCAGTCTGTAACAAAGACTGTGATGTATGCTAATAACCAACGAGCAATCTCGGTAACAAACCTCATATCGTCAGAATCAGCCACAGGCTCAACAAAAGAGTCGGATAAGATTTACTACGTATATCTGCCACAGAAGCGATATGCGCCTTGGACAATCGATATGAAGATGATTGAGTTGGTGGAGGGGTACAATGCTATAGATATCGCTCAGTATGATGAGTTCTTGCTCTATTCAGATAATTTGGATGCATATTTAGATAACGAGATTAATCACGTAAAAGACCTCTTGCCTAATAATACATGGCTTAGCAGTAATGCCTATTTCCCATGCCAGTTCGTAGCTGTTGACGAAAGTCTGTGGAGCACAGGCGGTCGTGTTCACGCCTTTATGCCTCGCGCACAATACTACGAAGACCAGAACACCAGCAAGAGTCAATTCTCGATTTATATGAAGACCAACAAGGCGAAGAGTGCCGAGATTATTCGTATATCATCCAACCAGTTGCAGGCAAAGGCTGCATTTACGACTGAAGCTGGAGTACCTATGGGAAGCGCTATCAAGATTTATCGTGAAAATGATAATAACGAATACCTATATACGAATAAAGGAACTGTAAACACCTATCGTTCAATGGTGTTTGAGTTGCGCAACTACCCCGCTTTCCGTTTTGCAGCGCAGGTGAATGGTGTCCCAACATATGAGGAAGACTACAAGGATCTATCTGACAATGAGGAGGAAAAGACTCCTGTGCAGATTGAATACAAGCCAGGCACAGAGGTTGAGGTATCGTTCGATATTACCAGCTTTATGGAAGAGGAAAACGACGGCGTGGAGGCAGAGGTTGACCCATTCGGAACAGATACATATATCTACATACAAACACCAGGACTTGAATTGGTGGAAGAGGGTCTTTCGGAGGCTATTAAAGCTAAGATTACGAAGATGGATGATAGCGGATTGTACCGATATGTTGTGGATAACCTTCGTGAAGAGGAGGCTGAAGATTGGGTTGGGACCACAGCAATTCAGTCAAATGAACCTGGAGAGCGAAAGGTAATTACGTTCAAAACAAAGAACATTGTTACCGAGGGCGACATCGTTATCTACACCGATGCAGAGCAGATTAGCTACAAGACTAAGACCTTCAACGTGACAAATGCCCCATTTAGCGGCACAATCACCTACGGCGAAAGCAATGAGAATGTTCCTGCAGGTCAGTTCATTTCATTCTCTCGCGAAATAGATGGTAGCCGAATCGGTTCGGTCACTGTTACCGAAGATGGAAAATATCAGATGCGTTTACGTCAGGAGTATGAGTTTACATGGGATCAAGACGACCCAGTGAAGCTATATGCAAAGATTGGTAGTGATATATATACTGCCACATATGATAATCTTGCGGCGTTATACGCTGATCAAAACATCGAATTGGTTTTAACAGAATAAGTTCACACTATCTGTTTTAGATTAAGAGCGGTTGTCCCGTTGGTTATTGTCGGACAATCGCTCTATTTTTGTGCCGTAGAGTAAGCAGTAAGCATAGCTCTTCAGAGATACCAACCTCAAAAAATTCCGTTATACTTCGCAGATAAAGAATATTCAGGTAACGTGATAGATTACTATGCTATATAAATCCCGTTGACGAAAGATATCACATTCAGATAGAGATAGGCGAGAGAAAAGAATATTATGAGTCTAATCAGCAAGGTGCAGAACTAGACATAATCATAACAGATAAATAGAGGGTAAAAAACAATACAAAAACGGGAAGCTACACAACGTAGCCTCCCGTTTTGATTGTATAACTATCGGTTTATTACTTCTTTGGGGTAATCTTGAATGCGAAACCACCACCTGAAGCCAACCATACCTTAACCTTTGATGTGTTATCAACACTCTGCTTCTCTACGCGGAAGTCGCGTGCCAAAACGTGTGACTCATAACCATCAACATACTTCTCGATATCGTATGAGCCTGCAGGCAAGAATGAGAGGTCGATATCAAGGTAGCGACCGTCCCAGTTGGTCATACCGCCCACATACCAAGTATCGCCACTACGACGTGCCAAAACAGCATACTCGCTAACCTTACCATCCAACGCTACTGTCTCGTCCCATACGGTTGGGATGTCGGCGATGAACTCTGTACATACAGGCTCCTTCTCGTAGTTACAAGGCGAGTCGCAAAGCATATTGAATGGAGACTCGAAGATAACATACATAGCCAACTGGCGGCAACGTGTACCCTGGCTCATTGGCTCGTGGTAGCTTGTGCGGAAGGTAATCTTTGTACCGTTGAGCATTGCGCCCTGAGTATAGTCCATAGGACCTGCAACCATACGGATGAAAGGAATCTGCACGTCATAAGTTACCTGGTCGAAGCTTGCGAGTGACGACCACTTCATCTGCTCCAGACCATTCACACCCTCGTAGTTCACTACGTTAGGATACTTTCTTGACAGACCGCAAGGCTTATAAGCTCCGTGAAAATCAACCATCAACTTATACTTTGCGGCTGTGGCTGCTGCGCGCTCGTAGAAATTAACCATATCCTGGTCATCGCGATCCATAAAGTCAATCTTGAAGCCCTTAACACCCATCTCTGAATAGTGCTTAAAGAGATTCTCCATATCGCGGTTTACAGCCCAATAGCCACCCCACAGAACGATGCCTACGCCACGCTCCTTACCATAATCAACCAAGTGCTTGAGGTCAATCTCTGGGATAATCTGCATAAGGTCAGCCTTCAGATTCACATTCCAACCCTCATCGAGGATAACGTACTCGATACCGTTGGCTGCAGCGAAGTCGATGTAGTACTCATATGTGCGGTTGTTGATACCTGGCTTGAAATCCAAACCATAAAGACCCCAGTTGTTCCACCAATCCCAAGCAACCTTACCTGGCTTAATCCACGATGTGTCGCCAATCACATTTGGATGGCTCAAGCGGAAGACCATATCGTTGTTCAGAAGCTCGAAATCGTTGCGAGCGATGTTACAAATACGCCAAGGGAATGTGCGCGCACCATTGAGGGCTGCGATGTATGGCTTACGGCTCTTAACCAAGCCCTGCAACATATTGTGACCGCCCTGCTCAATCTCGTCAGGCACGGTAGCGAAGTGGCTCTCCAAAGATGTGTTCTGGTCGCCATTGTAGAGGTACATACCTGGGTAGTTCACAAGGTCAGTCTCGGTGATGCAGACCTTCTTATCGCCCATATCAACCAACACAGGCAAGTACATCAGGCGCTGCTTGCCCATCTTTGTCATTGGCTCGATGTGGTAAGGACCCTCGAATGACTGGAAGTACTGCTGCTCGAATGTCTTGTTTGCATTTGAACGAGTGTAAGAGCAATAGACCTTGTTGTCGTTCTCAAACGCAAACTCCGAAACCTCGTGCTTTACGGTGTAGTCGCCCTTGCGGGTTGTAGTGAAGCGGTAAGCCGCAGCCTCGTTGTAGGCACGGAACTCGATGCCGTAGTCGCCCTTGAATGTAAGGGTCAGTGTAGAGCACTGGTCCGTAACCTCGCTCTTCTTGTAAACAGGAGCTGCGATAACCTCGTTAATCTTGCCTACTGTTGCCTTGCGCAAACGTGGATTCTCGCCCCACACCTCGCTCTCGCCAATCTGCATAGCGACCTTCGAAGGTGTGATGATTGTCTCGCCATCGAGCTCTACGCTCCAGCGGATGTCATTCTCGATAGTAACAGTGAGCTTGAGCTTGCCATCAGGCGATGTGATGCTCTTCACTGTTGGCTTTGCCTCTACTGCGAATACCGAGCAGATGGCAATCATAAGAATAAATAATTTTTTCATATTAAAGATATAAGTTGGTTAATTCGTTTATTTATTGTTCAAAGGTACTAATATTTTTTATATCTAAACGAAAATATGACTATCTTTGAGCATAAAACAAGATAAATAATGGTATATATGAATAAAATATCAATTATTCTGCTTCTCGCTGCTACGCTGTGCTCATTCTCTTCGTGCGAAAAGTTGAGCGAGGTCTTTAGCCCTCAAAGCACACAGGAGGGCGTTGTTGGAGGCTACTCAAAGCCCCGAAACTTGACGGATGAGGATATTGCACTATTTGAGCAGGCAACAGCGCAGTTGCAGGGCGTGGAGTACAAGCCTATGAATGTTGCAACGCAGATTGTGGCGGGCGTAAACTACCGCTATCTGTGCAAGGCGCGCCGCATAGATGAGTCGGGCAAGAAGGGCAAACGATTCTATGCCGCCATCGTGGTGTATAAGCCGCTGGCGGGTCAGGGCGAGCCACGAATACTATCCATCGAGAAGCAGAGCCGATAACGATGCAGAACGAGCGCATAATAGAGCTTTTCCGTAACCATATCACCGCCGAGCGGCGTTACTCGCCGCTGACGGTGCGTAACTATATGCGCGATGTAGAGGAGTTTGTAGCGTGGGGCAACTCAACAAGCGAGAAGTTCCTGCTTTGCGAGGTGCAACGCAATGATATAGGCGAGTATCTGATGTGGATCTCGGACTTAAAGCGCGAACGCGGCGGCAAGCCCACCAACAAACCGCGACTATCAACCGCCTCGATTAACCGTGCGCTGTCGTCATTGCGCTCCTTATATAAATATATGCGCCGTAAGGAGTTTATCGACCGCGATGTATTTATCGGACTGACCGCCCTGCGAACACAGAAGCGGCTGCCGAAATATGTCCCCGAGGAGACTATGGTAAAGGTGGTGGAGAGGGTGTTACAACAACTTCAGGCAGAGGAGTATGAGCAGCGCCGCGATGCTATGATGGTGCTGATGTTCTACTCGTGCGGCATACGTCTTGCCGAGCTTATAGCCATCGACACCGACCACTTCAGCGACGATTTTCGCACACTACGCATACGAGGCAAGGGCGACAAGGAGCGCGAGATACCCATCGTAGAGCGTCTGCGTGAGGAGATAATTCGATATGTAGAGTTACTTTTTAGCGAAAATATTTGCACAACTCAAGAAAAAGCACTATTTTTATCATTGCATGGGGAGCGTATTTCGCGGCAGGAGGTGCAGCGTAGTGTGGCACGGCTTCTGCGGGAGTGCGGAGTGCAGGGCAAGAGCTCGCCGCACGTCCTTAGGCATACGTTTGCGACACACCTGCTCAACGACGGAGCTGACCTTCGAGAGATACAGGAGTTAATGGGTCACAGCTCGCTCCGCGCAACGCAGGTATATACCCACAGCAACATCGCCCAGTTGCAGCGCATCTACGATGTGGCGCATCCTCGCTCTGGCGGAGCAGCGAGCGCCGAGGTGACGCAGAGGCTGGGAGATGATTAAACTGAATCGCCGCAAAGCCTTTGGGCTGGGCGTATATTATAATGTTTAACTTAAAATTTAAGGCTATGAACGTACAGATCCAGTCAGTGAAGTTCGATGCAAGTAAGCAGTTAATCGAATTCATCGAGAAGAAATTAGCCAAGTTGGAGCGCGTTGCCGAGCAGGCAACAGGTGTGGATGTTGTGTTGAAACTTGAAAAAGACGACCAGGCAGGTAACAAGGTCGCAGTGATTACGCTGCGTATGCCAGGCGGCGACATTCGTGTCGAGGAGCAGGCTCGCACCTTTGAGGAGGCGATTGATAATGCCAAAGACGTCTTGAAGCGACAGATTGAACGTCGCAAGGATAAATAACAGATACGAAAGGGTTGCATTCAAGCAACCCTTTTTTGATTGAAAGGTGAATATTTTTCCAAAAATTTCAACTTCATTTCAAAATTGCATTGTAAATTTGTAATGCGATGAAGATATTGATTATAGAGGACGAGCCCTCTTTGAGGGAGATTATGGGCAGAGTGCTGCGACAAGAGGGGTATGTGGTTGAGAGTGCAGCCACATATCTTGAGGCTGACAGCAAGGTTGCGGGATACAGCTACGACTGCATCCTGCTCGACATTATGCTGCCCGACGGCAACGGGCTGAAGTTGCTGGAGCATATCAGGGCGATGGGCAAACGCGAGAATGTGATAATCGTATCGGCGCGCGACTCGCTGGAGGATAAGGTCTATGGTCTGGAGATTGGCGCTGACGACTACCTGCCCAAGCCATTCCATACGGCGGAGCTGGTGGCGCGCGTGAGGAGCGTATTGCGCCGTGGTCGCTCGGCGGGCGAGCTATCGCTTAAGCTGGGCAACGTGACACTGAAACCCGAAGCACGCTCGGTGGAGGTTGATGGCAAGCCGCTGCAACTGCTGAAGAAGGAGTTTGACATCCTCTCATATTTTATGCAGCGCCCACGCCATATGATTGACAAGGCGACACTTGCCGAGGCGGTGTGGGGTGACTACGCCGACGACTCGGACAACTTTCAGTTTGTATATGCACAGATAAAAAACTTGCGCCGCAAGTTGGAGCAAGCTGCCGCGACGATAGAGATTGGCGCGGTATATGGTTTTGGATATAAACTATCGGAGCGAGAGTAACGATGCATCTTTTTTCACGCATAGCACGCCGCTTGGCGGTGGTATTGGTACTGCTTATGACTTTGTGGGCAGCGACGTTTTATTATGCTATGGTGGATGAGATACGCGACGAGGCAGATGATGCGCTGGAGGATTACGCGGCTCTGATTACCTCGCGTGTGCTGGCTGGACGTGAACTGCCGCAGTCGGGCGATGGAACGAACAACACCTACACGCTTACGCCAATTAGCGCACAGGAGGCTGATGCACGCCCACGACTGGAGTATTTTGACGAGAATGTCTATATCGCCCAGAAGGGCGAGGAGGAGCCTGCGCGAGTGATAAAGAGTGTCTTTGCCGATGCCGAGGGTCAATATTATGAGTTGCGCGTGGCAACACCTACATTCGAGAAGGAGGATTTGTTCGAATCGGTGCTAATATGGATTGTTGTGCTATATGTGACGCTACTCATAATCGTGCTGGGCGTGACAATGCTTATCTTCTACGGCGGTATGCGCCCACTATACGCCCTTTTGCACTGGATTGACGACTACACCCCTGGTTGCAAACCCCAGCCCGTGCCCGATGGTGGCGAGGTGGAGGAGTATCGCCGCCTGGGCAACACACTACAACGTGCCATAGAGCGCTCGGAGCAGACTTTTGAGCGTCAGGCGCAGTTTATAGGCGATGCCTCACACGAGTTACAGACCCCACTTGCGGTGATTGGCAACCGCGTGGAGTGGCTGCTCGACACTCAACCACTTACCGAGGAGCAGGCAGCAGAGCTCTTCAAGATAGAGAAGACGCTTTCGCACGCCGTACGACTGAACAAGACTCTGCTACTGCTTACAAAGATTGACAACCAGCAGTTCCCCGAGAGTGCCGATGTTGATTTGGTGGAGCTTATCACTGATTGCGTGGAGAACTATGGCGAGGTTTACGCCTCGCGCGGCGTGAGCTTTGAGTGCGACCTACCCTCGCATCAGATGCTTCATATCAATCCTGCGCTCGCCTCTACACTTGTCGGCAATCTTATAAAGAATGCCTACATACACACCGCCGAGGGCGGCTCGGCGCGTATAACATTGCGAGATAACACGCTCACAATCAGCAATGACGGCAGCGAAGCACTCGATGCAGAGCATATCTTCGACCGTTTCTATCAGGGTCAGCGCAAGAGTGGCTCGCTGGGTCTGGGGCTTGCTTTGGTGGCGGCGGTATGTCGTTCATACTCCATCGGCATCAGTTATAGCTTCGTGGAGGGGCGTCACACATTCACGCTGAAGCTATAATAATATAAAGTGTGCCCGCATTTGGCACGCTGAAGTCCTCACGACACAAAAAAATCTCACTTTTACACAACTTTTTCCCCGAAATAGTCGATTTTTTCAAATTCATTTCAGAATCGTGCATAATCTTTGCAATAGGAAACAAAGAGTATTAACGATAAAAAAATGAAGATTATGAAAAAGATTATTTCAACTTTCGCTGTATTCGCACTCGCACTGGGTGTGGCGTGCGCCAACACAGACCGTCCAATCAAAGCCGACCAGCTCCCAGCCGCAGCGCAGGAGTTTATCAAGGCACATTTCGCAAAATCTACAATCTCGTTTGCCAAGATTGACGATGAGCTGACCTACAAGGAGTATGAGGTAATGCTCACCGACGGCACAAAGCTTGAGTTCAACGGCGAGGGCGAGTGGAAGGATATTGATTGCAAGTATGGCGATGTGCCAGCAGCCATCGTTCCGAAGCAAATCACCGACTACGTAGCAAAGAATTATCCCGACGCGAAAATAATCAAGATTGACCGCGACCGCCGCGACTATGAGGTATCGCTCTCAAACCGTCTGGAGCTTACATTCGATATGCAGTTCAACCTGGTAGATATTGACGATTAAAACGGATGAGTTATATTTTGTAGAATTAGATTAGTTGGTTAGTTATGAAAAAGTATTTAGTACTGTTCGCCTTGGCAGCTTTGGTAAGTTGCAGCGACGATGACGACGGCATCACACAGGTGAGCCAGCAGGCACAGAACGCCTTGAGCAGCAAATATCCCAACGCTACGAATGTAGTGTGGAAGAGTAACTCAGGATTTCTCGTTGCCGACTTCAAGGACCCAGCCACAGATAATGTTCTGTTCGATTGTGAGGCGTGGTTCAGCCCACAGGGCAAGTGGTATATGACCGAGACAGACATCCCCTACTCTGCGCTGCCAGCAGCTGTACAGACAGCATTCGAGGCGAGCGAATATGCCGAGTGGTATGTCGAGGATGTGGATATGGTCGAGCGCGAGGCAACGGCTACGCTCTACATTATAGAGGCGGAGGCGCGCGACAGCGATGAGACCGAGGTCGATCTCTACTACACCGAAGATGGCACGCTCGTAAAGAGCATAGTGGATGGCTCGGGTGAGGGTTATATGCCTATCGCCCCAGCAGGAAGCATCGACCAATACATCGGCGAGAACTACCCTGACGCTATCATCCTCGACTACGACCGCGAGGGTAGCATAACAGAGGTTGATATTATGGATGCAGGCGTCATCCGCGAGCTCTACTTCGATGCAAAGGGCGACTGGCTACGCACAACGACCGATGTTCTGCCCGCAAACCTTCCGCAGGCAGTCCTGGAAGCTATCGCCGCGAGCGATTACCAACTATGGCAGATTGACGAGGCGGAATTGGTGGTGACACCAAGCAGCGAGTATTATCTCGTGGAGCTTGAGTCAGGCGACCAGGAAGTTAATCTTCGCATCACCCCCGCAGGCGAGATTATCTAACATTTTGAGGGATTATTTTGGGGGATGGGGTTGTTCAACAATACAGTTGGCAACCCCAATTCTTTTGAAGTTGTATAGCAAGAGGAATTTCAAGGCTTGCGAAGCTCGAAAAACCGCAGCATACTAAACGTATGTGAGGATTTTGAGGGCAAGCGTAAGGTTGCGATTAAGCCATAAGCAGAGAGTGTTCACACTCTTTGCTATGGCGGAGCAACCAAAAGGAACTTAACGCAGAAATCACCTTGTTAGACAGCTTCGTTTTTATTTCCCTCACAACAAAAAAAGGTGGCTATCCCTTATCGGAATAGCCACCATATTCAATATTTCCGAACGTGTATAAGATGATTACTCTACTGGAATATCCTTGTTTACATTCTTTGAGCCAACGAGTGCGTAGAAGAGCATATAAGCCATACCTGCTACGATTACCCAGTAGCTTACAAGGTAGTTGCCTGTACCGTCAACGATAGCGTTCTGCAACAATGGGAGGATACCACCACCGCAAACAAGTGCCATAAAGATACCTGAAGCCTTCTCGGTGTACTTACCCAAGCCCTCAACTGCGAGGTTGAAGATACCACCCCACATTACTGAAGTACAAAGACCGCACAATACCAAAAGGGCAGCGTTTACAGGAACTGAAGCCATACCGAAACCTGCTGTACCCTTGAATACTGGGAGGTTAACCATTGTCTCTGGGCTCAAGAAGATAGCACCCAAAGTAAGGCACGCACCTACTGCAGATACAACTGAAAGCATAGTCTTTGCAGAAACCTTTGCACCAAGAGCAGCACCAGCCAAACGACCAACAAGCATAAGCAACCAGTAAGTAGCGGTAACTGTACCTGCGATAGCTGGAGTAGATACTGTGTTCAACCACTTCTGCAATACGTTAGGAATGCCTACCTCAACACCTACATAGATGAAGATACAGATAGCACCCAACACGAAGTGACGGAATGACATTGGACCATACTGTGACTTCTCACCCTTAACGGCAGCTGCTGGAGCGTTCTCTGGGATGTTAGTGAACAATACCACAATAAATGCGATAGCGAAGATGGCAAGAGCGATACCCATCAATGGGAATACCTGGCTAATCTTTGCGTCAACGATGCTTGGTACGAATACACCTGTGAGGAAGATAACGGCTGTACCCATCAATGAGTTGAATGAACCACCCACCTGTACGAGCTGGTTACCCTTGTTACCACCACCTGCGAGCTTGTTCAACATTGGGTTTACAACAATGTTCAACATACACATTGAGAAACCTGCAACGAAAGCACCCAAGAGATAAACACCGAATGCAGCGTTACCAGCCAACAGACCAGCAATAGTCTGAATACCTACACCTGTGAAACCTACTGCTACGGCGATCAAGGCAGTCTTCTTGTAACCCAAGTTCTGGAGCATATTACCAGCTGGGATACCCATAACTGCGTAAGCAATGAAGTTACACAATACACCCAAAGTACCCATCCAGTTAGGCACACCAAACTGGTTCTTCAATACATCACCCATTGGAGATGCAAGGTTTGTGACAAACGAAATCATACCGAAGAGCAAGATGCACACGATAATCGCTGGCACATTAGAATTTTGTTTTTTTGTCATAATAATTTTGATTAGTTAAAGAATTATTGATTAAGTTTTGTTTTGATTCTCTATTTCTTCTACTTCTATTATTCTTTTATATCTTACTACTTTTCTATCTGCCCCAAAATTTTGAATTCTGAATTTTGAATCTCCCCTACCTATCTCTCTCGGCGACAAAGGCGCATAGATTTATGAGCGATGTACGATATGGCGAGTCGGCATACTTCGCGAGGATTGAGGTTGCACGATTGATGTAGGTCTGCATCGTGCGGGCAGCCATCGCCAAGCCTCCCGTAGCCTCCACCACGCCTTGCAGGAAGTCCACAGCCGATTCGTCAGTTGCGCATTGCGACAATTTATCAAGCAGCTGCAATCGCTCCGCCGACGAGCACTGCTCCAACACCTCGATAAGCGGCAACGTAATCTTACCCTCGCGCAAGTCGTTGTTGGCGGGCTTGCCTGTCTTTGACGAGCGACTATAATCCAGAATATCGTCCTGAATCTGGAACGCCATACCCAACGCCTCGCCAAAACGGCGCATCTGCTCTACATCCTCTCTGGATGCCATCACAGACACAGCACCCGCCGAGGCACTGACGCTGATAAGGCTGGCAGTCTTCTTGTAGATAATCTCAAGGTAGGATGCTCGTGTAGTACTCTTTTCGGCTGTGTGCTGGCTCTGCAAAATCTCGCCCTCGCACAGCGTAGCAATAGAGCCAACGATGTGCGACACCAAATCATACTGCGCGCTCTCCATACCGATGCTCATCGTGCGTGCCAAAAGGTAATCGCCCAGCACCACCGCATTGCGCGACTGCCACAAGGCATTGACCGAGGGGCGACCGCGACGCTCGTTGGAGTTGTCAATCACATCATCGTGAATGAGTGAGGCGGTGTGGAGCATCTCCACCATCAAAGCCGCCAGATAGGTACGTTTGGTACAGTTGCGCTCACCCTCGACCCACTGACGTGCATTCGCCGATGAGGTGAGTGCCGAAGCGAGCATCACAATGATGGGGCGAATGTTCTTGCCGTGAGTGGAAAGCACATAGTCCAGCATATCGGACATCAACTTGCCCTCCGATGAGAAACGGCTACGGAGAAACTCCTCGAATGCAGTTAAATCCGAAGCAATTGGAGTGCGAATTGAATCAAGTGTTACCATATTTTAGGTTTTAGGCGCAATATTAGCTTTGCAAATATAGTAATTTTTCGCAATTACACACTAAAAAATGAATGTTTTTCGTAACTTTGACGCTGTAAAAATGCAAAAGAATGAAATTTTACCCTAACAAAACAAAAAATATCGTTGCGGGGATAGTGACCGTTATGCTCTTCTTTGTGCTTGCGGCACTCTACTTCGCACCCCAGCTCCAGGGCGAAAAACTAGTACAACACGACGTCAAGCAGTATGAAGGAATGTGTAAAGATATACTCGACAATCGTGAGGCTACGGGCGAGGATGCACAATGGACGGGACGTATGTTCGGCGGTATGCCCGCCTACCTTATCAACGTGAAGTATCCCGCACAGGCTGTGAAGGGCACAATCGGCAAACTCACAAACATTGTAGATATACCTATCTCGCTGCTCTTTTTCTCGATGGTGGCGATGTGGGTGGCGCTGCTGATTATGGGCATAAACCCCTGGGTATCACTCATCGCGGCGATTGCCTACGGTTTCTCGACCTACTCAATACTAATCATCGGGGCGGGTCACATCACCAAGGTGTGGGCAATGGTATATGCTCCGCCGATGGTGGCTGGAGCGTGGTGCACGCTACGCCGAAATATGTGGGTGGGTGCAGCCCTGACGGCTCTCTTCACCTCGCTTGAGATTGGAGCAAACCATCCACAGATTACATACTACTTCCTGCTGGTTATGGCGGCGATGTGGATTAGCGAGGGCATATTCTCTTACAAGGAGAAGGCACTCAAGAGTTTCGCCAAACGCACCGCAATACTGATTGCGGCGGGCGTGATTGGCGTAGGCTCAAATCTCTCGCCACTATGGTACACGATGCAGCACACAAAGGAGACCACGCGCGGCGGCTCGGAGCTTGTCGATAAGGGCGCCGAGAGCGGCAGCGACGGACTCGACCTGGAGTATGCTACGGCGTGGAGCTACGGCAAGGCGGAGAGCTTCAATATGTTCGTGCCCGACTTTATGGGTGGCGCATCGACCGACACCTTCGCAAAGGATGGCAAGGTGGTCGCCTCGCTCAAGCAGTATGGCATCGAGGCTTTTGCACAATACCTGCCACGCTATCGTGGCGACCAGCCCTACACGGCAGGTCCTACATATCTGGGTGCAGCGGTGGTACTATTGGCTCTGTTCGCCTTCATCATCCTGCCAAACCGTATGCGCTGGTGGATAGCGACGGCAACGCTGCTTGCGCTGGTTATGTCGTGGGGAAACAACCTGATGTGGTTCACGGAGTTGCTCTTTAAGATATTGCCAGGATACAATAAGTTCCGAACACTATCGATGTCGCTCGTTGTGGTGCAGTGGACCATTCCTCTGCTGGCGGCGTTAGGTCTTGCCTACACATTCAAAAACCATAGCGACACAAAACACCTGCGTAAGGCGTTGGCTTGGGCAACAGGTATCTGTACGGGCGTGCTGATGATTATGATTATCGGTGGCAAGTCGTTGGGTGACTTCGGCATGCAGGAGAGTGGAGAATTGCTCGCCGAGCAGTTTAAGCAGATGTTGCAGCAGAGTAATGCCAACGACCTTATCAAGCAGGGCTTGCACGAGCAGATGGCGTGGGAGACCGCCTCGGCAATGGCTTCGGAGCGTGCTGCGGCGATGCAGGCTGATGCGTGGCGTTCGTTGCTCTTTGTTCTGCTGGCTGCCGCAGCCCTTTGGGGGTATATCGAGCAGAAGGTTATCACTCGTCCTGCGGTGCTGTGCGCCGTGATGGCGTTTGTAGTGGCGGCAGACCTTATAAATATCGATACGCGCTACCTGAATTACGATAATTTTGTGGAGGCTCGCTCGGCGAAGATTCTGCCTACGGATGCCGATAAGTTCATCATGCAGGACAAAGACCCCGCATACCGAGTGCTTAACCTTACCGTATCGCCATTCAACGATGCAACAACATCCTATTTCCATCGCTCGGTGGGCGGTTATCACGGAGCAAAGCTATCACGTTATCAAGACCTTATCGACAATCACCTCTCGCGTCTGAATGAGGGCGTACTCAATATGCTCAACGTGCGCTACATCATCAACGGTCAGAGAGCGGCGGATGTTATCACCCGTCCCGAGGCAAATGGTGCAGCGTGGATGGTTGAGAGCGTTGTGCGTGCTGACTCTCCCCGTCAGGAGATGGAACTTCTGGGTGAGATTGACACCAAACGCGAGGCGGTCATCAGCGAAGAGTTTATGCCGAACTCTCTTAACCTCACAGGCGGCACAATATCGCTCAAGGAGTACCGTCCGAACTATCTGCGTTATGAAGCGGAGGCAGAGGGCAACGCGCTGGTGGTATTCTCCGAGATTTACACCGACAAGGGGTGGAAGGTATTTATCGATGGCGAGGAGGCAGAGCCTCTGCGTGCCAATTATATCCTGCGAGCTGTGGAGCTGAATGCGGGCAAGCACACCATCGAGTGGCGTTATCGCGCACCAAACTGGGCTTTGGTGGAGGGCATTACCCTCTTCTTCTCACTCATAGTGCTTGTGGCAGTAGTATTAACAATCATAATCCCGATAATCAATGCGAAACGACAAAAGAATCAAGCGTAAGGTACGTCGCTCGTACGTCGTCTCAACAATAAGTATTTCGCTGGTGCTCTTTCTGTTGGGTGGGGTCGGATATATGCTCTCGGCAGCCCTCTCAACAGCACACACTCTGCGTAGCAGCATAACCCTCTCGGCAGAGCTTGACAACAGCATAAGCCCAGAGCGCAAGAGAGAGATTGAGCAGCAGATAGGCACGTTTGAAGGTGTGGAGAAGGTCTCTTACTCACCCAAGGAGGAGAAGATTGAGGATGCCGAGTTTCGCCGTATGTTCGCCACCGAGCTGGAGAGCATACTCGAGGAGAACCCTCTGCGTAACAGCTTCGAGGTGGCAATCTCTACACGCGAGAAGGCAGCGACCGACGCTCTGGTTGATAAACTTTCATCTATCGAAGGGGTTGTATATGTCGCCTACCCCGCCTCGACAATTGAGCAGCTACACTCGACCATTACCAAGATTACAATCATCCTTGCGGCTTTTGGTGGTGCGTTGCTTATCATTTCGCTCATACTGCTCAACAACACTATCCGCCTTGCCATCTTCTCGCGCCGTTACCTTATCAACACGCTGAAGCTGGTCGGAGCAACCAAGGGTTACATTATGCGCCCATTTCTGGCAACTGCCGCCAAACAGGGTCTGTGGGCTGGCATTATAGCAAGTCTGCTCTTTATAGGTTCATTAGCAGCCTTGAGTGGTGCTATGCCAGAGATTATCGCCACCGCCGAGCTGATAAAAATCGGTATTGTGGTGGGTGGAATGATACTCATCGGTTTGGTTATTTCGTTACTCTTTACGACCTTTGCAGTCGGAAAGTTCGTAAATATGAAGACGAACAAGATTTATTTGTATTAGGCTTTAACAATAAACAAGATAGAATATGCTCAAGAAATTAAGAGATAAATTCAATGCCGTAGAGGATAAGAACGATGCACAGATGCCTCTGGCGATGAAGAATTACATTCTGCTTGCCTGTGGCGCGGTGGTCATCATACTCGGTATGGTGCTGATGTGCGGTGGCGGCAGCGAGAGTGCCGAGGAGTTCAACTATGCTATGTTCTCTTGGCGACGCATCACGCTCGCACCAATACTCATCGTGGGCGGCTTTGCGTTTGAGATTTATGCCCTGCTGAAGAAATTTTAATCACAACAAACAACTATGTCTATAATTGAAGCTATCATCCTCGGTATCGTACAGGGATTGACCGAGTTTCTGCCCGTATCAAGTAGCGGACACCTCCAAATCGCCAAGGCTCTGCTGGGTGTGGAGATAGAAGAAAACCTCGTATTCGATGTTACGCTCCACGCCGCAACGGTGTTGAGTACAATCGTTATATTGTGGTCAGAGGTTAAACGTCTTTTGGTGGGCGTATTCTCACGCCACTTCAATCAGGAGCAGGCGTATGTGCTGAAACTCATACTCTCGATGATTCCAATCGGCATCGTGGGCTTCGCCCTGAAGGACCAACTCAACGCGATGCTCGACTCGCCATACATCCTCACAATCGTGGGCGCTATGTTGCTGCTGACGGCGGCACTCCTCTCGTTTGCATACTATGCACGTCCACGCCAGAAGGAGACAATCTCCTATCGTGATGCATTCATCATCGGTCTAAGTCAGGCGGTAGCGGCTATGCCTGGTCTCTCTCGCTCGGGCACAACCATCGCAACAGGTATCCTGCTCGGCAACAAGAAGACTGCTGTGGCACAGTTCTCATTCCTGATGGTGCTTGCGCCAATCCTGGGCGAGATGCTGCTAGAGATTGTGGGCGGCGAGATGGTGTTCGGCTCTATCGGAACACTACCCCTGCTGTGCGGCTTTATCTCATCATTTGTGGTGGGATGCCTTGCCTGCAAGTTTATGATTGGTATCGTTAATAAGGGCAAACTCATCTGGTTTGCCGTATATTGCGCTCTGGCAGGTGTAGTTGCCATCGCAAGCAACCTTTTGTAAGAACGTATGACTCAAACAGAAAACCTTCACGAGATAGACTTCAGAGAGGGCTACATCGCCGTGATTGACAAACCACTTGAGTGGACATCAACCGACGTGGTGCGTAAGATTAAGTTCGCTCTGCAACACCGCCTGGGCTACAAAAAGATTAAGATCGGACACGCAGGAACGCTTGACCCATTGGCTACGGGTGTGCTGCTGGTATGCATCGGCAAGGCCACGAAGATGGTCAATGCGTTGCAAGCCGAGGAGAAGGAGTATATTGCCGAGCTGGAGCTGGGCGCATCTACCCCAAGCTACGATATGGAACACCCTATCGATAAGCGCTACCCCACCGAACATATTTCACGCGAGATGATTGAGAAGGCGCTATCTGACCTTACGGGTGAGCGTCTGCAAACACCACCTATCTACTCGGCAAAGAAGGTGGAGGGTGTGCGCGCCTATGAGTTTGCCCGCGCGGGCGAGCAGGTGGAGCTGAAGAAGGCTCTCATCAACATCTATGAGATGGAGATACTCGATTTGCAGATGCCTATACTGAAAATTAGAGTGCGTTGCAGCAAGGGAACATACATCCGTTCGCTGGCTCACGAGATAGGCGAAGCAGTGAGCAGCGGAGCCTACCTGAAATCACTCCGACGCACCCGAAGTGGCGGATTTACAGCCGAAAACGGATGGAATTTGCAAAATTTTCTCGAAAAATTAACTCCGAGTGAAACAAAATAGCGGATTTTTCGTATAACATATTGATATTTCTGTCTTTCACAACTGAAACGAAAAGAGAATTATGAAGTTATCTCAATACGGATATGAGTTCTCACCAGAGATGCTCGCCAAGTATCCCGCAGACAATCGTGACGAGTCACGTCTTATGGTCATTAACCGTGCCACAGGCACTATCGAACACCGCATCTTCAAGGATATTATCGAATATTTCGACGAGAAGGATTTATTCCTTTTCAACGACACCAAGGTATTCCCTGCGCGCCTTTACGGCAACAAGGAGAAGACAGGTGCCGAGATTGAGATTTTCCTGCTGCGCGAGCTTAACAGCGACTTGCGCTTGTGGGATGTAATCGTTGATCCAGCCCGTAAAATCCGTATTGGCAACAAGCTCTACTTCGGCGATGACGATATGATGGGCGCCGAGGTAATCGACAACACCACTTCGCGTGGTCGCACACTGCGCTTCCTTTTCGATGGCTCATATGATGAGTTCAAGGAGGCACTTTACAACCTGGGCGAGACTCCTCTGCCACGCTGGGTGAGAGAGAAGGTTGAGCCAGAGGACGCTGAGCGTTACCAGACAATCTTCGCCAAGAACGAGGGTGCTGTGGCTGCTCCAACGGCAGGTATGCACTTCTCAAAACACCTGCTCAAGCGTATGGAAATCAAGGGTATAGAGTCAGGCTTCATCACGTTGCACGCAGGTTTGGGCAACTTCCGCACGGTGGATGTGGAGGATTTGTCGAAGCACAAGATGGACTCCGAGCAGTTCTTCGTAACGGAGGAGGCTGCCGAGAAGGTGAACTCGACAAAGCGCGAGGGTCACAAGGTGGTGGCTATCGGTACTACCGTTATGCGCGCTATCGAGACAGCAGTATCAACGGGCGGTATGATTAAGGCGATGGAGGGTTGGACCAACAAGTTCATCTTCAGCCCTTATGAGTTCACCGTTGCCAACGCTATGGTGTCAAACTTCCACCTGCCTGAATCAACACAGTTGATGATGGTTGCGGCATTTGGAGGCTATGACCTTATTATGAACGCCTACAAGGTTGCCAAGGAGGAGGGTTATCGCTTTGGCACATACGGCGATGCAATGCTGATTTTGTAATAAGCCACCAAAGCGCTGTGGTGTGTGATAAATGGCATTTCACACCTTATATATAGAAAAATTTTATTATCTTTGCACATTATAAAACCTAAATAATATGGCTTCACGCAAAATACTCTACGTTTGTCAAGAGATTATGCCTTACCTGCCCGAGACAGAGCTCTCGGCATTGAGCCGTCGTCTGGCGCAGGCAATGCAGGAGCGTGGTAATGAGATTCGTACGTTTATGCCACGCTACGGCTGTGTGAATGAGCGTCGTAATCAATTGCACGAAGTGATACGTCTGTCGGGTATGAACCTCATCATCGACGACAACGACCACCAGCTTATCATCAAGGTGGCTTCGATTCCTTCGGCTCGTATTCAGATTTATTTCATCGATAATGACGACTATTTCGCTCGCAAGGCGGTGCTGACCGATACCGATGGCAAGGAGTTCGCCGACAACGACGAGCGCGCTATCTTCTTCGCTCGCGGCGTGCTGGAGACGGTGCGTAAACTCAACTGGTCACCTTCGGTGGTGCACTGTATGGGCTGGATGTCGGCAGTGATGCCAATCTATCTGAAGAAGGTCTTTAACGACGACCCTCTGTTCCGCGACGTGAAGGTTGTGGTATCGCTCTGCGATGACCGTTTCGAGCAGCCTCTGGATGCCGATTTCAAGACTCGCATTGCAAACGAAGGCGTACAGGATGAAAAATTGGAAGATTTAACCCTCCCATCATACGAAAACCTCTATCGTTTCGTTATTGATTATGCCGACGGTGTGGTTGTGGCTTCGGCCAATGCCGACCCAGGTCTTGTAGAGTATGCTCGCCAGAGTGGCAAGCCTATACTTGAGGCTCAGGACCCCGAGGCAGAGGAGTATTTCGATAATTATAACCGTTTCTATGAGAATCTTTAGTAGATTAAATACATTGCTGATTGCAGTGGTAGTAGTTGCCGCAACAGCCATCGCGACATTTAGCGGCTGCACAACAACTGCGGACTACACGTTGGGCGAGGAGTTTACTCCAGGTAACCAGCAAATGAAACTTCGCCACCGCATTTACAAGGCGGGAATGTTGAAGGAGACCGACAAGGAGGCTACGGCGTGCCAGGTATTTGAAACACGTTTGTTCCGCACCGACTCGGTTGGTACAACATCACTCGACCAGGTGCTTATCGGTTATCAGAACGACGCTCGCTTCGGCAAGCGAGAGTTCAGCTTCGCAGGTCAGTACCTTTACAGCAAGGATGTGAACGACTCGGTAGGTTTTGGCTACCGTCCTGTGCTTGACTCTATTATGTTCGTCTTTGCGGTGGATACATTCGCTGGCGATACGACAAAGCCTGTCAAGTACAACATCTACGAGCTTACGGATGCTATGGTTGCGGAGAATGCAACCGATACGATTTTCTACGCCAACTACGATGCTCGCGAGGCGGGTCACGTAGCAGCTGACGCAGAGCCTATCTTCACATTCACATTCCCCGACCCAGAGAATGGCATCTACACCAAGGCTAAAGCAGTGAAGCTGGAGCAGACCGCTGCATCAAAGGCTTTCATCAACAAGATTATGTGTCGTGGCAAGCTCGACGCCAACGGACTTGCAAACCACAACGCTGAAAAGTATTACAGTTCAGACTCCGCTTTTGTTCACAACCTTCACGGATTGTATATCGAGGTGGCAGAGATCCCCGAAGGCGAGGGCTGTGTCTTTGCTCTCGCAGGTTCAAGCACTGGTCTTCAGATTAAGGGTCGTACACGCAACCCAGGAGCTGACGCTGACATTCTTATCGACACGCTTGATATCAAATATCTCTTCAAGAACTCGAAGGCAAACGCAGGCAACGTGAGCGCGCAGGGCGTGAAGTATGACTTCTCATCATCGGAGCTCGCTGATGTACGTCTTGACGAGGAGCAGGAGCGCGATGAGGTTAGCATTGGTTTGGTGGATGGTTGCGCTGGTGTATATACCGAGCTTACATTCTCTGACGAGTTCCTGAACTCAATCCGCAACCTTCACGGTGGTGACAAAAGCTATGTTTCGGCAGCTATCAATCAGGCTATGCTGAAGATTTACATCGAGGGTGCAGAGTATGACTACACCACGATGGACCCAATCGCAATGGCGGAGAAGCTCAACTCGGCACTTCCACGCCTGGGTCTTTACAGCGATTACAAGACACTCACACCAATCCCCGACTACCTATACACGCAGGAGAGTTCAGGCGTGTTGTACTTCAATGGCTATATAAACCGAAGCCTCGCGTGCTATGAGATGAATATCTCGTCGTATATGCAGGGCTTGGTGAACGAGGTTCTCTCAATGAAAGAGGAGGCAGACGGCTCGCTCGATTACTCGAAGCTCACCGTGCCACGCACGATATACTTGGCACCTGGAGCCTACGACCGTTTCTCGCTGAATCGTTCGGTGGTTCAGGGCAGCAACGAGTTGGAGAATCCAGCAAGTATACAATTGGAACTCACCTATACACTTGTAAAATAGAAACTTAACGTAAAATCACGACAAACCTAATCACAAGTTAGGTTTTTGTCGTATTAAATGAGATAACAAATGCACGAAAACCTAGTCATCGTAGAGTCCCCCGCAAAGGCAAAGACTATCGAGAAATTTTTAGGAAAGGACTACGTTGTAAAGTCGAGCTTCGGACATATTCGTGACCTGTCGAAGAAGGGTCTTGGCGTAAAGATAGAGGAGCAGTTCAGCCCCGATTATGAGGTGCTACCCGACAAGAAACGAGTTGTAGAGGAGCTGTCGAAGCTCGCGGCGAAGGTGGATACCGTATGGCTGGCATCCGATGAGGACCGCGAGGGAGAGGCTATCGCCTGGCACCTGGCAGAGGTACTCGACTTGCCTGTGGATAAGACAAAGCGTATTGTTTTCCACGAGATTACCAAGAATGCTATTCTCAATGCGATAGAGTCACCACGCACCATTGATATGAATCTGGTGAATGCCCAGCAGGCACGCCGCGTGTTGGATCGTATCGTGGGCTTTGAGCTCTCGCCCGTGCTGTGGAAGAAGGTGAAACCTGCATTATCGGCAGGACGCGTACAGAGCGTAGCAGTAAGACTTATCGTGGAGCGTGAGCGCGAGATTATCGGCTTTAACTCAACGCCTTACTACCGCGTGGTGGCGCAGTTCTACCCCGCTGGCGACGAGAACAAGACACTCTTCAAGGCGGAGCTTTCACACCGCTTCGAGACTAAGGAGCAGGCAAAGGCTATGCTGGAGAGTTGCATTGGCGCATCGTTCACCGTGTCGAAGGCCGAGGAGAAGCCAATGAAGCGATACCCTGCGGCACCTTTCACCACCTCTACGCTTCAGCAGGAGGCGGGCAGAAAGCTCGGTATGAGCGTGGCGCAGACGATGAGCGTGGCACAGCACCTCTACGAGCAGGGTCTTATCACTTATATGCGTACCGACTCGGTAAACCTCTCGGCGCAGGCTATCGCACAGTGCAAGAAGGAGATTACATCGCTCTTTGGCGAGAAGTACTCATCGGCACACAACTACAGAACAAAGACCAAGGGCGCACAGGAGGCTCACGAGGCTATCCGCCCATCATACATAGACCGCACGGAGATTAGCGGCACACCCGCCGAGAAGCGTCTTTACGACCTTATCTGGAAGCGTACGGTAGCCTCACAGATGGTGGCTGCCGAGGTGGACCGCACAACGGTGGTGATTGACAAGAATGGCAGTGAGCATCAGTTTGTTGCCAACGGCGAGGTTGTCCGCTTTGACGGTTTCTTGCGCCTCTACTCGGAGTCACAGGACGAGGACCAGCCAACAGAGAACGCAGAGGCAATCCTGCCAAAGATGGAGGTTGGCGACAACGTAATAGCATCGCAGATTGTGGCTACGGAGCGTTTCACAATGGCACCCGCACGATACAATGAGGCATCGCTCGTGAAACGTCTGGAGGAGCTGGGTATCGGTCGTCCTTCAACCTACGCACCTACCATCACCACAATCATCAACCGAGGTTATGTACTCAAGCAGAACAAGGAGGGTCAGAAGCGTCAGTACACATCGCTCACGCTCTCATCTTCGGGCAAGATTTCAGAGAAACACCACTCGGAGAGCTTCGGCAAGGAGAAAAACCGTCTGGCACCTACCGACATAGGTATGGTAGTAAACGATTACCTGGAGTCGCAGTTCGCCGACATTATGGACTACCACTTTACGGCTACCGTAGAGAAGGAGTTTGACCACATTGCCAATGGCGAGATGACCTGGCGCGAGATGATTGAGCGCTTCTACACACCATTCCACACAATGGTTGACAAGGCAATAGAGACACAGACCAACAAGGATGCACAGACACGCACACTCGGCATTGACCCCGAGACAGGTATGGCAGTGAAGGCTCGCATCGGTCGCTACGGACCTATGGTGGAGATTGAGGCGAAGGAGGGCGGCAAGAGCCGTTTCGCATCGCTGAAGAAGGGTCAGCTCATAGAGTCTATCACGCTGGAGGAGGCGCTGGAGTTGTTCTCGCTGCCACGCAACCTGGGCAAGTACGAGGGCGAGGACTTGATGGTCGGCATCGGCAAGTTCGGTCCATATGTACGTTACGGCAACAGCTTCGCATCGCTTGCCAAGAGCGACGACCCATACACCATTCAGTATGAGCGTGCTGTAGAGTTGCTCACCGAGCAGAAGGCACAGGCGGCAGCCGCATCGGCACCTATCAAGACCTTCGCCGAAGATAAGGAGCTGGTAATCAAGAATGGTCGCTACGGCGCATACATCGCCTACAAGGGCAAGAACTACCGTCTGCCAGCAGGCAAGAAGCCCGAGGCACTGACATTCGAGGAGTGTATGGCGATTGTTTCAGCACCCAAGAAGAGCAAGAGATAAAAACACTTATAAACACAATAAAATTAAACTACTATGAAGAAATTTGCACTCGTGGCTGCCCTTTTGTTTGGCGTAGCTATCTCTGCATTTGCGCAGGAGGGTTATCAGTTCACCGATAAGAAGGTTATCGGCAAGACTGTACCTATCACAAACCAGTATCGTAGCGGTACTTGCTGGTGTTTCTCTACTCTCTCATTCCTTGAGGAGGATATTATCGCATTCGGTGGCGAGGAGATGACACTCTCACAGATGTGGGTCGTTCGTCACGCTTACTTTGACAAGGCTATCAAGTATGTTCGCTTGCACGGTAACCTCAACTTCGCTGTTGGTGGTGCTGCTCACGACGTAACAGAGATGATCGCAAAGTATGGTATCGTTCCATTGGAGGCTTACCCAGGTTACAACTATGGTACTACAATGCCAGAGTTCGGCGAGATCGACGCTGTTTTGAAGGCTTATGTTGAGGCTATCATCAAGAACGAGAACGGCAAGCTCACAACAGCTTGGATCAACGGCTTGAACGCTATCCTCGACGCTTACTTCGGTGTTCGCCCAGAGAAGTTCACTTACAAGGGCAAGGAGTACACTCCAAAGTCATTCGCTGAGTCATTGCCAGTGAAGATGGAGGACTACATCGAGTTCTCATCATTCACTCACCACCCATTCTACTCTACATTCGCTCTTGAGGTGCCAGACAACTGGATGTGGGGCGAGATGTACAACCTACCACTTGCAGAGATGACACAGATCGTTTATGCTACATTGGAGGCAGGTCACCCAGTAGCTTGGGGTACCGACGTATCAGAGAAGGGCTTCAACGGTGGCAAGGCTATCGGTGTTGTTCCTGAGAGCGTAGAGAAGAACCTCATCGGCTCTGATGCTGAGAAGTGGGGCAAGCTCTCTGATGCTGAGAAGCGTGCTAAGATCAACAACCTGGAGGGTCCTATGAAGGAGATGACCATCACACAGGAGATGCGTCAGGAGGCTTTCGATAACTACCAGTCAACTGACGACCACGGTATGGTTATCGTAGGTACAGCCGAGGATCAGGCAGGCAACCCATTCTTCAAGGTTCAGAACTCTTGGGGTGAGAGTGGTCCTTACAAGGGCTTCTACTACTTCTCACGTCCATTCTTTGAGTACAAGACTATGGACATTATGGTTCACAAGTCAATGGTACCAAAGGAGATTATGAAGAAGATTGGCTTGAAGTAATCAGACTTTTAAGTATTAAGTCACAATAGCCATAAATGGCAACCGCCACACCCCAAACGGGATGTGGCGGTTTTATTTAGTGCCAATCAGGCAAATTTACAGCAACTCATTCAGTTTTTCATCCAAAGCCTCAACGCTTAAATTACGACCGAGGATTTTACCCGTAGCTGCATCAATAAGGAAGTTTGAGGGGATAAATTGAACTCCGTATTTATCAGCTATCTCCTTCACAGCCTGTGGGTCGCAGAAATTCTGCCACTCCATACCAATCTTCTCTACTGCTGCCTGCCAAGACCCTACATTTTCATCAATCGAGAGAGCAAATACCTCAAGACCTTTTGAGTGATACTTATCATAGAGTGCTTTCAGCTGCGGCATTTGGTGCAGACAAGGCTGACACCACGACGCCCAGAAATCAAGCAATACATACTTGTTACCCTCTTTTTCAACAACACTCTTAAGCGAAACATCCTCGCCCTGCTCATTCTTAACCGAGAAATCAATATACGAATTGCCAGTACTTACCGCCAACGCCTTCTTTGCCGCCTCAATAGGCTCGGCGAAGTAAGCCTGCTTATCCTCGGGCAACATCATATAGAGTTCCAACTCCTGCTCTGGATGTAACTCGCCTGTTACCATGGTAATCAATAGCAGCGCAATAGGGTTATCAATATTCTCCTTGCTCTGCTCATAGAAGAGAGTCATCAGTTGCTCCGCAGCAGCATCCTCCGACAACTCACCTGACTCGATTGCAGAGTAGGTAGAGATTACATTCTTAAATATTTCAGTCAGTTTATCGTTAAGAGGTGTACCCGTTGGCTGGGGGGTGTCATCAAACATTTTGGCATTTATCTCTCCCGCCTCCAAAATAAACTGTGATGCAGCCGCCGATACATTTCGCTTCTCACCATTGAAATAAAAAGGGTGCTTAACAACCGCTACGCAAGGCTCTGCAACCTCACCCTCGAAATGAAACGAGCCGTTAGTTATCTGCACAGAGTCAAGTAACTTATGCTCAAGCTCATTCCACAAATAAGCCCACTCTCCATCAGGGCAGATGCCCTCCTTAACCTCTCCATTAACTACATAGTGATTTCCTTTGCCACAAGAGAATAGCGATAGCACTACGGCTAATGCCATAACGATAATAGTTGATTTTTTCATAATATTGTATTTTAAGTTAAAAAGTTATTTTAGCCATAGCTAATGGCAATCGTTTAACTAAAAAAGAGAAACGTGGGTAAATGCCTATTACTAAGAAGGTACGACCAAGCACCCATACGAACATAAGCACACCCACGCCATACAGCGTGAGCATTTAATGTGCCTATTGTGTGTTCGTTGTAATAATTTGGTCGTTTTACTTAGTAACAACAATAGCCTAAATGCCACAAAAAATTGCGTATTCCGCAATTCAATGACAAATATACTAATAAAAGGGGTGATAAAAAAAGAGTTTGATGAAATTATTTATCGAAATTATTTACTTTGAGTTTGAGAACTCCGTCATTCCGAGCATTTGTTTTGAGATTAATCCACCACAAGGGGGCTTTTCCTCCTCGCGGCTCGGCATTGGACAAGTAAACTTATCCTCTGCTCTCGCTCCGCAGCGTCGGTTGCCACGTCGCCAAAGCTCCTCGCAATGACACACCAAAACAAATGCGTGGGAATCTCTGCCTCATAATATTATAAGCCTAATGCAGATAATCCCGTTATTTATAGGGGCTAAATAATCTGCAGCAATCTATAAAATTCTACGGAATTATATACTCCTCTCCGACGAAGGATTCTGCTTGAGTTTACGCAGCTGCAACCACAGCAACACCGCCGCAAGCACCGTAGAGGCGAAATCGGCAATAGGAATTGCATACCACACGCCATCCACATCGAAAACGGGAGGTAGAACAAACAAAAGCGGCACGATAAAGAGTAGCTGACGCGATACCGAGAGAATGATTGCTCGCTTTGGTTTGCCGATATGCTGAAAGAAATTACCCGCCACGATGTTGAAGCCTACGATTGGCAACATCATAACAAGCAGTCGCAGACCACGAGCCGAAGCCTCGATAAGCGTGGTTGCATCGCCCGTACCATCCTCACTAACGAACATCCTGACCACCTGATAAGGGAACACCTCGCAGACCAGAAAACCAAACGTAGTGGTCGCCACAGCCCAACCCACAGTCATCCACAGCGTACGCATCACACGGTCGTACTTGCGTGCGCCATAGTTGTAACCCACAATGGGCTGCATACCCTGTGTTAATCCCATCACCACCATAGTAA
Organism: Rikenellaceae bacterium; assembly: GCA_015059905.1. Classification (GTDB taxonomy): domain Bacteria; phylum Bacteroidota; class Bacteroidia; order Bacteroidales; family Rikenellaceae; genus Alistipes. The sequence goes on from SUZN01000003.1 coordinate 285,520, forward strand.
ACAAGAACGCCACACGATTGGCTATTCCGTAAGCACCGATAGAGAGGTCGCCGCCATACTCCCTGAGCTTGGTATTGACCAATATGACAACTACGCAGGCGCATGACTGAATCATAAAGGGAGCCATACCCACGCCGATGATACCCTTCACAATATCCCAGCGGAATTTGAAAATGCCACTTCTGAAACGCAGGAAACTATCAGGGCGCGAGAAGTGCGCAAGCTGAATGGCAAGCGACACCAACTGCGAGATAACCGTTGCCCACGCCGAGCCTGCAATGCCCCACTTAAGCCACAGGATAAACACCGCATCAAGCACCGCATTGAGCGCAACCGAGATAATGGTGATGACCATCGCCTTATTCGGGTAGCCCGCCACACGAAGCATACAGTTAAGTCCGTGAAACATATGCGTGATGACGTTGCCATAGAGAATGATGCGCATATACTCCCTCGCATAGGGAATAGTCTGCTCGCTGGCGCCGAAGAAATACAACAAGTCGTCGAGATAGTACAATCCGAAAACCATCAAAACAACGCCCAGCACAACATTCAGCAGCACCACATTACCCAAGATATTCTCTGCCGCAGGTTTATTGCCTTGCCCCAGACGTATGGAGGTCAATGCCGCCGAGCCTGCACCCACCATAGCACCAAAGGCTGCCGTAAGGTTCATCATCGGCATCGTGAGAGCCAGACCCGTAATAGCCAAAGGTCCTACGCCCTGCCCCACGAAGATACTATCAACGATATTATATAGCGAAGCCGCTACCTGCGCGATAATGGCAGGCATAGCGTAGCGGAACAGCAACTTACCAAGGCTGTCCGTACCCAACGACAATGGAGAATCCTGCACGCTCATAACGGTCGCAAATTTACAAAAAAATCAGTTCCAACAGGGGATTACAAAGTAAAAACAAGAATGTGGTCTTCATCTATGGGTATGCCACTCAACTCTATCTTAACGTCGAAAAGTTGCGCCACAAGATGCCAACAGCCACGATTGACATCAACGGGCGGCTCAACGGAGATAATCTGCATATCACGCTTAAAATCGACACCCTCGCGCCCCGCCATCTTAAAAAGTGCCTCCTTGGCACACCACACCATCGCAGCCCAATCTTTGTGAGTCGAGAGCAGAGCCTCCCTCTCGCTCATATATCGCGACCTCACACGCCCGAAGTTGCGGTCGTATCGCTCAATATCCACACCGCAGGGCTCCAGAGAGAGCGCCACCGCCACAAAGTCCCGACAATGGGAAACAGAGATATGTTTATATTGAAAATCGTGCAACAGAGGTTTGCCACTTGGCTGATACTCGACCTCGGCTGCTGGGGATAGCTCTCGCAGCAATGCCCGCCACGCCAGGCGCTCCCTGCGGCGCGAAGGAGCGACAATATCTGCAACTGAGCACAGCTCCTCCTCGGTAGCTTCACGCTCCAACAACTCCTTGTCAGGAATTTGAGCAACTGCTATCTGCCCCCACTGGGTAGGATATATCGTCAGGTTACGCCCCATTCTTGCCAATCACCACCTTAATCTTATCCACGCGGTGTGCGTCCATCTGGTGTACGGTGAAACGGATGTTATGAGCCTCAACCATATCGCCCTTCTTCAGAAGGTCGCGCTTGAGCTCAAGCATCAGACCCGCCAATGTCTCGGCACGTCCCTGCACATCCTGCATACAATCCTCGTCAAGCTCCAGCACGCGCTCGAAGTCGCCGATGTGGGTCTTGCCATCAAAGATGTAGGTGTTGGCATTCACACGCTCATAGAAAGACTCATCGACATCGCTCTCGTCGGAAATCTCACCCACGACCTCCTCCAGAATATCCTCCAACGACACCAGACCCTGCGTTGCGCCATACTCATCCACCACAATGGCGATATGAATCTTGTTCTCCTGAAAATCGCGCAACAGGTCGTCAATCTTTTTATGCTTGGGTATGAAATAAATCTTACGCAAAAGCTGCTGCCAGCCCCACTCGTTGCCGCAGTTGATGTATGGGAGCAAATCCTTTACATACAACGCACCCTTGATATTATCCAAATCCTCATCATAGACAGGAATACGCGAATAACCCGAATCAATGATGATTGCCTTCACCTGCTCGAAAGTGGATTTGATGTCAAGCGCAGTGATATCTACTCGTGGGCGCATAATCTCCTCTACCTCGGTATTGACAAAGTTCACAATACCCGACAACATCTTATGCTCCTCGCGCGAAGCACCACGAGCCAAATCGACCGCATCGGCCAGCTGCTCCATCGAGATGTCGGCACTATGGGTAGCCATACGGCTCAACCTGCCGCCCGTGCGTACCAACACATATGCGAGCGGATAGGTCACAAAGCGGAACACACGCACAGGATAAATCACAAACCTCGCAAACGCGCGTGGGTTGTTCTGCGAAAGCACCTTGGGCAAAATCTCGCCGAACAACAACAGCAGGAATGTAACCAACACCGACTTGATGACAAACTCCAGCACGCTGCTGTTGAACACATATAGCGAGTCGATGATGTTTGAGGTGAGGATTACTATACAGATATTGACCAGATTGTTGGTCACAAGGATTGTCGCCAACAACTCATCGACATTCTCCAGCAGACTCAAGATGGAACGGTCGCGCGAGTCGCCTCGCTCCTGCATATCACTCTTCTCACGCGACGTGAGCGAGAAGAACGCCACCTCTGACCCCGACGCCAATGCCGATAGACACAAAAGCAACACACTCACTGCCAGCATAATGCCGACATCGAGTGTGAAACCTTGATATATAATACTACTATCCAAAATTACTCCTATTTAAACAAACGATTGTCGCCCGCCTCGGCACCCATTCCAGCATCGTCATTATAGACCGCCTTGCGCGTTGCGGCATTATCGGTCACGAGCTTAACATCTGCGCGACGCACATACGATGGAACACGCAACTCCTTCTCGATGTTATCGTAGCGCGAAGGCTTGCGCTCCAACACGGCTGCAGCCGACTCTGGATTAGGCTGCAAAGGTGTCACAAGCTGCTTCGACTTGGGCTCTGGCTTTGGTTCGGGCTTCGACAAAACCTCAATCTCCATCTCTGGCTCGAAATCTACCGCAGGGTGAGAGACGGTCTCCACAGTCTCGTCATCACTAAAGCCTGTCGCTACAACGACAACCTCCAGCACGCCATCAGGCAATGGCTTCGAGCTGACACCCCAGATGATATCGGCATTGTGCTCCACACCATCCTCGTCCTTGTAGCTTGCGTAGGTCTGGATGTAGTTCAAGACCTCCATAGCCTCGTCGTAGCTGATATCGTCGATGCTCGACGCTGCCACGTTAAGCAGAATCTTCTTCGCACCCGAAATCAAGCCTCTGTTCAACAATGGAGAGCACAACGAACGGCGGGCAGCCTCCTCGGCACGACCCTCGCCATCGGCAGAAGCGACACCCATATGGGCGCGACCGCTACCACGCATAACCTTCTCCAAATCGGCAAAATCGACACGGATGAAAGCCTCCTTCACGGTGATAATCTCGGCGATACCCTTCGTAGCGGCTGCCAGGATATCATCAGCCTTACCAAACGCCTTCTTGATAGAGAGCTTGCCATACATCTCGCGGATGCTCTCGTTGTTGATAACAAGCAACGAGTCGGCATACTTACGCAACTCCTCAATACCGCGCTCCGCCTGCTCACGACGTGTGCGACCCTCGCCAATAAGTGGAGAGGTTACATTTGCCACAGTCAGCAGACCCATCTCGTGCGCCAGCTTGGCAATCACGGGCGAAGCACCTGTACCTGTACCGCCACCCATACCAGCGGCGATAAAGACCATCTTGGTGCCGTGCGACTCCAGGAACTGCTTAATCTTGTCCAATGACTCCACAGCCAGCTCCTCGCCACGCTTGGGGTCGTTACCTGCGCCCAAACCTGGACCCATCACAATCTTATTCTCGTTGGGAATATCGAGATTATCCAGCGCACCCTGATCGGTATTACAAGCAAGGAAATTAACATCCTTGATACCGATATTCCACATATAGTTCAGGGCGTTACCGCCTGCACCACCTACTCCGATAACTGTTATTATAGAAGTCCCCTTCTTAGGGATTGACAACTCATTTACCAAATCTGACATATCGAAAAAAAACGTTAATATTCATCATCACTACCATCCATATCCTCCTCGGGACGGAATGCGTTATTCATCATATCCTTGAAGCGACCAAACCAACCTCTGCGCTTTGGAGCAACATCGTCGTCGTCATCCTCAACGACCTCATCCCAATCGTCGCTCGCATTCTTCTTCTCGGCGATAGCCTCCGCCACCGTCTTCTGCTGCTCAGGCTCCTCTTTAGCGGGAGTGATAGGCTGCACAGGCTGCTCCGCCTGCTCTGCCTTCACCTGCTCGGGCTCTGGCTTTGACTCTGGCTTGGTTGGTGCAGGGCTCTGCAACACACCCACAGGGCAAGCACCCACCTTCGCACCGCGCAACAATAGCGATACGGCAAGTGTCAAGTTAGGCGATGCCACCTTCTCCAAAGACTCTGTCGCAACACCCATCTCGGCACACGCCACGCGCACCTCCTGCTTGGTGATTGTCTGGAACAAGTCAGCAATGTGGTCAAGGGCTGCGCCACCACCCGTGAGGACGATACCCGCCGCCAGATTCTTCGCATAGCCCGACTCCTTAATCTCCGACCACACATATTCGGCAATATCCGACATACGAGCCTCGATGACCGCCGCCAGATTCAGACGCTGGATAGGCTTGATAGGACGACTGCCACTCTTAACCTGGATAAGTTCATCAGGAGTGCTTGACATCACAGCCGAGCCATAACGGCGCTTCAGCGTCTCGACCATCTTGGCAGGGATAGTACCCGCATAGGCACGAATATCGGCATTAACAACCGAGCCACCCATAGGGATTGAGGCGATGTAACGCAACACGCCACCGTAATAGACAGCCACATCGGTGATACCGCCACCGATATCAACCACTGCTACGCCCTCCTCCTTCTCGTCGCTATTTACAACCGACTCGCCGATAACGGCAGCACCGGCGTAGAGGTTACGAATCTTGATGCCCGCGCCCATAAAGACACGCAGCAGGCGATCCTTCGCCTGATGGTCGCAGAGGATGAAGTTGTAGGTCGATGAGAGCTGGGGGCTGTAACTGCCCACAGGGGTCTTCATCTCGCTGCCCGATGTGCCCTTATAATTGATTGGGTAGTGCTCCATAATCACTTCACCATCGGCCGACTTCACATTGCGCATACGCTCGCTCAAGGCGTTCACATCACGCTGCGAGATGCAGTTGTCAGCATTCTCCACAAAGACGTGATCGGTGTAGCGCGCACAACGCACAAACTTACCCGATATGGTCACATAAGCATCGGTGATGGCAATGCCCGCCTGCTGCTCCGCCTTCTCCTTCGCGCGGCGCAACGAGTCGGTTACCATCTGGCTGTTATCGACCAAACCTGCCACCATTCCATCGCAACTCTCGGCAACGATGGTTTCGATATCCAGGACTCCTCCTTCGACCATTGATCCTACGGCAACAACGACCTCCGAGCTACCGATATCTATGGCTACTACATAATTCTTCTTATCCACGGCTATTATATTTTAATTTTCTTGCTTACTTCACTATCGTTTGGTGCAGACCACCTGACCCTCATACCTCACCGAGATGGTTGAAAACTTATCCCAACCCAGCTTGGTAAGACCATTTTGGTAGAAGGTGAGCAACTTCTCGAGCTTTGCCTCGATTTGAGCCTCATCCCCCACCTGACCAAACTCCACTGTATGACCTCCCGTGCGTGGTATCAACTCCAGCTCAAGGTCGCCACTGCTCATCGTAGATGCCACAATCTGCACAATCTCGGCACCCCAAAATGAGTCATTTTCTATATAATTTACAAAGTTAATGAGTTTCAGGAAATCTTCATATCTTTTCATCAACTTTTTTTGCTTATCTCGCTCAATATCTTGACGTGCGGTCACAGCGGCGATATTTTTATCGTTCACTTTGCGCCAATAACGGTAGCGACGATATAGTTCGTTCTTCTCCAGACGCTTTGCAATGATTCGCTTGTTGTAATCCTCGTCACTCTCAAACCAACCCTTGTAACGGATGTAACCCTTCTTATCGACCTTCATCGCTCGCACCTTCTTTACCGAGTCGCGAATCTCCTTCTCGCGGTCAAATAGAGGCTTTTTCTCGTGTTGCAACTCAAGTATGCGGGCATTAGACTCTTCCACGCGGGCGAGAATATAATCCTCCATACGACCCACATAATCTCGTGGCACGGGCGGAGCGTAACTACCCGACACCACAGGCACATAGACAGCCGCACGTCCTGGCGAGGGAAAAAGATAGCCTTCGTCGGTGACATAGCAGTCATAATCGCCGCAGACCAATCGCAACAGGGGCTTGCGCTGGCTCACCTCGATATGCAACACACCGTCATAGGTGACGTGCGCCGAGGCCCTATCGACAAAGCCATTGCTACGGATAGCGCGCTCGATACCCACCAAATCGACCTTGTCGATAGGTGTGCCAATGGTCTCCACGTCGCTCTGCTTTATCCACTGCTCGACCAGCTTGCGCGACATAAGGCTCTCGTCGGGAAGGCTGTCGATAATCTCCACATTCACAGCCTGCACCGTTGCCAACGAACGGTGCTGACGTGAGCGCGAGCTATACAAAACGACAAAGCCCACGACCAAAGCCCACAAAAGGCACATTCCTGCTATCTTCCACGCCCTCTGCATCAAGCCTTCTTTGCTAACTCCTCGGCAATAGCGCCGCAATAAGCATCAATGTTTCCTGCACCAAAGCTAACGACAACATCCGTCTCCGCTGCACCCAGCATCTGCGCCAAATTCTCACGCTCACAGATTGATGTTGGCACACCAACCAGCTCGGCAATCATCTCCGACCCAACGCCCTCGATAGGCTCCTCACGCGCAGGGTAGATTGGTACCAGCACAACCTCATCTGCGTGCGACAAGGCTGCCGCAAACTCACGATAGAGGTCACGCGTGCGAGTGTAGAGATGGGGCTGGAACACCGCTGTCAGCTTGCGCCCAGGAAACATCTTTCTTACCGATGTAATTGTTGCCTCCAACTCCTCGGGGTGGTGAGCATAGTCGTCCATATAGACCTGACGAGGGGTATTTACATAAAACTCAAATCTGCGCTTAACTCCCTGATATTCACGCAAACCCTTACGCAGCTTATCCAAATCGAGCGACTCGCCACGACGCTTTGCAGCGCACCACATCGATGCCACCGCCGCCACAGCATTCTCGACATTCACCCAGCCAGGGATGCCCAGATGACAACCCTCAATCACACCATCGGGCGTAACAACATCGAAATCGTAATAACCGCCCTCGCAGAGCGAAATATTCTTCGCATAGAAGTCGCTATCGGTGCAATCGTAGCTATATCGCCAGATATCTATCCCTTCGGGCAGAGGTATCTCAACACCCTGCTTCAGTACCAGAGCACCGCCCTGCTTTATCAGCGCCGCAAATTCGCCAAACGCCTCCACGACAGCCTCATAGGTGCCATATATATCGAGGTGGTCAGCCGCCACCGAGGTAATCACTGCAACATCGGGTTTCAGGCGCAGGAATGAGCGGTCAAACTCATCAGCCTCCACCGCGAGGCGGTCGCCCTTACCAAGAACAAGGTTACTGTCAAAGTTCTTCGATATGCCGCCCAGAAAAGCGTTTCCACCCATCTCGGTTGCCTGATTAAGCCACGCTATAAGGGTCGATGTGGTGGTCTTGCCGTGTGTGCCCGCCACAGCCATAACATACTTGCCTTCAGAGAGATGACCCAGCATCTGCGAGCGCTTCTCCATCTTGAAGCCGCCACGACGGAAGTACTGCATCTGCGGATGCTCCTCGGGCACCGCAGGAGTATATACCACCAGCGTGGAATTGACAAAACGGTAGGTCGATGGAATATGCTCCACACCATCCTTATAGCACACCTCGGCGCCCTCGGCTGCGAGAGCCTGCGTCAGCGGTGTCTCGGTGCGGTCGTAGCCCGCCACCATCTTCTTCTCGTGCAGGAAATAACGAGCCAAGGCACTCATACCGATGCCTCCGATGCCCATAAAATAGATATTGTTAAAGTGCTTCATATCTTTACCACTCCTTTTCAATTTGACGTGCCACACGCTCGGCAGCATCCTTCACCCCCAAGCGCAGGATATTTCGCGACAACGTATTAAGTCGCTCCTTATCGGCAAGCAATGCCAAGGCGCGAGTCATACCTTTGCTCACCGCCTCCACATCGCGCACCATCTCGGCAGCATCCTTCTCAACCAGCGCCATAGCGTTCTTGGTCTGATGATCCTCCGCCACATTGGGCGATGGGACAAAGAGCGTAGGCTTACCCACCAGACATAGCTCTGACACGGTGCAGGCGCCACTGCGTGACACCACAAGGTCGGCAACCTCGTAGGCGTAGTCCATACGCTCGATAAATGCGCCCTGCCATATATTCTTCGTTGGGTGCTCCTTGAGGAACTCCTGCATCTCCTTTTCGTAGAACTTACCCGTCTGCCAGATAACCTGCACAGGGGCTTCACCATCGAGCGTAAGTATCCAGCTCTTCATCATCTCGTTCAGCGTGCGTGTACCGAGCGAGCCACCCACAACAAGCAGCGTAGGCATATCAGCCTTAAAGCCGTAATACTCCAACGCCTCGGCACTCTTCTCCTTCTTGGGAGCAAAGCTACCACGCAGAGGGTTACCCGTCATAATGATGCGGTCGGCGCGGAAGAAACGCTCCATATCGTCATACGCCACACATATACGACGTGCCTTGCGTGAGAGAATCTTGTTTGTCACGCCCGCGTGCGAGTTCTGCTCCTGGATGACCGTTGGCACACCCATACGCTGCGCCGCCCACAGCACAGGCGCGCTGGCATAACCGCCAAAGCCCACGACAATATCTGCCGAGAAGTCACGAATGATACGCTTCGCCTTGCTCACACTGCGAACCACCTTCCAGGGCACCAGCAAGTTGTTCAAATCAAAACGGCGCTGCATACCCGCAATAGGCAATCCTACTATATCATAACCCAGCGCTGGCACCTTCTCCATCTCCATCTTACCCTCGGCACCTACAAAAAGTATCTCAACACGCTCCTTGTGTCGTTGCTTGAGTGCCTCGGCAACCGCCACAGCGGGATAGATATGTCCACCCGTGCCTCCGCCTGATAATATTACTCGTTTCATTTTCTGTATTACTTTTACTATATGTTACTGCGACACAACCGTATATGAGCTACTCATCGTCTGCTCAACCTACGGCATTCGCCATTATATTTATAGAGTAACCTAACTCCAAATTTCTATCTATATATAAAACCCAAAATAATTTTGAATTTCCTATCGTCCCCAGCTCTCTCTATCGAGTGAACGATAGCCTATCGCCTCGGATATATGCTGCGGCTGGATGTCCGCCTCGCCCTCAAGGTCAGCAATCGTGCGCGCCACTTTGATTATGCGGTCGTAAGCTCGTGCCGAGAGCTGCAACCTATCCATCGCCGCATCGAGCAGACGACGTGCCGTTGGCGACAATGGGCAGAACTTACGCAACATAGCCGATGACATCATCGTGTTGGTATATATCCCCAGACCCTGAAAACGCTTCGCCTGCACCTCACGGGCACGCATCACACGCTCACGCACCACAGCGCTCGACTCCGCCACCTCCTCCGATGACATCTCCTCGCGCGACACGGGCGTCACCTCGACGTGCAAATCAATTCTATCCATCAACGGTCCCGACACCCTGCCCAGATAGCGATGCACCGCCGCAGGCGAGCAACTACACTCCTTCGTGGGGTGGTTATAATAACCACAGGGACAAGGATTCATCGACGCCACAAGCGTGAAATTAGAGGGATAATCCACCGCATAACGCGCTCTGGCAATCGAGATATGTTTATCCTCCAGCGGCTGACGCAACACCTCCAGCACGCCATGTCCAAACTCTGGCAACTCATCCAGAAACAGCACTCCATTATGCGCCAGCGACACCTCGCCAGGCTGCGGAGTCTGACCGCCACCAATAAGCGCCACAGGCGATGCCAGATGGTGCGGCGCACGGAACGGACGATGGGTCATCAATCCGCGCATTGCTCCCAGCTTACCCGCCACAGAGTGTATCTTGGTGGTCTCCAGTGCCTCCTCACGACTCATCGGAGGCAATATCGAGGGCATACGCTTCGCCAGCATAGTCTTACCCGACCCAGGAGGACCTATCATTATCACGTTGTGACCTCCCGCCGCCGCAATCTCCATCGCACGCTTGACGTGCGCCTGACCCTTCACGTCGGCGAAGTCATCCATATACTCTTCCCTCTCTACATTCTCTATCTTCGTCCCCATAGTAGGCTCAAGTGCAAGGTCGCCATTAAGCACCGAGGCAAGTTGAGTGAGCGACTCGACAGCATAGACCTCAACACCCTCCACCACAGCCGCCTCGGCAGCATTCTCCTGCGGAACATATATCTTCCGAAAGCCCTGCGCCCGCGCCTCGGCAGCCACAGGCAGCACACCCTTCACGCCACGAATAGAGCCATCGAGCGACAGCTCTCCCACAAACACCACATCCTCCAGAGCCTCCGCCGAGAGCTGCTCGGTAGCGGCAAGTATCGCCACAGCGATGGGCAAATCAAATCCCGACCCCTCCTTACGCAGGTCGGCAGGAGCGAGGTTTACCACACACTTCCTGACCGTCATACGGTAGCCCGAATTCTCAAACGCCGCACGCACACGTTGCTCGCTCTCCTTCACAGCGTTATCGGGTAGTCCGACCAGAAAAAGTCCCAAGCCACCGCCTGTGATGCTCACCTCGACGGTAACCATCACAGCCCCAATGCCCGACACAGCTCCTGTATTTGTCCTAACTACCATCTGCGCTACATTTAGAATGGCACCTCGTCGGTCAGTGGAGCCTGCTTATCGAGGTTTGTCTGCACTGGAGGCATAGGCGTAGCGCCCAAATCAAACTCGCCGCCACCCATAGCCGAGCCCAGACCGCCCGCCATAGCGCCACCCGCAGGTGCTGCATCGACAATATCGCCGACAGAGCCATTACCCATACTGCCGTAGTTATAGGCAGGTGCGCCACCCATTGGGTCGGCAGCCGTAGAGCCCTCATCAGCCTCCATATCGGCAAAGCGCGCCTGGTCCTTCAGGAAGCGGAGCTTCACATCGCACACCGCACCGTTACGGTGCTTCGCCAGGATAATCTCCGCCAAGCCCGCCGTAGGCAGACCATTCTCGTCGGTGGTCATACCATAGTACTCGGGGCGGTGGATAAATGCCACAATATCGGCATCCTGCTCGATAGCTCCCGACTCACGCAGGTCGCTCAACTGTGGTCGTTTTGAGCCACCACGCTGCTCCGTAGCACGGCTCAACTGCGAGAGGGCAATCATCGGCACATTCAGCTCCTTGGCGATAGCCTTCAGCGTACGCGAGATGAATGCCACCTCCTGCTCACGGTTACCGTTGCTCTTGGAGTCCTGGTTGCCTGTCATCAGCTGCAAGTAGTCGATGACGATAATTTTGATGTCGTTATGTATCTTGAGTCGGCGCGCCTTTGAGCGGAACTCAAAGACCGACAACGCTGGTGTGTCGTCAATGTAAAGCGGAGCTGTACCCAGAGGCTTGGTTGCACTCTCCAAGTGTCGCCACTGCTCGGGCGTGAGCTTACCCGACTTGATGTCGTTGCTGTATAGACCTGTCTCCGCCACGATGAGTCGCATCATAAGCTGCACTGCCGACATCTCAAGCGAGAAGAACGCCACAGGTGCCTGATGCTCGATAGCCATATTACGCGCCATAGAGAGCACGAAGGCTGTCTTACCCATTGAAGGACGTGCCGCGATGATAATCAAGTCGCTTGGCTGCCATCCCATAGTCACGCGGTCCAGCGCCATAAAACCCGAAGGCACACCATTGAAGGCAGAGGAGTTCTTACTCGCCTCCTCAATCTGCGCCAGCGCCTTGGCGAGGATATCCTTCGCATTCTGCACCGAGCGCTTGACGTGACCCTCGGCAACCTTGAAAATCTCGCCCTCAGCAAAACCAATCAAGTCGGTCACATCCTGGTCCTCGTCGTAGGAGCGACGCTGAATCTCTGTCGCAGAGCGTATCAGCTCACGCTGCACATACTTCTGCGCAATAATCTTGGCGTGGAACTCCACATTGGCAGCCGAGCCGACCTTCTGCGTCAGCTGTGCCAGATATGCTGCACCTCCCACCTTCTTCAGCTCCTTGCGCACCTTCAACTGCTCGGTGACGGTGTAGAGGTCAATGGGCTTCAGCTCTGCCGAGAGGGTCTCGATAGCCTTGTAGATGATACGGTGCTCCTCGGTGTAGAAGGTGTCGGCGGTGATATACTCCTGTACGGCGATGATACTATCACGCTCAAGCATCAGCGCACCCAACACAGCCTCCTCAAGCTCAACGGCTTGCGGCGGCACAGTACCCACTACTGTGGTCTCACTCATCTTATCGTATGCGGCGCGATTTGCTGCCGACGGGGTAAATTCTTTTGCCATAAAAATCGGGAAACTATATTTCAAGTTTCAAAATTAGCAAATTTTACCCAAACAGCAAGAGAGAAACAATATGAATTTATTGAAAATTGTAAACAACGATATTAACATCTACTGTTTGATATGCAAACTATGGCGCGGAGTAGCCAGCACAGCCACACTCAAACGCACATCCTCAACCGACTTCAGAATTGTCTCACCCAGCGACATAATGGTTGCGCCTGTGGTAAAGACATCATCAACCAGAAGGATATGCTTACCTTTGAGAGCCTCCCGACGACGTACACGGAAGATACCCTCGACATTATCCCAACGCTCATCCCTGCGCTGGGTGGTTTGGCTCGAATTGTAGCAGTAACGGCTCACGCTGCCCACATCAACCTTTACCCCCAGCTCACGCGCCACACCGCGAGCAATATACTCCGACTGATTATATCCACGAAACAATCTTCTTACCAGATGTAGCGGCACAGGCACAACAACATCCACATCGGCATATAGCCCACTCTCGCGCAGTAGTGCGCCATACCAGCGACCCATATTGTAAGCCACACGCCACCGCCCCGCATACTTGAAACGATGTACCATATCACGCCAGGGGCTACCCTCGACATACCAGAACATAGCCGAAGCTCGCACCACAGGCATCAAACCCCAAAATCGCTCATTCATAGCATTATGCGCCTGCTGCCACAGACCTGTAAGCGGAGCCGTCATCTCGCACAAAGGGCAGACAACCGCACCCGCAGCTATCGGCTTGCCGCATATCGCACACGAAGGCGGAGCGATGAGCGACATCACATCGCGCAACATATCATTGAGCATCGACATCGGTCGTAATCGTTATCGGTTTATACTCCTCGTGCGCCGCAGCATCACGCAGCACCTCGCGCAACAACTCCCTGGCACGAGCAAGCGAGCGACCATTCTCAATCTTGAGCATAAGGCGCTGGATATAGACCCCACGAATACGGTCAACAGAGGGCGCAACAGGACCGAAGACACGCCCGCCAAACTTCGCTCGCAAAGAGTCGGCAAACCACATCGCGCCACGCCGCAGCAGAGAGAGGTTTTCGTGGCGCAGGGTAAACATAAAGAGATGAGAATAAGGGGGATAACTAAATGCGTGACGCTCCTGCAACTCACTGCGCGCCATAGCCTCATAGTCGCCCCTCAAGACCCAGCCAAGCAGCGGATGTTCAGTCTCCGAAGTCTGCACCACAACAACTCCCTCCGTCTCGCGTCTGCCAGCTCGACCCGCCACCTGCGTCAGGAGCTGAAAGGCTCGCTCCGAGGAGCGGAAATCGGGACTGCAAATAAGGTTGTCGGCATTCAGCACACCCACCACCGACACGCGCGAGAAGTCAAAACCTTTGGTTATCATCTGCGTGCCGACCAAAATATCTGTCGCACCACTCTCGAAGTCGCGCACAATACGGTTATATGCGCTCTCCGATGTGGAGGTATCTCTGTCCAATCGCGCCACACGCGCCTCGGGGAAGAGCTCCGCCACAGCCTCCTCCACGCGCTCCGTACCAAAGCCCATAGGTTTCAAGTCAGCCGTTTCGCACTGCGGACAATGGTGTGGCACATCAGCCACATAACCACAATAGTGGCACTCCATACGGTTGCTCTTGCGGTGCATCGTAAGCGTCACGTTACAATGCGGACAACGCATCGTCCAGCCGCAACCGCTACACTGCACAAAGGGAGTGAAGCCTCGGCGATTCTGAAAAAGCATAACCTGCTCGCCACGCTCCAGCGCATCGTGCATCACATTGAGCAACTGCACATTGAAATGACTCTTGCGCTCGCCACGCTTGACCGAACGCATCGTGTCCGAGATGATTATTCGAGGTTGCCTTGAAGAGCCGTAACGCTCCTCCAAACGAGAATATCCATATTTTCCCCACTGCGCGTTGGCATAGCTCTCAAGCGAGGGTGTCGCACTGCCCAAAATCGTCCTTGCGCCGAACATCGAAGCCAGCACCACAGCGCAATCCCTGCCTTGATAGCGTGGGGCGGTATCGCTCTGCTTATAGCTTGAGTCGTGCTCCTCATCGACCACCACCAGCTGCAACCTTTTCAACGGCAGGAACAATGCCGAGCGCGCACCTACAACCAGCTCGCCTCCCTCACTATGCGCCAATCGCATATAACTCTCCGTACGGCGCAGAGCTGTCAGACGTGAGTGATATGCCGTCACGCGCGAGCCAAAGACACGCTCCATACGCTCGATAAGCTGCGCCGTCAACGCAATCTCGGGCACAAGCAACAAGACATCACCTCCGCGCGAGAGGGTTTCGGCTATGAAGTGCATATATATCTCCGTCTTGCCCGACCCCGTCACGCCGTGCAGCAGATGTACGTTTTTCTCCGAGGAGGCTATCTCTTCCTTCACGCGTCGCTGTTCATCGGAGAGCGTAGGCAACACGAAAGCTACCGAGTTATCACGTTCCACCCTGCGCTCGCGCTCCTCAACGGTGATATATCCCGCCTTACGCAACGCAGCTATCTGTGCCGCATCGCACTCCAGCAGACGTCGTGGCACCTCGCCAAGACTATTTCGCTTGCTCTCATCAAACGCAGCAATCGTTCTCAACAACTCGGCGCGGCGTGGCGCACGGCGACATATTCGCTCACACTCCGCCTGCAACACCTCACCCTCGCGCCACTCGGCTCTCAGGGCGATGTATGGCTCGGTGCGGGGCGAGAACTCCGCCGTCGAAAACTCCACTTCACTTGCTCCGCGCGGCTTAATCAGCGAGGGCAACGCCATACGCATAACCTCGCCAAGAGTGCACATATAGTACTCCGCCAGCCACTCCCAATATCGGCGTTGCTGCGCGCCAACCAAAGGCACATCGTAGAGCCTGCGCCCCACCGTCTTGACACGCTTCACGCGCGGCGGCTCGTTGTGGAGTCGCCACACGATGCCTGTGTAGATATGGCGCACACCGAACTGCACAGCCACAGCATCCCCTTCGCGCAGCTCCGCCCCCTCTGCTATCGCGTAGCAGTAGGCAGGTTGCGCCAAAGGCAGCACTATGTCGGCATAGGAGTAACTCATCTCGAAATCGCGTTTTGCCCGAAGGCTATCATAAAGCAAATATATAAAAAGTTTTTTTGTTATGAAAAAAATCTCTATCTTCGCATTGAACGACAAACCTTTTTTCACTATGAAACTATCACTACGCATCTGTATCTGCCTCGTGGCGGCTATACTTGGCGCATCAATCGCCTCGGCGCAAACCTCCCTACCCCGCACCATTCATTCGGGACCATTCAAGTCGGGGCATATTCAAGGTATCGCTATCGACCACGCACGCAACCACGTCTATATGTCATATACCACAATGCTTATAAAGACCGACCTTGAGGGCAATATCCTCGGCTCGGTGGTGGGGCTGGTGGGTCATCTGGGCGACTTGACGTTCAACCAACAGGATGGCAAGGTGTATGGCACGTTGGAGTATAAAGACGACTCGATTGGCAAAAACATACTCAAGCGCGAGGGTAGCGACAAGCAGTTCCCCAACTCGTTTTACATTGCCATTTTCGATGGCGAGAAG
Source organism: Rikenellaceae bacterium (assembly GCA_015059905.1). Taxonomy (GTDB): domain Bacteria; phylum Bacteroidota; class Bacteroidia; order Bacteroidales; family Rikenellaceae; genus Alistipes. The sequence continues at coordinate 301,690 of SUZN01000003.1, forward strand.
ATTGACCATCAGGGCATCAATCCCGAGAAGGAGGATGTGGTCAAAACGGTATATCTGCAGACAGTTTTTGAGGATTACTCCGCTACGGTGCAGACTTCCGAGGGCGAATTTAAGCACCGCTTGGGTTGCAGTGGCGTGGATGGCATCAGCATAGGTCCCAAATTCGGCAAGAGTGGCGGCAAGCTATACCTTACGGTCGCATATGGCGTATATGGCGAGACTGCGCGCAAGGATAACGATTATCAGGTGCTGCATCAATACGATGTGAGCAAGTGGGCGAAGTATGAGCGTCCTCTGGCGCAGACAGTCGAGGGTATGCACAAGTCGGGTCCCCAAGCACCAAACAACGTCTATTACGCCTTCACAGGCAACACAAACTACGGAATACAAAATCTGGAGTACGACCCCGAACTGAAGTTATGGTGGATGGCTGTTTATAATGGCAGCAAGAAGGAGTACCCCAACTACGGTATTTTCGCTGTGGATGGCACCATAAAACCATCTAAACAACAATTAAAGGGCGTGCCATACATCAAAAAAGGGCTTGTCGTGCCGCTTCAGCAGCGCATACCGAGTCTGAAGGATAAGGCAACGGGCGTGAGGGGCTGGAACTTCTTCCTTGGCTCAACAGGCTTCTACCCTGTAGGCAACGGCTTTTACTACATTTCGCACAACTACGCCAACAAGGAGGGTCAAGGCAGCAACCTCAACCTCTATCGCTTGACGGATGAGGCTGACAAACCATTTATTAGAGTCGAATAAAGATGAATCGCGACCAAGCCATAGAGGAGATTGAGTGGTATCGCTCGTTGGTCAAACGCAAGATACGCGAATGGGGTTACGAACTGAATAGTGACGCCCGCGTACTCCTTATGGGTAATATGAACGAGGTAGCCGAACGTCGCGAGAGCCTGCAACTGAAAGAGTTAAAGCACGGATATTACATCGGCGAGCTGGACGAGGAGGGGTTGCGCGACGGCTATGGCATAACCACTCTCACGACCAAAGACCCTAACCGCTGGGTTATGCAGGCGGGCTTATGGCACGAGGATTGCGCTATGGGGTGGCACACGCTTTATGACAGCGACTGTCCCAAGTCGAAACACTTTCTTGCGCTGCTCAACTTCAAGGGAGAGCGCAAACGCGAGGCGGGTACGGTCTATTTCTCCATTGCCGACTATGGCTCAAACTTCAAGCCACGAAAATATCGCCGCTATGCGGGCTTCAGATGGACAACACTTGTTGTGGGGTTGATTATAGTATTCTTTGCGCTCTTTATCCTCACGCGCCGCGTGCGTCTGTCGCTTATTCTCTGCGCCGTGATTGCCCTTTTCTACACCCTCGGAGCACTGCGCGAGCGCCAATAGTTATAGTTCGGGAATCTCGCCAACAATAAAATTACTGCCACCAATAAAGATTGCATCTTCAGCAGTCGCCACCGCGCGGGCATACTCTATCGCATCCGCAACACTACCCTTCACTTCGCCCTGCAAGAACTCGCGTGCCGCCCTTGCAGCAAGCTCCTCGGCTGGCAAAGCGCGTGGCGAAGATGCCTGCGTGAAGATGTAGTGTGCAGCGCGTGGCAACAGCGGCAAGACCTCATCGAGATTCTTCTCTCGGGCAAAACCAATCACGCAATATAGTTTGTCGTAACGCTCCACAAGTGATTGCAACTGCTGGGCTACATATTTGATACCGTGAGCGTTGTGCCCCGTATCGCAAACCGTATATGGCTCGCGCGAAAGCACCTGCCAACGCCCTGCCAGCGATGTTGTGGTCGTCACCGAACGCATACCCGTAAGGTAGGCGCTGTGGGGAACAGTCAGTGGCGAGTACAGATGCAGCACATCAAGTGCCGCTGAAGCTGTCACGATATTATGATATTGATATTCGCCCATCAAATCGAGCCTTACATCGAAGCATTTTCCATCCCGCTCGCGGCGCAAAACAAAGCGCTGCAACGCCTCCTCGACACTATGCTCCGTAATCGAAAACTGCTGCTCGGCGAAGTATAGCGGAGCGCCCATCTGAGCAGCCTTCTGCTCAAAGACTGCATCATACTCCTCGTCTCTTTCGCCCAGCACAACAGGCACACCCGACTTGATAATACCCGCCTTCTCGCCCGCCACAGCCTGCAAGGTTGAGCCGAGCAGGTCGGTATGGTCAAGACCTATATTTGTAATGATGCTCACAAGCGGAGTGATGATATTTGTCGCATCCAGCCTGCCGCCAAGACCCGTCTCGATGACTGCCACCTCAACATCCTGCTGTGAGAAGTGATGAAATGCCAGAGCTGCCGTAATCTCAAAAAACGAAAACCCCAATCGCTTGATTTCGGGCATATTGCGCTCCACAAACTCCACCACCTCGCGCTGGGAAATCATCTGCCCATCAACACGCACACGCTCTCGAAAATCCTTCAGATGGGGCGAGGTAAACAGACCTACACGATAGCCCGCACTCTGTAGCACCGAGGCGATGATATGCGAGGTAGAGCCCTTGCCGTTGGTGCCTGCTATATGGATAGTGTGATAACTGTGCTGCGGTTTACCCAACAACGCACAAAACTCCTCAATACGCTCCAACCCAGGCTTATAGGCATTAGCTCCCACCTGCTGGAAAGAGGTCACCTGATTAAAGAGGAAATCTATCGTCTCTTCGTAGGTCATACAAGATGATTTTTACGTTTTACACGATATGCCGAATAATAGAGTACGCCGAGCAGTGTCACAAGCAGAGCCATACGCCCCACCCAATCGCCATAGGCAACATAGACCGTCTTGCCCTCGCGCACCTCAACCGCTTCGGTCAGCACGCCGCGCTCGTCCCAATTCATACGTCCGACAACATCACCTCGCGCCGTAATAAATCCCGACACACCTGTATTCGCACTGCGTGCAATGGCACGTCGGCACTCCACAGCGCGCAGACGGCAGTAGTCGAACAGACGACGATGACCAGGCGTATTACCCCACCAGCCATCGTTCGACATCACAAGCATTACGTCTGCCCCCTCACGCACAAATCGTGCAAAGCAGTCGCCATAGATACCCTCGTAACATATTGCAGGACCAAACTTTACGCCACTCTTTTCGAATACCGCAGCCTTATCGTTGCGTCCCAGCTGACCCGTGATGCCGCCCAAATCGACAAACTTATCCAGAAAACCTGTGAAAGGCATTGACTCAACACCAATCACAAGGCGCATTTTGTGGTGCAAATTAGCATCGCCATCGCCATTTATCGCCACCGCAGAGTTAAAGACATCGTAATAACCGCCCCACCCTGCTCGCGCTGTAAGCGTAGGCTTCGACTGCACCCCATATTGTTTTATCGTCGTTGCACCCGTCACAAACATAGTGGCAGGATGCGAAGCCTTGACCACAGAGTCCAGTTCACTCACGAACACCCCACCCAGAGGCTCATCATCATCCAATCGCTCGGGCAAAGCCGTTTCGGGAAGCACCGCCACACGGCTCTCGGCTGGCACCTCGGCAAGCAGCGAGAGGATATTTTCAGTTTGAGCCTCGTAGCTGCCGCTAAACTTCTCCTCGTAGCAATCTACGTTTGGCTGCAACACCGACACCTCAACACTCTTTGCCGCAGGCTCATAGCTCCAATACATCACAAGTGACACCACGATAGGCACCACGACCACCGCCGCAGCCCTCGCCACACGCCACGCACCTCGGCGCACCACAGCCTCGAAGATAACGATGTTGGACGCCACAACCCACAACGAGCCACCCAGCACACCCGTAAACTCATACCACTGCACAGCCCACACATCGCCCGAGAAGCCATTGCCGAGCGTCAACCAGGGGAACGACAGCACCTCGGCAGAGGTATAGAGATACTCTGTTGCGACCCACGTTGCCGCGAGCAACGTATATGCCAGACCTTGAGAGGCACGCTTCGAGGTGTAGTGATAGAGCATAAAGCCCACCAGATTCCAGAAGGTAGAGAAGATTGTTGCTGTGATAGGTCCTATGGGGGCAGCTATCCACACCCACCATATAGTGGCAGCGTTCCACAACACAAAGGTCAGCGCAGCCCACCCCGCCATACGCCACCAATCGCGCGCGGAGTCGGAGTACGAAGCACTAATCATCATCAGCGGCACCAATGCCACAAGCAGCGTCAAGCCCGTAGCTCCCAGCCACGCAGGGGCGAGCATCGCAAGGCTCAACGTTACGCATAACAACTTTATCTTCAACGACATACAGTAAACTATTTTAGCTTCTTATCAATATACAACACACCGTCAAGATGGTCCACCTCGTGCTGGCAGATAACGGCAGTAAAGCCGCTGATGGTGTCGGTATGCTCAACAAAGTTACAATCACGATAGCGCAATACAATCTGTTGTGAGCGCGCCACCTGACCATACTGATTTGGCACCGAGAGACAACCCTCGCCACCGAATTTCTGTTCACCCATCAAAGCCACAATCTCGGGATTGAGAAAGAACTCAAAAGGCTCACCCTGCTTATCAAATCGCTGCACAGCCACCATACGGCGCAACACCCCCACCTGCGGTGCGGCAATGCCCACACCCTCATTTGCAGGGTCTTTGACCGTTGCAAGCATACGACGACATAACGTAGCGAACTCCTCGCTCTGCACCATCTTCTCGGTCATAGGCTTGCTCGTGCTGCGTAGCAACAGAGAGTCCACCTTGTCGGCAATGGTCACCAGACGCATAATATCGCCTTCGCCAGAATAAATCACCTCACGCTCCTTGGCTGTAAAACCGCCACCACACGCCACAAACATCAAGGCGCACGAAAATACCAATATCAGTTTTTTCATTTTCAACCTATTTTGAATGCAAATATAATCAATAAAATGACGGGATGATTTTTCCACACAAAATAAATTCAATTTATCGCTGAAAATTTGTTTCACTCCGCGCGATACACTATCTTTGCTTTGTAAAGAAGAATCACCGCATATGGAGAAGCAGCTATCCATCACATATCACCATTTCGACTCTATCGACCTTATGCCGCAAGCCGACCAGGAGCTTGTGGCGGCGGCACGCGAGGCAACAAAGATGGCTCACGCACCCTACTCTCACTTCAGGGTGGGTGCTGCGGCACGTCTTGAGAGTGGCGAGGTGGTAAGGGCAGCCAACTGTGAGAGCGAGGTCTATCCTTCGGGGATGTGTGCCGAGCGAGTGCTGCTCTACAACTTGCAGACAAGCTACGCCGAGCAGCGCATCGAGGCGCTGGCAATAGCCTCCGACCCTTCAGAGCGCGAGTGCTACCCTTGCGGGGCTTGCCGACAGACATTGCTCGATGCCCAGAAACATCAGCAGAGCCCCATACGTATCATTATGAGCAGCGCAGAGAGTGCCACCGTAGTGGACTCGGCAGAGGAGTTGCTCCCATTTTCGTTCAAACTTTAGACTATGATACATCCAAAAGATATACTTTACGAAGACAACCACATTATTGTTGTCAATAAGCGCTGCGGCGAGCTCGTTCAGCCCGACCGCGAGACAGACGAGGCGCTGGAGAATGACATCAAGACGATGATTAAGGTGCGCGACCACAAGCCAGGCGATGTGTTCCTGGGCGTGGTGCATCGCATCGACCGCCCCGTGAGTGGCGCTGTGATGTTCGCCAAGACTTCGAAGGCACTCACTCGCCTGAATGAGATGATTCGAAGTGGCGAGATTCACAAGACCTACTGGGCGATTGTGGAGGCACGCCCACCACAGGACGAGGCTTCGCTTACGCACTATATCGTGCGCGACGGTCGCACAAACCGTTCACGCGCCTACGACAAGCCCAAGGGCGATGGCAAGAAGGCTATGCTTAACTACAAATTGCTGGGTTGCTCTACGCGCTACACACTGCTGGAGATTGAGCTGCTGACAGGTCGTCATCACCAGATACGTGCCCAGCTCTCGAAGATAGGCTGCTCGATAAAGGGCGACCTAAAATATGGTGCGAAGCGCTCAAATCCCGATGGTGGCATCTCGCTCCACTCACGCCGTGTGGAGTTCCTGCATCCCGTGCGTAAGGAGCCTATCAGCATTACAGCACCTACGCCAAAAGATAATTTGTGGGAGTTTTTCGAGGGACTTTAATTTTCGCCGCAGATGAGATTACTTATTCAACGTGTCAGTCGTGCATCGGTCACAATCGAGGGCGAGGTACGCTCCTCGATAGATAAGGGGTTGATGGTGCTTGTAGGCATCGAGGAGGCTGATTCACAAGAGGATATAGATTGGCTAACGGGCAAGCTCCTGCGTCTTCGCATATTTGACGATGAGGCAGGTGTGATGAATCTTGACGTACAGCAGGTTGCAGGCGATGTGATGATTGTGAGCCAGTTCACGCTCCACGCCTCAACCAAGAAGGGCAACCGCCCATCATACTTCCGTGCCGCAGGGGAGGCTATCTCGCGCCCTATGTATGAGCGATTTGTGGCATCGGTGGAGCAGGCGCTGGGCAAGCGTGTGGCAACGGGTGAGTTCGGCGCAGATATGAAGGTTGAACTTGTAAACGACGGTCCAGTAACAATCTGGATTGACTCACAAAACAGAGAGTAATGAAGCAGAGAACAAAGAGATTGCCAACGAGCAAGGGCGTTGTATATATTGTGCTGGCACTGCTTTTGGCAGGTGGCAAGTACATATATAATAATTACATCGCACCAGAGGGCGAGCAGGAGCTGACTACTGTCATTAACACCGAGCCGACCTCCCCCAAGAGCGAAGAGAAGATTACGCTCGACAACGAGAGCAAACCTCAAAAGAGCAAAGATAAACGCAAGGTTAATCGTTCAGGCTGGGCAGAACTGCCCGCCGAGCGCCGCAGCAACGACCTCTACTACGCCTACCACACCGTAGCAGAGGAGGATAAATCTGACCCACGACGTAACTACACCGTATGTTTCAGCCGCGAGCAGCGTTGCCCTGTATGGGTGGCGGCGGCGTTGCACCCCTCGTTCAAGGGCGACACCCCTCGTAGCAACAGCTACCAGCCCGACCCACAGTTGCCACTGAACATACAGCCGCTCTTGAGTCGCTCTTACGGTGGCGAATACACTCGTGGTCATATGCTCGGCTCGGCAGAGCGCACCTCAACACGCGCCTGCAACGACCAGACATTCTACGCCAGCAACATAGCGCCACAGCTGCGCGAGGGCTTCAACACGGGTGGTGGTGCGTGGAACAACCTTGAGAATTATGTTCGCCGACAGGTGTGTCAGGATACGCTCTATACGGTTGTGGGCTGTATCTTCACAGAGTACACCGACTGCGATGGCGAGGTTATTGAGCCTATCACAACACCCAACCGCAACGACACCTATCGTGTGGGTGTGCCAACGGCATATTACTACGCCTTGCTACGCACGCGCGATGGCGATACGGGCAAGAGTGTCAGAGAGTGCAGCGAGCGCGAGTTGAAGTGTGCCGCCTTTGTGGTGGGTCATCGCTCGGCGCACAAGCGCAAGCCCTCGGCAAAGGAGTTAATCTCGATAGAGGAGCTGGAACGTCTGACAGGCGAAAAGTTTTTCATAAACGTACCCAACGCTCCCAAAAAGCAGGCAAAACCAAGCGATTGGAATGTTAGGTAGAAAATTTTGAATTAAGGAACTATGGATATTGCACAATCAAAACGAAAGGAAAATATAGCCGAATACATCTTGTATTTATGGCAGATTGAGGATTTATTGCGAGCATTGCAGTTCAGCCCCGAGGCGATTTACTCGCAACTGGTAGCACCACGTCAGGTGGATGAGGAGCAGAAGCACCTCTTCCTGCTGTGGTATATGGATATTGTAAACCTGCTAAAGAAGGAGGGCAAGGAGGAGAGTGGTCATCTGGAGCACACGCTGCACCTGATTGGCGATATGCACAACCTGCACCTTCAGCTGATGCAAAACCCTGTGGGCGAACACTACCGCTCAACATTTGCCCGCCTCGCGCCACAGCTGCCTATGCTGCGCACGCTGGTCAAAAAGGAGGATATCAGCGACACGGAGCTATGCTTCCGCGCACTCTATGCCGCTATGCTCTACCGCATTAAGGGCGACAAGAAGCGCGCCGAGGCGATAAACGACACCATCGAATTGGTCTCGCCCGTTGTTGCCGAGCTTGCCGCTATGTATGGCAAGGTGGAGCGCGGTGAGGTCGATTTGTTTCAGGATATGTAGCCCCAGAACGACCGAAAATCGACATTTGGCGCATAAAAAACCTCTCGCAAGAGGCTAAAAACGCCCAAAAGCGGAGCGAAAAAGCAAATTTATTTGCAAATATTTTGATATTTCAGAAAAAACGTTTTACCTTTGCACTCCGCAAAGATTATGCTACGGCACAATCTGAAGCAGGAAAGGTGAAACAAACATAAAAACGATATCGTTATGGCAATGAAAAGAACTTACCAGCCTTCTCGTCGTAAGAGAATCAACAAGCACGGATTCCGTCAGAGAATGGCTACTGCCAATGGTCGCAAGGTATTGGCAGCGCGTCGCGCAAAGGGACGCAAGAAGTTGACCGTATCTGATGAGTCAACTTTCAAGTATGCTTAATTTTCCTTTTTAGGAAAAATAAGAGGGAGCTGGACGCAGCTCCCTCTTGTTTTTTGTATCCCCCGCTATAACTGAAAAGTTGTATAAAAAGAGGAATTTTTAGGAAGGCGAGGCTCGAAAAACCGCAGTTTACTGGGCGTAAATGAGGACTTTGAGAGCAAGCCTGACACCAAAATTACCTTTTTAGGCAACTTTCGCTACTCCACAAACTCCAGCAACGCCGCAGCACACGCCTCGGGCTCCTCGATAAAGCCCATATGCCCCGACTGCTCCAACCACGCCACGCGCGCCTGGGGGTTGAGCGCAATAAACTCCTCTGCCGCCTCGACAGGGATATAGGCATCGTGCTTGCCCAGGATAAAGAGCTGCTTAACGGGCGATGTACGCAGCATTTCGTTCTGATCAACGCGAGCAATCATACCGCCCAGCAGAGCCACAATACCTTCATCCTCGGTGACGTGAACGCACTCCACCAAATCCTCGATATAACTCTTCAGGCGCGCCCTGTTTTGCACCGCAAAGCCTGTCTCGGGCGCAACGCGCGCCAGCGCATCCTTCTTACCTGCCTTCACCAAAGCAATCTCACGGCGACGATTCTCGCGCTTGAGCTCCGTATCGGGGAATGGCGATGAGCTGAGCAGCACCAGACCATCCAATCGCTCGGGATACTTCGCACAGAACGCCAGCGACACATAACCGCCCATCGAGTGACCCACCAGCGTCACGCGCTCCAGCTCCAGAGCATCCAGCATATCGTGCAGCACATCGGCAATCCACTCCATCGTATGCACCTCGCCATTGACTACAGAGACACCGTGACCAGGTATATCAACCGTGATAACACGCACCTTATCGGTCAGCAGCGGCAGGAAATCATCCCACACATACATCGACTCAAGGTAACCGTGCAACAGCACCACACACTTCTCGCCCACGCCAGAGTCTGCCACGTGCAAGGCGGTCGCGCCCGCCATAACAAATTTTTCTTTCATCTTCTTGAATATTTTGATGTGTAAAATTAGGTAAAAAAACACCAAAAGAAAAATATTTATTTGCGTAACGTGCGAAATATTACTATTTTTGAAAAATAATTGGAGGCTATATGCAGATTGAGATAATAAAATGTCACGGCTCGGGCAACAAGTTCATCATGGTGGACCTTGTCAAGCAGGGCGAGGTGGGCGATATGGCTGCCTTCGCGCAACAGATTTGCGCGCACCCCGACGTGGAGTCTGCCGACGGTGTGCTATATGTCGTAGAACAGGGCGAGCACTACGCGATGCGTATGTTCAACCCCGATGGCTCGGAGGCGGAGATGTGCGGCAACGGTATTCGCTGCGTGGCACGATTGGTGCGAGAGAGATATGTGGCAACAGATGATTTCATCCTCACCTCGGGCGGAGGACTATACCCTACACGCAAGGCAGAGCCTATAAATGGCGAGATAGAGTGCTACGGCGTAGATATTACGGTACGCACCGCAAGCCCCGACTTCGGCTTTGCGGCGGGTGCAGAGCTTTATATCAATAAGCCGATTGCATCGCTGGGCGAGGATATGCGGTTCACCGCGCTCAACCTGGGCAATCCGCACATTGTGGCAAATGTCGAGGAGATTGACATGGAGCGTCTTGTCGCTATGGGCGAGGCTGTCACCCGACTGAAGAATGACTTTCCAAAAGGCATAAACGTGAGTCTCTTCAGTAAGTGCGGCGACAATGCCATCTTCGTTGCCACCTATGAGCGTGGCGCGGGTATCACATTTTCGTGCGGCACGGCGATGACAGCAAGCTCAACAGCCGCCACCCTGCTGGGCATCTGCCGCGAGGGCGAGGAGATTGAGGTGTATAATCGAGGCGGTATGGTGCGCTGCCTCTGCAAGAAAGATAACAATAGAATCACTACACGCTTAACGGGCAACGCCACCTATGAGTGGTCGGGCACCGCAGAGTGGAACGACAAGGATATTACAAACATCACAAAAACAGAGATATACGCTGACGAAAAGGCTGCATATGAGCGTTTCGTTGCGACAATAAAGGGTTAAGATGAAGGGAGTACTGCGTAGATTGATGTTGGTTGTATTGCTGGGCATATTATGTTCGGCGTGCAGCGTCACGCGCAAACTCTCCGAGGGGGAATACTTCCTGCAAAAGGTGAAAATTGACGACGACAAGCAGACACCCAAGGATGAGCGCATCACCGCATACACGCTGGAGCAGTATGTGCGTCAGACCCCCAACAAACGCTTTCTCGGCACGAACTTCTACGTCTGGGCGCACAATCTGGCAAACCCACAGAAGAAGAATTGGTGGAACAACCTCAAGCGTAAGGTTGGCGAGGAGCCTGTGTTGCTCGACCTCTCGCTCACGCACAAGAGCGCGCAAAACCTCAAGACATATATGGACTCCAGAGGTTACTACTCCTCTCAAGTTGAGTACTCCATTGACACCACACGCCGCCCCAAGCGCGCCTACGTCACCTACCGCACACATCAGGGCGAGCCATACCGCATAAGTAGCATATCATACGATTTCCGCGACAAACAACTCGCACCCGTAATCGAGGCCGACTCGGCGATGTCGCTACTGCGCGTAGGTGAGATTTTCGATATCACCACACTTGACAAAGAGCGCGAGCGTATAGCCACATATCTCAATAACAGAGGCTATTACAATTTCTCAATCAACAACATCGAATACCGCATCGACACGCTCCAGGGCAACCGCACGGCGGGCATACGAATGATTGTGAAGCGTAACATAACGGGCTATGACGAACGCGGACGCGCCATCACAGCCAACAACCGCATATATCGAATCAGCGAGATTGACGTTGTGCCAAACTATGACCCTGCCATAGCAGCCGAAGAGTATCGCAAGCTATTGAAAGACACCATTGAGTATCAGGGTCTGAACATTATCACCCAAGGCAAACCAAACGTGCGCCCCGCGGTGATGCACTCTGCCATACCACTCACGCCAAACACCACCTACAACTCATCGCAGGTGGACCGCACATATAGCGAGATTATGTCGCTCGGGTACTTCAAGAGTGCGCGCATAGCCTTCGAGGAGTTGCCGCAGGAGGGCGACACACTCACATCGCACTACGCGGGCGAGGGACGTGAGGCATACTCGCCACGCACATTCAGTGACATCAACGAGGGCAGACTGAAGTGTTACATCCTCTGCTCGCCAACGCTCAAGCAGAGTTACAACATCGAATTGGAGGGTAGCACAACATCGAGTTTCTACGGCTTGAGCACAACGGTAGGATACCAAAACCGCAACCTGCTGCGAGGCGCAGAGACATTCAACGCAGCCCTCACCTTCGGATATGAGTATATGAAGGCACCGAACACCTCGCGCCGTCGTGCCAACGAGGTGGGTGTGACACTCGGAATGCAGTTTCCGCGTTTCATCACGCCATTCAACATATCGACACGCAACATCAATATGCCTCGCACAAAGCTTGAGGTGTCGTTCAACTATCAGGACCGTCCATACTACCGCCGCGACCTATCGCGTGCGACGTGGACATATTCGTGGCGAAGTCTCAACGGTCGCTACCACTATCAGTTGCGCCCAATAGACCTGAACTGGATTAACGTGGGCTATATGAACGAGGACTTCTTCTCCTCTCTCGAGAACGAATACCTGCGCCAGAGTTACCTCACGCAGGCAATAGTGGGTCTATCGGGTAGTTACACCTACAATAACCAAAACAAGAATGCCAACGGCAATGCCACGCTGATGCGAATAAACTTCGAGTCGGCGGGTAATGTGCTGAACCTTGCAGAGAAGATTTTCTCGAAGAAGGAGGATGGATATTACAAGATTTTGGGCGTTAGATATTCGCAATATGTGCGTGGCGACATCAGCCTGAGCCGCAAAATATCCATTGGCGAGCGCACAGCCATAGCAGGTAGAATATTTGCGGGTGTGGGTGTGCCTTACGGCAACTCTACGGCACTGCCTTTTGACCGTATGTTCTACGTCGGAGGTAGCAATAGTATGCGTGGCTGGACCCCTCGTACGCTGGGTCCAGGCAACACCCCCGAGCAGGATACACCCTACCCCGTACAGATGGGCGATATGCGACTGGAGGCAAACCTTGAGCTGCGCTTCCCTATTTGGGGTATGTTTCACGGAGCTACGTTCCTCGACCTGGGTAATGTGTGGTATCTCGAGCGCGATGAGCACGAGGTGCCTGCTGATGGTGTATTCCATTGGGATACATTCTACAAGCAGCTGGGTCTGAATACGGGCGTGGGTCTGCGCGTAGATATCAAGTTCGTCATCCTGCGTCTGGACTGGGGTGTGCAGCTCCACAGCCCAAACAAACCTGTTGGCGAGCGCTGGATACACAATCTCAAGTGGAAGAACACTGCTCTTAACTTCGGCGTAGGCTACCCATTCTAACCTTTAGCCGTTACAAACGTAACAAGCAAAAAAATAAGTGGTGAAATGTCTGGCAACATTCACCACCGCGTTAGGTTAGTTAGGTTAATGAGAATCGTGGGTCACCCCACATTGCTAATACAAAGATAGCATAATTTTTTGCTTGTGCAAAATTTAGCACCTCTTTTTTACTATTTTTATCAAAATAAGTCGCTTTATTTATTAAATATTTTCATTAACTCTGCTGCTCGTGTTTATTATTTATCAAGCCTCTATTTCACAAAATCACGCCCCACACGCCTCTACAACCTCTTTTTGCTCTGGCGCAGCGACCAAATTGGAGTGCTTGTGACGATAAATAGCAGGTGTTAAGCCATACTCCTTTTTGAAAAGTTTTATAAAATGCGATGTATTGGGGAAGGCACACTCAACACCAATCTCCGAGATAGATTTCGATGTGGATATCAACAGCAGACGCGAGCGCATAAGACGCTGATGTATAAACCAACGGTGTGGCGGCATTGCAAAGTGGCGCTTGAACTCCTTCTTGAACGAGGTGAGCGAACGATGCGACAACGAGGCAAGCTCCTCGATGGATATGTCGTTGAAGATATGGCGATAGATAACCTGCTCGAAATTGCCGTGCGCCGCATCCATATTTCCCAGCACCTTTGTTCGCAAGCAACACTCGTCCATAGCGACCACGAGGTATATCAGTTCGGTCATCTTCAGGCTCTCCGCCGCAGCATTGTGCACGAAGTAATCATCGTGCAACGAGCTGGAGATATGGGTAAAGAGGTGGCGCATCGTTGAGTTTGCCTCTACTGTGATATGGTTGTAGCGGCGACAGCGGTCGCACTGATGCGAGGCAGAGATATTTATCGAATAGTTCATATTCAGATTGAGCAGGATGCTCTGCAACTGCTGTTGTGTGTAGTAGATTACAATCTGCTCAAAGCCGCGACCATCATCAGGCACATCCTCTACATAATGGTTACCCAATCCCATATAGAACAACTCACCACACGAAATTGTATGGCGCGTATCGCCGTAATGGATATACTTCGTGCCACGCACAACATAACCTATGGCACAGCGCGAAAGGTTCACCAGCTGAATACCCACATAATTCGTCTCAACATACTTTACAATCGTTGCCTGATCGTCGTTTTTCACATAATTCATAATTTATAAGAGTTTATTAGTTTGTCCCTCGGGGTTTAATGTCAGACAAAAGTAATCATTTTGTAACGCCGTTGTTCTATTTTTATACAACATTTTCCAATATTTACTTGTATAATATACAATTTAGTCTAATTATGTCATTATCTTCTACCTTACAATGATGATTTTACGATAAAATAAACACAAATCAACTCTTTTCCTAAATTATATATCCACCCCAATCGCAGCTCCCATCAAAAAAAGGGGACAAAAAAAAGCGCCCGCATTATAGCGGACGCCTCTTGTGGCCAAGTGGGAAATCCCACATCGGCAAATATTACTCACCCTCGACAGCTGCGTAAGAGATCTTGAGGGCGTTAGCACGACGAAGCTCCTGCTTAACGTCGGTGATGATACCCATCTTTGTCTCACGGTCAGCCTTGATGCTGGTGGTCATCTGTGCACGGTCAGCCTCGTTGAGCTGGTCACGCTCTGCCTGGATGAAGTCACCAATATCCTTTGCTGTCTTGTAAGTGTCGTTCAACTGAATCTTTGGAGCTGTACCATAACGAGCCTGCATATGATTTACAGGAACACCGATATGAATGTAGCTCACAAGACTCTTCTTCTCAAGCTTCTGAACCTCGGTTGCATTAGGAAGCTTGTAGCGCACCAATACCTCCTGATCTCGCATTGTGGTTGACACCATAAAGAAGAACAGGATCATAAAGATCACGTCAGGAAGTGATGCGGTTGAAATTGCGGGCAACTCCTTGTTACCCTTCTTTTTCATTACTGCCATAATTACTTCTTGATTGCTTTACGTGGCTCAGCCTCAGAAATCTGCTGCTTCACAGCCGTGGTTATTGCTTTACGCTCATCATCATTAAGCTCGCCAAAAGGCTTACCAAACTTCTGCATTGATACATCCTCGCGGATTTCATTAAACACGCGAGTAAGCTCGTTCTGCACCTGGATATAAGTCTCGTAGTTCGTGTCACGTGTTGTCTGCAATGAGATGATACCCTTACTTGCCTTATAGATCCACTTTGAACCATCTGGCATATCGATCTCGCGATCCTCCTTCTCAGGCATATTCTCATCGTCGTTCACGTTCAGGATGAACTCCTTCGCTCTATCCTTCAACTGGCGAATGTCAATCATCTCATCGGCAACCATCAACTGACCTGCGCCGTTGACGAACACCAACAAGACGTTACGCTCCTTCTGCTTGATATCCTCTACCTTAACATCCTCGGGTGGGATTGGAGGCAAGACACGAGAGATACCCTTATCGGTATTCATCGTAGTTGCCACAAGGAAGAACACGAGCAGCAAGAAGGCGATATCCGCTTGCGAACTGGCGTTAATATCAGGTGTCTTTCTTTTATTACCTGCCATAAAAGTCTCCTTTCAATTATTTGAGTGCGTCTGTTACTGCTGAATAGATAGCTGAAATTACAGCACCTGCCATTGCAACATAGAAAATGATAAGACAAGTATCAGAGATTACAGTTGCCTTACGCTCGAAATAACCCTGGTTACCAAGATCCACAATCTGATAGTCGTGACCGTTAGCAATAACATAAGCAATAACGATGATTGCAACAACAGCAACTACTGAAATCAATGCACCCTTAATGCCCTCGGGCTTTTTGAGCAAATCCATACCAGCACCAACTAGTGCTGCTACGATAGCTGCACCCATAAGGAAGTAACCCCAGTAGAGGTAAGCTCCCACAGCTGTAGCGTTCTCAACAGTTGGATCCTCTGGAGTAGTGAATACAGCCCAGAAAATCATAGCTACAGAGATACCCAGCAGTGCAACTAATGAATATTTCAAAATTTTCTCCATTGTAAATTACTTCTTAAAGATAAATTTATTTCTTGTTGTAAGCTGTCAAGATATCAACCAAAGTGATTGAAGCATCCTCCATTGCGTTAACCAAGTTGTCAATCTTTGAGATGATGTAGTTGTAGAACAACTGAAGGATAACAGCAGCGATAAGACCCATCAATGTAGTCAACAACGCAACCTTGATACCACCTGCTACAACGGTTGGAGAGATATCACCCATAGCCTGGATCTGGTCAAACGCCTCGATCATACCTACTACGGTACCCATGAAACCCAACATTGGAGAAAGTGCGATGAACAAACCAATCCAAGAAAGACCTGACTCCATCTGACCTGTCTGAACTGAACCGTAAGAAACAACTGCCTTCTCAACAGCGTCCATACCCTGATCGTAACGATCCAAACCCTGATAGTAGATTGAAGCAACAGGGCCCTTTGTGTTACGGCAGAGATCCTTAGCAGCCTCTACGCCCTTCTCGTTCAAAGTCTTCTCAAACTCCTCGATGAACTTCTTTGTGTTGATGTTTGCGAATGAGAGGTAAAGCATACGCTCGATAGCAACTGCCAAACCGATTACCAAACATACCAACACGGGCAACATCCAGCCCCAACCACCCTCAAGGAACTTCTGCATCAATACCTGGTGCATAGTGTCACCTGCGAGCTCAGTCTCTGCTGCTACTGCAGCCTCCTGTGCGAAAGCGTTAACAGTGCCAAGTGCGGCTACTGCCAAAAACATAAATGATTTTTTCATAGCTTTTTTTAATAGTTTTTAATTAGTGTTTGTTATTTAATTTGTTAGTTATTGTTAAAATCAAAATTTTTATTCAATTATGCAATAAAAATAATTTTCAACCTCCAATTTTCGCCCTTGCCGCCGAATTTTGCCGCTGCAAACCGCACCTTGACACAAACCTCGCCACAAGAGCACACACCACCCCACAACAACACAACGCTCTATGCGCCAACAAATTACACCCTCGGATGAGATTTCTTTCAGCCGCAGATGCACTTTTTGCAGAGTTTACGGACCGAAATATAGTAATTTTTTTTTACCCGTGCAACTTATTTTAACGTAAATTCTCCGCGCAATGGTCGTTTCATTAGCTCCACAGACTCCTCATGGGAGAGATTTTGCCCCAATACATACATCAGTTTGGTGATTGCCGCCTCGGTGGTCATATCGTATGCCGACAAGACACCCGCCTTCTGCAAACGCAGACCCGTCTCATAGAGTTGCATCTCGACAGAGCCGTTGTCGCACTGTGTCACGTTCAACACCAGCACACCGCGCTCCACCGTCTCGCGCATCAGGCGCTGGAACCACTCCGCCGTAGGAGCATTGCCTGCGCCGTAGGTCTCAAGCACCACGCCACGCAAACCCTCGACCGAGAGGATAGCACGAAGCGTATATTCTCCAATGCCAGGGAAGAGTTTTATGATAGCCACACCCTCACTCATCATCGTCGCTATGCGCAGCGGCTCAATCTCCTTTGCAGGGGCAATATTGGCACGGTTGTAGGCTATCTTAACCCCCACATCGGCAAGCGGTGGGAAGTTGGGCGAACGAAAGGCATCCAGCTCCTCGGCACTCGCCTTGCGGGTGCGGTTACCACGATACAGACAGCTATGAAAGAGCAGCGATACCTCGGGCACCATCGGCTTGTCGCCATCACGCGCGCCCGCCACCTCGATGGCTGTGATAAGGTTTTCGCGCCCATCTGTTCGCAAAAGACCAATCGGTATCTGGCTACCCGTAAAGACCACAGGCTTGGCGAGGTTCTCCAGCATAAAACTCAACGCCGAAGCGGTGTAGGACATCGTGTCGGTGCCGTGCAGGATGACAAAACCGTCATACTGCTCGTAATTGTCGCGGATAACCTCGGCTATGGCGCACCAGTCCGAGGGCTGCACGTTGGATGAGTCGATAAGCTTGGGCATCGTGTGCACGTCAATATCGACATTCAGACGGCGCAGGATTGGAAACTCCTCATATATGCCGCTGAAGTCAAATGGCACCAGCGCGCCTGTCTTTTCATCGGTCTTCATTCCGATTGTTCCGCCCGTATAGATTATAAGTATCGACGAGCGGTAAGTGTGGTTAGAAACATCGTGTTTCATATCGTTACCTTAAATAATATTATTCATCACCAAGAAACATCCGCCGCGCGTTTTGGGTCGTGATGCGCGCCACCTCATCGGGCGTGACACCCTTCAACTCTGCCACCTTCTCGCAGACGTAGCTCACATATGCCGACTCGTTGCGCTTGCCACGATATGGCACAGGCGTAAGGTAGGGGCAGTCGGTCTCAAGCACTATATCCTCAAGTGCCATCTCGCGCACCGCCTCTGCCAACAGACTCTTTTTGTAGGTCACAACACCACCCACACCAAACAACCAATCCCCCATCTCGCGCAGACGGCGATAGGTTGCCGCATCCTCCGAGTAGGCGTGCAACACACCTCGCAAGCGTTCTCCACGTGCCGCTGCACGAGCGCACTCCGCCTCCAATATCTCGCACATATCATCCCACGCTGCGCGCGTGTGTATAGCAACAGGCAAATCCAAACGTGCCGCCAAGCGACACTGCTCAACAAATGCCTCGCGCTGCTCTGCGACCCACTCCGCACTCCAATAGTAGTCGAGACCTATCTCGCCCACAGCACAGAACCTCACCCCAGCAGGCGGCTCGGCGAGGTATCGCTCCACCAACGCAAGCTCCTCGCGCCAGCGGGGGTTGTCATTTACCGACGTGGGGTGCAAGCCCATCATCGCGCGGCACCTTCCGCCCGCCTCACGTACCAGCGCAAACAATCGTTCGTGGCTCTCACTGTCGATAGCGGGCAGCAACAGACGCTCAACGCCACGCTCCAGCGCACGCTCCAACGCAGCCGCTCTATCCTCATCAAACTCCTCGGCATAGAGGTGAGAGTGTGTATCAATCAATATCATATCAGCTTCTCATATAATTTACCAGGCAACTGACGCACCGCGCCCGATAGTTCCAGATTCATCAACATCAGCGACAGCTCGCCCGCCGACATACCACTGCGGCTCTGCAACACCTCAAGCGCCACAGGGTCAGCACCGAAGTAGGTCATAAACTGCGCCTCCTCGTCAGTCAGAGGCAACTGCTCACGCTTGGGTTGCGGCACATTTTCGAGACCCAATTCCCAGCGCAGCTCCTCCACGATATCACGTCCCGAGAGCACCATCTGCGCCTTGCGGTTGCGGATTAACATATTGCATCCCATAGAGTTAGCATCCACCGCCCTGCCAGGCACCGCCATCACCGTGCGGTTGTACCCATCGGCAAACGCCGCCGTCGAGAGCGACCCGCCCGACTCGGCACTCTCCACAACCACCGTACCCGCCGCAAGTGCCGCGATGACACGGTTGCGAGGGATGAAGAAACGCCCGTTCTGCTTCGTCTGCGAGTTCAGCTCGGTAACAACAGCGCCACCCTTCGCCACCATCTCCGCCGCCAGACGCTCGTGAACGGTAGGGGTCACGCGCGGCAACGCATTTGCCACCACGCCCACCGTAGCGGCTCCGCACGCCAGGGCTGCACGATGACACTCGCCATCCACACCATACGCCAAACCGCTGATAATCGCCACATCGGGCAACAGCTCGTGCAACTCCTGCACCAGCCTGTCACACATACGCTGACCATAAGGCGTAATCTTGCGCGTGCCGACAAACGCCACTGCGCGGCGGCTCAACACGCCTACATCGCCCCTGACATATATCGCCATCGGAAAATCCTCTGCCTCACGCAGCAGACGTGGGTAACGCTCCTCATCGCACCCCACCGCCTCAATGCCGTGTGCCTTGCAGTAGGCTATCTCACGGTCAGCCTCGGCAAAGCCTTTCTTGAGCGTAATAGCCCGCGCCACATCCTCACGCAGTTCGCAGCGCTCCACCAGTTCCTCCTTCGAGGCGCGATACACCGCCCTCGCCGAGCCAAACATCTCGACCAGATACGCCGCCCCGCGCATACCCAACTGCGGCACAAAACTCAACGCAATACTCTCAAGTGGCATAATATTTGGCGAACTTATTTGACAAGTTCATCAATACAAATATAAAGAAAAATAGCGTAGCAAAGTGCAACAAATAAGAAAATTATAGGATAAAAGAGAAGAAAATGAGGAAATTTCGCTCTTTTTTTTGGCGATAAAATATTTTTGCCTATATTTGCACTCCGAATGAGCGAGCATATCGCAAATTCCACGATGGTCCGATGGATGAGTGGTTTAGTCACCGGTCTGCAAAACCGTCTACAGCGGTTCGAATCCGCTTCGGACCTCGGATATGTTTGAAAATTTGAGAAACCTCTACTTTGGGTAGAGGTTTTTTTGTTTTTATTCCTTAAATGGATTATCTTTACTTCACTGAATAATCTTACTAAACTACAGACCTATGAGAAGGCTAATAACTCTATTCACGCTTATCATCACAGCAACAACAGCACTTGCACAAGGGCTGAAGCTCGAGGTGCACCCAGACAAGGTGCTCAATCCTATTACACCACTGCTCTATGGCGCAGGTATGGAGGATGTAAATCACGAGATATATGGCGGGCTATACTCGCAGCGTATCTTCGGCGAGAGCTTCGAAGAGGGCATACTGCCCGAGGGAATCAAAGGTATGAGTTGCTACGATGCGCCCATCCGTATGGATGGAGATGCGGTGCAGATATACTCCGAGCAGACAGTAAAGCTCATTGCCAACGACCACACCTTTGCTGACGGCTGGGCAGAGGTGGATATTCGTTTTGACGCTATCGCGGGCTACAACGGCGAGCTGCTGATGCGCGTGAGCGAGGAGGGTACAGGCACGGATAGCTTCAACGGCTATGAGATAACACTCACAAACAGAGGTGTGAGCCTAAGCCTCCACCGCCACGACTACACCCCACTTGCACAGAGCGACAGCCGCGAAGTGAAGGGATTCATGTGGCACAAACTGCGTGCTGAAGTGAAGGGCAACACCATCACCGTATGGCTCAACGGCGAGGAGATATTGACATATCAGCACAAGGGCAACCCTCTGAAGATGGGCAAGGTAGGTGTACGCTCATTCAACAGCAACGTCAGCTTCCGCAACTTGCGCGTAGGCTACGATGGCAAGAGTTATGACATCCCCTTCACGCCAACAAATCACCACGCAGTGAGTGGAATGTGGGATAGTTACCATACAGCTGGTGCCGATGCAGCATATCACCACGACAACACAACAGCCACCACAGGTGAGTGGTCTCAGATGATTGAAAACCGTGCCGCAACAGGTCGTGTGGGTATTTCAAACCGCAGCCTCAACCGCTGGGGCATAGCCACTTGCAAGGGACAGAAGTTCGAGGGCGAAGTAATGCTCAAAGGCAGTGCCGAGCGAGTATTTGTAGCCCTTCAGGGCGAGGACGGCACAGAGTATTGTCGCGCAGAGATTAAGGGCATTGGCAAGGAGTGGCAGCGACACACCTTCACGCTGAAGTCGAAGGCAGAGGACAGCAAGGCGCGTTTTGTCTTTTACATCGAGGGCAAGGGCAAGGTATGGATTGACCAGGCGATGCTTATGCTCTCCAAAAAAGATAGTTATAAAGGTCTGCCTGTCAGGGGTGACATCGCCCACGCATTCAAGGAGCAGGGGCTTACGATGTTGCGCTACGGCGGCTCGATGGTCAATGCGCCCGACTATAAGTTTGCGCTGATGCGCGGCACAAGAAGCGAGCGCAAGCCATACGCTGGTCAGTGGTATCCGCAATCGACCAACGGCTTCGGCATAATAGAGTTTGTGCAGTTTGCCGAGGCGATGGGATATGAACTCTCGTTTGCCGTAAACATCAACGACGACCCGCAGGTTATGGCGGAGATGATTGAGTACTTCAACGGCAGCACCTCAACAAAATGGGGCGCACAACGCGCCCGTGACGGACATCCAAAGCCTTACGGGGTTAAATATATAGAGATTGGCAACGAAGAGACACTCTTCGAGTTTGACACCTATGCGGCATACGATTACTACATTGAGCGTTTCAACCTCCTCTCGGAGGCGATGCGCACGGTGGATCCATCACTAAAGTTTATACACTCGGCGTGGTGGCGACCCGAGATGCCCGAGAAGATGCGCGAGGTATTTCTTGCACTCGACGGTAAGGCTGACTATTGGGACTACCATCCCTGGACCGACGACATCGCGTCGGCACGCAACGTGGAGGATGAGTTGCGCCGTATGGAGCGAATGTTCAAGCAGTGGAACCCCTCAACCACAATGCGTTGCGCCATATTTGAGGAGAATGGCTCATCGCACGGCGTAAGGCGTATGCTCGCGCACGTAATCGTACAGAATGCGGTGCGCCGAATGGGCGACTTTGTCTTTACCACCTGCCCTGCAAACGCCCTGGAGCCATATCTGCAAAACGACAACGGCTGGAATCAGGGACAGATATTCTTCACGCCCGACAAGGTATGGGGAATGCCACCCTACCACGCACAGAAACTCGCATCGGAGCATCATCAGCCACTGCTTATCGAGAGCGTGATGGTGGGCAGACGTGATGACTCGCTCGACATCACTGCGACACGTTCCGAGGATGGGCGCGAGGTTGTGCTGCACATAGTAAATATGACCACCCAGCCTCGCAGCATAGCACTCGACTTCGGCTCCTTCGGCAATATACGCCACGCCGAGAAGTGGGCTATCGCAGGAGAAGAGAATGATGTGAACACCCCCGACGAGCCACTACGCATAGCCGCCCAGCAACAGGAGGTGGACTTCCTCGGCGGCGAGTGCAGCCTGCTGCCTCACTCTTACACTGTGGTGAAGGTAAAGAGATAAGATATACTATATAATATAAAAAGAAAGTGCGGACCCAAAAAGTCCGCACTTTTTCAATAGCAAATACTATAAGCCGAGTTCTGTACTCCCCCGAGGGAGAGCCTCTATCATTTATCTACGACTGTGGTCACCCACAGCCTCTAGCAACCTACCCCCCGACATTGGGCGAGCAACCCTTAATTGTCGGTATATATGGTCTTGCAACCCGTAAGGCGTACTGCCAGACGACATTGCTGCCGCTGCGGTGGGCTCTTACCCCACCTTTTCACCCTTACCAGGAGGCTTGACGAAAAAACAATTACAACACCATCGAACATAAAGCCCTATGAAAAAATTGCGTCTCGCCCCCCTGGCGGTTATTTTCTGTTACACTACTACACCCTCGCGGACATCGAGCCGTTAACTCGTACGGTGCTCTGTGTTGCTCGGACTTTCCTCTCCCCCTTGCGGGGCAGCGATAGAGCGTACTTGCTATATTTGTTTGCGGCGGAGGGCTATTTACCCTCCACGCGCTTGATATCCTTGATACGCAACTGTGTCGTCACAGTACCACGATAGTGGTTTTCGACAATCTGGTAGCATACATCGACAGGTCGTCCTCCGCGTATCCACTCATAATGAGTAGGCTGCTGGAAGGCGATGGTCTGGATAGCCACATTAGGCTTCTCGCGCTGCACCAAATCCATACGCAGATGCTCCATATCGGCACCAACCAGCTTTGGCTCGCTATATGCGCTTGCGCTACGGCTCACAAATACGGGAGCAGCATTGCCAGGACCAAATGGCTGGAAGCTGTTGAGCTGGCGGTGGAACTGCGACGTGATGTCGGCAAACAGCAACTCGCTATCGATATCCACCTGTGGCACCAATATCTGTGGGTCTATATGCTCCTCCACATAGTCGTTGAAACGCTTGGTGAAGGCCTCAACATTCTCGGGCAGCATAGTAAGACCTGCGGCATACATATGACCACCGAAGTTCTCGAGCAAATCCGAACAAGACTCCACAGCCTGATAGAGGTCAAAGCCCTGCACCGAACGCGCCGAGCCCGTCACAAAGCCATTGCTCATCGTCAGCACCACCGTAGGACGGTAGTAGGTCTCGATAAGGCGCGAAGCGACAATACCCACGATACCCTTCATCCATTTAGGATTGTAAATCACCGTGCTCTTCATCTGCTTCATCTCAGGATGCGACTCGATATAATCGTGTGCCTCCTGCGTGACGCTGCGGTCGATGTTTTTACGGTCCTCGTTGTAGTTGTCGATAACGTCGCAGAACTGGCGCGCCTGCTTCTCGTTACCCTCAACCAAAAGCTCCACAGCCGCGAAGCCTCCACTTGGAGCCGCATTCTCATCATTCTCGTCCATACGCATACGCCCTGCGGCATTGATACGTGGACCAATCTTAAAGACAATGTCGTCGATGGTGATATTGTGACGGTCGAGTCCACAAATCTTGATTATCGACAACAAACCCGACGATGGCTCACGGTTCAGGCGCTCCAGACCATAATAGGCAAGGATGCGGTTCTCGCCCGTGAGGGGCACAATGTCGGAAGCAATACTCACTACAAGCAAATCCAGCAAGTGCTCGATATCCTTGAATGGAATACCGTGCTTCTGGGCATAAGCCTGCACGAGTTTGAATCCCACGCCACAACCTGACAACTCGTTGAACGGATAGTTGCAGTCGTTGCGCTTCGGATCCAGGACAGCTACAGCAGCGGGTATCTCCTCTGCTGGAAGATGATGGTCGCAGATAATAAAATCCACGCCCTTTTCCTTCGCATAAACAACCTTTTCTACGGCTTTAATTCCGCAATCGAGAGCTATCGCCAGCGTCACACCCTTGCGGGCCGCGAAGTCAATACCCTTGACCGAAATGCCGTAACCGTCGTTATAACGATCGGGAATGTAGAAAACAAGGTTCTTGTGACCTATCTGCCTCAAAAACTTATAAACCAACGCAACCGCCGTCGTGCCATCCACATCATAGTCGCCATAGACCATAATCATCTCGTTGTTGGCGACTGCACGCTCGATACGCTCCACAGCACGATCCATATCCTTCATAAGGAAGGGGTCGTGAAGGTCACCCAGCTGCGGGTTAAAGAATTTGTTAGCCTTTTCTACGGTGTCTATGCCTCTTTGCACAAGTAGGTTCGCAAGAACGGGCGACATACGGAGGTGCGCAGCCAAACGCTCCACCACCTCCGAAGCGCCAGGAGCTCTCACTACCCATCGCTTCTCTATAGGCATAACTTACAATTTTATTATTTATATATTTCAATTTTTAATTTTTCAGCTAAATGTTTAACAATCTGCGCCTTCACCAGCTCGATATCAACCGCGTGCCCAAGCTCGCGCTCAAGGCTCGTCACGCCCTTATCGGCAAAGCCACAGGGGTTGATATGCGAAAAATACTTCAGGTCGGTCGCCACATTCATCGCAAAACCGTGCATCGTGACATAACGGCTCGCCCTGACACCGATAGCGCATATCTTTCTTGCTTTGGCAGTATTGCCATCGAGCCACACGCCCGAAGCACCTGCCACACGTCCCGCCTCGATGCCCCACTCACGGCACACGCCGATGATGGACTCCTCGATGAGGTCGATATAATCGCGCAGACCTATGCCCAGCTTCTCCAAATCAAGGATGGGATAGCCCACCACCTGACCAGGACCGTGAAAGGTCACATCGCCACCTCGGTCGATGTGGAAAAACTCGGCACCAATAGCACGCAGGTACGCCTCCGAGACGAGCATATTCTCGCTCTTACCGCTTTTGCCCAATGTGTAAACAGGATTGTGTTCTACAAGATACAATACGCCCGCATCCCCGACCTTGAGCTGGCACTCATCACTCGATAAGCCACCCTGCTCGCCGCGCTTACGCCCGAGCATATGGTCAAACACCATACGCTGCTGCGCCCAGCACTCGCCGTAGCCCATTCGCCCCAAGTCTAAATACAATACCTCCTTCATTTCGGTCAAAAGCTTGCGCCGACAGAAGGACTCCAAGCAAAGCCCTACCTACTCGGCAAACTTACGCTTGACAGACTCCAGCGCAGCATCAGCCAGGTATGACGAGCGCACCATAGGCGCACTTGCACAATAGCTGAAGCCCATCTCAAGAGCCTTTTCTCGGTACCAGTCAAACTTCTCTGGGGTGATATACGCCGCAACGGGATAGTGCTCCAGAGAGGGTCGCAGATACTGACCAAGCGTTACAATTTCGACACCCACCTCGCGCAGGTCTCGCAATGTTTGCAATACTTCATCATCGCTCTCGCCAAGTCCGACCATCAGTCCACTCTTTGCCACTGCACCACTGCGTGAGATAATCTCCAGCGTACGCATACTCGTGCGATACTTCGCGCGCGAACGTACCAGCGGTGTTAGTCGCTCGACGGTTTCGATGTTGTGCCCGACAATATCGGGCTTGGATGCCAAAACTACCTCTATGAGGTCTTCTCGAGCATCCAAATCGGGAATAAGGAGCTCAATTGTTGCGTCGGGATTCTCTTTGCGGACAGCCTCCACCACTTGTGCCCAATGTTCGGCACCGCCGTCGGGGAGGTCATCGCGCGTGACAGAAGTCACGACAACGTGTCGAAGTCCCATAAGCCTCACACTCTCCGCTAACTTCTGCGGCTCGGTGGGGTCGGGGGCAAGGGGTCTGCCCGTTTGTGTGGCACAGAATTTACAACCACGCGTACACACTTCGCCCAGGATCATAAATGTTGCCGTACGACGACGCCAACACTCCGCCTTGTTGGGGCAGAGACCGCTACTGCAAATGGTATGCAACGAGTGCTGCTTGACGATACGTTCCACCTCGGCGGACTCTTCGTTACTTTGCAGTCGGATCTTCAACCATTCGGGCTTACGGAGTACATTTACCTTGTCATAAAACTTCGGCATTTTAAGTTCATTATTTTCCAATTGATGCAAAGATAGCAAAAAAATCAAAAAAATATGCATTTTACATATAAAAATACACGCGAGGATAAAAAAAATTACTACTTTTGCTATCGGAGTTCTCTCCCGCAACCTTTAACAACACTCTACAAAATGAAAGAGGCACTGAAATTTTACAAAGATTTTCCCAAGGAGGGCATTGTTTTCGTGGACATCATCCCTCTGCTGCAAGACAAAAAAATATTCGCCCAGCTGATTGACGAAATCGGCAGCCGACTCACCGCGCCCAACATCGCGGCTCCCGAAGCGAGAGGCTTTCTCTTCTCGGCTCCACTGATGATTTCGAAGCCCGAGGTGGAGAGTATTATCCCCATCCGCAAAAGCGGCAAACTGCCTTATAATGAGGGAGATTTGTGCGACGTGGAGATTGAGAAGGAGTATGGCTCCGACCACCTCTTTTTCCGCCGCAGCGACATCGCCGCCGCCAAGGCTACGGGCGACGAGATACACATCTCAATCATCGACGATTTGCTTGCTACGGGCGGCACAGCCGAGGGCATTGCTCACTCGCTAATGGAGCAGAAAATCACCAAGGATGGCAAGGAGTATAAGGTCGTGATTGACGAATTTATCTTCCTTGTGGAGCTCGATTTCCTGCACGGTGCGGAGCGTCTGGAGAAGATTGCGCCCGTAAGGTCGATTATACACTTGTAATGTAAATTTTCAAAAAGTCGTTACGGCATAAGTAAAATATTCACACCCCTACACCTCGCCCCGACTTCTGCTTTTGACAGATTTGGGGCGAATTGTTCTATTTTTCGCCAAGCACCTTATATATTTTGTCGATTTTTTTTGGAGATAATAATTTTTTGTGTATTTTTGTATTTGCGAAACTCCCTAATATAGTGGCGCGAAGCATTGAAATGTGCAAATTTTACCAAAGAAAGATATTTACACTAATTCATTAACCAACTAATTAAATTTTATGAAAAAATTATTCTATTCATTGTTTATTGCTGCGGCTATGGTAGCTTGTGGCGATGATGGCGGTGAGGAGGTAGTTGTTGTTGAGCAGAGCACTGACATTGCTGCTTCTTCATTCACTTTGGAGTCTCCAGAGGGTACTACCTTCGCTTGGACAGAGGGTTCACGCCTCTCTTTGTTCCGCAGTAACACTAACGAGCGTTTTGCTTATGACGCTGCTGGTGACGTGTTCAAGAAGGAGGACAAGCTCAAGATGGGCGAGCCTTTCGAGAACGCTTACGCTGTTTATCCTTACAAGGGTACAAACCGTGTAAGCAATGGTGACATCAAGACAGAGGTTCCTGCTGCACAGACTTACTCTGCTGACGGCGTTAACTTCGAGGATGCTCCTATGGTAGGTATGTCAGCTACTGCTTCAGACCCAACTATGGAGCTCAAGAACTTGTGCGGTGTTGCTGTTGTTAAGTTGTATGGTTCAGCTATCGTTAAGAGTGTTGCTATCACAGGTAACAACGGTGAGGTTTTGGCAGGTACAGCTATGGCAGAGATTGGCGAGGATGGTAATCCTACATTCGATATCGTAGCTTTGCAGAACAACACTGTTACTTTGACAGCAGAGGAGCCAGTAGCACTTGGTGCAACTGCAGAGGAGGCTACTCCTTTCTATTTGCTCGTTCCTCCTACAACATTCGAGAACGGTTTCGTTGTAACTATTGTTGACTCTTATGGTAACATCCGTAAGAAGAACTTCAAGGTTGATGAGGAGAACCCAGCTGCTTCAATCGCTCGTAACGAGGTTGCAATTATCGCTGAGTATGAGTTGGCAGAGAAGAAGCCTTTGCAGACTATCCTTGACGTTCAGTTCAACGAGGACGGTACAGCTGTTGATGAGGGTATCTATGGTTTGGATGTAACATTGGTAGGTGATATCAATCCTTATGTTTACACATACAAGCACCCTAAGTTCAAGGCTAACAATATCGCTCGCTTTGGTCACATTGCTCACAACGACGGTGGCAAGAAGTTCTCTTACTACAAGGTTGATTATTCAGCTAACGAGGAGATGAAGGCTACTATCGCTGATGGTTTCGCATTGGAGGTTGTATATGTGAACACAGCTTGGTCTTGGGACTGGTGGTCAGTACCAGTATCAACAAATGCATTCCGTTTGATGCGTAAGGGTGATTTGGACAAGAACGCTTGGAACTTCACATTCAACGAAGGTGGTGGCTGGTGGCCAGGTAATGTTACTGGCATCAACGCAACTTTGGAGAAGAACAAGTATCACCACACAATTTATATGTACGATGCTGACAACCAGTGTGTTCAGGTTTACCAGGACGGCATTTTGCTCGGTATGCGTGAGGGTATTGCTGAGTTCAACCCAGGTGCTTGGTTGACAATCGGTGGTTTCACAGAGGGTGACGGCTCACTCTTTATGCAGTGGAACGGTGAGGTTGCTTTGGTTAAGATGTACGACCAGGCAATGACAGCTGACGAGGTTGCTACAAAGTTCAATGACCTTAAGTTGCCAGATGCTCCAGCAGAGCCAGCTTCACCAGCACTTTCTACTCCATTGTTCGATATCAAGTGGAATGCTGACAAGACTGCAACTAACGCAGGTACTCAGACATCATTGGAAATCTTGTCAAAGCCAAATGACAATACTACAATCATCGATGTTGAGGGCTACGGTAAGATTGCAAACTTTAATAATGAGATCCACAACCGTACATACGCTGATGGTTGGTATCGTATTGATTACTCTAGCGACGAGGACTTCAGAAGCAAGTTGCAGAATGGCTTCTCAATGGAGATGCTTGTTGTGTCTAACTTCGACCAGGGTCAGTTCTGGATGCGTCCATTCTCTACAAATAAGTGGGGTATTATGTTGAAGGACGGTGACAGAAAGCGTTGGGTAGCATTTGCAAACTCTGCTGATAATGACTGGAGTGCTTATGGTAACTCGCAGAACAATGGTTACGAGGTTTATGTTAAGGATCAGATTACAAAGGACGAGTCATTCTCTCACTTGGTATATATTTGGAATGCCGAGGCTAAGGAGTGGGGTACTTATGTAGATGGTAACTTCAACGGTGGTCACATTTTGCACGACTTTAATGTTGGTACTATTATGAACATCAATGGTATGCCATATACTGACAGACTTGAGACTGCTCACGGCTGGAATGGTAAGGTTGCTATGGTTCGTATCTACGACGAGGTTATGACTCAGGATCAGGTTCTTCATCGCTTCGCAGACTTGCAGGATGAGATCCAGAAGTTGAACACTACTATTCAGTAATCTAATTAAAATTAGAATACCTTTCATCCCGACTCTCTCCCGAGGGTCGGGATTTTTTTGTGTGTTTAAGGGGTAGGGAGATTAGGGAGATTAGGGAGATTAGGGAGATTAGGGAGGGGCTAAATTCCCTAAATTCCTTAAATTCCCTAACCTCCCTAATTTCCCCTAACTTCCCTAAAACCTCCCAACTTCCCCCCCCTCCCCCAACCTGCGCTTAGTCGCGGTATAACGTTTATATATAAGTATGTTTTTGAATTTTTAATAAAAAATATCTATCTTTGTACGATTTAGCCACATAAGCGAAAAAGAGAAAACAAAAATATTACCATTATGAAGTTTAACGAGTACAAAGGTCTCGACTTGGCAAAGGTTGCCGACGAGGTATTGAAGAAGTGGGATGCTGACGATACGTTCCATAAGAGCATCACCACACGCGAGGGTCATCCCACGTTCGTATTCTATGAGGGTCCACCCTCGGCAAATGGTATGCCTGGCATCCACCACGTGATGGCACGCACAATCAAGGACGTAATATGCCGTTACAAGACACAGCAGGGCTATCTCGTGCACCGCAAGGCGGGTTGGGATACGCACGGTCTGCCTGTGGAGCTGGGCGTGGAGAAGAAGCTCGGCATAACCAAAGAGGATATCGGCAAGACAATATCTATCGAGGAGTACAACCGCACTTGCCGCGAGGCGGTGATGGAGTTCACCGACGTGTGGGAGAACCTCACAAAGCAGATGGGTTACTGGGTGAATATGGACGACCCATATATCACCTACGACAATAAGTTTATCGAGACATTGTGGTGGCTCCTGAAGCAGCTCTTCGAGAAGGGGCTTTTGTATAAGGGCTACACCATCCAGCCATACTCGCCTGCGGCGGGTACAGGTCTCTCGACACACGAGCTCAACCAGCCAGGTTGCTACCGCGACGTGAAGGACACCACTATGGTGGCACAGTTCCGCATCGTAGAGCCAAAGCCAGAGATGGAGGGTTGGGGTACACCAGTATTCCTGGCGTGGACAACAACACCTTGGACATTGCCATCGAACACCGCGCTCTGCGTGGGCCCAAAGATTGACTATGTGGCAGTTCGCACCTACAACGGCTACACAGGCGAGAAGATTACAGCCGTACTCGCCGAGCCGCTGCTCTACTCGCACTTCAACAAGAAGGCAGAGGGCTTGGCACTCGACAGCTACAAGCCAGGCGACAAGCTCATCCCATTTGAGGTGGTGGGTCGCTGGAAGGGTCCAGAGCTGGTGGGTATGCACTACGAGCAACTTATCCCTTGGGTGAAGCCTGTCGAGCTGGACGAGAATGGCGAGTGGAAGATTGCCGCAGAGAAGGCGTTCCGCGTAATCCCTGGCGACTATGTGACGGTGGAGGATGGTACGGGTATCGTACATATCGCGCCTACGTTTGGTGCTGATGATGCCTTCGTGGCACGTCAGGCGGGCATCCCTTCGCTCTTTATGATTAACAAGCGAGGCGAGACACGCCCAATGGTCGATTTGACAGGTAAGTTCTACCTCACAGCAGAGCTTGACGAGGAGTTCGTGAAGCGGTGCGTTGATGTAGAGGCATATAAGGAGTATGAGGGTCGCTGGGTGAAGAACGCCTACGATCCACAGTTCACCGTAGATGGTCGTTACGACGAGGCAGCAGCGCAGGCGGCAGAGTCGCTCGATGTGTTCATCGCCATCAACCTCAAGCTGATTAACAAGGCATTCAAGATTGAGAAGCACACCCACAACTACCCACACTGCTGGCGTACCGACAAGCCTGTGTTGTACTACCCTCTTGACTCTTGGTTCATCAAGACCACTGCGCTGAAGGAGCGTATGATGGAGCTCAATACAACAATCAAGTGGAAGCCCGAATCAACAGGTACGGGACGTTTCGGCAAGTGGTTGGAGAACCTGAACGACTGGAACCTTTCGCGTTCACGTTTCTGGGGCACACCACTCCCAATTTGGGCAACCGAGGACCGCACAGAGCTGAAGTGTATCGGCTCTGTGGAGGAGCTTATGGCGGAGATTGAGAAGTCAATCGCTGCGGGCAATATGACCGAAAACCCATTCAAGAATTTCAAGGTGGGCGATATGTCGAAAGAGAACTACTCGGTGGAGAATATCGACCTGCACCGCCCCTATGTGGATTCTATCATCCTGACATCATCGACAGGCGCACCTATGAAGCGCGAGAGCGACTTGATTGACGTGTGGTTTGACTCTGGCGCAATGCCTTATGCGCAGTTGCACTACCCATTTGAGAATGGCGGCGCGGACTTCAAGAATGTATTCCCTGCCGACTTCATCGCCGAGGGTGTCGATCAGACTCGCGGCTGGTTCTTCACGCTGCACGCCATCGCAACAATGTTGTTTGACTCTGTGGCGTTCAAGAACATCATCTCTAACGGCTTGGTATTGGACAAGAACGGCAACAAGATGTCGAAGCGTCTGGGCAACGCCGTAGATCCATTCGAGGTGCTCTCGACCTATGGTGCAGATGCAACACGATGGTATATGATTTCAAACTCACAGCCTTGGGATAACCTCAAGTTTGACAAGGATGGAGTTGATGAGGTGCGTCGTAAGTTCTTCGGCACACTCTACAACACCTACTCATTCTTCGCTCTCTACGCCAATGTGGATGGCTTCACAGGCAAGGAGCAGGAGATTCCAGTTGCAGAGCGTCCAGAGATCGACCGCTGGATTATCTCGCTGCTGAACTCGCTGGTGAAGGATGTGACACGTTACCTGAACGACTACGACCCAACACCTGCGGCACGCGCCATCCAGGACTTTGTGAACGAGAACCTCTCGAACTGGTATGTGCGCTTGAACCGCAAGCGTTTCTGGGGCGGCGGTATGAGCGAGGATAAGCTGGCGGCTTACCAGACACTCTACACTTGCTTGGAGACTGTGGCAAAGCTGGCAGCACCATTCGCTCCATTCATTTCGGACCGTATCTTCTGCGATTTGAACGCCTTGAGCGCTCGCCACAGCGAGTCATCGGTTCATTTGGCGCAGTTCCCTGTGGCAGATGAGTCACTCATCAACAGCGACCTCGAGCAGACAATGGATATCGCACAGAAGACATCTTCGATGGTGTTGGCTCTGCGCCGTAAGGTAAATCTGAAGGTGCGTCAGCCACTGACAAAGATTCTTATCCCTGTGCTCGACCAGGATATGGCACGCCACATCGAGGCGGTGAAGGGTCTGATTATGGGCGAGGTGAATGTTAAGGAGGTGGAGCTGTTGAGCGACACCACAGGCATCATCACCAAGCGTATCAAGCTCAACTTCAAGAATTTCTGCCAGCGCTACGCGAAGCTTGCGAAGCAGATGGCAGCTATGGCAGCTACATTTACGCAGGAGCAGATTGCAGCCATCGAGTCATCAGCCGAGACAACACTCGAGCTTGCGGGCGAGCAGGTTACAGTAACTCCTGCCGACTTCGAGATTACATCGGAGGATATGCCAGGCTGGCTGGTTACATCGGAGGGCAAATTGACCGTTGCGCTCGACATCACCGTAACAGACGAGTTGCGTGAGGAGGGTATGGCACGCGAGTTGATTAACCGTATTCAGAATATCCGTAAGGAGTCTGGCTTCGAGGTTACCGACAAGATTAAGGTTGAGATTGAGGCAAAGGAGATTGTCGCAGGCGCGATTGAGCACTTTGCCGACTATATCGCATCGCAGACACTCGCTGTGGAGGTGAAGGCAGCAGCCGAGCCACAGGGCGGCGTGGTTGTGAACAGCGATGTGGATGACGAGCCTTTGGTTATTGCAGTGACCCGTTTGTAGCAGAGATGTGACTTTTTTAATGAAAAGATTTGCTTATTTATAAAAAATAGTTTATCTTTACATTACAACACTAAAAAAATTACGATTATGGCAGACGAAAAATTAAGATACAGCGATAGTGAATTGGCGGAGTTCAAGCAGATTATCCTTCAAAAGCTTGAGCAGGCAAAGGCAGATTACGATTTGCTGCGTCAGGATATCACTCACTCAAACGATACGCAGGACACATCTCCAACATTCAAGGTGCTGGAGGAGGGTGCAGCTACGCTCTCGAAAGAGGAGACATCTCGTTTGACAGCTCACCAGCTGAAGTTTATCCGTAACCTGGAGATGGCTTTGGTGCGCGTAGAGAACAAGACCTACGGCATCTGCAAGACCACAGGCAAGCTCATCCCCAAGGAGCGTCTGTTGCGCGTACCTCACACCACCGAGTGCATCGAGGCTAAAGAGGCGCGCAAGTAAGAGTAATGCGATAACACAAGATAGGGTGTCCCGAGGGGCACCCTATTTGTTTTATGCTTAAGCTCCTTGCAATGCCTGAATTAGCTTACTTATCAAGATTTACTACACCCGTAGCGTAACCATCTGGCAGAGGTCGGTGGGTTACGATGATGACCGTTCTGCCCGCCGAGAGTTGGGAGAGATTATGCAGGAGCTGATGCTCCGTTGATGAGTCGAGAGCCGAGGTTGGCTCATCCATCAACAGCACTGCACCACGACGTAGCAGGGCTCGCGCGATGGCTATACGCTGCGCCTGACCCTCACTCAAGCCACCGCCCGACTCCGAGCAGGGGGCATCCAGTCCGCCTGGCAGGTCGAGGACAAAATCGGCCACTGCAACGTGCAGCGCCTCGCGCATACGCTCCTCACTTGCCATTGGGTCACCCAGCAGCAGGTTGCTGCGTATAGTGCCACTGATGAGCGAATTACCCTGTGGCACATACGCCACATTGCAGCGAGTGAGCGCCGACGCCGTAGCCTCGCACTCGGTATTATAGAACTTGACACTACCCTTGGTGGGCGTGATAAGACCCAATATCATTCGCATAAGCGTACTCTTTCCCACGCCCGTGCGCCCCACAACAGCTGTCACAGAGCGAGGCTTGAAATCAAAAGAGAAGTGCTCCATAACCTTCACACCATCCTCATATGAAAACTCCACATCCTGCATCTGCAAGCCCACCTCACTACCTAAATCTGCGGCTGCTCCGCGCTCCTCAAGAGGTAATGCCGCAATGGCTGCCAGGCGGTCCACCGAGGTGGTGATATGGATAAAGGATGGCAACTGACGACTCAACTCCATCAATGGGCGCTGCACCTGACCTGCAAGCTGCATAAAGGCAGTCATCGTACCGTAGCCCGCACCCTTACGGAGGCAGAACACACCCCACACAAATGCTGACATATATCCCGCCGAGAACCCCGCCTGCATCATCTTGCGAGAGAACAGAGTGAAGTGCGTGCGGTGCATAACCTTCTCACGCAGGTCGTTCTGCATAGACTCCAAATCCTCCACCACGTTCTGCGTATATTCCATCGATGCAACGAGCGTGCGGTGCTGCATATACTCCTGAATGTGGGTCTGCACGCTGGAGTCCATATCGCGTATCTGCTTGGTGTAACCCCTCACGCGGCGTGCATAGAGCCTGCCAAAGATAAGAAAGGCGGGGAAAATCAGAGTCACAGCCAGAGCCAGACGATAATCAAGGATAGATAGGAATGTGAGTGCCGCCACAAACTGCACACAGGTAACAACCGTCTGCGGCACAACAACACTGATGACGTTGGCAATGCTATCAACATCGTCCAGCAGGCGGTTCATCACATCACCCGTGTGCATACGACCTCCACTCGACCAGCGGCAATCCATTATGTGAGAGAAGAAACGGTAGCGCAGGCGGTTCTTCATATCAATCTCTGTCTCAACCTCCATCCTCGACACAGCCGCCGAGAGGAGTATCTGCGAGCCGATGCAGGCTACCATCAATGCGATAAAGAGATACATATTTCCCTCCACGCGAGAGGTGGCGATATCGACCAGCTGCTTACTCGTCCAGACATAGAAGAGCGAGATGGCTACGTGCACCATACCCACCAGCGCCTGCAACGCAATCCTGCGTCGCACGCCCTCGGCTGCTTGCCACAGCCAGATGATATATCCCTTCACTCCCATCGTTAGTAGTATTTGCGCCCTTCGGCATCCATTTTACAGCTCCACCAGACCGTTCTTGATGGCATAGACCACCAGGCTGGTGCTATTCTTGCAACCACTCTTTTCAAGTATATTGGCGCGATGCTTATCCACCGTACGCTTCGAGATAAAGAGTTTGTCGGCAATCTCCTGTGTCGATAGACCTCGGCAAATGCCCACCAAAATCTCAATCTCACGCTCGGACAATCTATCAGGGTCGTCAGCCGACTGCACCGCCTCACCCGCGCGAATTGAGCTTGAGAGAGAGTCCAGAAGCGATGAACTGAAATATGTGCCACCCTCATAGACCGTCTGCACAGCCTCCACCACCTCGTCAAACTCCGAGTCCTTCAGCAAAAAACCCTTCGCACCACACTCCACCATACGCGTGTAGTAGGCATTGTCGCCAAACATCGAGAGCGTCACGACCTTCATATCGGGTTGCAGTCCCAGCGCACGCTCGGTAGTCTGCGCACCATTAAGCCCAGGCATCGAATAATCCATAAAGACCACATCGGGGCGGAGCGAGGGGAGCATATCCAAAAACTCCTCGCCGCTTGCAGCCTCCGCCACAACCTCAAAATCGGGGTGCGACGCCAGCAGTAGCTTCATACCTCGCCTGAAGAGCGAGTGATCATCGACCAAGGCTATACGTACCATCACTATTTTACTTTATGCTGACGTCGCTCGGCGCGCTGTTGGGCACGTTGGGCGGCAAGTCGCTGAACACGCTCGGCGCGCTGCGACTCGTCGTCGTTTGCGGGGCGCACAGCACCTCGCACATTCACCTTCACCGAGGCGCGCATACCCTTACCCTTCGCCGAGGCGATATCAAAGACGCCATTGAGCGTATTTATTCGTGAATTCATATTCGACAGACCCATTCCGCAATCCATAATCGCCTGTGGGTTGAAGCCGCGACCATTGTCGCTATACTGAAGCTCCAGCACATCGCCCGTAGTGGAGAGCGAGAGGCGTATATCGCTGCAACCAGAGTGCTTCAGCGAGTTGGTGATAAGCTCACACACAACGCGATACATAATAACCTCTATGTCGGTATCGTAACGGTCGCCCTTGAGGTTGGTGGCGAACGAAATCTTCACATTATGTAGCGACGATGAACGGTCGATGAAGTTCTGTATGCCTCGCGCCAAACCAAAGTCCGACAAGACGTGTGGCGAGAGGTTGTTCGATATCTCGCGCAATGAGCGCACAGCCTCCTCCACAACATAGAGCGTATTGTCCAGCAACTCGCGGCGTGAAGCATCCATCTCGCCACGCGAGAGAGCCGAGAGCGATATCTTCGCTGACGAGAGCAACGGACCCAACCCGTCGTGCAACTCCTTGGAGAAGTTGGCGCGGGTGCGCTCCTCTGTTCGCAGTACGGCTGTCAGGATGCGCTTGTCGGTCATCTGACGATGGTTGTTCAGTCGGTCGATGTAGATGATGAGCTTGTCGAGCAGCACCACACCTATCGAGATACAGACCGACACCACAATATCCATCCACACCATAGCCCACACCGAGACGTGATTGCCATAGCTCATCACAAGCTGCAGAACACGCTCCGCCGCCAGCACCACAAAGCCGATGATGAACAAAATCCAGATGGAGTTATACTTGGTAGCACGCACCAAACGTATGGCGTAGTACATAGCGATAAACTGGATGATAATCGCCACATAGAGCAACACTTTGACCATCATAATCTTCTCGTTTTACAGGTTATTGCAACACTTTATAAGGGTAACTCGCCTCGCAGGCGCGAAAACGATTACTTCAAAATTCTCTCCAAATATGACATCTGGCTGTAAGAGGTCATATCAATCTGCACAGGCACCACCGCCACATAGCCGTTGTTGAGCGCCCACTCGTCGGTATCGGCTGCCGTAGGCTCGTAGTTGGTATAGCTACCCGTGAGCCAATAGTATGGTTTGCCGCGTGGGTCCTCGTGACGATAGAACTCCTCGCGCCAGATACCTCGGCACTGGCGACATACGCGCACACCTTTGATATCCTCAAACGCAATATTGGGCACATTGACATTCAGGCACAAAGGCTGCCCATCCTTTAGAGGATTCTCCAGCACCGAGGCGATAATCTCGCGCGCATAGTGCTTCGCCGCACCAAACTCGGCATCTGAAGAGTGGTCGGTGAGCGACAATCCTATCGAGGGACAACCATAGAAGCTACCCTCGATGGCGGCTCCCATAGTACCCGAGTAGAGCACGTTGATAGCCGAGTTGGAGCCGTGATTGATACCCGAGATGACCAAATCGACCTCGCCATCACCCATCAGGTGGTCAAAGGTCCACTTCACACAATCAACAGGCGTGCCCGAGAGCGAATAGACATCCAAGCCCTCCTGCTTTACCCTCTGCTCTAAAAACAGCGGCTCATACATCGTAATAGCCTGACTGCGACCACTCTGCGTCTCCCGAGGGGCGACAGCCACCACACGTCCGAACTCGCGTGCCACCTCAATCGCTGCCGCAAAGCCCTTTGCCGCATAGCCATCGTCGTTGGTGACAAAAATCAAACGTTCCTTTTTCATCCTAAAAATCCTCCTTCAAAAAAATATCCTCCTATAGTATTTAGCAAAGATAAAAAAAATATTGATTTGTTGGGCGGTGATTGCAACAATTTATCGCGCGGAGGAAAAATTAGAATTTAGCATTGCCGCATTTGGTTATTTTTTCTTACCTTTGATTGTGTAAACCATAAAACTTACTACTATGAGAACATTGAGTCATTTCGGCATCCCCTCTGCCGAGAAAATGGAGGGTATGGCATATCTTGAGGATTTGAAGGTGCACATCACCGACCACGCAGCTAGTCCCAACAAGCTGGAGTTCCTCTACTTTGAGCCAGACAGCCCAATGCACCCTCTCATCCAGACACGCGCACACGTTGCCTACAATGTGGAGGATATCAACGCCGCGCTGGAGGGTACAAAGGTACTGCTGCCAGCGCTTGACTGCGGTCATATGATTATCGCCTTTATCGAGGAGGAGGGTGTTGCCGTAGAGCTCATCGAACTGAAGTAAAAATTGAGAGGTGTCCAACCTTGCGGGTTGTGACACCTCTTAATTTTCTTTCTTTCGTCTCGTTAGAAACTCCAACCGAACTTAAGTTGAACAGCCCCCACTCCCGAGTAACCTCCACCTAATAGTCCTGGTTCATCCTCGATGGAAAAACCTACCTGAAACAAAAAATTATTGAGCAAAACTCCCACTGCTGGGACTACAAAGATAGGATTATAGCCTTTAGCTTGCTCCGTAAGTCCAAACTTCCAGCCAAAATCTACCGAGAGGTACGTCTTGATTTTTCCCGTCAAAGGGAGATAACCCTTGGCATTCAAAAAAAGAGGAAAGAGCAAATCTGTCTCTTTACTTGAAAATCCATAGCTTGAGCCATTAAATTTTCTAAATTCATTGTGCATATCCAAACCAAAGCCGACTCCCACCGAGGCGTAGTCGGTTATATTTACGCCATGGATAGTGTGAAGATTCACAAAATTAACGGGAGCCCCTATCACCCCAAATGAGCCACCTATATTTACTTCGCCGTGATAACGAACGAGAGACTGCGCCATTGTTGATGTCGCTGTTAAAGCAAAAACCAACACAAACAAAATTTTTCTCATACTACTTAAATATCTATTATTTACATTCTAAAACAACTCCAGCTGCGCGGGGTCGCAGTTAAATGTCTTGCGATGATAGGGCGAGAGACCATACTCGCGCACCGCAAGGCGATGTTTTTTTGTGGGGTAGCCCTTGTTGCTGTCCCAGCCGTACATCGGGAACTCGTCGTGCAGGCGCATCATATACTCGTCACGATGGGTCTTGGCAAGCACCGAGGCCGCCGCTATGTCGGCATACTTGCCATCTCCCTTGACGATGCAGGCAAAGGGGATGTCGGTGGCAGGATAGAAACGGTTGCCATCAATAGCGAGGAACTCGGGGCGCACGCGGAGCATCTCCACCGCGCGGTTCATACCTTCGAACGAAGCCTTTAGAATATTTATCTCGTCAATACGCTCCGCTGTGACCTCCGCCACAGCCCACGCCACAGCCTCACGCTCGATTATGGGGCGCAACATATCGCGCTGACGCTCGGTCATCTGCTTCGAGTCGTTGAGTAGCGGATGATGAAAATCGGGTGGCAGGATTATCGCTGCCGCAAAGACGCTGCCCGCCAGGCAACCACGTCCCGCCTCGTCACAACCCGCTTCGACGAGTGATGTTTGATAGAAATTTTCCAGCATAGTACAACAAAGTTACAAATATTTTTTTTCTTGCGCCGTTTTTTCGTAATTTTGTCTTTCGGGCGCAGCTAAATCAGCCCGACAGAGTGAAAATGGCAAAGAGACGAGCACCACAACATAGAATATTGGATTTGGGCGCAACGCTGATACTTATCGTGATAATATCTACGCTGCGTGCCACCCTGCAACCTGCGGGCGACGAGGCGGTAGCCAACACGGCAACCCCCATAGGCATAATGCTGCAAAACCTTCAGGCGAAGATTCCTACACTGTCGGCTGTGGTGTGGGCGCTGGCGGCTATGTTCGCGGGCTTGAGCGTGGGTCGCTACGCCGCAAAATACTCTATCTACCCCGCCTACACGCTGATGGCGATACCTGTGATGGGTGTGATGGCTACGGCAGTAATGGTCAGTGGCGACTACCTCGTGAGCAGCGTGGCGATGCTACTTATGCTCTACGCCACAAAATATATCCACCGAGGAATTATGCGTACCAAGAGTTTTGGCGACCTCTCGCTTGCTATGCTCTGCTATGGCGCTATTCCGTTGGTGTTTGCTCCTGCGGCGATATTCTACGCCCTGCTGCCGCTACTGGTGCTGGTGATACACAACTCGTGGAGAGAGTGGGTGGTTAGCGTCAGCAGCCTAGTCTTCCCACCGCTGGCAGTATGCTACTGGAGCTGGTGCGCGGGTGAGGAGTTCCTCACTCCCGTGAAGCAGATTTACACATCGCTCCTTGCCGAGAGCGAGTTCCACCTCTTCTCGACACTCAATCCCGCAAGTATTCTGCTGCTGGGGGTGGTTATAATGATGGTGTTGTGTGCCGTATCGCTCATCATATCAGACCGTTACTCTCTCAAGGTCAATTCGCGCGCCGTGATGCGTTTCAACTCGCTGCTGCTTGTGGCGTGCATCGCAATGTTCCTGCTGCCAAGCTGCACCGCAACGATATTTGCTATCATCGCGCTGCCTGTGGCGATGCTCGTGCCGCTGATTTTCGTCAGGATGGGCTTCGGCTTTACGGAGGGTCTTTACCGCCTGATGCTGCTCGCCGCCATCATCAACATCATCGCAATGTGCTGGCAGTAGGCAGGGGAATTCAAAATTCAAAATTCAAAATTCAAAATTTGGGAGAGGAAATTTTTTACCCTTATTCCCTCTTTTGTTTGTTTACAAATAGTTGGAATTGAGAATAAGAGGCTGTTTTGCCTGTAATTTGCGACTATTTCGGGATGTAACTCAATGATTTTGAATTCTTAATTTTGAATTTTGAATTTCATTGCTTACCTTTGCACTCCGTATCAACCTCTTATATAGGGCGTAAGGTTAAATAAGCGACGATGCCGCGAGGTAGCACCGCTTGGGATTATGAGCCAATGGGCAGTATGGTAAACGCTTACGCAGCGATAATGTTGAACGACTAATTTTTAATATTTGTTGCAACAATGAACAAAGATGCAATCATTAAGCTCGTGAACGAGCAGATGTGGGCAAAGGGCGAGGCAGATGTGCCACAGTTTGCCGCTGGTGATACAATCACCGTAACTTATCGTATTGTCGAGGGTAACAAGGAGCGTTTGCAGAGCTTCCGTGGTGTAGTTATCCAGATCAAGGGTACAGGCAAGACCAAGATGTTTACAATCCGTAAGATCTCTAACGGTGTAGGCGTTGAGCGTATCTTCCCACTCTACTCACCACACATCGACAAGATCGAGGTTAACAAGTATGGTGTTGTGCGTCGTGCACGTATCTACTACTTGCGTGATCTCACAGGTAAGAAGGCTCGTATCAAGGAGCGTCGCATTTCAAAGTAGTCGAGCACTACTGCGGTTCACTAAAGGCTGTCCAAACGGGCAGCCTTTGTTCGTTTTGGAAGATATACGCACAATATGTATTGTATTTATAATGGAGAATTATTATATTTGTGATAATAAAACTTAAAACCTTATAACTATGGTAAATCTATATATTGGTGCCCTTGCCACAACTGAGATATTACTTATCATACTCTTTGGACTAATTCCACTAATACTATTTTACCTGCTAATAGCTGTAATAATCCGATATATAAATCGGAAAAGCAAGCAATAGTGTATGTTTTATTTATTACACGATACATTCCGCAATCCACTGGGTACGGTTTTTGTTTTACTATCAAATACAAGGCTAAACTCCCTTTAAAGTTCGCTTAACTTGCCGAGGATTGCCTGGGGTAATCTTATCTCGACTTCGGTTGGCTGCGCCTCAGCATAGGAGATAAATTTACATATAATATATATAAGGTATATAGCACCAAGATTTATAGCCTCCCTTATCAAAGGGAGGTTGGAGGGTTTATCAATATCGGTGCGGCTTGCCGCCTCTTCAAGTGGGTCATAGCAAAAGACCCGACTGATTAAGCAGCTACAAACGCATTGACAGAAAATAACCTTCATCGGTTATGCATAACAACAAAAAAGTCGGGTCTTTTGCAAGACCCGACTTGAAGAGGCGGCTACCTACTCTCCCACCTAAATAGGCAGTACCATCGGCGTGAGTGAGCTTAACTTCTCTGTTCGGAATGGGAAGAGGTGGAACCTCACTGCTATAACCACCTAAAAGAACTCTG
>SUZN01000009.1 GCA_015059905.1 Rikenellaceae bacterium
ACTTTTCAGTTTCATTTTACACCTATTTTTTATTCATTAAACTCGGTGCAAAATTCTACAAAACCTCAAGGCGATAGAATATCTGAAACTGCATATAGCCGCTCCATATCGAAACAAAAAAGTTAAAGAGTGTTTTATGAGAATAGACAATAATACAAATAGACCAACAGGTTTAGTTTATTCCATTGGCTATATACCCAAAACGGACTAAACTTATTTGTGCATTGACAGCACTCAAAAAAGATGCTGACGAAAAGAGAAAGACGCCCATTCTTCATTTTTCGCCAGCATTTATCTTAAAAGTTCAAAAAAATACACCCAACCTCGATTTTTTGGGTGTAAAAAAGGGTGTAAATCTCGTAACCACTTGATTTACACCCTTTGCTGCGGAGAGAGAGGGATTTGACCGCCGAGCTTAAGCGAGGTGAAGCGGGAATACCTTTGAAAATAAATATCACTTATTCCCGCAACCCCCGTATTTGGTGAGTAATGGCTCTTACGACGTAATTGACAGCGAGTGACGCAACGTGCAATTTTGTTGTGGTTTAGTGCGCGCAGATAAATATTTTGTCGAGCGTCGTACTAAACTGCAACAAAAAAGGCAGGATATATCCTGCCGCTCGCTGTCGTTATATTTTGCCCAATAAGCCCCTATAAACCATATTTTGCCCCCGCGAAATAAAACTTTAACATAGGTATAAAAAACAAAAAGATGTCTTTCGACATCTTCTTGTTCGTTGGTCTTTTGCGGAGAGAGAGGGATTCGAACCCCCGGAGCCTCGCAGCTCAACGGTTTTCAAGACCGCCGCAATCGACCACTCTGCCATCTCTCCAGCGACAAAAGTACGTCAGTTTTTTCAATCTGCCAAATATTTTTACATTTTTTTAATAAAAATTTTGTATATTTAAAATTATCACTTTCGCAAAATACTAATTTTCAGCAAAAAAGAGTCAAAAATTTGTTTATTAAGAAAATTATACTAATTTTGTATTACATATTAAAAGTGATAACCCTATAATTTTTTGAGTGAGTATGAATAAGTCGCAGTTAGTCAGTGAGATAGCAGAGAATGTAAATCTTACAAAAATTGATGTAAAGAAAGTTGTTGATGCACTTTTTGATTGTATAGAGAAGAATTTGAACGCAGGCGAGAGGATCATGGTATCGGGTTTTGGAGTCTTTTCGGTCTCAAATTCGCCCGAGCGAGTAGGTCGCAACCCCCGCACAGGCGAGAGCGTAAGGATTGCACCGCGCCGCAGCGTGAAGTTCCGTTCAAGTATGGAAATCAAATAATCCTTTCTAATTTATTATTTAAATTTAAGAAATGAGGCTGTTCCAACATTGT
Organism: Rikenellaceae bacterium; assembly: GCA_015059905.1. Lineage (GTDB taxonomy): Bacteria > Bacteroidota > Bacteroidia > Bacteroidales > Rikenellaceae > Alistipes. The sequence continues at coordinate 1,347 of SUZN01000009.1, forward strand.
GTTGTTACAGCCTCACTTTATTTAATATCTATTACTTATCTCCCAAAATGTCTGTCGGCGAAGCGGATGTAGCGCTCCCAGTCCCAGGCGGTGATGTCGTGCGCGCCCTTGCGCAGGTGGTAGGCAACCCATCCGTCGGCATCCATCTCGCCTATCTTTGGCTGTGTTGTGGTTGAAAGACCGCGCTTGCCGTACAATTCATACACGGGCGAAGCGTAGAGTGCCGAGAGGTACTCGCCCTCGGGGTCAGCCCAATCGTCTAACGAGGCGCTCGCAACATATACGGGGCGAGGCGCTATCAGCGCGATAAGTCCCTGCTGGTCTATCCAGAGAGCCTCCTCGTTGCCAGAGTAGCGGTTGTAGTTGTCGCAGAACCAGTGTGGGAAGTTACGGTTTATAGCCTCCACCGTCTCGCCGTGCTTACGCATCGAGAGTGCCGCGCCGCCGCAGCCCGAGTCGTTCGAGATGACAATCGCAAAACGCTCATCCTGCGCGCCCGCCCACAAAGCCGTTTTGCCCAGGCGCGAATGACCCACAACGGCAACCTTCTTGTGGTCGATATCCTTATCCTGCTCCAGGTAGTCCATCACACGGCTCAAGCTCCACGCCCACGCGCCGATGGTGCCCCACTCGTCGGCGTGAGGTTTTGTCTGCCCCTCGGCGTAGAAATGGGGGTGTATGCCGTTGCGGAAGCCATCGTCAAAGTCGGGGTCTATGTCGCCACGATAGAGCGTCACGACCGCATATCCCGCCCCGCAAATCATCTCCACAGGCCAGCGTGATGCCGCAGCACCGCGTTCGGGGTCGCTGCCCAGCTCCTTGCCCTTGGGGGCATTTGGCGAGATGGTAATCTCGGGGTCGGTGGCAATCTGATGGTTACCCTTGAAGTTCATACCCACAAAGGCGGGTACACGACCCTTGCGCTCGCTTGGCAGGTACATCAGCACCAATGCTTTCGATGTGCCGATAGTCATCTCCACCTCACGACGCCACACCTTGCCGCCGAAGGCCTCGCCCTCGCCTATAAGGCGAAAACTCACCTTGGGCTGCACGGGCGGCACCTTGCCATATACCTCATTCTGGAAGAATGACATCACAGCGGGTCGCACCTGCTTGTTCCACACCTTTTTGCTCGCAATGTGCAGCGGCTCTGCGCCATACTTCATTGGTTGAGCTAGAACTGATGTCACCGCAAAAATTAAGATAAGAGTATAAAATCGTTTCATTATAAGTTGGTTTTATTCTCTACAAATATAGATATTTTTCATATCTTTGTAAACATCAACCAAAAAACTTTATGACGATGAGACGATTATTTACACTTCTTTTGCTGGTGGCGGCAATGCCTGTCGTGGCGCAGCAGTATAAGTTTGGACAAGACCAATATGTTAAGATTTGGGACGATAAGGATGCGCCACACTCCAACGGGCTTGAAGCGAAGGGCGTAAAGGAGGTGAAGGCAGACAACGATTTTGTCTTTAACACAACCTCAACCGAACTCTATATCTACAAGGCCGACCCTGCAAAGGCTACGGGGCACGCCTTTGTGGTTATTCCTGGCGGCGGATATGGATGCGTATGTATCACTTACGAAGGCTACAAGGTTGGTCGCTGGCTCGCCGAGCAGGGTATCACGGCGGCGGTGCTGAAGTATCGTCTGCCAAACGGTCACAGCGAGGTGCCGCTGGAGGATGCTGTGGAGGCGCTGCGCACGGTGCGTGAGATGGCGGGTGAGCTGAAGATTGACCCCAACAAGGTGGGTGTGATGGGATCTTCGGCGGGAGGTCACCTGGCGGCTTATGTCTCTACACTCGCCCCCGATGCCGACAAGCCAAACTTCACCTGCTTGTTCTATCCCGTAATCACCAGCCAGGAGGATGTCACTCATCGTGACACATTCTACAACCTCGTGGGTCGCAACTCATCGGACTACGAGCGCGCCTTCTTCTCGCTTGAGACACGCGTGACGAAGACCACACCTCCAGCCATCATCTTCCACTCTGATGCTGATGCGGCGGTACCGCCCGTTAGCTCGACACGCTACTACAACGCCCTGAAGAAACACGGCATCCCTGCCGAGCTGCATATCTACCCCAACGGCTGGCACGGATGGGTAATGCACAAGGAGTATGAGCAGTACGATAAATGGCAGAAATCACTGCTTGAATGGGTAAATATGCGATAGTGCATAAAACCATTGGGGAGCAAATCGCACCCAAATTGAACATTAAGCCTGCGTTTTATGGTCAATTTCGCCACAAAAACGCAGGCTTTTACATCACAGACAGCCCCATTCGCCACATTTTGGCACTTTATGCACACTATCTATGGGTATTTATTTGCCAATACGCGGCATTGATATTATCTTTGCAAAAGAAAACAACCAAACGTGTATCGTGACAATAAGCTTTGAGTGCTTTCCAGCGCACTTTTTCCCATATTTGTCGCGGAGAAATATCAATACATATTTTCTGAATATATTTTGGTTTTGAAAAAAGTGGCTTTCGTTGAAAAAATTTTCTTCGTACGGAACTACTTTATATATTTGTAACAGGTAAATTGGATTAAAAGATGAAGCAGTTAGTCGTAACCCTGATTTGTGCATTGGCATTTGCGATGCCCTCATTTGCTCAGGGCTATAATGACAACGGTGACAACATTATCGGCGAGTACCTCACCGACCGAGGTGGCAGCAAGAGCAAGGTACGCATAACAAAGAACGCCGATGGAACATATGACGCCCAGGTGTTTTGGGTAGAGAACCCTTACGAGAAAGATGGCAAGACCAAGCGTAAGGATGTCAAGAACCCCGACAAGTCGTTGCGTAATATAGATGTAGATAAGATTACGTTGGTCAAGGGCTTGAAGTACGATGCCGAGTCAAAGAGCTGGGGCGGTGCCAAAATTTACGACCCAACCAAGGGCTTGCGAGTAAACGCATCGGCAGAGTTTGAGTCAGCAGACAAGCTCAAGCTGCGCGGCACAATCCTCGGCGTAGGCGTAACCCTCTATTGGGTACGCATTAAAAAGTAAACAAGTAAGTTCATTACTTGATAACTCCCCCTTTTTTTGGGCGTTCTGCCTAATCCCTCAATTTTTCAGAGGCTACCTTTCTGGGTAGCCTCATTTTTTGTGGTGACGAAGGGTGAAAGCAAAAAAAACGACAGCAATTGAGATGTTGCTGTCGTTCAATGTATGGTATGCCTCTCCTTTAATGTGCTTCGAGCCAGGTGGTGCCGATGCCTGCGTCGGAGATGAGGGGTACGCGGAGCTGTGCGACGTGCTCCATAGACTCCTTGACGATGCGTTTTACTGTGTCGAGCTCGGTGCGGAGGGTATCGACAACAACCTCATCGTGCACCTGAAGTATCATCTTCGAGCGTATGCCTTCCTCGCGGAAGCGGCGGAAAATCTCAATCATCGCCAATTTCATAATATCGGCGGCACTGCCCTGTATGGGGGCATTTATGGCGTTGCGCTCCGCCACACCACGTGCCACAGCGTTGCGCGAATTGATATCGTGCAGGTAGCGGCGGCGGGCAAAGGCGGTCTCAACATAGCCCTTCTCCTTGGCGTCGGCAATGGCGCTATCCATATACTTCTTGACCCCAGGATAGGTGGCAAAATAGCCCTCAATAAGCTCCTTCGCCTCGCTGCGTGGGATGTCCAGACGCTGGCTCAAGCCGAATGCCGAGATACCGTAGATAATGCCGAAGTTAGCAGTCTTTGCCTTGCGGCGCTCGTCGGGTGTCACCTCCTCGATAGGCTTGTGATAGAGTTTTGCGGCGGTAGCCGAGTGGATATCCTCTCCCTGAAGGAATGCCCCGACCAGCTGCTCGTCAGCGCTCAAGTGCGCCATAAGTCGCAGCTCGACCTGACTGTAATCTGCCGAGAGCAGCAGGTGCTCCTCGTCCGAAGGGATGAACGCCTGACGTATGCGGCGACCCATATCATCCCTGACGGGTATATTTTGCAAGTTGGGATTTGTCGAGGAGAGTCGTCCCGTAGCCGTCACCGCCTGATTGTAGGAGGTGTGGATGCGCCCCGTCACAGGGTTTATAAGTTGTGGCAGAGCCTCGACATAGGTCGAAATAAGTTTTTTTACTCCTCTGTATTTCAGTATATTATCAACGATAGGGTGTTTGCCCGCAAAGGTCTGCAAGTACTCCTCCTCGGTTGAGAACTGACGTGTTTTGGTCATCTTGGGCTTCTCGGCAATACGCATCTTGGCGAACAAAACCTCGCCCAGCTGACGTGCCGAATTGACATTCAGCGTAGGCTCGTCGGCCTCGCGGCGTATCTCTGCCTCAAGGCGTTGCAGCTCCTCGTTAAGCTCCACAGCGTAGTCGGCAAGCTGCTGGGCGTCAATCTTCACGCCCTCAAGCTCCATCGCCGCCAGCACCTCAATCATAGGCTCCTCGACCTTGCGGTATAGCTCCACCAGACCCGCCTGCTCGACCTCTGCCCACAGCACCTGCTTCAGTTGCAGCGTGATGTCGGCATCCTCGGCGGCATACTCTTTCACCGCCTCGATATTCACCTGGTCCATAGTCAGTTGGCGCGCGCCCTTGCCTATGAGGGTCTCGATAGCGATAGGGGTGTAGCGCAGGTAACGCTCAGCGAGGTAGTTCATATTATGGCGTGCCTCGGCATCGAGCAGATAGTGCAGAATCATCGTGTCAATCTTCTCGCCACGCACCTCGATACCCAACCTTGAGAGCACCATCATATCGAATTTGATGTTCTGTGCTACCTTTGTAATCGCCTCATTCTCAAACAGTGGGCGCACCACCTCGGCAAATGCGGGGGTGTTCTCGACTGTGAACTCGACATACCACGCCTCGTGCGGCTCGATGGCAAACGACATACCCACGATGCGGTCACGGAAGAAATCAAACCCCGTCGTCTCGGTGTCAAAGCATATCTCCTTCGCCCCCTTCAGTCGCTCCACAAGCGCCTCCAGCTCCTCGCGCGTACGCACGAGATGATAGGTGTGGGGTGTGGTCTGTGCCGTCTTTAGCTCCGCCTCCACAACCTCCGTAGGCTCCTCTGGGGCGGCTACGGGTGCGGGCGTAGGGTCGGGCATAAGCGCTGCAAAGAGGTCGCCCTGACCCGCCATTGCCTGACGCTTCTTCTCTGCCGACTTCGCCTGTGCCATCTCGGTGAGCTGTCGCTGTGGCGCCTGCTGTGGCGCATCGCTCTCCACCACAGGGGCGAGGTTGTGCATATCGCGTAGGAACGATGTAAAATCAAGCTCCTGATACAGCGCGCGCAGCTCGTCATAGTTGGGCTCGCAAATCTCCAAATCCTCGGCGTTGAACTCCACAGGCACCTTGGTGCAGATGGTGGTGAGTCGCTTTGCCAGGAGTAGCTTCTCGCCCCACGCGGCAATCTTCTCGCCCTGCTTGCCCTTGATATTCTGCGCGTTGGCGAGTATATTCTCGGCTGTGCCCCACTCGCCCACCAACTTGCAGGCGCCCTTCTCGCCGATGCCTGGCACGCCTGGGATGTTATCCGACGCATCGCCCCAGATGGCGAGAATATCGCGCACCAGAATAGGGTCGCTGATGCCATACTTTGCACATATATCCTCCGTGCGGATAATTTCCACGCCATCGCCCTTCTGCTTGTAGAGGTGGCGATGTGTGCCAACCAACTGACCGTAATCCTTATCGGGCGTGACCATATAGACCTCATATCCCGCCTGCTCGCCCTTCACGGCAAGGGTGCCGATGACGTCATCTGCCTCATACCCCGCAATCTCAAAGACAGGGATGCGCATAGCCTTCAGCAGACGACGCAGGTAGGGTACCGAGGCGATGATATCCTCGGGTGTCTCGGGGCGGTTTGCCTTATATTCAGGGTATAGCTGGCAACGGAACGACCCTCCCTTGGGGTCGAGAGCAACACCCAGCAGGTCGGGCTTCTCGCGCTTCTGTATGTCGCGCAGGAACTTCGTGAAGCCGAAGAGTATGGATGTGTTCATACCGTAGCGGTTACGCATAGGTCGCCCCATAAAGGCGTAGTAGTATTTGAAAACCAACGCATAGGCGTCGATAAGAAAAAGGCGTTTCATTGTTTCGGTATATCTTTACTATAAGTATTGTATGTGTGTCTGTTAGTGTTCTACTAACCCACATCACAGCCTATGGCATTCGCCATTATTCAAATCTGACCCTCCCCCTAAATCCCCCTCCTCAGGTGGGGGACTTTGGTCGCTACGCTCCGAAGGTGGAGTCGGCAACTGTTGTCGAGATAAAGTTTTTTTACAAATTATCTTCTGCAAACCACTCGGCGAAGGATGTGGCAGTCTCGTGCAGGCGCAGCGAGTAGAGCTCCACCTCGTCGGGCAGCGCCTCCAGCAATCGCTCGGCAAAGTCCGCCAGCATATTCTCGCAAGTGGGCTGATAATCCACCAGCACAATGTTGTGATAGTAGGGCGACAGCATATCGCGCAACTCCTCGCCCTGCTCGCTGTGGCGCATAATGAATGAGTGGTCAAGACGTGATATAATCTGCTCATTCACAATGCGTTTGAGCAATCCGAAATCCATCACCATACCCTGCTTGGGGTCGTAGCCATCAGTCGAAGGCTCGCCCTTGATGGTCACAAACAGACGGTATGAATGACCGTGTATCTCGCGGCACGCACCGTCGTATCCCTCCAGCGAGTGCGCCGCCTCGAATGTAAATTCCTTTGTCAGTCGAATTGTTGCCATATATCTTTAATTCAAAATGCAAAATTATATAAATTGTCTTTGAGCGGAACGTAGTGACAAGGCACCCTTTTTACGTCATCCCCCGACTTGCATAGCAAGGCGATGGGGATCCTCCACTAAATAAAAGCGATACATTCTCCTTCTTACTGGAGGATTAATCCACCGCAAGGGCGGCTTTTCACCGCCTCGGCTTGGCATAGTGAGCGAGCTCCCTCTGCTCTCGCCTTAATGGCGGCGTTACCTTCGCCACTCACTTTCGTTCGTGTCGGGTAATGACGTCTATTTTTATTTCTCAAAACTCAACCTCCAAAACTCAATTTTGAATTTTGAATTTTGAATTTTGAATTGCCTTGCAAACTCCAATCGCTATGCCCGCAGTCAAGGCTCCCGTCATAGCACCCAGCAGAATGTCGAATGGGAAGTGGTAGGCGAGGTATATGCGTGAGTAGCAGATGATTATTGTCACCGCCACCATCAAATAAGTCATCCACCTGCGGCGCACAAAGAGCGATGTGATAATCGCCAGCGACACATTTGTTGCCGCGTGTGCCGATACCGTGCCATACTGTCCGCCCTCCTTCAGGTAGTGTATCATACCCTCCAGCTCGGGCGTGTGCATAGGTCGCAGACGCATAGGGAAGTTGGGCAGCAGACCCTTCAATAGCCCCGTATGTTTGAATATGCCTGCCACCATATCCGCCAGACCGAGCGCTATGCCCACAGTGAGCAGATAGAGCGCCACCCCGCGCCATCCCGACGTGCGCCACACCACATAGAGTATGAGCAGGTAGAGCCACGCCCACGCCGCAGGGGTCGAAACACCCAGCATAAGCGCATCCATCGCCGCGCCACCGTCGAAGTTAAGCCACAGAAACAGGTTATGGTCAAACGTGTACATCGCAGATTGCTATCTTGATAGTTATTTCATCAGCACCACTACATACGCCACATAGGCGGCGAAGAAGAGCACACCCTCAAAGCGAGTTATGCGGCGCTTGCCCATCACAAGTGCCGAGAGCATCAGCAAAATAGCCGAGCCGACAACCATACCCAGGTCGAGCTGTGTGATGTCGCCCATCGTCAGTGGTTTGATTGAGGCACTCGCGCCCAGAATAAGGAGTATGTTTGCTATGTTGGAGCCGAGTATGTTACCCAGCGCCAGCGAAGGCTTCTTGCTGATGATTGCCGAGAGGCTCGATGCCAGCTCGGGCAACGAGGTGCCTGCCGCCACGATTGTGATGGCGATGATTGACTCGCTCACACCCCACGCGCGCGCTATGGCTGTTGCCGAGTCAAGACACAGATTGCCACCAAAGATAAGACCCGCCAAGCCGATGATGATAAAGCCAAAAATCTTCACCCAGCCCATCTGTGGCTCGCTCGTACCCTTATCCTCGGCGCCCTTGCTTGAACGGATTGAGTAGATGATTGTCGCCACATAGAGCATCAGCAGGATGATACCCTCCACGCGGTTGATGGTATCAACATCCGAGATGCCGAACAAGCGGTCGGCGGTAGCTATCCACAGCAAGAGCGATACGCCGATGCAGATAGGTATGTCGCGGCGTACATTCTCCTTCGAGATAATCACGGGCTTAATCATCGCGCAGATACCGAGGATGACCAGCGTGTTGAAGATGTTTGAGCCTGTGACGTTACCAATAGCCATCGACGAGCTACCCTTCAGGGCAGACATCATACTGACGGTAAGCTCGGGCATTGAAGTACCCACAGCCATCACCGTTAGACCGATAATAAACTCTGGCACGCGGAAACGTGCTGCCATTCCCACACAACCTCGTGTGAGCAGGTCGGCACAAAAGGTAATCAGTGCCAGACCGATGATTAAAAGTATGTAATCCATATTATTCTGTTATTTCTATTTCTAATGTTTCTGTTGTATTACCGTAACGACTTTTGCCATCGCAACAACGACCTATGGCATTCGCCATTATTCAAATCTGACCCACCCCCTAAATCCCCCGCCTCAGGCGTGGGACTTTGGTCGCTACGCTCCAGGGTGGAGGAGAGAGTGTTGTCTGTTTTATTTTTCAAGCTTTAGCTTGTATCTTCGGTGGCGTAGCGCGTTTCACGCGCCACCCCCGCCCGCCGCCGAAGATATATTTTTCAGCAATAATCTAATTTCAAAACTCTAAATCCTAAACTCAAAAATAATTTTGAATTTTGAATTATGAATTTTGAATTGCCCCAGCGTGCTCTATTTTTGAGGAAATTTTGTTTTAACCTGCGTAGGGAATAGTGGACCTATTTCCAAGCAGGGCGAAGCAAAATTTACCAAAAAGAGAAACGCTTACTCCTCATCCTCCAGCTCGGGCTCTACGACCTCCAGCTCGGGGCGGATGATGAACTCCTCGATGTCGAACTCGCGGCTCTGGGTGATAGCCTTGGGGAAGATGGCACGGAAGCGCCACAGCTCGATGATTGCCTCCTCCTTGGTGAGGTATCTGCCCGCAGCGACATAGAACGAGGGGCTCTCGTAATACATCTCCACCTCGGTGTCGGGGAAGCTCTCCTCGAAGGTCTCCTTTGCCTTGTTGGCATTCTCGCGCGCCGTCTGGCTGTTGTCCGAGAGGATGAGGATGGTGTATCCGTTCACCTTGGTGCGTGCTGGGCGCTGCTCAACGGTGCGTACCGCCTGCTGCACATCGCTCTGCTCGGTCACCGTCACAGGGTTTGCCCCCGCTGCCAGGCGGCTCTTCATCGCCGCCACATTCTGCGCCGCCGCGCCCTGCCACAACGCTGCGGCAAGCACGATGAGCGTAATCAATAAAAATCTCTTCATAATATTTACTCTTCGTTTACATTCTCAATAATATAGTCGGCAACCGCCTCCATCACTTGCCACACCGTAGTCTGCTCCAAATCCTCATTCGAGTAGCTCATCGTGCGCGAGGCTATGCCGCGACGTAGCTTCACCCTAAAGTCGAACTCTATGAGCGAGAACTTGCGCTGACGAAACATCTCGCGCAGTGTTGCCGAGCGTGAGTTATGCGCTACGGTAATCTTCACAGGCACACTCACCACGCTCTCGCCCCGCTTGACGATGACGGGCTCTGCCAGCGTGAGTGCCACCGAGCGGCGCGCACCAATGCCCACGCGCAGCTGCAGCTCGCGCACCGAGAAACGCCCATTGCAGTTACGCACCTTCGCGCGCAAGACCACCTGCTCGGGGTGCTCGTCGCCCTCAACCGTTGCGCCCTCGATGCCCACCACCTCAAAGCCGCTCATATCGGTCGGCGCATTGCCGCCAGAGCAGCTCACAGCGAGCAGCATAACAAGTATGGCAAAAACTCTTCTCATCATTTCTCTGCGATATAAATCTGCGCTATGCCGAAGCTCTGGCTATAACGGCGGCACTTGCTGAAGCCCACGCCTTGCAGAATCTCCATAAATCGTTCGGGCGAGGCGAACTCCACAATCGAGTCGGGCAGGTAGTCGTATGCCTTATTGTCCTTGGATATCATTCCGCCCACAGGCTTCATTATGTGGTTTGAGTATAGTTTGTATGCCCATCTGATAAGAGGGTTGCGGGGTGTGGAGAACTCCAGCACGACGATATGTCCGCCGCTACGCAGCGCGCGGAAAATCTCGCTCAAGCCCTGCTCCAGATTGCCGAAGTTACGCACGCCAAAGGCTATGGTCACCACATCGAGCAAGCCATCTGTCACATCCAACTGCTCGGCGTCACCCTGATAGAGCGCTATGTGGTCGTCAAGACCCTTGCGGCGCACCTTCTCTGCCGCCACAGCAAGCATCTTCTCCGACAAATCGACTCCCATAATGCGTGCCTTGGGCATTCGCTTCGCCATCTGGATAGCCAAATCGCCCGTGCCCGTAGCCAGGTCCATCACCCTCTGCGGCTTCATTCGTCGCACCTTGCGCACCACGCGGCGGCGCCAAATCTTGTCTATCGAGAGTGAGAGAATATGGTTCAGGCGGTCGTACGTAGGGGCTATGTTGTCGAACATCTCCCTTACTTCTTCCTTTTTACTCTTGTCTGTGTTGTATGGTTTCATCCTAAATAATTTACAGTTTATATTTCAGCGACTCTTCGGTCTTGATGCGGGTTACCATCATCGAGGGCAGCACCATCACCGCCACCGTCACCGCCGCAGCGCCTATGTTGAGTGCCACGAGCCACCCCCAGCCTATGCTTATGGGCAGCGTAGAGAGCATATATCCCTCGGGGTCGAGCCGTATGGGGTGCCACACCATCTGCACCACCGCAGCCGCCAGACCTATGGCGTTGCCCCACGCCGCACCCTTCATAAAGAGCATTGCAGCACGATACAGAAAGACCCTCGCCACAGCCTTGTTACGCATACCCATAGCCTTCAGCGCGCCAATCATACCTATGCGGTCAAAGACCATAATGAGCATCGTAGCCGCCACGTTGAAAAGCAGCACCACCATCATAATGATAAGCACCGCCTGCGCTATTACGGTGTGCGCCTGCATCCAGTCAAAGACCACAGGGTGGCGCATCTGTATCGTTGCCGCCAGAGCATTTGTCATTCCGCTTGAGGAGTCCAGCTCGGCAATTTTCTTATCTATCTGCTCTGCCACAGCCTCCGCTTTGCGCTCGTCGTGCAGCATAACGTCGTAGCCCATAACCGTTTGGGCATCCCACTCCGCAAGACGGCGCACATCGCGCACATCGGAGAGCACCATCACGCGGTCCATCTCCTCCATACCCGTTGAGTAGATACCCGCCACGCGGAAGCTGTCACGGCGAGGTGTGGAGCCAGCATCGACAAACAGCAGTTCGAGCTTGTCGCCCACCTCCACCTCCAGACTGCGTGCCGTAGAGCGCGAAATGAGCAGTTGCTTCGAGCGAGCCTCCGCCTGAAGGTCGGGCAGCGAGCCCTCCTCAATCTTCTCGTTCCACCACGCGGTGTCGTAACCACTGCCCACGCCCTTGAGCTGTACGCCCACGACCCTGTCGCCACTCTTTATCATACAACCTACGGTGGCGTACTCCTCGACGCTACGCACCTGCTCGAGCGCGGCTATCCACTCCTTAAGCTCGGCATCGCCCTGCATAGGCTGCGCCTCGCTGCGTCCGAAGCCCGAAATATCGACCACCGCAATGTCGGCGGCAAAGCCCCTGAAGTCGGCAGTAATCTCCTTGCGAAAGCCCTGGAACACAGCCAGCGTGAGAATCATCACCGCCAGCCCCATCGCCACCGTAATGGTCGCTATGCGCGTCATCACAACGCCACGCTCTCCACCCTGGGAACGTGCTGTGCGGCGGGCAAGCAGTAATTCTATATTTTTCATTCTTATCACACTGTTACTGTGCCACTTAATCCCTAAAGGCGGACTCTTGCTCGGCACGAAGGTTTGATTTTGATAAAAATCAGTACAAAGTTAGGCAAAATTTTCTTACTTTTGCATAATAAATGGTGCGGAGCTCACCTTTTCGGCTCTTTTAACGCATTTTTCCATACGATTTCGCCCCGCTGGGGCGTTAGTCGAGGAGAAACATTTAACTAAAAACGAAGAACTATGTTGGATTTATTGCAAGTAGCAGGAGATTATTACAATTATGGAGTGCAGTCGGGCTCGATGGGTATCTCGCAGGGCGGCTCGCTGATTTTGATGGGTATCATCGGTGTGCTGGGATGGATTGTGCAGGCGAGGTTGCAGTCGGTCTTTGCCAAGTATTCAAAGGTGGCATTCCCAGGTATGCTCACAGGTGCCGAGGTGGCAGCCAAGATGTTGCGCGACAATAACATACACAATGTGAAGATTACCCACGTCAGCGGTCAGCTGACCGACCACTTCAACCCTGCAACGATGACCGTTAATTTGAGCGACAGCGTCTATTCATCACGCAGTATCGCTGCGGCGGCGGTGGCTTGCCACGAGTGCGGTCACGCCATTCAGCACGCGCAGGGCTATGCTCCGCTTGTGATGCGCTCGGCGCTGGTGCCTGTGGTGAATTTTTCATCACGCATAGCTACCTGGGTTATCATCGCGGGTGTGGCTATGATGGCTTCGGGCTTGGGCTCAACGGTCTGCTGGGTGGGTATCGGTCTGATTGCTATGTCGGCTCTGTTCTCTATCGTTACGCTGCCCGTAGAGTATAACGCTTCGGCGCGCGCGCTGGCGTGGCTGGAGTCAAGCCGCACGCTGCAAGGCGTTGAGATTCAGCAGGCAAAGGAGTCTTTACGCTGGGCGGCACGCACCTACCTCGTGGCGGCATTGAGTGCCATCGCTACGGTGCTTTACTATGTGGCAATGATTTCACGCAGAAACGACTAATATGACATCTTCGGGTCGAGATTTCGCCGTGCGCGGCTGGCTGGTGATGGCGGCAACACTTGTGGTGCTGGTGCTGGTGAGCTTCATCCCTCCTCTGGAGGCAGGTGGAGTGAAGCTGCGTCGTGCGAGTGTCATCTCCGACCTAATTGAGATGGACTCCCCCTCGGAGCAGGAGGCGCTGCTTGCCGAGGCGGAACCAGAGATTGATGTCGAGGAGTTCGAGGTCGATTTAGAGCTTGTCGCCGAGCAGGTCAAGCAGACCACAGCCGTCTCGAAACCTACGGGCGAGGCTACCTCGGCATCGTGGGAGGGTATCTTCGAGGAGCAGCCTACGGGCGGCGAGGAGTTTATGCCACAGCCCGACGAGCAGCCCTCGCTCGATGAACTGCCTATTGCCGACTACTCCGACATCCTGCCCCCTGATGAGAAGATTATCCGCATCGAGAACTTCGCCCAGGGCGAGCAGAGCGCGCTCGAGCAACTATACGCCAAACTGCTTGCGGGCAAGCAACAGGTGAGGGTGGCATTTATGGGCGACTCGTTTGTCGAGGGCGACATCCTCACCGCCGACCTGCGCGAGTTGTTGCAGGATACATTCTCGGGCGGTGGCGTGGGCTATACGCCTGTCGCATCGCCTTTTACTGGCTTCCGTCAGACCATCAAAACCTCGTCAAAGGGGTGGACTCCATACAACATTATGCAACGCAAATCGACCCCCGAGCCATACGCTGGTGACTTCTTCGTGTCGGGCTGGGTGGCGAAGGCGAGCGAGGGTGCCTCGACACGCTGGACGATGACCGACAAGCGTCGTCACGCCGACGAGTGCCGCCGTGCGCGTCTGCTCTTCATCTGCCGCGAGGATGCTACGGTGAGTGTTCGTCTGGGCGAGGATGAGGTTCGCACATTCTCATTTGCCGCAGGCGAGGAGGTGCGTCAGATAGTGGTCGAGAGCGAGCGCATAACCACGCTGGAGATGCGCGTAGAGAGTGGTGCTGCGGGCTTCACAGCGTTGGGCGCAGAGTTTGACGATGTGGGCGGCGTGGTGGTTGATAACCTCTCCATTCGCAGCAACAACGGTCAGGCTATGTTCTGGAGCAACGCGGCGGTGAATGCACAGATAAACACTATGCGAGGCTACGATTTGGTGGTGTTGCAGTATGGATTGAATATTATGCAGGCCGACCGTCACAACTACTCGCTCTACGGGGAGCAGGTGGAGAAGATGGTGCGCTATGTCGAGAGTTGCTTCCCTGGGGCGGCGGTGTTGGTTATGGGCGTGAGCGACCGCTCGCAGAAGAACGAGGCGGGTATTGTGCCGATGACCGAGGCGAAGGATTTGACCAAGTGGCAACGTACGGCGGCAGAGCGCTGTGGCGTAGCCTTCTGGAATACCTATGCCGCGATGCAGCAGCTGGGCGGTATGGCGGAGTTTGTGGCTAACGGCTGGGCAGGCAAGGACTACACCCACATCAACTATGCTGGTGGAGCACGCATCGCGCGTGAGCTCTATTACGCCCTGCTAAAGGGTGTCGAGGAGTATAGCGCCGCACAGCGCGAGAAGATTGAACGCTCGCAGCCCCTACTCCAGCAGACATTGGAGCTTGAGCCTGTAAACAAGATAGTTATTGATACCGTAGCACGCCCTGCGGAGGTGGATTTTCAAGAGTTAGAGTAGAGAGATGAGCCCACAGTTAGAGCAGATAATAACACGCGCAGGCGAATTGCTGCATTATGATAGCACAGCTCCGCTGATTTTCAACAGCGGGCTTTTTCTCTTTTTGTTCGTGGCGTTTTTGGGTGTTTACCTGCTCCTGCGCCGCACCACTACGCTACGCATACTCTACGTTATAGCCTTCTCGCTATACTTCTACTATAAGTCGAGCGGCATATACTTTCTACTGCTGATTTTTGCCTCGGTGAGCGACTACCTCATTGCCCACTCCATCGCCCGCACCAAGAGCGCGCGAGAGAAAAAACGATGGGTGGCGGCATCGGTTGTGATAAACCTCGGTATGTTGGGCTATTTCAAATATACCAACTTCTTTGTCGAGATAGTCAACTCGCTTGTGGGGGCAGGATTTTTGGATTTTCAGAATATCTTTCTGCCTGTCGGCATCTCATTCTTTGTGTTTCAGTCGATGAGCTACACCATAGATGTCTATCGTGGTGTCATCAAGCCTCTTGACCGTTGGATTGATTATATCTTCTACCTCTCGTTCTTCCCCCAGCTGGTGGCAGGACCTATCGTCCGCGCAAAGGATTTCATACCCCAGATACGCCGCCCCGTTGAGGTCACAGAGCGTATGTTCGGTATGGCTATCGGGTTGATTATCATTGGCTTGATTAAGAAGGCGATAATCTCGGACTATATCTCGTTAAACTTTGTCGATAGAATCTTCGACGAGCCTGGGTTGTACTCGGGCTTTGAGTGCCTGATGGGTATCTATGGCTATGCGTTGCAGATTTATTGCGACTTCTCGGGCTACTCGGATATGGCTATCGGTATCGCCCTGCTGCTGGGCTTCCGCTTCCCCAAAAACTTCGATGCTCCGTATAAGTCGGCAACCATCACCGAGTTCTGGCGCAGATGGCATATCTCGCTCTCGAGCTGGTTGCGCGACTACCTCTATATCTCGCTCGGCGGCAACCGCAAGGGCAAAATTCGCACCTATCTCAACCTGTTGATTACTATGGTGCTGGGGGGCTTGTGGCACGGTGCAGCCGTGAGGTTTGTGCTGTGGGGCGCGCTGCACGGCGTGGCTCTGGCGCTGCATAAGATGTGGCTCGCCATCATCCCCTGGGCGAAGAAGGGCGGCGACGAGATGAACCCTGTGTCGAGAGTTTTGGGGTGGTTCGTGACCTTCCATATCGTCTGCCTGGGCTGGCTGCTGTTCCGCGCCGAGGATATGCAGACGGTGCAGATAATGCTACATCAGATAGCCAATAACTTCAACCCCGCCATCATCCCGCAAGTGATTGAGGGATATAAGGTTGTGATGGGTCTTATCGTGCTGGGCTATGTTATGCACTTCATCCCCGCGAAGATTGATGACGATATGATGTCGGCAGTTGGCAGCGCCCGCTTCTGGTGGCAGGTCGCCCTGCTTGTGCTGACCGCCTGGTGCGTTATGCAAACCAAATCCAGCGACATCCAACCGTTTATTTACTTCCAGTTCTAAAGTATCTTTGCAAATCTATATTTGTGCGTTAACTCCTTGTTAATTAAGGCAGTTACCGCACTTCTTTTTTTGCATACTCGGAATAAATATCACACAAAAAGCAGCTGATGATTGCAATCTGAAAGTAAAAGATTTTTAAAAGATGTTTTCTGCAAATGTAAAATGATGAAAATCACAACGAAAATAAATGGCTAAAATTTGGTTAATAAATATAAATATTCTAAATTTGTGACTAATTACCTTATATTAAGAGGGACTAATGCCTTTTTATTTGTAATTAGTAAAATCTCATTAGAACTAATAAAAACTTAAATTAATAATGAAAAATCTTTTTTACTATTTTACGGTAGTGGCTGCCGTGGGATTATTTGTTAGCTGCTCTTCGCCAGAGGGGCTGTTTATGGAAAACTTTAATGCTTTCAAAAGCCAGGGATTGAGCCAGATGGAGTATGACAATTTGAAGAAGATTGTTGAGAGCGAGCCAGGCTTTACACTTGAACTGAATGGAGAGACATTTGTGATGAACAGCGAGGATGCGTTGAAGGCTTACATTTTGAAGAGTGGCGTGCCTTGTGTTTGCGTTGTGCCAGAGAAGGAGGTATCATTCGATAAGATGGCAATCTACCTTGAGAATTCTGCAAGTATGGCAGGTTATTCAAATGCAGGCAACCCAATGTTTACAGCCCCAATTCTCGCGTTGTTTAATGCTTGTGAGGCAAACACCGAGATAGAGACTGCTTATGTTGGTGAGCAGCACGGAGAGTTGAAACTAAAGTCAATTCCTCGCGCAACATTTGAAAGCGAGCTCACAAATGGCAAAATTGCAATTACAGAGGGCTCTCCTTTGGACCAGATTATGACGATGATGATTGATTCGGTAGCCGATAACTCTGTTGTGGGCTTGGTAACGGATGGTATCGTGAGTGGTTCAAATAGCGAGATTGTCAAGAGCGCAAATCGTGAGTTTACAATCAAAAACTTGCCTTTGATTGAGCAGCGTATCCGTAGCAGTATAAGCAAAGCTGCGGCGAAGGATGTTTCAATGTTAATTTATCGTTTGCAGAGTTCATATACTGGAACATACTACGACTATAAGAATGGAAGACACAATGTGAAGAATGTTGTGCGACCTTATTTTATCGTGCTTTTCGGAAATTCTTCAAATCTTAAAAAGATGGAGGCAGCATTGGCGACAGAGGGCAAATTTAAGCCAACAAATAAATTCGCCTCATATGATGTTGCTTCATATAACACCATCACCAAAGGTTTCTTGTCGTTGGCACCAGCCACAACAGCTGATGTTGTTGTAGTGCCAAACACAGGAACAATCGATTTCAAGGAGGAGGTTCCTGCTGTTCCTGTGAACTTCCGACTCCAGGTAGGCTTGAATGGTATTCCTGCCCATTATCTCAATGCAGAGGTTTTGAGAAACTCACTTGATGTGTATTATATTGAGAGCAATACGGAGGTGTCAAAATCGGAGTTTATCCAGGATGTTACACCTGTAGAGGGAAAGGTTAATGTATATCAAATCACTTTGCAGATGGATAACAACTTTGTTCAGATGTTACCAAGCGAGGGTCGCAAGCTGTATGTCCGTTTGAAGGGCAATGTGGATAGATGGGATGCGTCTCTTTCGTCGGACGAGGATACACAATTTGGTCTGCTCCCAGACTCGAATACATTTGCTCTTACTACACTTATGAATGGCGTATGCAATGGTTACGCCTTCAATAAGGGTGTTAAGGATGTGATGAAAGTTGAATTGACAATAAACAAATAAAATTATAAACCCAAATTAAATCTTCAAACTATGTTACAAAAATTATTCTTTTTGGTATCTCTTTTAGGTCTTGATCACGCAGGATGGTACACCAACGACAATGGTTATACTATCGGTTTGGTGATGGCCGCAGCAATCGCATTGGTAGCTTGCATCGTGTTCTATTATGTGTGGGGCAAATTGCGCGCTTTAACAATGGGACACTATATTATAACAATCATTGTATCTATGGTAGTGACTCTTTTGTCGGTATTCTTAACGGCCCGCCATATGCTTTTGGCTTATGTCGCTGATGCAGGTTTGACTGAGATAAATCCTTCTATTTTGTCTCAAATTAAGAACGGAACATTTGATATGTGGTTGTTCGCAATCAATTCGGCATTATGGTGTGCAGTATTCTACTTCTTGTTCTCTTGTATCTTGAAGAATTGGTCAACGCACTATAATATTCCATTTGGAAACAGAAATAGAATTTCAAAGACTGTTATTAAGAAATAAGTTCAGATATGACAACATATGTATTTTTTATAGGCGGAACAGGTGCTCGAGTTCTGCGTTCGCTGACAATGCTTTTGGCATCAGGCGTGTCAATTGGTGAGAATAATAAGTTGGTGCCAATCGTGATAGACTACGATGCCGAGAATGGAGATTTGAAGTTATCAAAGGATTTGCTTGCAAATTATGTTAAGCTTCATAACTATGCTAAATATGAGAACAATGAGCGTGGTTTCTTTGGGGCTAATATTGATATGCAGGATTATTCGATGGTAAATATTAAGGTGGATTCAGATAGAAACACCTTTGCTCGTTACATTGACTACCAATCACTCGACCAAGAAACTCGAAAGTTCTTGGATACTTTGTATGACAATTCTCCAATTCAAGTTCCAACAACAGAGTTGAATCTTGATTTGGAGGTAGGATTTAAGGGTAATCCTAATATTGGAAGCGTCGTTTTTAACGATTATTTCCGTCAGGAGGAGTATGGATATGATGATTTTGAGGCAGGCTTCCCAACAAATAATGAGGGTAGTAGAGTATTTATTGTAGGTTCAATTTTTGGTGGAACAGGTTCTTCTGGTTTGCCACAGCTTGTAAAGAAGTTCCGTTCAAGCAACTCTTTATCTCTTAAGGCTGCGCCAATTGGAACATGTGTTGTATTGCCCTATTTTAACGTAACACCAGATGCAAATAGTGCAATCAATTCAGAAACATTTAACTCTAAAGCAAAGGCTGCCTTGGCATATTACAACGAGGAGATTAATGAGATGGTAAATGAAATTTATTATATCGGATGTGACTCGCTGAATGTTCCTTATGGAAATGTACAAGGTGGAGGGGAGCAGAAAAATGATGCACACCTCGTAGAGCTGCTTTCTGCAATGAGCGTAGTAGAGTTTGCAACTCGTAGTTTTGATCCTAACAGTTCAGATTATGGCAAAACAAAGTGCTATGAATACACAACAACGACAGGTATTGACGAGAAGGATAACAAGACTGTTTTGAAGCCTATCTCTTATCTCGATTTACTTGGTACAAGTATGAAAAATGATTTGTCTGAAAATAATATCTATACTAAGTATGTTCGTCATATGAATGCATTTGCATATTTCAACAAGTATAGTCAAAGTTATACATTTGCAGGCAAAGATGCCCCTGGCTTTATGGGCATAGGCGGACAGACGTACTATAAGCAGTTGAATAAGTGGGGAGGTTTGAGCAAGGATTCTTCATTTGGAAGAGATTTGTTGGACTTTTTAGAGGCATATGAAGTATGGGCGAATCAAATGGCAGAGAATAGCCAATTGAAGTTCCACCCATATTCATTTGACAAAAAGGAGCTGGATCATTTGTTGAATATCGAGGATACAACTACAAAAATTAAAGGTATAGAAAACACAATGCAATTAGCATTGAGTCAGGCAAATGAGAAGTATAGTAAACAAATTGTAGAAGGTCAGGAGGGCGGAGTCTTCTTACGTATAGGAACCGAAGCAGGTTTGGCTGCAGCTGACAAAAAAGATAAATAATCAAATCAGGATATAACGTTATGGCAAAATATACTTTTAGAATACACCAAGTAGATAGAGTTAAAGGGGACTCTGATGGTTGGTTGAAGAGCGAAGGTTTAACAAATGATAATATTACAAATATTCCCGATGCAATGGAGGTCGTTCCAGCGTCAGGAAAGATTGGTACGTCTATTCCAACGCCTTTGGCTCGTATATATCTTTTCAAGACAGCATATAAAGTGTTGAATGATGCGTATGAGAAGTCAAAGAATAATAACTCAAACAAGGATGTAAAGAAATTTGGTTCTTATGCACAGCTTGTTTCTGATAGCCTTGATATCTTGCAATTGTTGTTTGAGAAGGGAAATGACCCATCTTTAAAATTTATCAAGTGGCATAAGGATGGTGTTATTCAAAATCTAAAAAACAAGGGTACCGATTCGGGTATTCTCCTCGGTGAATCATTAGAGATGGCTTTTAATACTGCTCGTGCTTTTGATTCGGAGATGACACTTATTGAGTATAATGGTTTGTTGTTGGGTGGTTTGTCACCTTTTACCCTCGTATATACATCCCCAAACCTGCGTCGTGATTTGGCAGAGCGTCGTAAATCAGGTAAATTTGATTTTTCATCAAACAAAAAGGTTGATTTCTGTGGAGTAAAACCAGTTTCGTTGAGTGAGCGTCCAAAAGAGTTTCAGGAATTTTTGTATTCATTGACGTTGATTCATAAGTCAATGCTTCAGGCTGGTAATTCATTTATGGATTTCGGTCGTTATATTCTCAATCAGTTGGGAGATTATTACATGACCGAAACAGATACGTTTGTGCAGGAATTTGAAAATAATTACAAAGAGTTTAAGACTCCACTTGAGGTTGCGGGTATTAAATTAAGATGGAATAATCGAGTTCCAGATCTTGAGAATAGTAGTCATTTTATTATGGCTCCTACTTCAACCGAGTATAAAAAGTATATGAGTGTTGTTCCTCTCGTATTGCCAGAGAAATTTACACAGCAGGGTTGGAAATATGTTGATGAATATTGGGATACAAATACCCAAATTCTTAGTAGCATGTGTGCCGATCAAGGAACAGGAACATATAAAGGCAAGCAGATTGGCGACCGCTATTTGCCTAAAAATGGTGGTCACAATGGAGAGTATTCTACTATCAGATATCCTTGGGTCTCTAATTCAGACTTCTTCTATGATAATATTATAGACTTGGGTTATGCGATAAACGCTGAAAAGTATTTTAATAACGCAACGTCGAATGCAAACAATGGAGCAGTAAGTTTCTTGTTGCCTATACGCCGAGAGTATTTCTTATTCTTTAAGATTACGGATTTGAAGGATAATCTAAAGATGGTGGCCGTATATGACGATCCTAACGATATGGCTTCATTGAAGGAGGTTAGAGCTGAACTTACCATTAAATTGAAAGGCGATAAGAAGATTACTCTGAGTCGAACCTATAACTCGTCGGATATTTATAGTAACGCACCTATGGGTTTGGGTATATTCCCATTCTATCAGCTTCATAAGGAGTCTAATCTTAAGAATGAGTATAGTGTTTACTTGTTTGAGCAGAGCAAGAAGGCTTCTTTGTCATTCTTTGCAGACAGCCAACTTGACACTCGCTTGGAAATCAATGGTGTTCCACGTTCTAGTCTTAATGCAGGTTCTTCTACCATCTATAGCTTGAGAAATACAACGTCAAATAAATTTGATTTCATTGAGGTAAAGGTTAATGCAAGTAGTGAAAGTTCATATTCTGCATTGATTGTACCATTGTGGAAGGTTTATAATCAGGATCATAATGATCGTCAGGCAAACAAAACGATGATTTCATTAGACTTTGGAACATCAAATACTCATATTGCATATTATAATCCAGACAGCAAGAATATTGAATCATTCTCAATTGGTGCCGACGATATGCAGATGGTATTGTTGAATAAGCCTATGCAGAATGTTCAGAGTGGAAAGATTGATTATCGAAGTAAGAAGAGTTTTGGTCGAGCAGAGGCTATGGCTGATTTCTTGCGCGAGTTTGCTCCTTCTGTGATTGGCAAGGAGAGTATTCAGGGTATTGCATACCCCGTAAAGACGGCTTCTTTGAATTCTCCAAAGTTATATGATGCAGCTGTTGCAAATCCATTTGAGACAGTCAATATTGGTTATGATATCAACAATGAGTCTGTACAGTTGGATTCCAATTTTGAGTATGCTACAAATCTTAAATGGGCAGCTCAGGAGGCTCGAAGATTAGGTGGTGGTGCTGCCGAAGGTGGTATCGAGAGTAAGCGAATCTATGCTTATTGTGAGCAGACATTGTGGATGCTTAAAAATATGATTGTTAATAAGGGCTACTATGCGGGCAAGATAGATATGGTATATTTCTATCCTGCAAGTATGGAGTCACAGGATCAGAAGATGTTTAAGAATGCGTGGGAAGCTGCCGTCAAGAGGATTTTCACGGATTGTGGTTTTGCGGTTGATTTGAAAGAGCCTGAATTAGAGTCAGTAGCTCCATATTACTCGTTATTGAATAAGGTTGATAGTTCCACACGATTGTTTGCATATAATTCAATCAATATTGATATCGGTGGTGGTACAACCGATGTATTTATTCTTGATAAGCAGTATCGTGACCCTGAAACCCAGAAGAGTGTAACATATGGCTATGAGGCATCTGTACAGTTTGCTGGCGATAATATTTGGGGTACAACAAAACCTGTTGGCAATATGCGAAATGGTTTTGTGCAGTTTATGGAGACTCTTATTGATAAGAAGGAGGTTAAGTTACATCCAGATTTGATGCAGCGATATACTCTTTTCAAGGCGAGAACGAAGAATTCATCTGAAGGCGACAAGGATATGGCAGCATTCTTCTTTAAGTATGCAGATGAGTTTAAGTTTGCAGATAGAATTAGTAATAATCGTCATCTTAAGAAGGTTTTGCTGTTGCATTATGCCTCTATTATAAATTATGTAGCCGATATTATCAAGTATATAAAGTCAATACGCCCAGAATTCGAGGTCCCAAGTACTTTAACCTTCACTGGAAAAGGTAGCGAGTATATTAAGATTATATCATCGGATGAGCGTGTGATCGAGAGGTTGACATATGTCTTGTTTAATGCATTTGGGATATCGAAGGATGAGTTTAAGCACGGTTTTAAGGTAGCTTATACCGATAACCCAAAGATCTTAACTGCTGAAGGCGGTATCCACAGATATAAGAATCCAAACATCAGTCTTACGTTTGTGGCAAAAGACACAGTGTTTATTCCAAATCAGGATGACGATAATATCACTCGTGATTCAGCATTCTTTGAAATGGTTGGTGAGTCTGTACTTGGCTTTAAGACCGAGAAGGACGTTGATTATATGGCAAACAAGGTGCTGACATATAAGGGTGCCGTAATGACTCATTTTAACGAGTTTATTGATGCTATCTATGAGAATAGGCAGATTATAAGCAGTGTATTGAGCGATATTAGCTTCGAGACAAAGGATGTTCAGAAGATTAAGGAGAAGGCATCAGAGAGTTATGATACTTTGGGACAGTTGTTTGAGAAGGGTCATAGTACAGAGGAGCCTATCCTCAAGAGCAATTTGTTCTTCTTAGCTGTTGCCAATATGCTTGTTGAATATTCAAATGTACAAAACAATTAGAGTATGAAAAGGTTATTTTTAATGATAGTAGCGATTGCTTGGGTAGGTTTATCAACCTGCCCAGCATACGCTGAAGAAACAAAAACGGAAGCTTCCAAGACCGAGCAGTCTCAAAAAAATGAGGTCGCAGATTCATTAAAAACTCCCAAGGAGCCGAAAGCTGATAATGTCGGTTCTGCCCAAGGTGTGGCATCGGTAGCGGCAGAAAAGCAAAGTCGCGAGGTTACTACAAAGGAGACAATGATTGCAACAATTGTATTAGTATCATTGGCTCTTGTTGTGTCACTTTTGCTATTTTGGCTTGTTTGGCGAAAGTTAAATCATCAATTGTCAAGAGTTTATGGCAAAATGAATGAGATGAAAACTAATCTAAAATATAACGTTCAAAAAATAGAGGATCTTCAAACTAGAATCTCGTCTTGTGAGAAAAAAGTTGAAGCTCTACACTCAGAGTTAGGAGCATTAAAAAACGACTTGTCAAGACTTATCTCGGAAATGCAGGCGCAGCCCGTGGCGGAAGAGATTGCTGCTCCACCAGTTTATCAGGTGAAAACTTGGTATGGAATGTATGAGTCAAGTCGAAACGGTTTCTCTGTAAAGTATATCACCACTGATAAAGAGACTACCTCACAGTTCATTATATATCAAACATCCGAAACTTCAGCAGAGTTTGCTATCATTGAAACTATCTCTAATGACTTATTCTCTGGAGCAAAAGAGGCTTGTGAGGTATTGGATGGAGATCCTATGAACTTTATAAAAATCAGTGTTGAGAGAAAGGGTCAGTTGATGCTTGAGGGTAATACTTGGAAAGTTACTGAACCTGTACAGATTAGGTTATATTAATATATAAGGTAATAACATTATTATGAGTGTTCTTGAGTTTGATGGTCACGAGTTACCTGAAACACTATGCCAGGTAATTCGTAGCGCATCTTTGAAAGATATTGGTTTATATAAAGGTGATGATCATAGCTTTTTAACCCCCATCCTTGACCCCAAGGAAAATGATATGCGAAAGATTAAGGCTGAGTATAAGAAGTATACTTCTTTACAAGATCTTAATTTTAACGCTGTGGTAAATCATGTCAATCGTAGTACTACGGTTGATCCAATAGTGCAATCAGTTCAGTCTATTCACGTTGGTATAGGAGATAAAACTGCACTAAAGAAATTACAACATATTGAGTTGTTGGAAGATGCGTTCGAGTCAGTTACACATTTATTGTATCTGGAAAACAATAGATTTTTAGTGTTGCGTACATCGCGAAGTACAATCTTGGCAGGTGATATTCTCCAAGCAAATAGCTTACCTATTAATGTGGGTGAACAGGAGTTATTTACTATTTTCCGAAACGGGAAGGAGTTTATCCCAGAAAAGTATGCCAGTTATAACACGTCTTTCCAGATGAAGAAGATTGTGCAGATTAAATTGTATAGTTCTCCTGAAATATATAAAATAATTGATAGCGACGGACAGGACTGTTATGGCGGAGCCTTGTTAAGCAATAAATTAAGCGAGAAGAAGGTTCTTGATTTAATCAAGGCCATAAATAAAGTGCTAGAGGGGGTAAAAGGGGTATTACCTAATCGTGATCACTTTCCAGAATACTTAGATTTGCTCACTTTTGCGAAAGGCTGTGGTATCGATTGTTATACGCTTAATCTTTTGATTGAGTGTTGCGAGTGCTTGAGATTCGATAAGACGAAATATGACGTTTGTGATGAAGATTGGTATTATGTCTTAACACCCGACCAAGAAGACGAGTTAAGAAAGGAGGAAGATCGCAAAAATAAAGCTTTACATGCGGAGAAACTATCTATTTTCAATGCCGAACTTAAAAAGATTAATACTCGACGAGTTATGATTTTCTTTAAGGCGGCGGGACGTATTAGCGATATGACATATATTCATGGTTTGGAAAATGAGTTGGATGCTTTGGCGAATAAAGGTTATGGTACAGTAGGTTGGGCAAAACAACAGCGTGAAGATGCCATCAGAAACTCAAAACCAAAGCCTGGTGAGAACTGGATTACGGCAGCAAAGTTGATTGCATTCATTGCGGCTGTTAGTACCATTGGATGGGTTTGGTTTACCAGCAAGAACAATATGGAGATCTTTGACTATAAGCTGGCTGCGGCAGATGAAATCCTTGCTCAAGGTAAATATGTCGAGGCAAGGGATGCCTACCGTTTGGCTTATGAGGAGTACCGTCCAAAGGTTACAGCTATGTTCGCCCAGTCGAAGATGAATAAGCGAGTGAAAATGTTGGAGGAGGCTCTGAACACCGAGATTGAGGATGGTATTGCACAGATTTCAGCAATGCGTATTGCCGATGGAGGTAAGTTCAGCAAGGTGTCGGAGGATCTTATGTTTAGATTGCTGGAGCTTGCTCCAAATGATTCACGACTTTTGGAGTTGAAGGAAGTGTGGAAAAATCAATAACTATAGAGAATGAAGAAGTTTTTAATAATACTATTATTGGGCTTGTTGCTCAATCCGTTATCGGGATTTTCTCAAAACTATAAGGACCGTGGCGATGCGGCTTATAATAGTGGAAAATATTCAGATGCTATAAGGCAATATACTGCGGCGCTGGCTTATTTGAAGAGCCAGAAGGTGTCGTCGTCTGATAGAACTTATAGTGAGATCGAAAAACTGGTGGCGCGTGCCGAGAGGTGTGTGCCTTTGATGGAGCAAGCGGAGACGTTGTTTGCAAATGCAAATTCATCTGATGATTATTCTAATGCTAAAAAAGCCTACCAAAGCATCTTGCAAATTAACGTAAATGATGGATATTCAAAAGGCAAGATTAGCGAGTGCGACCAGAAAATCAGACAGATAGAAATGCATCAGGCTGACGAAGCAACGTGGGCAAGCATTATTAACGGGAACTCTAACAAAGCCGTCTATCAGCAGTATTTGGATTCATTCCCCGATGGAGCGCACGTTAAGGAGGCCAAAAATGCTATTTTGGAGTTTGAGGATAAGGAGTTGTGGGCTTTAACCAAGAAAGAAAACACCAAAGAGGCCTACGAGAAGTATCTCGCCAGCAAATCCACCTCTCTTTATGAATCGGAGGCAAAGATGGCCATCTACACAATTGAGGACGAAGCGTTATGGGTTTCAATACTCAAGGAGGATACCGAGGAGGCATATAACAAATATGTGGAAGACGACTCAAATCCTGCAAAGAATCATATGAAGGAGGCGTTAACCAAGTTGTCGGTTATCAAGACCGCAAAGATGGCTGAAGCAATTTCAACAGCAGCCGAGTCGAGAGAGAAGGCTAGTGAAATTGTAGAGGTTCTTGAGACTGCTTCAAAGACTATTGTATTGTCGGAGAAAGATACCGAAATGTTGAAGCATTACAAGTCGATAAGTGACCATGTTGCATTTTGTAATAATCCAACTATCGAGGAT
This sequence comes from Rikenellaceae bacterium, assembly GCA_015059905.1. Lineage (GTDB taxonomy): Bacteria > Bacteroidota > Bacteroidia > Bacteroidales > Rikenellaceae > Alistipes. The sequence goes on from SUZN01000009.1 coordinate 28,432, forward strand.
GGACTTATGTATTTGGAGACTTATCCTGATAGTGAATATGCTAACTGGGTATCAGATAAGCTGAGTGAGTTGTATGCTAACAATCTTTCAGTAAACTCAACCGAGAACGATTACCAGCTGGCTCGCTCATATGCACGTTCGGAAACGGCTAAGAAGTATGTTGAGACTAGAATTACCACGATTAAAAGAAAAGCGAAGGCATCGAAGCGTAGTGGTGCGTGGGACGATCGCGCGCAGCTTGGTATCGGTGTTGATGCCGAGATGTTGAATAGCTTGGCTTTAGGTCCAAAGGTGGAGTTCAAACTTGGTGCGGCAGACAACATTTTTAACTTCTCGGTTGGTGCGAAGGCATTGTGGTGGAAACCAGAGTGGTTGACAGGTACTGAAATCCAACATATCACGTTTATGCAAGTTCCTATCTATGCGGCTGCAAAGCTTAACCTCTTTAGGACAGGCGATGACAGTCATTTCTACATTGGTGGTGAGTGGGCGTATAATCTTAACTTTAGTTCGAAGATTAGCGACTCATATGGCGATTATATAAAGGACAAGGAGTTGGTAAATGGCTCAAATATGTCTGCATCAGCACGCATTGGTTTCTGCTGGGAGCATAGTGATTTAAGTTTCTATTATCGTCACGATTTATCGCCAGTATATAATCAGGAATACATTTACCAACAGTATAATGATTGCTATACTGATTTTGAGAAGGTGCTGAATGAGAGATTTAGAATTGGTATTTCATATACCTGCTATATAATCTTCTAATAGGCAAATGTTTATTGATAAAACATAAGAGTTATGAATAATAGCATAAATAGATTTCTTGTTTTTGCATTGATGATGATTGGCCTTGTTGGATGTGAAGCAAATTTTGATCCTGCGGATTCAGTTCCACAGAGTGCTAAATCATATATCACCGTGAATGCTTTCCCATTAGTCGAGCGTCAGAAAGATTTTATAGAAGAGACTCAACTGTTTTATAATGGCACTATTCCTGACGATGACTTGCGTTTACGTTTGCGTGCATACGTATATAAAAACAATTCTTTGGTCGGCGCAATGACAGGTTTATATAGCCGTTTGTCTGACGAAATTAAGATGTCGAAAGCTGATCTTTCAACCGATACCAGATATGATGTTATTGTTGTAGCTGATTTTGTGATGATGTCGGGTAACAATATCGATTTAGAGTTCTGGGCGGTAAAGGATGAGGCAAACTACGACAATATCAAACTTGTTGACCAGGGTTATACAGGTCTTCAGTATAGAAGCGTGGGTGTAGCCTATACCTCGATTTATGGAGGAGAAGAGACCTCTGTAGATATTGCAGGATTGGGTATGCTGGCGTATATGTACTTTAGTGATATTGACGATTCTAAAATAGAAAGCATCGATTATAGTTGGACTGATGTTACGGAGTATCTGCTCGGAGCACGTCAGGCGGTATCTACAACTACCTATTATGACACATATGAGGTCGATCCTAACTATTCTGGATTCTATGATTATCGTTACATCCTTCCAGGGTCAGACAAAATATGTGAATTTGGATGGGAATTACATGGTACATCAGGTCAAGTTGTAAGTGAGGGTGACGAGGCTATTCGTGTTACTCCATCTGATAACCGCATATGGGGTGTGAATTGTTCAACGGGAGCATTCTCAAACGATTATTATAACTATTAATGTTGCTTGATATGAAAAACTTGTGGTTTATCGGTTTTTGCATATGTTTGCTTCTCTCATCTTGCTCTTCCGCACCTATGCCAGTGAGCGAGAAAATGCGAATCATTGCAGATAACATTGAACGCAATGGAGAGCTTTGTACTCCTGCTCAACTTGAGAGATATGATTTGCAGTATAACAACCTTTTGGCAGAGTTGGAGCAGAACTACGAAAATATGACTCCCGAGGAGCTGAAGCTTGTCACCAAGGAGATAGCTCGCTATACAGGTCTGCGAACTCGTTATACGATTGAGGGCGCCACAGAGGAGGTAAAGACCTTGATAGAACTTCTTCCAAGTATGGCAGAGGGTTTTGTTGAAGGTTTTGAAGCAAAGGGAGGAATGGAGAATATTCAACAAAAATTCAAGAATATGTTGGATGAGTCAGTAAGTGCGAGCGAGCAACTTAAATCACAGGAAGGTAATTTCCAGCGTCTCCAGCAGGGTTTTGAAGAGATGATGGAGGATGCCGAGGAGGCAAGCGAAAAGATTGATAGTATATTTAACAACTAATGTTAGATATTGGTTTGAAATATTTGATTAAAGGGGTGGAATAGCCCCTTTTTTTGTGTTAATTGGTTGTGGGTACTTTTCTGAGAGAAAAGTTCATACCTAACAAGAGCATTGTTATACGTTTTTTCTTGAATTTTGAATTATAATATTGTAACTTTGTACCCAAATAGACAAAACTTAAAAATTATGAGCATAGAACTCTCTGAACAAGAACTTTTGCGTCGTAAGTCACTCGCGGCTCTGCGTGAGCTGGGCATTGAGCCTTACCCCGCCGAGATGTACGATGTAACGGCTACTGCCGCAGAAATATCTAATAACCTTACCGAGGAGAACAAGGAGCAGTATGGCAAGGTGCGTATTGCAGGTCGTATTATGAGCCGCCGTATTATGGGTAGCGCATCATTCTTCGAGTTGCAGGACCACACAGGTCGCATACAGGTATATATCCGCCGCGACGACATCTGTCCCGAGGGCGACCCAACACTCTACAACACCGTATTCAAGAAGTTGCTTGACATCGGCGACTTTGTGGGTGTCGAGGGCTTTGCCTTTATCACAAACTCGGGCGAGAAGTCGATACACTGCCAGAAGCTGACCGTAATCTCGAAGTCTATACGTCCACTGCCTATCGTGAAGGAGAAGGACGGCAAGCAGTTTGACGCCCTCACCGACCCAGAGGTGCGCTACCGCCAGCGTTATGTTGATTTGGTGGTAAACCCACACGTCAAGGAGGTATTCGTCAAGCGCGCCAAGATTATGGCTACAATGCGCGAGTTCTTCAACGAGCACGGCTACATCGAGGTGGAGACTCCAATTCTTCAGCCAATTCCTGGTGGTGCGTCGGCACGTCCTTTCATCACTCACCACAACGCACTCGACACAGACTTCTATATGCGAATAGCTACCGAGCTCTACCTCAAGCGCCTTATCGTAGGTGGCTTCGACGGTGTGTATGAGTTTGGCAAAAACTTCCGCAACGAGGGTATGGACCGCACACACAACCCAGAGTTCACCTGTATGGAGATTTATGTTGCATACAAGGACTACAAGTGGATGATGTCATTCACCGAGCAGATGCTGGAGCGTGTGGCGATGGCGACAAACGGTACCACAGAGCTTGAGATTGATGGCAAGCAGATTTCATTCAAGGCGCCTTTCCGCCGCCTTACGATGACCGACGCCATCCTCGAAAAGACAGGTTACGACATCACAGGTCAGACGGAGGAGCAGTTGCGCGAGGCTTGCCAGCGTCTGAACGTGGAGATTGACGACACGATGGGCAAGGGTAAGCTTATTGATGCTATCTTCGGTCAGTACTGCGAGGGAGATTTGATTCAGCCTACATTCATCTGCGACTATCCACGCGAGATGTCGCCTCTCTGCAAGCGTCACCGCGAAAACGCTGACCTTACGGAGCGTTTTGAGTTGTTCGTAAACGGCAAGGAGCTCTGCAACGCATACTCGGAGCTGAACGACCCTATCGACCAGTATGAGCGTTTCCAGGAGCAGTTGAAGCTCTCGGAGAAGGGAGACGACGAGGCTATGTTTATCGATATGGACTTCGTGCGTGCGCTGGAGTATGGTATGCCATCATGCTCGGGTATGGGTATCGGTATCGACCGTCTTACAATGTTTATGCTCAACCAGCCATCAATTCAGGATGTGCTGTTCTTCCCTACGATGCGTCCCGAGAAGAAGGTTGTGGCAGATGACGAGGCACAGTATGTCGAGGCAGGTATTCCACAGGAGTGGGTTGCACCAATACAGAAGATGGGCTACATCACCGTCGAGTCGTTCCGCAACACTGCGGCAAATGGTGGCGGCAAGCTCTTCAACGACCTTTGTGGCTTCAACAAGAAGAACAAGCTGGGCTTGGCAACAGCCGAGGTGAAGGCTTGGATTGAGAGCCAGAAGGCGGAGTAATTTTTAGGAATAGTTAATTTATAAACAAATAAAAAACATTACGAAAATGAGAAAAAAGATTGTAGCAGGTAACTGGAAGATGAACACCCTCCCAGCCGAGGGCGTTGAGTTGGCAAAGAACGTAGCAGCAGGTCGTGGCGAGGTTTGCGAGTGCGTAAACTTTATCGTATGCCCACCTTTCACTCACCTTTCACAGGTTATTGAGACTTTGAAGGGTACAGACATCGCTGTTGGTGCACAGGATTGCGCAACAGAGACAAAGGGTGCTTACACAGGCGAGGTTGCAGCGCAGATGATTGCTGCTCTTGGTTGCGAGTACGTTATCCTGGGTCACTCTGAGCGTCGCCAGTACTACGGTGAGACTTCAGAGACTCTGAACAAGAAGATGGCACAGGCATACGCTAACGGTTTGAAGCCTATCTACTGCGTAGGCGAGAGCTTGGACGAGCGTAAGGCAGGCAAGCACTTCGATGTTTGCAAGCAGCAGATTGAGGAGGTAGTATTCAACCTCACAGAGGAGCAGTTCAAGGACCTCGTAATCGCTTACGAGCCAGTTTGGGCTATCGGTACAGGCGAGACTGCAACTGCAGAGCAGGCACAGGAGATTCACGCTTACATCCGCGAGGTATTGGCATCAAAGTTCGGCGCAGCAGCTGCCGAGTGCCCTATCCTCTACGGTGGTTCTTGCAAGCCATCAAACGCAGCCGAGATCTTCGCAAAGGAGGATGTTGACGGTGGTTTGATTGGTGGTGCAGCCTTGAAGGCAGAGGACTTCCTTGCTATCGGTAAGGGTTTCTAATCGACCTACACTACTACATTAACCTATGACCGCAGGGCTTCGGCTCTGCGGTTTTTTATTGGTGGCTTTCGTTAAAGTATATATTTTTCACTAACTTTGTATAGTGTGTAACCTAAAACCAAGAAACATATATGTACAATAGACTACTCATTCTCCTGATAGCGCTGATTTTCTTTCTTCCTCTCAAGGCTCAAGAGAGAGATTTAACCATCGAAGAGCTTGCCCACAACTTTGCCACACCAAAGGCAGAGTATGGAGCCTATGTATGGTGGCATTGGATGGGCAGTAACTTCTCGAAGGAGGGCATAACCAAAGACCTTGAGGCGATGAAAGAGGCGGGCATCGCAGGTGCAACCATCTTCAACCTCACATCGGCAGTGATGGAGTCGGAGTACCTGCTGGGCAACAACCCCTGGCAAGAGCGCACCTACCGCAGCGACTACTACTGGGAGGCTTTGGAGTGGGCAGCTGCCGAGGCGGAGCGACTTGGGCTGAAGATAGGTCTGCACAACTGCCCCGGCTACTCGACAACGGGCGGCGACTGGATCACCGACGAGAGGGCTATGAAGCAGATCGTATTGAGCAAGGTTAAGCTTACAGGTGGCGCAGAAGTTGATATCACTCTACCCAAGCCCACACTACCCACATTCTCCAACTGGTCAGAGCCTAAACGTACGGCTACATCGTATTGGGACATTGAGGTTGTCGCAGTGCCAATCGGTCAGGGGGCAGATGCTTCAAAGGTGGTGACGCTGACTAAAAATATGGATAGGCAGGGTCGCCTGAAGTGGAACGCGCCCGAGGGCGAGTGGATGATATACCGCATAGGCTACGCTCCAACGATGGCTATGCCTCACCCCGTGCCCGATGAGCTGTCGGGCAAGACGCTGGAGGTCGATAAGTTCAGCCGTGAGCACAACATCTTCCATTGGGATAATGTTCTGCGACCTCTTGTGGAGCATTTGAAGCCATATATCGGCAAGTCGTTTACCCACATTCTGGTCGACAGCTACGAGGCGGGGTATCAGGATTGGAACGAAAATTTCCGCGAGGAGTTTATCTCACGCAAGGGCTACGACCCCATTCCCTGGATAGCATTAAAAGATTGCTTCGGCGAGAAGGCTACCCAGCAATATGTACGCGACAACCGCGAGGTGATAAATAGTCTCTTTGTTGAAAAGAGCTGGCAGGTGGCACGAGAGAAAATCAACGAGGCGGGGCTGGAATTCTACATTGAGCCATACGACTGGATGAACCAGTTTAACATATACGATAGTGCCCTCACTGCCGATGTGCCTATGTCGGAGTTCTGGAACTTGGGCGATGGATGGCTACACCCACAGGTCATACAGGCAGCCAAGGATGCGGGCAAAAAGATTGTAGCTGCCGAGGCTTACACGGGTCGCCCCGAGTCGTGTATGTACACCGAGGACCCTGCTATGTTGAAGCACTCCACCGACGGCGCTTTTCACCACGGAGCAAACCGCCTCTTCCTCCACCACTGGGTACACCAACCTTTTGATGACAAATACCAGCCAGGAATGGGGATGGGCTGGTGGGGAACACACTTCGGTCGCCACCAGACCTGGATAAAGCCAGCAAAGGCATTCTTCAGTTACATTGCCCGTTGTCAGATGCTGCTTCAGCAGGGCGAGCTCATAGAGATATATGACAATGTGCTGCACCGCAGATTGGAGGATGCAGAGCTCTTCTTCATCCACAACCCCTCACGCGAAGAGGCTATGAGCAAGTGGGTGGAGTGTCGTGGAGCGAAGGGCACACCGCAGATATGGGATGCCGACAGCGGCACGATACGCCACGAAAAATCATTCACCATCGGAGAGCATAGCACGCAGGTGAAAATAGAGCTTTTGCCCGACGAGGCTCTCTTTGTGGTATTTCCCCGAGAGGGCAACTACGGGGAACTGATACGCCCCGACTACCAGATTGTTGGTCAAAAGGAGATAGCCATTGAGGGCGAGTGGAAGGTCAGCTTTGAGCCAAAACTTGATAAAAAGTTTATCTGCAAATTCCCCGCACTGGAGGACTTCAGCCTTTCCAACGAGGAGCGAATTAAATATTTTGCAGGCACGGCTACATACCACAAAAACATCAACATCGACCTAAAGGACGACAATCAGCGTATCCTGCTTGATCTTGGCGAGATGAACGACATTGCGCAGGTGTGGGTCAATGGCAAGGATGCGGGGGTGAGTTGGTATGCGCCATTTATTATCGACATCACTCCGCACCTGAAAAGGGGCAAGAACAGCCTGAAAATCGCCGTTACAAACAACTGGGCAAACCGTCTGATTGGCGACGAGCAGCACCCTGCCGACTTTGAGTGGGGCATAGACCGAGGTGAGAGTATGGGTCGAGGTATAAAGTCCTTGCCCGAATGGTTTATCAAAGATGAGCCACGCCCAGAGCAGGGTCGCAAGACATTTAATATATGGTACTATTACCGCCCCACCTCTACACTTCAGAAGGCTGGACTGGTGGGACCTGTGAAGATTGTAGTGCAGGAGATAACGACTCTTTAGAGGATTGAAAATTCACGACCGCGTCCCAAAATGAGGCGCGGTCGTCCAGCAATCAAAAAACCATATTCTACAAAAAGAGTATTTTTCTAATATTTCTGCTTCGGGGAGCGTTTTGGGGAGCGTACCAACAGGGTGAATGATATAAATAACCGTAAGCTAAACACTTTCATTCATAACTTTCATTCTCCCATATCTTCCTCTCTGCACCCCTTCGCAGCCTCCCTCGCTGGGGCGGCAGGGTTGAATATTTAATCGTTTCGGAGGTTGCGTGTCAATGTGAATCGTCGCGTCACTCACATTGTCGCGCCCCTCGTCTGCGAGGGCCCATATTCTCACCCTGCACCTTCGCGCTGGAGAGTCTCCTCTGCAATTGAACCCTGTTGCATCAGAGTCTCTTGTACGACTTACAAACGTCGTTTAGTTCCGAGCCGCCCGATCAAAGGCGACTCGGCAATATTGTGGTAAATTATTTACCGAACTTGAAGTCAAGACCGATACCCCAAGCCATTGAGGTACGCTTGTAAACATCCTTGAAATCGATACCGCTTGCCTGACCTACGGCAACAGCCTCGTCGTAGATTGTTGGCATCACACCGAGGTTGATACCTACCAGGTCGCAAACCTGGTACTTCAAACCTGCAGCGATTGACCAAGATGAGATTGAGAAGTTCATATCAGAGTAAGCGTTCTCGTTCATATTGAGCTGTGTGCGCTGTGTACCTGCTGATACCAACCACTTCTCTGAAATCTGCCACTCAACACCCAGCATATACTCGTTGGTGTTGCCCTCGATAACTGGAGAGAATGAGTTCTCGGCATCCTTATCGAAGTAGTGGTGCCACTGTGCTGTAACCTTCACAGGACCGAAATGACGGCTTACGGCAGCAGCCAACAAGGCTGGAGTCTCTGACTTAACCTTTGAGCCATCGGCGAAGATACCGTTGATAACAGGGTCCTTTGCAGATACCTCTGCAGACTCAATCTCGAGCTCTGTAGCCATCTTGAACTCATACTTCAAAGATGCATCCCACGCGCCCTTGTGGAAAGCCAACGCTACAACTGGGCTGATAGAAGTACCCTTCTGCTTAACGTCGAGGATGTGGTCTGATGTGAGGGCAGCATAAGTACCAGCTGTCTGCGCCAACTGTGGGTTAGCCTGACCCATAGCAGCAGCGATAGTCTGGAAGAATGTAGCCGCTGGCATCATAGCGCCTGTCATACCGAGTGCTGGAGCGTTAGGATTAAGAGCGATATCCTTCATATGACCCTCGTAGCTGTTAGATGTAGAGCTGAAACGAACCTGTGCAGCAACTGACAACCAGTCGGTGATACGGAACGCAGCACCTACGTTGAATGCCAAAGTCATTGAGTTACCCTTGAGATACATATTCATATCGTACTGGTTAGCCGACAGACCAAAAGCCTGACCAAGCTGTGATACTGCACCTGGCAAAACAGAGAACTGACGCTCGAATGAGCCCAAACCGTCAGCGAACTCCAAAGAGCCACCGCCACCGTTTACACCCATACCAGCCATTACAGCCCAACGGTTGTGCTTCCACGCAAAGTGAACACTTGGGATAACTGGAGAGAATACCTCACCCTTGAACTCCTTTGTTGGGTTGCCACCATTCTGCGCACCCATCGCAAATGGAGCGTAAGTAGATGTGATGGTACGAGTCTGTGCTGCCATCTGGTCGTTAATACCGAGGTGGAAACCATTCTCCATAAATACCACACCCGCAGGGTTGGTATAAACTGCATCAGTAGAGAGTGATGTACCACGTGCGATGCTACGCAGGAAGTGAGCACTCTGGTTTGAGTTTGTCATAGGACCACCCGCAAAAGCTGATGTTGCGATGGTTGTTGCGACCGCGAGGGTCAAAGCAATTTTTGTAAAAATTTTCATACTTGTCTGTTTTCTTGCGCAAGATGTCAGTCAAAACCTTCATCATAGACTTAACGCCTGTTGCGCAAATTAATAATAATGGTTTATTTGATGTTGCTTGTTTTCTTAAAAATATCTGCGAGCGAGATAAGGCACCCGCCCCGCATAAAATTTACGGTTGCAAAAGTCTGCTAAATTTTCGAAACAACAAAATTTATGTGGTTAAGACCCCCGTAATGTTATAAGGGCGAAGCCCTATGGGATAAAAAAGGCTATTATGTGGCGAAATAACCCTCAAAAATATGCTCCAAAAGGGAAATTTCCCCTCCAATTTGGGCAAAAACGAGAGTCTGAAGGCGGCAAAAACGGCAGATGGGCTTAATTTCCACGAAAAGAATAGACGGCATACTTATTTTATAAATGCTCCCAAAAACTACCTCCGAGGCGGGACACCACACCCCAAATAGATGCTTTATGTTTACTTTATTCACTCCTTAATTAACACACGATGTCACCGAAAATGTAGCAGGTTTGAGAATATATAATGACACTTTAATAACAATATTTTATGCATTTATTTCTCATTATTTTTATATCTTTGCAATAATATACGGTTGAGTTTCGTTCTTGTTTAAGCGAAGCTTAACCTGATAGACCAAAATAGAAAACAACAAAGATAAAAAACATAACTACAATGAGTGAATTAATTAACATTAAGGAACTTAACGAGCGCATCGAGCGCGAGAGCGTATTTGTTGATACGCTGCGACAGGAGCTGGGCAAGGTTATCGTGGGTCAGAGCCATCTGGTCGATACCCTCTTAATCGGTCTGCTCTCTAACGGTCACATCCTGCTGGAGGGTGTGCCAGGCTTGGCAAAGACATTGGCTATCACCACATTGGCAAAGGCTGTAGATGCTGACTTCAGCCGTATCCAGTTCACACCCGACCTCTTGCCTGCCGACCTTATCGGTACGCTGATTTACTCGCAGAAGAACGAGGATTTCGTGGTACGCAAGGGTCCTGTTTTCGCCAACTTCGTGCTGGCGGATGAGATTAACCGTTCTCCAGCGAAGGTGCAGTCGGCACTTCTGGAGGCTATGCAGGAGAAGCAGGTGACCATCGGCGACGACACCTACAAATTGCCAGAGCCATTCCTCGTATTGGCTACACAGAACCCATTGGAGCAGGAGGGTACATATCCTCTGCCAGAGGCGCAGGTCGATCGTTTTATGCTCAAGGCAAAGATTTCATACCCCAAGAAGCAGGAGGAGCGCGAGATTGTGCGTATGAACCTCTCGGGTGCTGGTATGCCAGCGGTAAACAAGGTTATCTCGCCAGAGGATATTGTGAAGGCACGCAAGGTTGTGGAGGATGTATATATGGACGAGAAGATCGAGAAGTACATCATCGACATCATCTTCGCTACGCGCGAGCCTGCGGAGTACAACCTGGAGAAGTTGCAGCCACTCATCGCCTACGGAGGTTCGCCTCGTGCCAGCATATCGCTTGCCAAGGCGGCACGCGCCTACGCATTCATCCGTCGTCGTGGTTACGTCATCCCAGAGGATGTGCGTGCCGTATGTCACGATGTATTGCGTCACCGTATTGGACTCACATACGAGGCAGAGGCTGAAAACATCACCACCGAGCAGATTATCACCGAGATACTTAACAACGTAATCGTACCATAGCGTATGCAGCAGAGCGAGAACGATATCCTTCGCCGAGTCCGCAAGATAGAGATTAAGACCCGAGGTCTGTCGAATGAAATCTTCGCAGGAAAGTATCACACTGCTTTCCGAGGACGTGGTATGTCGTTTTCCGAGGTCAGAGAGTACCGCATCGGCGACGATGTGCGCGACATTGACTGGAACGTGACGGCACGCTCGTCGAAGCCTCACATCAAGATTTATGAGGAGGAGCGCGAGCTGACGATGATGCTGGTGGTGGACGTGAGTGGCTCACGAGGATTCGGCACAACCGAGCGTATGAAGCAGAACGTCATCACCGAGATAGCTGCCGTGCTGGCATTCTCTGCCGCACAGAACAACGATAAGGTGGGTTGCATATTCTTCTCCGACCGAGTGGAGAAGTTCATCCCGCCCAAGAAGGGCAAGAGCCATATCCTGATGATTATACGCGAGCTTATCAGTTTCCAGCCCAAATCTTCGCGCACGTCAATATCGGAGGCAGTGCGCTTCCTCACGGGCGTGAGCAAGAAGCGCTGCACGACATTCATCCTCTCGGACTTTATGAACTCTCGCCGCGACAAGGCAGCGCTGGAGGATGCGCTTAAGATTGCGGGGTCGAAGCACGACCTTGTGGGTATCAGAGTGTGGGACCGACGTGAGGCAGAGCTACCCGATGTAGGCATTATCGAGTTGGAAGATGCCGAGACAGGTCGCAAGGAGTGGGTCGATACCTCATCGGCGCGTGTGCGCGAGCACTACGCACAGAGCTGGGCGCAGCGTAACGAGGAGGTGGAGGAGTTGCTCAAGCGTAACCGCATTGACTCGGCAATGATATCTACCGAGGGCGACTATGTTGCCGAACTGATAAAACTCTTCAAGCAGAGATAAAATGAATTCAAAATTTATAATTCAAAATTACGACAAGCAAGTTGCCGTTTCCTCCTCGCGACTCAGCAAAGAGTGCAAGCACTCTCTGCTTTCGTTCCGCAGCGTCGGTTCAAAATTGGAGTTAAGGCTCAACAGGTTAGCAGCATATCTGGCTTATTGTGCGGCTCTGGTTTTGATTTGTAATACGACTTTGGCGCAGGAGCAGCAGGCGCAGGAGCAGCAGGCGCAGGAGCCTTCGGGCGTGAAGCCCTCGGAGCGAGTGATACCTGCTAATGCCCCCAAAATCAGCGGAACGGTGGAGCCCGACTCTATCGGCATTGGCGATAGGTTTCTCTACTCGATAGAGGTTGAGAAGGACCTGATGCAGGAGATATATTTCCCCGACTTCAGCCAGGCAAAGACCGATTACTACGAACTCATCGAAGATAGAGCCATCGACACTCTCTCACGCGAGGGACGCAAGCTCAAGCTGCGCAAGAGCTACCTGATGGCAGCCTTTCAGGAGGGTATGCACAACGTGTTGCCCGAGGTGATGTATCTCGACAAGAACATCATCGACACATTGCAGGGCAACGACACACTGCGTCTGATGGTCACCACATTTGAGATTGACTCCACGTCACACACCATCTTCGACATCAAGCCACAACGCACGCTGAAGTTCAAGATGGGCGAGATTTCGGGCTACATCACCTGGACAATCATCATCCTGCTTATTCTGGTGGCACTCTACCTTATTGCCAAGCGTGTGCTGGCGCACTACGGCAAGAGTTTCAGCGACATCTTCAAGCCTGCACCACCACTGCCACCTCACGAGATTGCGTTGCGCGATTTGAAGCGTCTGCACGGCGAGCGTCTGTGGCAGGAGGGCAAGCACAAGCAATACTACTCCTCTCTGACCGACATCCTGCGCGCCTACATCGCTGGCGAGTGGGGCGTGGGAGCACTGGAGATGACCTCCGACGAGATTATCGAGGCTATGCGAAGCGTTGAATTGCCACAGAAGCAGGCGATGGACCTCACAGAGCTGTTGCGTGACGCCGACCTTGTGAAGTTCGCAAAGGCTATGCCCGAGGCAGAGGCAAATGAGGCGGCATATACTATGGCGCTGAACTTCGTGGAGCAGACAATGCCTAAACCAGAGGAGGAGGACGAGGACGAACAGAAAAAGTAGAGCAATGAAAAGATACATATATATAATATTCACCCTTGCAGCCCTGTTCTGCACACTCACAGCCTCGGCGCAGAAGATGCCCGAGCGCGGTTTGGTGCGTAAGGGTAACCGCCTCTTTGCCAAGGAGCGTTACGCGCAGAGTGCCGACGCCTATCAGCACGCGCTACAACACGACTCCACATCGTTTGAGGCGCGTTACAACCTGGGTAACACTATGTTGCGTCAGGCAATGGCGGACACCACAGCCTACGATGACCCCAACTCCTCGGCGGCAAAGTTGAGCCAGGGATTTATCTCGCAGGCGGAAGGATTGTTGCAGGCTGCCGCAGCCGACTCATTGCGTACAGCCGACGAGCGCGCCGATGCCTTCTACAACCTCGGCAACACACAGTTTGTGCAGCAGAAGTTACAGGATGCGCTGAAGAGTTACCGCCAAAGTCTTGTCCTGCGCCCCGATGATATGGAGGCGAAGTACAACTACGCCCTGACAAAGAAGTTGCTTGAGCAGCAGCAACAGCAACAGCAAAATCAGCAGAACAACGACCAGAATCAGGACCAGAACCAAGACCAAAACCAGAATCAAGACCAAAATAACGACCAAAACCAGAACGACAATAAGGATAACAAGGATAATAACCAGGACCAGAACAAGGACAATCAGCAGGATAACAAGGGCGGTGGCGACCAGGAGCAGAAGGAGCAGCCACAAAAGCCACAGGGCGAGAAGCCTCGTAGCGGTATGAGCGAGGAGCAGCAACAGCAGCTTTTGAACGCCATCCAAGCGCAGGAGGACAAGACGCAGGAGAAGTTAGACGAAAAGAAGAAGGGAATTATTATCCGAGGCAAGAAGAATTGGTAACAGGCTCTACGCCTGCTATATGAGGACTTTGACGAGAATAAAAAATGAGATTTGCAAATCCATATCTGTTGTGGCTATTGGTGCTTATAGTGCCAATGGTTGCATACTACATATACCGCACGTTGCAGGGCGGTGCGGCGATACGCATCTCAACCATCGAGGGCGTAAAAAAAGCACCACGCACGTTGCGTTATTGGTTGCGTCACACACCTTTTGTGTTACGCACGTTAACCTTTGCTTTGTTGGTGGTGGCGCTGGCACGTCCGCAGGGCGTAGAGGAGCAGACCAACACCAATGCCGAAGGTATCGACATTATGCTCTCGATAGATATATCGGGCTCAATGCTTGCGCGCGACTTCCAGCCCGACCGTCTGGAGGCAGCAAAGGAGGTGGCTGCATCGTTTATCAACGACCGTGTGGGCGACCGCATAGGTGTGGCGGTATTTGCGGGCGAGAGCTTCACGCAGAGCCCCCTCACCACCGACAAGAGCACATTGCAGACAATGCTTGCGCGTGTGCGTAGCGGCATAATCGAGGATGGAACAGCCATAGGTAACGGCTTGGCAACCGCGCTGAACCGTCTGCGTGAGAGCGAGGCGAAGTCGAAGGTGGTAATCCTCTTGACCGATGGTGTGAACAACCGAGGCGAGATTGCTCCGCTGATGGCTGCCGACATAGCTGCCGATATGGGTATCAAGGTATATACCATCGGTGTGGGCAGACGCGGCAAAGCGCCCTATCCTGTCATCGACCCATTTGGCGAGATAAGCTATCAGATGATGGATGTCGAGATTGACGAGGAGACCCTCACCGAGATAGCATCGCGCACGGGCGGAAAGTACTTCCGTGCCGAGGACAAGGATAAGCTAAAGGCCATATACGACGAGATTAACACGCTGGAAAAGAGCAAGGTGGAGATTACCGAGATGACCATCTATCACGAGAAGTTTATGCCGATGCTGCTGGCTGCGATGGCGTTGTTGCTGCTCGAATTTTTGTTCAACCACGTTATACTTAAACGCATACCATAACGATGTTTCGATTTGCACACATAGAACTATTATATCTGCTGGCGGTAATTCCCGTGCTGGCGATAATCTTTGCACTGATGATGCGTCGCAGGCGCCTTCTGATGGAGCGTTTCGGAAATATTGAGCTGCTCAAGGAGCTTATCCCCGCCTACTCACCTGCGCGTCTGCGCCTGAAGCTGTGGATATGGCTTACGGCATTTGCCTGCCTGGTAGTGGCGGCAGCACGCCCACAATTAGGCTCAAAACTGCGCGAGGAGAAGGCTCGAGGCGTGGAGATGATGCTGGTGGTGGATGTCTCTAACTCGATGCTTGCCGAGGACTTCGAGCCAAACCGACTGGAGCGCACGAAGTATGCGATAAACAAGCTCTTCGAGGGGTTGCAGCAGGAGCGTGTGGGTATGGTAATCTTCGCAGGCGAGCCAAAGGTGCAGCTACCCATCACCTCGGACTACCGTATGGCGCAGGCATTCACAAAACGTATATCCACCTCGCTCATAGCCGAGCAGGGTACCGACATAGGTAAGGCACTGGAGCTTGCAACACTCTCATTCTCAAGCCAGAGCGGACAGAGCCGCGCAATGGTGCTCATCACCGATGGCGAAAACCACGAACAGGATATCACCCCAATCGTTGAGCACGCCAAGCAGGAGGGCATTCGCATCTACTGCATCGGTATCGGTACACCCGAGGGTGCGCCGATAGAGATTGGCGGCGAGTTTATCAAGGATGAGAATGGCGAGATGGTGGTGTCGAAGCTGGGCGAGCAGATGTTGCAGCAGATAGCCTCAACGACAGAGGGCGCTTATGTTCGCGCCACAAAGCAGTCAATCGGACTGGAGGAGATTGTCAAGAGCATCAATCAGATGGAGAAGAGCGAGCTCACGACCGTGCGCTACGAGGAGTATAACGAACAGTATCAATACCTTATCGCGGTGGCGCTGGCGCTGCTGGTGCTCGAAAGCTTTATCCTCTCACGCCGCAACCCCGCCCTCAAGCGATTTAATATCTTCCGCGAGGAGTAGGGAGGGAGAATTCAAAAATTAAAGTAACAATTTAATTACCACGTTATTACAAGAAGCGTAGCGACGTGGTAATCTGTTTTTTGTTATTCTCCACCCATACCCCTCGGCTTGTAGTCACTGCCTCTAATCCAGGGGGAGAGTTTTTCATTATTACACCACACTGTGGAGGCGTTTTCTCCTTGCTCTTTCTGCTTTTTTTGCTTATTGTCTTGTTCATTTGTATAAATATTGTTATATTTGCACGTTGAAGTGCTTGGGCGTAAGCGCGGAGCACATGTGTTTAACTTTTTTAGGATACTATATGGATGATGGTTACTACTCCAACAATTGCGGCTGTGTCGTACTTGAATACGATACCATTCATCTATGGTATCAAGCACGAAGGTGAGCTTCGCGCAAATCTTCTTTTGACACCTCCTGCGGGGTGTTATGAGAACTACGCGACGGGCAAGGCGGACATCGCCCTGATGCCCTCGGCAATGGTTCCGACACTGAAATCCACCAACATTATCACCGATTACTGCATTGGCTCATCGGGCAAGGTACGCACTGTGGAGCTCTTCTCCAACGTGCCCGTGCAGCAGGTTAAGCGCATCTTCCTCGATGCCCACTCACGCACCTCTGTGCAGCTTGTAGGCTATCTGGCTGCCAACCTCTGGCACATAAGCCCCGAGTGGTATGCGCTGGAGGACTACACCCAGGTGGCGTATGCCGAGCCTACCGATGGTTTCCTGCTTATCGGCGACAAGGTCTTTGACCACGAGGAGCTCTTCAACTACAACTACGACCTCTCGGAGGAGTGGAACAAGGCTACGGGTATGCCTTTTGCCTTTGCCGTGTGGGTGGCTCGCAAGGGTACATCCTACGAGCATATCGACGCCTTGCAGCGCGCCCTCACCTTCGGTGTGGAGTCAATCTGGGAGGCTATCGTCGAGGCGGGCTTCGACCAGAAGCACTACAACGCTTATGAGTATCTCACTCAAAACATAGATTTCGTATTCAACGCCGAGAAGCACTCGGCACTGCAAAAGTTTTGGAACGCAGGCCTCAAGATTGAGCCTCGATCCAACCCAGGCTGAAGAGAGTAGCCGCCCCAGGTGGGCGACTGCCATCTGCTGACGTGTTGCTCGTCAGCGGCTCCCAAAGAGTTATCAACCAGTAAAAACCTTTGCAGTTATGCTTACTATTTACCTCAAGCAATACAATAAAATCATACGCAACGCCGAGCCCGAGTTGTTGGACAACCTGGGCTACGATGATATTCTCTGGATTGACCTCCTCTCGCCCTCAATCAAGGAGCAGAAGGCTGTCGAGAACTTTATGGAGGAGAGCCTCCAGACACGTCAGCAGGTAGAGGAGATTGAGTCCACTTCAAAGTACTCGGAGAACGAGAACTCGATTATCTCGAACACCAACTTCTTCATCCCTACGGGCGATTCGTTCGAGGTGGAGCCCGTGTCGTTCATCATCTCCAACGAGGGTGTGCTGGTGTCGATGCGTAGCGCCGAGTCACGCACCTTCCGCGAGGCAGAGAAGCGCCTTCAGATGAACTATCGCGGCTACTCTACGGGATACCATATCTTCATCTCGCTGCTGGAGGTACGCATCGACTTCGATGCCGACCTTGTGGAGTTTGTGGCAAAGCAGGTTGCAGCGTTGAGTAAGGATATCAACACCGAGGATACCATCGACAAGGAGGTTATCCACCGTATCAACGCCTTGCAGGAGAATACGATGGTCTTGCGTGAGAACATCTTTGACCGTCAGCGCATCCTGTCGAGCATCCTGCGCTCGGAGCGTTTCCCAAATGATATCTACCCACGCTTGCAGCTGATGATTAAGGACGTGAACTCGCTTATCAACCACGCCGACTTCTCGTTCCAGCGTCTGGACTATATCCAGGACTCGGCACTTGGTCTGATTAACATCGAGCAGAATGAGATTGTGAAGATTTTCTCGGTGGCGGCGGTTATCTTCCTCCCCGCTACGCTTATTGCGAGTATCTATGGTATGAACTTCCACTTTATGCCCGAGCTTGACTGGGTGTGGGAGGTTGGCGGCTACACCATCCCGCTGGGCTATTTCTTCGCTATATTTATGATGATATTGGCATCGGGAATGACTATCTGGTATTTCCGCTACAAGAAGTGGCTGTAAGCGGAGCAATTCAAAATTCAAAATTCAAAATTCAAAATTAAGAATTAGATTTGATACAAAAAAATAAAGTCATTCTGCACAGGTAATGTAGAATGACTTTTTTATTTATGTAGATTATACACGAGCGTCAGCCCAATTTTGAATTCTTAATTTTGAATTACATATCTGCCCACCGCATCGGCTACTCGCTCGCCATCCAGCGCTGCCGAGACGATACCGCCAGCGTAGCCTGCGCCCTCGCCTGCGGGGAACAAACCCGCCACCTCGGGGTGCATCAGCGTATCGCCGTCACGAGGAATACGTACAGGGGTCGAGGTGCGCGACTCCACACCCACCACAATAGCCTCGGGCGTGACGTATCCGCGCATCTTCCTGTCAAACGATGCTATACCCTTGCGGAGCGCCGACGCCATAAAGTCGGGCATCCATTTATCCAGTCGTGAACAACAAAGACCTGGGATATAAGACGTTGAGGGCAACGATGTCGAGGCTCTGCCTGCCACAAAATCCGACACCCTCTGCGCTGGAGCTATCTGCTTGTCGCCACCATTCAGGCGTGCCGCCTCCTCCAGCTGCTGCTGAAAGACAAGACCCGCCAGAGCTCCATACTGCGCCTCAAGGTGAGCAAAATCCTCCACCCTGACCTCGGTCACAAGACCCGAGTTTGCCCATCGCGAGTTACGTCCGCTGGGCGACATACCATTCACCACCGACTGCGCCGCATCGGTCATCGCTGGCACGATAAATCCGCCTGGACACATACAAAACGAATATACACCACGCCCTTCAATCTGATTTACAAGCGAATAGGCTGCCGCAGGCAGATACTCGCCGCGCTCGGGCATATGGTATTGGATGGAGTCAATCAGTCGCTGCGGATGCTCGATACGCACACCCATAGCAAAACCTTTCGCCTCCAGACGCACGCCGTCGCTGTGGAGCGTGTGGTAGATATCCTTCGCCGAGTGACCTGTGGCAAGCACAACAGCCGCACCCTCGATGAGCTTGTCGCCCACCCATACGCCTGTTATGCGACTGCGGTCGCGGTCGAGCTTGAAGCCCGTCACCTTGCTCGAAAAGTGTATCTCGCCACCCGACGTGGTGATGGTCGAGCAGATGTTCGATATGATGCGTGGCAGCTTGTCGGTGCCGATGTGTGGGTGTGCCTCGTAGAGTATCTCAGGCGTAGCACCGTGAAAGACAAGCGTTTGCAACGCCTTGTTATAGTCGCCGCGCTTCTTGCTGCGCGTGAAGAGCTTACCGTCGGAGAATGTGCCCGCGCCACCCGCGCCAAAGGCGTAGTTCGAGTCGGGGTCGATGTCGAGGTTGCGGTTTATGAGGGCTATATCCTGCTTGCGGGGCAACACCTGCTTACCTCGCTCAAGCAGTATTGGTTTGAGTCCCAGCTCGATAATGCGCAACGCCGCGAACAATCCCGCAGGTCCCGAGCCCACGACCACCACCTCTGTCGAGTGGCTCACATCGGGGTAGTCGAAATGGATTGGAGCAGGCTGCTCGTCGGTGTCAATGAAGAGCTCAACCGAGAGATTGACCTTCACGGGCGCACGACGCGCATCGATAGAGCGCTTGACCACACGCGCCAGCGCCACATCACTACGCTTCACGCCCGCCTGACGCGCCGCCAGCGAGGTGTAGAGCTCCACATCGGAAGCCTGCTTGGGAGTGAGTTGCAGTGTGATTAGCCTTGACATATTCTCATTTTTAATGTTTGTGGTGCGCGTATTGTTTCCCGCGCGAGCCTATCGCCCCTTTGCCAATATATTATGCAAATGTAGGCAAAAAAAGCGAAATAAATAAAAATTTAGGCTGCAGGGTGTGAAATAATCAGAAAATTACTTATCTTTGCATCGGTTTTTGGCTTTTGCGCCACACCAGAGCGCGGATATGGTGTAATTGGTAGCCACGTCAGACTTAGGATCTGATGCCGAGAGGCGTGGGGGTTCGAGTCCCTTTATCCGCACATCTTAAAATTTGAGGAGAAATTTTCGGATTTCTCCTCATTTTTATTTTTATAACCGCTTGATATTCTTTGGATTATAGAGAGTGCCTGATTGCAGTCGATGGTTCGATAATTCTCATTTTCCTTGTCCCAAAAAATTCCGCTCGGAAACAGCAAATTTTGGATTTTCTGGCATAATTCCAACTCCGAATTACTCCACAAACAACCTAATTTACAACAGGTTGCAACCACTTCATCAACCGTTGAGGTAAGGTTCGATAAATTTCTTTTGACCTTTGCCATTTCTACCTCAATTTTTGCGAGTTTCTCTTGGATAACCTCCACGGTGGTCGTGTAAATATCTTCGTCAATATCACCCATTCCACGACTGACCTTGCACTTCTTCAACTTGCTCTCCAACTCGCTCTTCTGCTTCTTCAAAAGCGACAACTGCTCCTTATGCTCGCTATCCTCCTCGAAAATAATGCCCGATACCACATCGCTGAACCACTCCAACAGCATAGGTGGTATTGTGTAGCTATCCAACAGCTCGGCATACAGGCGGTGCAGTTTCTTTGCCGATACATTGTTCTTGCAGCCAGTTCGGTTGCATTTGTAGTAGTCGATGTTCTTGCGCTTGACGGTATATGCCGTGAGAGGCAGACCATCTTCGGCGCAACGGATATGTCGTTTGAGGGGAAAGCGGGGCGTTTCCGCTTTGACCTTGTAAACGCCCGTCCTTCCGCTTAATATCTCTTGTACTTGCAGGAACTCCACCCACGATATGAGCGCGGGGTGCTTGCCATCAATAATCTCCCCATCGGTGAATTTGCTCTGAATTTTGCCCGCATAGAATGGGTTGGTGAGTATCTTATGTAACTTCTGCCTTCATAGTTATCTCCTTATTTCTGACAACAAAGATATGGAATATATTTAATATATCCAAATCTTTAACAATAATTTTATGGATTATTTTGATTATTTTCCATATTTTTATACTTTTGAGGTTAAAACCAACTAACTATGGCAACAGACAAGCAAGAACGCACCGTTATTCACCTCGAAATCGGTGCAGAACACCACTACTTCGGCAGTATCAAAGCATTGTGCGACCACTTCGGCAAGGAGCAAATCGGCATCACTTATAAGAGCCTCGCCAACATCGGCATCGCCCCCGACAAACCCTATCGCAACAAGTATTGCACTATCCGCAAGGGCACACTTTTGACCGCACCGAAGGCGCAATAGGATAGCGATTTAGGTTTCGGAAATAAAATTTCTTTTTGTGTTTATCCGCGCAAAAAGGGATTTTTTTGTACCTTTGCGTCTCGAAGAGCACAAAGTTCTTCATCAATATGAGAACAAATATATATTTACATTACTACATTTCAGCTTCGTATATCTATATCCCGTATCATCGTAATATCTCAACGAATTGGGAGGACTGAGTATTGATGTAATTGTCGTTCAAAATCACTAATTAAATATCTATAACTGTATGAGCAAAGTACGTTTGCTCATAATGGTGCTATGTGCATCATTATGGGCTATGGGTAGTTATGCCCAAAAAACTTATGTACTGACCTTAGAGCAGATGTTTGCTCTGGCAGACGAAAATAGCAAAACAATAAAGGCGGAGGATGCTGCGGTCATTGAGGCACAACAGGGGGTCAAGGTGGCTAAAAACGGCTATCTACCCGATATTGACCTATCTCTGTCGGCGAGTTATCTCGGCAATGGTTATCTTTTAGACCGAGAGTTTAAGAATGGACAGAGTGTTCCAATGCCCCATTTCGGAAATAATTTTGCCATCGAAGCGACCCAACTCATCTATGCCGGAGGTGCTGTAACAAATGGTGTTGCTATGGCTAAACTTAAAGAGGAGATGGCGGGCGTAAACCGTGAAGCTGCACGCTCACGCATCCGTTTTATGCTTACGGGATTCTATCTTGACCTATACAAACTACACAATGCATTAAAGGTTTACGATAAGAGTATTGAACTGACCCGCATCGTCATTGAGGACACGAAAGCTCGCAACAAGGCTGGTGTGGCTCTTCAAAACGATGTTACTCGCTACGAGTTGCAACTCAAAAACTTTGAACTCGCAAGAAGAAGAGTTGAGAACTCGGTAGAGATTCTCAATTATGATTTGGTTACGATGCTTGGCTTGCCTGCCGATACCCAAATCGAACCTGATACCACAATGCTTGCAAAAATACTACCAATGGAGGGTGTTGCATATTGGCAGCAGATGGCTGAGAGTAATGCCCACACTGTTAAACAGTCTGCATTGGCAGTTGAGATAGGCGAAAGAGCAGAGATGTTAGCTCGTGCAGAACGCCGTCCGACGGTGGCTCTATTTGCCGCTAATCACTTTGATGGTCCAATAACCATTGAGGTGCCCGTGATAAATAAGAATTTCAACTATTGGTATATTGGAGTTGGCGTATCGTTCCCTATCCACTCTCTTTACAAGGCAAACAAGAGCATCAGACAGGCGCAATATAGTACAATGTTGAGCCGTCGTCGTCAAGATGAGGTCGTGGAACAGACATCTCTTACTATTCAATCAGACTATGTGAGATATATGGAGGCATACGATGAGGTAGCCACATTGGAAAAGAGTGTACAACTTGCTAACGAGAATTACCAAGTAATCGAAAATCGCTATCGCAACGACATCGCTCTTGTAACCGATATGCTTGATGCTTCAACACAACTGCTTGATGCGGAATTGAAGTTGGTAAATGCCCGTATCAATGTGA